>JADCIX010000007.1 GCA_020247545.1 Rhodocyclaceae bacterium | reverse complement strand
TTGAGACTGATGTTGAGGTAAAGGTCGCCATCGCGCCCGCCGTTGAGACCCTTGCCACCCTGCCCACGCAGGCGCAAGCGTTGTCCGTTAGTGGCACCTTTCGGAATCCTCGCTTCGAAGGCGCGCGCCTCGCGTCGTATCCGGCCATGTTGATCATGAACCGGTACATCCAGCTTCAGTGCTACCTGGGTACCGCGAAAAGCTTCTTCCAAGGTGATCGACACGGCGACCTCGAAGTCCTCGCCCGGGATCGGGAACGCAGGACCTTGCCTACCACTTGCCGCATTGCCAGAGCGATGCCGCGCGAATTGTGCAAACAAGTCCGACAGGTCAGCACCTTCAAATGAGCTTTCACCGCCGTTGAAGTGGGTATTGAACGCCTCGGCCCAATCTTGGGACGGCGCAAATTCTTCGCCGGGCCGGTGGCTTCCCAACTGGTCATAGGCAGCCCGTTTTTCTTTGTCTTTGAGCGTTTGATAAGCTTCCGATACGTCCTTGAACTTGGCTTCGCCCTCGGACTCCTTGGAAACATCCGGATGATATTTACGCGCGAGTCGGCGATAGGCCTTCTTGATGTCGTCTTCGGACGCATCCCGCTTCAAACCAAGGATTTCATAGTAGTCTTTGTATTTCATGGGACACCTGATGATTGAGTCGATACAGAAGTGACGCTACGTGTGCCGAATGGTCATGCCGTTTTTTTCTGCCAGCGTTTGCTCGATTGCGCCCAAAGTGGCTTAAGACCTTTCAAGTCACGAATATGCCGCTCGATTTCGGCCAATTCAATGTGCCTGATTGCCGAAAGCCAGCCGTCGGCAAAATTCTTGAATTGTTCAGTTGGCGCGATGCTATTTATCAGCGAAGTTGCCACAACGGCGTCGTTCGCCGTGCCGAGCAAATCCTGTAGCCGTGCAAGCGTCTTTACATGCTGTTTGATGCGTTTGTCGTCAAACAGGCTGGCAAAATGGTCAATGGTATATCGTAGTCTCTTGGCATCAATGCGTACCCGATGTAGCTCAGCCGGCGATAATTGCGTCATTGCTGCGGCGCGGCGCAGCAGATGATGGCGGCGGCGGCGAATTTCCGACGTGGCAAACTTGGCTACGCCGATTAGCCGCCTGTCGGGCAGGAGACTCTTGACATGATTGGGACTTGGATCGGTCGCCGTTAGTGCCTCATTTGCCAACCGGGTAAACGCTTCCGGTACCCCGGTCAAGCGACCGAGCGCGAGGTGTAACCGTGCGTAGCGTCTAGATTGCAAAGCCACGCGTACTGCGGCACGAGCTATGTCTCGGCTTTCTCTTGCCGACCGCATCACCGCGTCGGCGGCATCAGCGTCCGCGTAACCGTCGATGAGTAATGGCAACGTATTGGCCACCAGCACATCCCAGTCACGTGCCTGGCCCAGCACACCCGTCAACCATTGCAATTCGCCACCGATGTACCCCGCATCTGCCGGACGCAACAAATGAATGGCGGAGCGCAAACGCCGCAAGGCCACACGCATTTGGTGGATGTACTCCGGATCGTCGGTTGTAAGCGCACCGTCGACATTTGCGGCAAAGTGGGCGAGGCAGGCCGAAACAATCACTTGCATCGCCTGATCCACGCGCCATTTGCGTTTGAGTTTGACCGGGGTCGCATAAGCCGGTGCCAAGGGAGGCGCATTCAATAGTTGATAACCACGGCTGGCTTTACTCGCGTTATCCGGTCGCAAGGCGGTATGTTCGAGCAAAGTCTCGGCGGCATCAAATACGGCGACTGTACTTCCCTCAACCAGTTCGATCTCGACTTCCGAAATAGCCAACGACTTCTCACCACATCTAACATTGCCCTGATCGAGGGCGATCTCGACCCGCTGACCGGGCGAAAACTCAATCAGCCAGATGGTACGATTGAACACGGTGGTGAAGACCGGCATTAGCGTGAGGTGCAAACGATCTCTTCCTGCGAGCTTGGCAAGCGGCGTCTCGCGAAGCAGCGAAAGATCCAGCTGCGGGCCAGGCAGCACCTCCTCCCATTCGCCGCGTGCGGATAGTGCACCACTTGCCACACCGGCAGTCTTGAGCGTCTGAGACCACTGGCCACCTGACCGGCGTAAGCGCAACGCCATCCCGTTCTGTCGAAGGGCTTGTTCGGCAGTGTCAAAGTAAATGTTGAATACCTTGCGCCGCGCGGGGCCGCTGATGCATTTTTCACGCAGCAGTGCCGATTGGCGCAGCGCGCTCACGTCACCTGGCGCAATCGCCAGCTTCAGTTCGATTTCATAATCGGCGTCGTTTTTCATGTTCAGTAGCGGCATTTGTGAGATCGACCGGATTGATCCGGTCGAATGATGCCGTGTAATCAGGTGGTAGGTGTGTCGACATCCATTGCAAAAAACTCGCGGATTCTGGCAAGAATGTCCGCACATCTTTTTTCAGGTTCAGGCTGGTCCACCAGTGCTTTCTGCTGCGCCAATGCAATTTCCCGGTCGACCAGCGCATGGGAAATCTCTGCGGCGATGTCGGGCCGCGCGGTGAGAATACGACGGAATCCCTCCTTATCGAGCCGGTAACAATCAACATCGGTTTTAGCGATGACGGTCGCGCGGCGTGGTTCACCGGTCATCATTCCCATTTCGCCAAATACGTGGCCATCATGCAACGTAGCGACCAGGCTGCGTGCTCCCTGCGCGCCTTGTACCCATACATCCGCCTCGCCCTTGACAATCAAGTACAACCAATGGGCGACCGAACTTTGACGCGTCATGACATCACCCGCTGCAAACGGCGCATGCACCAAATGTGAGGCCAGTTCAGCCAATTCTGCGTCGTCGAGAGTACGAAAGATGTCAACTTGTTTCAACGCGTTGATACGATTGCGCTGCTCGGCGGAGTCGCGCGCAATGTGAAACGCCTCATTTTCTTTGGTCACAAAATGTTCTTCGACGGGGATGGCCACCCGTATACCGGCACGCAATATTGCCGCCTGGCAATGTATGCGGACGGCGCTGTCAGTGACATCGTCAAATTGGGGGTCAGTTAGCCAGTAGCGCAACACGTAGCGCCCACCGTCTGGCAACAGATCCATTAGTACACACGACGGTGGCGGATCGACCGACACATGGGCGATGTTCGCGTTGAGTACTGCATCCTCAAGTATCGACCCCAGGTTGCGCATGCCGCCTCCGGTTAACGAGAAGCTGACTGAACGACGCCAGTGCATCGCAGTATCACTACGGGCACCGATCACCATAAAGCGACTTCGCATTAACGAACTGTTCGGCACAATCACAGTCTCCCGGCTGCGGGTTTCGATCGCCGTGTAGCGCCAGCGGATTTCCATCACCCGTCCGCTCAAGTCGTCGATGCGAACCCAGTCGCCGATACGAATTGACCGGTCCAGTTGTAATGCCAGTCCGCCAAGAATATTGCCGAGGGTGTCCTGCATTGAAAACGCAACAATGCCGGTCAGCACCGCAGAAGTCGTCAACACACTCGAAAAATCCATGCCCGCCGTACGCAACCACATGCCGACCCAGGCAATGACCATCAGCGCAACGACCAGATCCTCGATAATCTGCGGCGGCCTGATGCGAAGAAGCGGCAGCCATGTGCGAAACAGCAGTATGCCGACCAACCTGATGACAATTGCCGTGACGATGAGATAAATGATGTCGGCTATCCAGCCGTGAATGACCCGGCTGGCGTCGTCGGCAGACAGACTTACCTTGACGTGTGCGACGAGCATGTTTATCACCTGCGCCGACGCCAACAGCAAAACCACAATCAGCAAATTACGGGCGCGCACGCGCTCGGCCGGACGCAATGCCATGACGAGCAGTGAAAGCGCCACTGCCAGTGCGCCGGCGATTAGAATTTCACGCTGCATGCTAGACATCAAATCGACCTAGAGCGCACCTTCAATGGTTTCACACAGGCGCTTCAGCGTCTCGACGCGCGACCAAGGTTTGTCGTTGCTGGCAATGACGTGCCATGGCGCGAGCACCGATGAGGTGCGCTCGATCATATCGGCCACCGCGCGCTCATAATCCGGCCAGCGTTTTCGGTTGCGCCAGTCCTCGTCGGTAATCTTGAATTGCTTGTGCGGCGTTTTTGCACGTTCTCTGAAACGTTTTAATTGTTCCGCCTGACTGATCGCCATCCAGAACTTGACGACAATCGCCCCGCCGACTACGAGTTGTTCCTCAAATTCGTTGATCTCGTGGTATGCACGCATCCAGTCGTTTTCACCACAAAATTTTTCGACCCGCTCAACCAGCACGCGGCCATACCACGAACGGTCAAAAATGACTGCGTGGCCGTGCGGCGGAATATGCCGCCAGAATCGCCAGAGATAGGGCTGCGCGCGTTCCTCGTCGGTTGGGGCGGCCACCGGCACAATGTGATAAAACCGCGCATCCATGGCTCTAGTAATACGTCGGATGGTGCTTCCCTTGCCGGCGGCATCCATGCCCTCGAACAACATCACGATTGAACGATCACGCATTTTTTTGTGTCTGGTGAGCAGACTCAATTTGCCCTGGAGCTTAGACAACTTGTTGTCGTAGTCGGCATGGCCGAGCTTGTGCGTATAGTCGACCGTGTTGAGAATGTCGCGTTTGTCGAGGCTTTGTTGCGGCAACGGCTCAACCGGCGAAATTTTCTGTGTACTGCCTTTTAGCCTGCGTGTCAGTGAATCGAGCAGCAGGCGACCGGCTGTTAACGAGCGGTAGGCATGGTCACTGCCCTCGATGATATTCCACGGTGCCTCGCCGGTCGATGTTTCGCGAAGAGCCAGCTCACACACACCAACAAACTCATCGTAGTGTTTGAATCGTTTCCAGTCTTCCTTTGTCACCCGCCAAGCAGTTTTCCTTTTTGCTGAAAGCGCCTTGAGGCGTTTGGTTTGTGCGTCTTTTGAAAGATGAAACCAGAGCTTCATGATGAGTGCGCCCTCGGCGACCAACATGCGCTCATGATCGCGAATACGCGCCAAGCGCCGGTCGAATTCGGCTGCATCTTCACTTTCCATCACCCTTTGCAGGATCGGGTCGGTGTACCAAGAGCCAAACAAGATGCCGATCTTGCCTTTTGGCGGTAGTGCCTGCCAGAACCGCCACATCTCTGGCCGCGCACGCTCAGCGTCAATGGAGGCACCAAAGGCGTGGGTGTGAATGTGCCGCGGGTCCATCCATTCGTTTAGCAGGTTGACCGTTTCACCCTTGCCAGCACCGTCAACGCCATTGACCAAGATAATGACTGGAAACCTGCGATCTGCCAGCAACTGGTATTGGGCATCGAGTAATGCCGCGCGCAGTTTCGGCTCCTCCCGGACGAATTCAGATTTCTTTAGCTTGTGACCGATCTCGGCGGTTTCAAACATGGGTTCGCTCCCGAAAGGATGGCGTTGGATTGACCACTGGATGGTTGAAGTCTGGCGCGGCTTGCCGCGCCCAACGTTGACCTGCATCAGGCGATTGTCATTTACCAACCTAGGTGGAAGCATATACGATGCCAAAATACGAATATCGCCAATTGCCTGAGCAATTTGATGATATGCGTAATCGCGCGGTTCATTTTGCTTGTTCGGCTTTAACCGGCTTGCGCTCTGACCAAGCGTAGGCGCACACGCCAAATCACGCAACTCAGCTTGGCCGCGGGCATCGGCGTTTATACGCTGATGTCTCGCACGAATTTTTTGCTCGGCCCTTTACCTTTCGGGCCGTCTGGTCGGTTCTGTTTGCGGAGGGATGAATGACTGCTGTACTTGATGCACAATCTTTGCTCTCGGTCTGTGTCGCGCTCGGCATAGGCCTGTTGATCGGTGCGGAGCGTGAACGTCGCAAAGGTAGTGGGCCCAATCGAAGCCCAGCTGGTATTCGCACGTTTGCCGTGGTGGCCTTCGCCGGCGCAGTAGCGATGCTGCTAGGCGACGTGCTTTTGATGGCAGTAGTGACGCTACTCATCGGTGCATCTACCCTTGTCGCCTACCGTCGCGCACCAACCGACGACCCGGGCATTACCACCGAGATCGCGCTGATCCTGACCTGTCTGATTGGTGGTCTGGCCGCAAGGCAGCCGTTGTTTGCCGCCGCGATGGGCGTAGCCCTTGCGGGCTTGCTGGCAGCAAGGGATCGAATCCACCATTTTGTGCGAGGTGTGCTCAGTGAACATGAATTGCACGACGCGCTACTTTTCGCCGCAGTGGTACTAATTGCGCTGCCGCTTGCGCCGGATCGATTTGTTGGTCCATTCGGCGCAATCAATCCGCGCACCCTGACCGGCATTGTCGTGTTGGTGATGCTGATCAGCGCAATGGGGTACGTTGCCCTGCGGCTGCTTGGGCCGCGTTTTGGCCTGCCTGTTGCGGGATTGGCGGCCGGATTCATTTCCAGTTCGGCGACCATTCATGCCATGGGACGCCGCACTCGTGAAGAACCCGCCCTGATGTCGGGGCTGGTGGCGGGCGCGGTGCTGTCGTCGGCTGCAACCATTCTGCAATTGGCCGCAGTGCTCGCCTTTCTGGCGCCATCGCTGCTGATATTGATGATCAAGCCGCTGCTTTTTGCCGGTACCACCGCCGTCACTTACGCCGGCTGGTTCACTTGGCAGGCCTTGCAGACGCCATCAGGTGCGCATACCGGCAGTGGTCGTGCGTTTGATCTACTCACTGCACTTGGATTTGCCGGGCTGACCGGCGCAGTATCGGTGATCTCTGCGGCGCTTAACGCCTGGACCGGCGATGCTGGCGTGATGTTTGCCATATTTGTTTCCGGCTTGGCGGATGCGCACGCGGCTGCGGTGGCGTCGGCATCATTGCAACTGGGGGGCAAAATTACCGCGCCCGTGGCGATGGTCGCCATTCTGACCGGTCTTAGCGCCAATACGTTGGTAAAGGCTATTCTCGCAGTAACCGCCGGCGGATGGCCCTATGCGCGCCGCATCATTCCCGGCCTGGGACTGATGATTGCAGCTGCGTGGGTGGGAATTTGGGTATGACAAACTCCCTGATATGTCTGGTCTACATGCCCATTCTAGGGGCTGTTTGAGGCAAAAAAGTCCTAAACAGCCCGTCCATACTGGACTTTACTCGACGGTAGCCTCAGTCACCCACAAAAGCTCGCACGACCCGCCGCCGGTATCGTCACGCGAGGTCGAAGAACGCCAGCGCCAGCCGTCTGGATGTTCGACGTTAACCAGCGATCCAGCTAAACGCACCACGCTCCCCTTCTCCACCTTGGCAAGCGTGCGCCGAACATCGTCGTTCGCCGGAATCAAGTGTGTGTTGGCGGAGTGTTTCGCAATCTGGGCGGGCTCAATCGGCGGATTACCTTTCCAGCGGTATTGATACCAACGATTGCCCTGCGAAATTTCAAGCTCTTGCAGCACGGCTGGGTCTGACATCGGCCCCCAGCCGAGCGCGAAGTCCAAGGGCGATAGATCCGCCTCGCGACCAAATCGATATGATTCAATCGACAACACCAGCGCGCGAATTTCGTAACTTGCGACCGGCTGAATACGATAGCCGCTGTGCGCAAAACTCTTCTGACTGGTACCGCCCTGTTGCGGTGCCACTGCAATCGGTGATGCCCGCAGAAGACGGTTTTCAGCTGAGCGTTTGCTTGCGCACTGCGAAACGCCAAAGGCGATGACAACGACAAAAATCCAAAACTTGACCGACTTCACCATATCGGGACCTCGCGCCATTGGGTCTGCGGCGACTGGTTGATGGCCGCGAGCATGTTAAAGAAATCTCGGGGCGCGCTTGAAGTCGAACTACGGCCGACCGCTCCCCGCCGAACACCATCCGAGCAAGGCAACCCAAAGTGTGGTGCATCGCTAGCGCTAATAAGCGGCGGAATAATCACACTGTCGATCTTGGACATATCACTCTCTGAAAGTCGGTAGCTCTAGGTCGAAGAATGAAGCCTTGCCTGAAGCAGCCGCGCCGTTGGAATAAACGTCAGCCAAGGCGTCACGTAAAACACAGTCAAATACCAGTACCACTCGAGATAACCGGCACCGTAACCAAGGTACAAGCCACAGTACAGGTAATCGAGCACGCCAAAGGTAACCGTGTAATACAACGAACACCAGAACGCACGCCGGGTGCGATTCTCGGGTTTGCTGCGCAAGAGGATGCGAAGCGCCGCAAGCGAAATCAACACCGAGAGAATCGTACACGCGACCCCCAGCGTTTTGGTCGAATATTGTTGGTAGTAGTCGGGAAGTCCGCCAATCCAAAACAGTGCCCAGATCACGACGCTTTGAAACAACAACTTTAGATGTTTAGCGCGTGACATCACAGACCGCCAAGGTGCCGAGGAAACGTGTAGTGGTATTCATGACTGTGCTTCCCAATACTGAGTGACTATCTTCAAATGATTTCCTTGCGGCATTTTTCCTCGCCGATTCTATCCTGACCGACCAAGCCGAAATTGGTTGTTTCACTACCGCCCGATCAGGCCTGACACTTCAACCACCCGCCCATCCGCTGTCACAAACACCCGATCTCCCGCCTTCGGCTTCACGGTGTAGGTCCCGGTGAACTCACCGAAGGCCGGCAACACCGCCACCGACTGGCCGAACCAGAAACACGGCAAGCGCAAGCCGTCGCTCGCCCGACCTTGCAGGCGGATCGCCGGATGAATATGTCCCGCAAGTACGTAGCCTCGTTTATCAGGCTCGGGATGATGTGCCAGACAAAACGGCCCGACCAGTTCACCCTCATCCAGACAATCGATTCGCCAATCGCCGGGCGGATCCCCGGCCTTAGCATCGTGGTTACCACGCACCAAGGTGATATCAAGCGCCGCACGCTCGGAACGCCATTGGGCAAAGCAGGTAAGCGTCTGCTTGGCACGTGCATCGCGATTGTGCAAAAAATCGCCGAGAAATACGATGCGCTGTGCGCTGGTATCGGCAATCACACGATCAAGCCGACGTAACGCCTCCGAGGTCGACCCGGGCGGTAATGGTAACCCAGCGGCGCGAAAGGCGGCGACTTTGCCAAAGTGAATGTCGGCAACAAATAACGTCGATTCGTGCGGCCAAAACACCGCCTTTTCCGGATGCAAGCGAAGCGACTCACCCGCAACCTCAATGGGCATCATCTTCACTACCTAACCTTCTCGAACACGGCCTGCATCCGTGCGATACGATCCGTGAGACTTTCGGTGCTGAGTTTTTCGCGCAGGCGTGCGACCATCAACGGGAAGGCAAACGGTGTCGGCCGATCGGAACGAATGATGGTCATTCGTTGATGACGCATCGCTTCCAGCACATCTTGCAGGCGCTGAAACTCCAGCTCACGCTCCAGCACTTCGCGCGTCGATTGCGCGAGCAACGGATTGTCATGATCCCATTTTGCAAACACATCAAAGATCAAGCCACTGGTGGCTTGAAGTTGTTTGTTGGTCTTGCCCGCACCGGGAAACCCCGTAAAGATGAGCCCGGCGACGCGAGCAATCTCGCGAAAGTGCCGCTTCGAAAGTTCGGCGGCATTCAGACTTTGCAAGACCGAGGCAAGCAGTTCATCGGAAGAAAACAAGCCATCGAGTAACCCGCGCGACAACACAAACGGTGTTTCGGACAACAGTTCAAATCCGTAGTCATTTACCGTGAAAGAGAAGGTTGCCGGGGTGAGCTGGCCCAAACGAAAGCCAAACAGCGCCGCCAAACCGGTGTGCACATGGCGCCCTGCAAAGGGGTAGAAATAGAGGTGATATCCCTCGCGTGTTTCGATTTGCTCGATGAGCAACTCATCCCGCGCCGGAATACGCGACATGGCGCGCTGCACACGAAACAATCGTTCGATCACCGCAATTTCCGGCGGCACCGCAGCCCCCGCACGTGACTGGCGAATGTCTTCGAGTACATCACGCACACTATCAGCCAACTGTGTGGATAGCGGCATTTTGCCTCCCGCCCACTGCGGCACGAGGTTCTTTATTTTTTTCGCTGGCTTCACGTAGGCGGTCATTTCACGAACACGAATCAGTTCAAGTGTTTTACCGGCAAAGGTGAATGCGTCGCCCGGTGACAGCCGCGCGACAAAACTCTCCTCCACATGCCCCAAACGCGCACCATTCATGTACCGAATATCCATCGACGCATCCGACACGATGGTGCCGATGGCCATTCGGTGACGACGTGCGATCGCAGCATCGGTGACGACATAACGCTCCCCGCTTTGCTCCACCTTCCGATACTCCGGGTAGGCATGTAGTGCCTCGCCACCACGCGTCACAAAATCCAGCGCCCAATCAAACTCTGTTTCGGTGAGTTCGGCGAACGCGTGTGTGCAGCGTACTTCATCGAGCAACTCTTGGTAGACAAATCCCTGCGCCGCGCCCTTGCCGGCCAGCGCAATGCTGACCAAGTGCTGGACGAGTACGTCTAGAGGTGTGTTTACCGGTCGCCGCGCCTCGATCTTGCCGGCACTTGCGGCACGCTGCGCGGCAAGGGACTCGACAAATTCGAAGGCATGGGTCGGCACACAGGTCACCCGTGACACCTGCCCCGGGGCGTGACCCGAGCGCCCGGCGCGTTGCAATAATCGCGCGACACCCTTCGGCGAGCCGATCTGCAGTACGCGCGCGACGGGTGAAAAATCCACACCAAGGTCGAGGCTCGACGTCGCCACCACCGCCATCAACATGCCGGACCTCAGCCCGGCTTCCACGTAGTCGCGCACATCGCGATCAAGCGAGCCGTGATGCAACGCAATCGCCCCCGCCCAGTCGGGCTTGGCGGCGAGTAATGCCTGGTACCAGAGTTCGGCCTGGCTGCGGGTGTTGGTGAAGACAAGTGTTGATCCGCCTGCCTTGGCGGTCGCTTCGATCTCGTCGGCGACCTCACCAATCATGGCAAAACCCAAATATCCGGCCCAGGGAAACGGCTCGGTGCCGGATGGCAACAAGGTATCGATGACAATTTTTTTGTCACGCACACCCTCGATGATATGTCCACCACCGGCGGTCCCCATCATCACCGACATCGCCTCCGGCATATTGCCGATTGTGGCGGAGAGCCCCCACGTGCGGAGCTGCGGACGCCAACGCCGCAGGCGGGCCAGTGCCAGTTCAACTTGCACACCACGTTTGTTACCGATCATCTCGTGCCACTCATCCACGACCACACACTCGAGGTGCTGCAGCTGCTCCTGTGCATCGGCTTGTGTCAGCATCAGCGTCAGACTCTCGGGCGTCGTGATAAATACCGACGGCATCCGTTTGGCCTGGCGCGCACGTTCGGCGCTAGTCGTGTCTCCGGTACGCGCGCCGACTATCCACGGCAGATTCATTTCGCGAATCGGTTTTTCGAGTGCTAAGCGCGTGTCGTGCGCCAATGCACGCATCGGCGTAATCCACAACACCGTCAGGGGTAGTGTCTCGCTTTGTTTACCAGCGTGGGTACCGCTGTGAACTAACACCGGTGCCAACCACGCTGCCAACGTCTTGCCGGAACCGGTCGCTGAATGAATCAATCCTGACTCGCCCCGCGCATACGCCGCCCAAACCTCTCGCTGAAAATCAAAAACCGACCAGCCATTACTTAAGAACCAATTATCCACGGCGCTTTTCAGCACATTCGGGCTGGAAACGCCCGTGGATATTGGTGTTTCTATCGGAAGAAAACGGTCATTCACAACACACTCACAGTCGCGCTCTGCCGCGTGTAAAACCGTTTTGCCGCAAGGACGGTATGCGCGTGAATCACAACCGTATCTTCGATTTTGCGTGCGTAACCTCCCGCCATCGCAATGGCGACCGGTAGCCTGCGCGTGGCGCAAGCATCAAATACGATTTTGTCGCGACGACGAAGGCCCTCAATGCTCACTTTCAAGCGACCCAGTCGATCATCCAAATAAGGATCGGCACCAGCGAGATAAATGACAAGGTCCGGTGTGAACCGCCCAAACAAATCTTTTAGCCCTTCGCTTAACGCCTCAAGGTAGGCGTCGTCCGCCGTGCCGTCCGCCAAATCGATATCCAAATCACTGGCGAACTCGCGACGAAAAGGGTAGTTGCGTACGCCGTGAATGGAGAAGGTAAATATGCTGGTGTCGCCGTTGGCGATTGCCGCAGTGCCGTTACCTTGATGCACATCACAGTCGATCACCGCCACGTTTTTTGCGCGTCCTTCGGCCTGCATCGCACGCGCGGCGATTACCGCATCATTAAACACACAAAAGCCCTCACCGTGGTCATAAAACGCATGATGGGTACCGCCGGCAAGATTTGCGGCTGCACCGTCCTTGATGGCGGCCCGACACGCGCCGATGGTCGCACCCGATGAACGTTTGGAGCGCTCGACCATTTCTGGAGACCACGGAAAACCAATCAGCTTCATTTCCTGCGCTGACAACTCGCCGCGTTCGGCGCGCAGCACATAGTCGGGTGCGTGTGCACGGGTCAGCTCGGTGAAAGTCGCTGCGGGCGGCACACAGAAGTCATCAGCCAAGAATTCGCCTGAGGCCATCAGCCGCTCGCGCAACATTCGGTACTTCTGCATCGGGAAGCGATGGCCTGCCGGCAACGGCAGGACGAACTCATCGGCGTAGAACAGTTTCATGCCGACATTATGGCGGTGCTCCGCCACGCACCGCCGCTTGCGACTAACTGACAACTAACTCGCCAGCGGCGCAACCTTCAACACTTCGTCGATGGTGGTCAAGCCCTGCGCGACCTTCATCGCGCCTGAGAGCCTGAGTGGCTTCATGCCCGACTTGTACGCCTGCTCAGTGATGGCAACGATATCTGCGTGTTCATTGACTAGTTTCTTCAGCTCGTTGTTCATCAGTAAGATTTCATAGATACCCATTCGGCCGAGGTAGCCGGTATTGCGGCACTCTAGGCAGCCTACCGGGCGATATACCTCACGGGGCGGCTCACCTTTCCAGGGTGATACTAGCGAATGCCAAAGTTGATGATCGGTCGGCTCGCTGAATGGGACTTTCTCTTTGCAGTGCGGGCACAAGGTCCGCACCAGGCGCTGCGCCATTACCCCCAGCACGGTCGAGTTGAACAGATACGCAGGTACACCCAGATCGAGTAAGCGCGTCACGGCGGTGGGCGCGTCATTGGTGTGCAACGTTGAAAGCACCAAGTGCCCGGTGAGTGCGGACTGAACCGCCATTTCCGCTGTTTGCAGATCGCGCACCTCACCGACCATGATGATGTCCGGGTCTTGCCGCATCAACGCACGCACTCCCTCGGCAAAGCCCAAATCAATATTGGTCTGTACCTGCATTTGGTTAAACGCGGGTTCAACCATCTCGATCGGGTCCTCGATGGTGCACACGTTGACCTCCGGCGTGGCGAGTTGCTTGAGTGTGGTGTAGAGCGTGGTAGTTTTGCCCGAACCAGTTGGCCCGGTCACAAAGATGATGCCGCCCGGATGTTTGATCAACTCTTGCCACTTGGCATCATCTTCCGCTGTGAAGCCCAGCTCGGAGAAGTCGCGTACCAAAACTTCGGGGTCAAACACACGCATGACCAGCTTTTCACCGTGTGCGGTCGGCAGCGTTGAGAGGCGCAATTCGATCTCAAGACCTTCTTGCGTACGCGTCTTGATGCGACCGTCCTGCGGGCGGCGCTTCTCCACCACATCCATCCGGCCCAATATCTTGATACGCGCCGTCACAGCAACCGCGACGGAGGCGGGCATCTGATAAACCGCGTGCAGCACGCCGTCGATACGAAACCGAACCGTCGCGGTTTCACGGCGCGGCTCCAGATGGATATCGGAGGCGCGCTGGTCAAACGCGTACTGCCATAACCAGTCCACTAGCACCACGATGTGATGGTCGTTAGCGTCGAGGGTGCGACCGCTCTTGCCCATTTCGACCAGCTGCTCGAAGTTATTCAGTCCGGCGTTGCCAACACCAGATTTTTCCGCGCGTTTGACAGAGCGCGAAAGATTGTAGAACTCACCAACGTAACGCGTAATGTCGAGCGGGTTGGCGATCACGACTGTGAACTCCAGCCGCAACATTTCGCCCAAATCCTTCTGCCAAGAGGTGATGTAGGGCTCGGCGGTGGCAATCACGGCGGTTCGACCACGCACTTCGACCGGCAGGATATTGCGTTTGGTGGCGTAATCGGAAGACATCACATCCGTGACGGCGCGCATGTCAACTTTCAGCGGATCAATATGGTAATACGGCAGCCCGAGGCGTCCGGCAAGCCATTCGGTCAACATGGCGATATCCAACGATCGGTATGGTGGTTTGGCCGATTTGATTTTTGCCAACGACAGGGCTACCAGCGGATGGGCATCGCTGCCATTGGCGCGGTATTCCTTAAAGATACGCTCGGCGTCCGGCGTACTGACAAAACCGTCTTCGACTAATGCGTCAATGACCTCTTTGAATGTCAGACGTCGCTCCGGCGCGTTGCCGCGCTGTGAGACGGGAACCAATTTTGGCGCTTCTATCTTGATTGCGGGAGTGGCCATGTGTGTCCGGAGTTTTGGCTAGTTTAACCGAGACTGTTTTGGGTATGCACAAGAGAACGCGGATTGCGGCACGCAACCCCGGTGCCACGGTGGTGGCAATGCGGTTGTCATTGTCGAAGGTGGGCAATTGCAGCAAGTTGCCAGAATCCGCCGTGATGTAGCGGCGGCTGATGTTGCCAATCGTGTCCAGGCAGAAGTTGTCATTGGGCAGTGTGCCTGTGGCCATCCCCGCGAGGAAAAAATGCGGCCCCCCTGCTTTTGCGGCGGCGTCATCGGGTGGTTATGGCACCATCATTGCGGCGATCAGTTCGACGCTATCGGCATCTTCAATTTTTTTGTCGTACCGAATGCGCGTGATGCGCGGAAATCGTACTGCGAAACCTGACTTGTGTCGGTTCGACCGTTGTATACCCTCGAACGCCAATTCAAACACCATCCCGGCTTTCACGGTCCTCACCGGACCAAATTTTTCTAGCGTGTTCTTGCGGATAAACACATCCACTTCGCGAATCTCCTCGTCGGTCAGGCCCGAGTACGCCTTGGCAAAAGTAACCAATTGGCGGGCGTTTTCAGGCATTTCTGACCCAAACTGCCCGTCTTTATTAGACTTCCATATTCCAAACGTATAGTCGGTATACAAGTTCGCCCGTTTGCCGTGGCCGCGCTGCGCGTACATCAGCACACAATCGATAGTGAAGGGATCAACCTTCCACTTCCACCAATCATTTCCTAAACCCTTCCCGGTGGCTGTGCGCCCGACGCCGTAAGCGGAATCGCGGCGTTTCAACATTAAGCCTTCGGTGCCATTCTTCCGCGATTGATCACGCGCCAGCGCTAGTGTCGCCCACGATGGTGCACGCACGATGTCGGAGAGTTGAATGACGTGCCGTTCATCCGCGCCCAGCACGATGCTGTAGACCACTTCATGCAGCTTGGTTCGACGTTCATGTAGTGGTCGTTGCCGCCAGTCCTCGCCTGCCACCTCCAACAAATCGTACGCAACGAACGCCACCGGTGTGTCGGCTTGAATTTTCTTGCCCGGATTCTTGCGGCCCAGGCGCTTTTGCAGCGCGGTAAATGGCATCACACTGCCCTCGCGCATCGCCAGAATTTCGCCGTCCAGCACGCCGTCCGGCAAGCGCGCGGCGGCAGCGATGATTTCCGGAAATTGTGCCGAGACCAACTCTTCACCGCGCGACCACAGAAACAACTGCTCCTGCCGCTTGATGAGTTGGCCGCGGATGCCATCCCACTTCCACTCCGCCTGCCAATCGTGTACGTTGCCCAATGTGTATGGTGCATCTGACAATGCATGCGCAAGAAAAAACGGGTATGGCTGGCTAACGTCAAACGTACTCGATGCCTCCCCCACCAGTGCAGAAAAATTCTGCGCCGTCGGTTGCCAATCCCCCGCGAGGCGATGCGAAATCACTTTGGCGTCAACGCCCGAAACATTGGCGAGCGCGCGCACCACCAGCAGGGTTGAGACACCGACCCGAAAGCCACCGGTGATGAGCTTGTTGAACAAGAAACGCTCGGTGCCGGCAAGCTCGCTCCAGTAGGCAGTGAGCGCTGCGCGTTGCGCCGCCTCGTCGAGCTGGCGCAGCGGCAACAAACGCTCGGTGACCCACACGCTCAAACTGATCGATGCGCGCGATTTTGCCGGTGGCAGGATGAGCGCAATCGTTTCGGCGAGGTCGCCGACTTGGTCGTAACAATCGGCGAACAACCAATCTGGCAGACCAGCTACCTCCGCCGCAATTTGATGCAAACGTTTGCTCGGCACGGCTTGTTTGGGCCGATTACCCGTCAAAAAATACACCGCCCAAGCAGCGTCCGCCGGGTCGGCCTCGCGAAAATAGGCCGTCAATGCGGCCACTTTGTCACCGGTCGCGGTGCTCTGGTCCAGCGCGTCGAACAGCGCGGCGAAGTCTTTCATGAAGCCGTACTTTCAGTTTCGGCCGTACTTTCAATTTCCGCCGCACTCTCGGCTTCTGCGGCGGTTTCAACCAACACCTCGGCCCGGCCTTCGCCTTCACCCTCACCTGAAAATTCGGTTTCCAGCGCGTCCGCCTCCAGCCCCGTGTCACGGAGATATCGGACCATCACCGGAACACTGCCGTGTGTCACCAGCACGCGTGATGCGCCGCTCTCCGCAATGGCCGTCAACAGGCCCGGCCAATCGGCGTGGTCCGAAATGACAAAACCGCGATCGACACCACGCTGCTTGCGTGCGCCGCGTACTGCCATCCACCCCGAGGCAAACGCATCCGCATGCTCACCAAAGCGTTTCATCCAAGGCGAGCCAGCAGCAGAGGGTGGTGCAATCACCAACGCGCGACCGAAATCGAAATTCTTTGGCAGGTCCGTCACCAGTGAAGTGGCGGGCAACGGCACTCCCGCATCCCGATAGGCGCGGTTTAGGACTTCAACCGCACCGTGGCAAATAATTGGCCCGATAGCGGCGTCGATGCTCGCCAAAATACGCTGCGCTTTGCCAAATGCGTAGGCGTACACCACACTGGCGCGACTGGCTGCGGCATTTTCCGCCCACCACCGATTGATCTCGCCAAACATCAGTTCCGGCGTGCGCCAGCGATAGATCGGCAAACCGAAAGTCGACTCGGTGACGAATGTGTGACAACGCACCGGTGCAAACGCCGCGCAGGTTGGATCCGGGTCGAGTTTGTAATCGCCGGATACCACCCAGACTTCGCCCCGGTGCTCGATGCGTACCTGTGCACTGCCGAGCACGTGCCCGGCCGGGTGCAGCGACACTGTCACCTCGCCCATCGTCACCGTCTCACCATAGGCCAAAGTGTCAATTGTCGCCTTTGCTCCTAGCCGCGCTTTGAGCACACCCAAGGCGTCCGGCGTCGCCAAATATGCAGCGTGCCCCGGCCTGGCATGGTCGCTGTGCGCGTGGGTGATGACAGCCCGGTCGACTGGCCGCCATGGATCGACGTAGAAATCCCCCGCAGCACAGTGAAGGCCATGCGGCGTATGTTGCAGCAGCGGCGGGGGTGAAGTCCGGAAAGTCGGAGGAGTCGGTGCAATCGGCATAACGAAAAGTTTAGCTGACACCGCCTGCCTCGCCACCTAACTTTTCTGCCATTGGTGTTTGCCATGCCGGTAACCTCTGCCGGTCTCTATAATGGCTGCAAACTCTAAACGCATCGAACACACATGACACGACCGCAAAACACGACGGCCTGGCAAACGCTGACGGCGCTCGCAGACTCGCAGAAATCGGCGGCAGCGACGAGTGCGCCGACGCCGCCGACTCTCGTTAGCGCATGCGGAATCTCACTTGACTTGACGCGCCAAACACTTCCTGCCGAGGCGCTGAGCAGTCTTGGTGAACTCGCGGCGGAAATCGGCCTAGCCAAGAAAGCGGCGGACCTTGTTTCTGGCCGAGCGATGAACCTGACCGAACAACGTCCGGTTTTGCACACCATGCTGCGCCTATCCCCCGACAGCGGCAAATTGCCGGCAGACATCGCCGAGCCGTTGGCAAAAATTGAAAATTGGGTGGAGGCCGTCCGCAGCGGCCACGCCAAGGCGAGAAGTCTTGCCGACCATCGCTACACGGATGTTTTGGTGATCGGGATCGGTGGGTCCGCATTGGGCCCGGAACTCGCCGTACGTGCGCTGTCGCGATTTGCCGACGGCCCGCACATTCACTTCTTAAGCAACATTGATGGTGCCGCGTTTGACGACATCACCGCGCCCCTCTCACCGCTCACCACATTGGTGGTGGTGATCTCCAAAACCTTCACTACGGAAGAAACCACCATCAACGCCGAGGCCGCGCGTGGTTGGCTGGAAGCGGGCGCGGGAGAAGGCGCGTTCCCGGCCCAATTCGCAGCGATTACCGCCAACCCGGAAGAGGCGGCGCGACGTGGTTATTTACCTGCCGCGACGTTCACTTTCCCGGTCGGTGTTGGTGGCCGATTCTCGATGTGGTCGGCCGTGGGTTTACCGATTGCGCTGGCCACGGGCTTTCTCAATTTCCGCGCGATGTTGGATGGTGCCGCAGCCATGGATCAGCACTTCGCATCGGCACCATTGACCAAAAATCTGCCGATGCTGCTCGCCGCTTATGGCGTGTGGAACCGCAACTTCAAGGGCATTACCTCGCACGCGGTGCTGCCGTATGCCGAGCGTCTGGCGCTATTGCCCAAACATCTACAGCAGCTGGAGATGGAGTCCAACGGCAAGTCGGTTGATCTCGAAGGCAACGCGATTGATTACGCGACGTGCCCGGTCATTTTCGGCGAGGCTGGCACCAACGGCCAGCACTCCTTCCATCAGTTGTTGCACCAAGGGACTGACATCGTTTCCAGCGATATCGTCATCGTGCGGGAACGTGAGGGCCGCTCTGAATCCCAACACCAACGCTTGCTGGCCAACGCGTTTGCGCAAGCCAACGCGTTTTGGTTTGGCAACCACGGTGAGAATTTGCCATCGTATCGCGTCCACAAGGGGGGGCGGCCGGTTGCCATGATTGAGCTCCAACGGCTGGATCCCTTTCACCTGGGTGCACTCATCGCCTTGTACGAACACAAAGTGTTTGCGCAGGGTGTGATATGGCACGTGAACAGTTTTGATCAGTGGGGCGTCGAGCTTGGCAAAACCATCGCCAAGACTCTATTACCCCGCGTTGGCGAAGCATGCGCAGCAGTTGGCGACGAACCGATCAGCCAATACTTTGTTTCCACAGAATGAAGAATCCGGCCGGCCTGCTAAACGCGCTCGACGAAGTGATATTCGAGCTTAGTCTCGAGGGAAAGGTCATCGCCGCCACCTCTGCCGCGCGGAAATTAGCCGGTGATGTCCCCCCCACAGGGGAGGCACTTGATCTCGTCGAAAGCTGGGATCTTGCGCGCATTGTGGCCAGTCGCGACCGGGCGCGTTTCGAGCAGACGCTACAGCGAATCGCCGAGGGCAAGGTCGGCTCACACGCCATGGAAGTCGGCATTATCGCGGCCGGTTTGGCCACCGCTGAGGCACCGCACGACGTGCTGCCGATGGCAGCCAAGCTCGGTGCCGTCACCGCAACCAACGGCAAGCCTGTCAGCATTGGTGTGTGGCTGCGTGACCTGTCGCTTGAAAAGGCCAACGAAGCGGCGGCCAATGCCCACGGCACGCACTTGCTCGACTTGGTGGAGAACATAACTGATGCTTGTGTTGTTGAAAATGCCGAGGGTAATGTTGAAATGCTTAATGAGGCGTTTTGTCGGCTTTTCGAAATTCACGTCGCGCCGCAGTCGCTTATCGGCACCAGTTGCGCCGAGTTATTCGAGGCTGCCTCCAATTCGACACAACAACGCAGCGGCCCGCTTTATTTACTGTTTGATGCCGCGCCCGGCAGCAGCCAACGCGACCAGCGGTCTTTCGCGCTACTCAGTGGTGAGGCCATTGCGCAAGTCTCACTCGCGGTTGATGATGAGTCTGGCATCACCGGACGCCTGCATCTATTCCACCAGACAACTGCGCGGGTTGCTGCCGTGGCCGAATCGGCTCCAGAGGGCATGATCGCCAACCAAATGGCACTCATCGGCAAGATCGTGCGTGAACTCAGTGTTGCCCACGAATCGGTCGGCTCTGCCTTGCATAGAGCCGAGCAACTGGAAATGCCCGGAAACCTGCTCGAGCAACTGCGGCGGGTAGAGACTGCCGCAAACAGCGCGTTGGAGGCAGTCGCCGGCCTGCTCGACTTCCCGCGCATCGAAATCGGCATCGTCAACTTGGAGATTGCGCCGTTTCATCTGCGCGAATGCCTCGCCGAGATGATCGCAGGGCCGGCCGATAAAGCCGCACAACGACAAGTACAACTAAAGATTCGAGTGGAGCAAGATGTTCCTGATGAACTCTGCGGAGACGCGGCCAAATTGATGCTGGTGCTGCGCAATCTGCTTGACTACGCAATCGAATCCGCGCCGTTGGTCGATTCGGCTGCCGCGCCGCAAGCAGGCGATCACCCGACAGACCAGCGTACCGAAGTGACACTCGTTATCGCCCCCGAGTACACCGCAGAGCAACAAATTCACCTGTCATTGAGTGTAGAGCAACTCATCCGGCCGGGCTCGATCAAGCCGAAGGCCATGCCCGCGTCCGCCGCCATGCAACTGGCACTGGCCAGACAAATCGTGCGCGCACTCGCTGGCAATACCGGCGATGGTGCGGTGGAAAACAAACTCGAGGTACAGGAGCGCAAACTCGGCAGCAGCTTCCAGTTCACCGCCGTATTCCCGTTTAGTGACAGCAAAACACCAATTACGAGACCGACGTTTGTTACCCTAACTGGGGTTCCGATCCTGATCGTCAGCAAAAATATCGAGGAGCGAACCCAACTTGCGGAATTGGTAAAGGGTTGGCGCATGATGCCGCGCGAGGCGGATAATGCCAATGTGGCGTTGCGGCTGCTCACGCGCATGGCGAAAGAAGAGAATCCGATTCCGCTGGTCATCACATCCGATGAACTGACAACGCTGGACGGTTTCGCCCTAGCTTTCTGCATCAAACACCACCCACAACTCAAACAAACCGCCATCATCATGCTAGCAGCGGACGGCAAACCGGGTGATGCCATCGCCTGCCGCGAAAATGGAATCAGTGCCTACCTGCGCCAACCCGTCGCCGATCAACAACTCAACGAAGCAATCGCAGCAGTGATCGGCGTACGGGATGATGCTAACGCGACATCTAGCCTCATCACCCGCCATTCACTGCGCGAGCAGAAGAAGGCGGCGGTGTTAATCATCGATGCTGCGCGGGATCAAACCATGTTCGCTGCGGGGGCGCTGAAAAAAAATGACTACCGTGTGGTGGTCGTGGCGAGCGCGGAAGAGGCGTTTGATGCCATGGTGCAGGAGCAATTTGACGTGGTGGTGGTCGATCCAATCGACACCGGTTTTGTCGAAGGCATTAACATCGTCGCCACCATAAATTCACACGTTGGTGAAGGCCGAGAAGTGCCAAAAATATTGCTGGCCAGCGAGTCACCTTTGAGCAGCAAAACCGCGTTTGACGGCTTGGTGTCAAAGCCCTTTTCCAGGGACTCGATCCTTAACGCGGTAGTCGGCCTGAAATTGGCACGCTAGAAACGCTTGTGATGGCGAACACTCCAACTGAGTGTCGATTTCAAGTGACTCCAATCCGCGTACTAGTTTAGAACCATTGAGTGAGGCTCACCGTGGCCAAAGAATCGAATTCACAAAATGCGTAAAGCAGTGGATGGTTCATTATTACATCTCCACCACCAGCATCTACCGCCACTTCCAGCCCAAACGGTCTGAAACTACCCCACTGCTTGGGTTTTGCCTCAAACGACGCTGCGGCTTTGGCATAATTGCAACACCTTGCGAACTCCAATAGCGTTCCTCAGTAAGCGGTGCGCTTCCTATACACGCAGAAAAATAACTGGGGAGATGGTGCGAGGAAAAACAACTTAACGCTGCGCCTCGGTGCCTGTACGCTAGTTAACGTTTAGCGTTTCCTTGCAACTCTGCTAATCTGCAAGCTAGAGCTTGATTTTTGACAGTCGCCTAGCTTTTAACGTGGTCTCCGTCGCAGCTCGCTGGAAATACTACGGGAAGGCGGAAGGTAATGAAAGTCGCAGTCCATCTTTTTGTGCCGAACGCAGGTTGGAATACGCCGCTCGACGGAGCAATGGATTCGCCTTCAACACTCATTCTTGTGTTCGGCGGTAGCGAAAGTTCCCCGTTAGGACGCGCGTTTGCCGATCTGAGCGCAACCTATCCACAGGCGACCTTGATGGGTTGTTCAAGTAGCGGTGAAATTTACGGCCGAACCCTGACTGACGATTCGCTAGTTGTTGCAGTTATCCAGTTCGAACGCACAACTCTGAGACTGCTGGCGACCCCGCTCGCCAGTGCTGCAGAGTCCTTCGCGGTTGGCGCGGAAATCGCGCAGTCCTTGCTATCAGACAAACTCAAAAGCGTGTTTGTTTTATCCGAAGGGCTGGCTGTGAACGGCTCGCAACTGGTAAACGGACTCGCCAGCATTCTGCCGCCCCAGGTAATTGTCACGGGCGGGTTGGCGGGAGACGGACCGCGTTTTGAAAAGACTTGGGTACTTGTGGATGGCGCGGCGCAACGAGGCTACGTCACGGCGGTCGGGCTTTACGGAGAGGCAGTCAAAATCGCGCATGGATCAAGGGGCGGCTTGGACGTGCTGGGACCCGAGCGCGAGGTCACACACTCATCGGGTAACGTTCTTTATAGTCTTGACGGTCAGCCGGCTCTGCTGTTGTACAAGCGGTATCTGGGTGCTCGTGCAGCCGAACTGCCGGCATCCGGTTTACTTTTTCCGCTGGCCATTCGCAATGAACTAGACGAGGATGGCCATACCGTACGCACTATCCTCGGTGTCAACGAGACTGACAACTCAATTACCTTTGCCGGCGATATCCCACAGGGGAGTTTTGTCCGGCTCATGCGGGCGAATTCTGATCGATTGATTGATGGCGCAACTGATGCTGCGGCGGCGATGATCAACCCGCTGCTTAATCCCGCCAATCAATCCGTCTGTATTGCGATTAGTTGTGTCGGGCGGCGACTTGTCCTGGGCCAGCGCGCTGAGGAGGAGATCGACGCTGTGGCAAACGTACTACCACAGGGAACGCGGCTCATCGGGTATTACTCTTATGGCGAAATTTCTCCGCTCGCCAGCGGGCGTTGCGATCTGCATAATCAGACCATGACGCTCACGACGTTCGGGGAAGATTAGTCCTCTATGCATCGGTTATTGGCGCGTCAATTGCGCAAACTTAGTCTGGATGCTAGCGAGCCGCCGAATCAAGAGACTTGGATACAGCTCTTATCGGCTGTCGACTCAGCCTACCGTGAGTTTGAGCAAGATCGATACACCCTGGAGCTGTCGCTTGCGATTTCTTCTGACGAAATGCAGGAGCTATATCAACGGCAGAAACGCTCTTATGAGGCGCGTATCCGATCCATGTTTGACTCGCTTGATGACCTGATTTGGCTCAAAGATGCCAACGGCAAATTCCTTGCATGCAATCGGGCATTCGAAGGATTCGTCGGTCGCTCCGAGGCGGAATTGATAGGGCGAACCAGCCTCGACATCATTGGACATGAACAAGCCGAATGCCTGCGCGAGCCTCCGGCGGATGCTGCAATTGCAACCGAAGCCAATGGGAGCAACGGAAGGTGGGCAAAGTTCGCCAACAGCGGGCGCTTGGCATTTTTTGAAACAACGTTTGTTGATGTACGCGATAGTGCAGACTTGTATATTGGTCGACTGGGCATTAGCCGCGATATCACCCGCCGTACAAAGGCAGAGGCCGCTCGCGCTGCGTTAGAGGCAAAGCTGCGTGAGGCGCAAAAGATGGAGGCAATTGGGACGCTTGCAGGCGGGATTGCGCATGACTTCAATAACATTTTGGCGACAATTCTTGGCAACGCCATGATTGCCCACGAAGACGCCAAGGAGCGCACCGTCACCGAGAGTATTGAGGAAATTCGGAAGGCTGCAGAACGTGCGCGCGACTTGGTTTCACAGATACTCTCTTTCAGTCGCCGCCAGCTGACCGAACGCATCCCTACCAGGTTAGACGTCGTCGTTGAAGATTCGGCACGTTTGCTCCGGGCAACAATCGCTGCGCGAGTGCAGTTTAGCTGCGAATGTGAGAAGGGTGTGCCAACGATTCTCGCGGACACAACGCAGATCAAGCAACTCGTAATTAATCTTGTCACCAATGCCGCGCAGGCAATGAATCTCAGCGGGGGCAAAGTATCCGCGGTCGTCGATACCATATTGATTGACGAGAAGTTCGTTGAGTTGCATCCGGCAAACGAGCTCTTGCGGCGAATTGGCACTACTGCGCCGACCACGATGGTTCGTTTGCGCGTAATTGATGACGGCCCCGGGATCCCGCCAAACTTGCAAGCAAGAATCTTTGAGCCTTTTTTTACGACAAAAGCTGTTGATGAAGGCACGGGGCTGGGTCTATCTGTCGTGCAAGGAATTGTTCAGATGCATGAGGGCGCGATAACCCTCGATAGCGAGCAAGGTGCCGGCACAACATTCACTGTTTACTTTCCGGTGCATCGCGCAGCGGAGGACTCGGTGGTTGCCGCGCGTCCTAATACAGCGGATGCGTCCGTTTCTCGCGATCCTACGTCAGGCTTGCGAACACGGATCCCTATTCTCTATCTCGATGATGACGAGTCACTGGTCTACCTTGTCGAACGGTTGATGGCAAAGTATGGGTTTGACATCGAAGGATTTACAAATCAACAATTGGCGCTCGATGCTGTTAGCGGGATTTCGCATAACTACGCTCTAATCGTGACCGACTACAACATGCCAGGCATGTCCGGCTTGGACTTTACCCGTGCTTTGAAAGCGATTCGACCAGAAATTCCAGTCGTCGTAGTATCCGGGTTCATCGATGAAGTATTACAGGCAGAAGCATCGGCCGCTGGCGTAACGCGCTTACTGTTCAAGACTGAAGTTGAGCAGTTTTGTCGCGTGTTTTCAGAGATTGCAACAGAGATCGTTCAACCGACCTGAATTCTGACGTTTCCAATTTTGACGGATTGTAGTTGGTGTTGGTCTAGGTAGAACCAACGACAATCACCGCAGCTTGGGTAGCCTTGTTGAGCAGGGTGACTGGCATTGGGTCCGGTGTTGGATCTGTTATCCGTAAGCGTATTCGGCGAATACGTAGGTTTGGCTCGCTGTTGCCACTAAGTATAGGTACTCAAACTGCGAGCCATTCTTGAGCCGCAAACTCGTCGGCCGACCGGCGATTCCCCACATCGACAGTGGTGCCGCACGGATCTGCTCACCGTAACGCTCAAAACGTCTGTCACCTGAATCAATTTTCTCGAGGCGGAACGCACGGACGATTTTCGTTTCCACGTCAACATTGCGATCAATGTAAATGAATCCCGCTCGGCTCGATAGCGGCGCTTGAAAGCCGGCAGTGCGGACGGCGATGTCGTGCGTCAGCAAGAGTGCTGATATATCTGCAGGAAGGCCGTTGTCGCGTGTGCAACTCGATGCGACGACAACCAGCAAAAACGCAAGGAACGAGTTCCAAACCAACCTATTTTTCATTGAATCTTCTCTTTCATCACTTACCACCGCCGGTGTTTGTCAAGAAAGTTGTCCGCTTTTCTAAACGGCTACCGCCACGCTTTCTGGCGACCTCAGATGCTCCTGCGGCGCACTATTTGGGGACAGACCACGATTGTTTTCTGCCCGCGATAAACGGCAGCTTGTTCGCGTCTGCCACACGCTTCGCTTCTTTCGAAGCCTGCTTCAGCGCTTCGATCACGCGCGCATCCTCTGCCGTAGTTGCACTTATGGTTTTTTTGCGAGTTTGTTGAGCGTTTGCCATTTTTGCTCCACTAGGATTGTTGTTTTGCGTCGTGTGCCAAAGGCGAGTGGCTCTGGCGGAATATGGTAATTGTCGAACACTTTCAAACACCAGGGGTCAGAGTCAAATTGTTTTTCATTGCATTCACTCCGTTACTTTTTGTTGCCGCGTTTGCGGCGCGGTATCTGTCGGCGAACGTGATTGTGTTTCAGGGTGGTGTGGTGAGGTGAATCGGGAGGACTCAGATCAAATGGCTATCGGTTCAAAACAATTTGACTCTGACCCTTGGTATTTCTATTACGATATATGGGCAATATTGAAATATGAACGGCAATAAGGACGGAAATCTTCAAGCATTTATGGCTGGAACAGGCTGTGGATGCTAGGGTTTGGCAAAAAACGGGGTCTGTCCCCAATTACTCCCAATGAGCTGACGACGACACGTCAGAATGGCGTCGAGCTTCAATACCCTTTCTGGCTTGAGCGCACGAACCGGTGGCTTGACCGCCTCGGCAAAGCGCGCCAACACCAGCGCGTCTACCTTTGTTGGCAGATGCGGGCACCCAGCCGTAGGTGGTGGTGATGTTGCCCAGCGTTGTGCTACCCGCGTTGCCATCGACTTCGGCAGTCAGCCCTTCATCGGCGTAGAAATACAGGGTGGTGCCGGGGCTGCCTTGGCCAGTTGGGTTTTGTGAAACGGTCTTCTTGATCCTGCGCCCAAAGGGGTCGTAGGCGTAGCGGGCAATCTCGTTGCCCTGCTCGTTGTTGGCGTTGTTGGCGGTGTTGGCCACCCCGCTGCCGTCGCTGATTCTGAGAAGTCGTTCACTCACGCTGTAAGTGTAACGCTGACTTTGTTTGCCTGCTTGTAAACCTGCGGGGGAGGTGTCTTCTGGGGTGACGGTCTTTACGGTGAGGTGACCGTTGGCGTTGAAGGTTTGGGTGACTTTTGGGTGGAGGATGCTGGTGAGGCTTGAGGTTGAGGTGGCCGACCCTATTTGCTGATTCCGGGTTGGGAGACACACCAACTAGGATTTCATAAATGGTGTCTGACCCCAATTTATTTGGTCGTGCCAGAGAACGACCGCAGGAATGACGGCTGCAATAGATGAGAGGTGAGCTAACAACTGTCGTCCCGACGCAGGTCGGGACCGAATTTTGGTCGCACAAGGAAACAACTACCCTAGGCCCTCTACTTCTTACCCGCCCCCCGCGGCCCCACACAACCCCCAACCGGCTTCTCTCGCATCGCAAGCGGCAGCAAATCGGCACGATCGCGCCAAATATTTCTCAGCAATACGCTTGGTGGTGGCACGTGCTTCCGCAGAGCTTGCGGCGCCGAAGCGATCATTGAATCGATTGTCGATTAAATTGGTGTCTGACCCCATTTACCCTTTACCACTCTAATGCCCTAATCAACAGCGCGGCCAAAAGAATGGTCCAGCAGCAGTTGCCGCGCGACGGTATACAAAAAGAATGAGGTTGGGCTATTCGTACGTTACTGATCAATCATTTTGGCAACCACTGCGATTGTTCTGGCGGTCAATGCGCTGCATCGAATGCACAGCGACTGGCCGGACTTTCATGACGTCACATTTTGATAGAACATATCAAGCTTGGCCCCATAAATTCATTGTTGAGTTACGAATGCATAGAGTTGTTACTGTCCACGGCATCCGCACTTTTGGGAACTGGCAAGACCGGCTTGAACTGATGCTGCATCAGCGCGACCCGTCAATCCAAGTGCTGTCGTGCAAATATGGATATTTCTCAATAATTGCATTTTTGATTCCGCCAGTACGGTGGCTGCTGACTCGCTGGTTCGCGCGACAGCTGCTAGACAAGCTGAAAATCGAGCCCGGTGATCGAATTGATCTTGTCGGGCACAGTTTTGGAACGCACCTCATTGGGTGGGGTTTGGTTTACCTTGCCCAGCACCATGACATTCGTTTGCATACGGTCATCCTAGCCGGGAGTGTGTTGCGCCGGGACTTTGACTGGGCAGATCTGCTTCGGAAAGGAGTGGTGAAACGTGTTGTCAATGATTGCGGTATTCGTGACGACGTGCTGATTGTCAATCAGCTCTTTGTATTGTTTACTGGGATGGCCGGCAGACTGGGGTTCGTTGGCGTGTTTGGAAGTAACTTTCGCAATCGTTACTTTCGCGGTGGGCACAGCCTATATTTTGTCGACGAGATGGGGGCAGACTCTAATGCGTTCATGCAGCGCTATTGGATTCCCATATTGTTGGACGAGCAACCCATATCGCCCGAGGATCAAAGAGGGACGCCCACACCGCTCCAAGGTTTGATAACAACAGCGCTACAGAATGCGGAACCCATCAAGCTAGCCGCGTATCTGATTTTGTTTGCTGCCCCAGCGGTGTACTTCTATGCGCTAAATATGGAGGCGCAAACGCAGCGAAAACGTGCGCAAGCCGCCGAGTTACACGCTCTCGATCGCGCCAACGATGCAGAGCGCCGAAGGGTTCAGACCCTTGAAGCGCTTGTTTGGATGTTCAATGAGTCGGCTCTAGTGCCAGTGGATCGTACACTGATGTCCTCGGAGGTTGCCCTCGTCGCGGAGGGGATCCTGTCAAGGATGAAAGAAATCATGACGACGGAGAAGCTGGAGTTTGCCGCACATTTGGGCACCCCACTTGTACGTAGAATTGGTGACGTTGCCATTCCCGAGCCATGCGAGCTCTGGCGCGGGCCGCGTCCATATGACCAAGTGGAAATATTTGGTGCATCGAGGGCGTATGCACTGGCGCTTTCGCAGCGCTGGGCAGACGGCCTGCGAGCTTTTGCCGCCTCAAAGGGAATCGACGCCAGTCAGATTTCGACTATCGCCTACGGTAAAGAACGACCTAAACATCCGATGCCCAACTTGATGGGGTCGATGATCACTCCAACTCAGTGCAAAGCGTGGAATTCAGCAGCAATACGAAATAACCGGGTCTCATTGAAAGTAACGCTTCAAGACGGGCGCGTTGTCGGATCGCATGAGAATTAAACAAAGCTAAGGGTCTAGGCTCGTATTTTTGCCGCATCACAGTTTGACAAAACATTCCGAGACTACCTCCTCTGTTTGATTAAATTGGAAACCCTAAGCCGGACGGAGGTTTCCAGCGCTTTTTGCCTGAAAATTCCCGTATTTACTAGGCCTTCTATTTTTCAAGCTTCCAAAAGCGCTAACGCCAGATCGCCGTTGACTAGGAACGACTAAGGGCGTAGTGTCCGGTTTTATTCCCAGAAAACGCCCCGCCAATGGCAACTGTCCTTTTAACCGGCCCGCTTAACTCCCCAGTCTATGAATACCTAGATGCTGCTCGCCGGCAGCATTCCCAAACCGAACTGGCTCGCCTTCTTGAAGTTGATACGCGAACGATTCGGCGTTGGGAAGCGCGCCAATGCGTACCGCCGCGCTACATCATCCCTGCTCTGAAGCAACTGATGTTGCCGTTGCTCGCAGACCAGCCGGAAGATGCAGATTTCACGTTCATCGATTTGTTTGCGGGCATCGGCGGCATTCGCACAGCGTTTGAAGATGTTGGTGGCCGCTGTGTATTCACCAGCGAGTGGGACAAGTATGCCCAGAAGACTTACGCCGCTAACTTTCCAGGCGGTCACGCCATCGCAGGCGACATCACCTTAGTCACAGAAAATGATGTGCCTGACCACGACGTACTCCTCGCCGGCTTTCCATGTCAGCCATTTTCGATTGCAGGCGTCTCCAAGAAAAATGCGCTCGGTCGCGCCCACGGGTTTGCAGACGAAACTCAAGGAACCCTTTTCTTTGACGTTGCTCGAATCATTGCGGCGAAGCGCCCTCGCGCTTTTCTGTTGGAGAACGTTAAGAACCTGACATCGCACGACAAGGGCCGCACGTTTGACGTGATTAAGCGCACGCTGACTGAACAGCTCGGCTATCACATCCACTTCAAGGTCATTGATGCCGCGCACTTTGTTCCACAGCATCGGGAGCGCATCATCATCGTGGGATTCAGAGAGCCTGTTGGGTTTGACTGGGCGGCATTGCGCCTACCGGAAAAGGGACACAGAAAACTCGCGGATATTCTCCACAAGACTGATGGCAGCGAGCCGGAACTTCCTTGGGACGAAGGAAAGTACTTCGATCACAAAAAGAAAAAAGTACTGCCGAAGTTCACGCTGTCCGATCACCTCTGGGGATACCTTCAGGGCTACGCCGAGAAACATCGCTTGAAGGGAAATGGATTTGGCTTTGGCTTGGTCACTGGCAAAGACATTTCACGAACGCTGTCGGCGCGGTACTACAAAGACGGATCGGAAATTCTCATCAAGCAGTTACGGAAGAACCCACGCCGACTGACGCCACGAGAATGCGCGCGCCTGATGGGCTTGCCGGACACGTTCAAGATTCCTGTTTCGGATACACGAGCCTACAAGCAATTCGGTAACTGCGTTGCGACACCTGTAATACACGAAGTTGCGCGTCTGATGGTTCAGTTCATTACTGCTGCCGATAACCAACCAGACTTGCCCTACTTGGCGGCAGCTGAGTAGCCGCGCTGGCAATGGCGTTCGAATCCCTAGACGAACTACTGCGCTGTTTTCACGATCACGGTGCAACGCGCATCCTCGCGAAGCGCCTCGCGGAAAACGACAATTCTAAACAGCAGATTTATCTTGGCGGAAGTTTTGAAGTCTTGCAGCTGCTTCCGCACGAAAGCATCAAAACCGAGTCGTTGGGAAAACGACCGAACTTCAAGGCGGCGCTGAATTTCAGCTGGCTGCGCGACGATGCAACGCTTGCACCCGCGCCACACGCTCAACTCATTCTCTATCCAGACTATCCAGAGGTTCGGCTATCAGGTTTTCTTCGCGGGTCTGATTTCTCGCTCGGCGAACATATGCGCCCGGTTCCTGCTGACTCACGGAAGCATTTCAATTCCACTGATGGCCGCGTACTGTTTTTCGGCGTTACCCCGAACAAAAAAATCATCGCCCATCTCGCGATTGCAAGAAGCGCCATCGCAAACGAAGTTGCTAGACGTGCGAGTGCTGATGAGTTTCAACTTGAAGGTGTGCTGCTCCACATTCCGCTGGGAAAGAGCAAGAGCACTAGGACGCAACTGCTTACTAAACTTCGCGAAATTCGCGCTGCCGGCTGGCATATCTCCTGCCGCATGAATAAGCACGGCGAGATCATTGCCTATGCCGCACAGAACGGCGGCGGCTACACGTTAGAGGCGCTCCTTGGGATAAAACCAAACTCTGACGCCGCGCCCGACTTTCTTGGCTGGGAAATAAAAGCGTACGGAAGTGGCAAGGTAACGCTGATGACGCCAGAGCCAGACGTTGGCTTCTATGGCGAAAAGGGCGTGAAGGAATTTGTTCGCAAGTACGGGCACGATGCTGGAGGCGATGTTCTGTATTTCACAGGCATCCACCGAGCTGGCAGCATTTGCGAAGCGTCAGGTCAAACGCTGATGCTAAGCGGATACGATCATCAAAAACAAAAGATTGTGGACGTGCTCGGCGGAATCCACCTAATTGATCGGCGCGGGAATGTTTCAGCGGGCTGGAGTTTCGAAGGGCTGATCGCGCACTGGTCCAAGAAACATGCCGCCGCCGCGTACGTACCCTATGAAAAAGAATCCGGCGCCCCGCCAAAGTACCAATATCAAAGCCCTGTGCTTCTTGGCGAAGAGACAGAATTTCCGCTGTATCTATCAGCCCTCCAAAATGGCCTGATCGTCTATGACCCAGGCTCGAAAGTGATGAACGCGAGCAAATCAAACTCGACCGTGAAGGCAAGGAGTCAGTTCAGAATACCGGTAAGACGCCTAGCTTCGTTGTACAAGAAGTTCGAGCCTGCCGATATCTAGCACACCATTTAATGGCCGGGACCACTCCCACCGACAGCGCCAAACAACAACGTCGACTCGGACACCTCTAATTGACGCTCACACCTTTTATCCTAAACAGACAGATGAGGCGCCGTGAGCCCAACAATTACTTTCCCAGCAACAAGACTGGAAATTGGGGGATGAAAATGAATGCGACCTTTGGTATGCGTTATCTTGGTGTGTAAGGAGCAGATCACGGCCTTTCCGTTCACATGAACCTGCCGTTCCCTCATCTTTTTGGGATCTGCCTTGGTGGATGTACTTTCGTCACTGAACGGAATTCGTGCTGCATTAATCATTTTGGGCAAGTCCCAATTGAATTGGGCCGCGAGGTCGAGCAATTCGTCATTCAGCCAAGAAAGGTGGTCCAAGTAATCCTGTAAACAGTTAGAAAATCCTAACCCCAGCGCCTTTACCGTTGCATCATCACAGACATGCAACGACGGATAAGCATCAGGTATCGCCGCGCGCACTTGCTCATCCGAAGTGCGAGTAAGCAAGAAAGCGCGGTAGGCCAACATCAGTTCGTTGGCCTTCTCGATAAATGCGAGACGCGCGCTCTTGCCGCCAGCTTCACACTTCCGCGTTGAGTGTGGTCCAATGCCAATTGTTAGGAGAACTGGAAAATCTCCCCCGCTCGAACTTTGTTCTACAGCGAAGGCGATTGCACGGCTGTCGATCTGCTCATCTATGTGCTCTAGCGCGCAAGACACGTCACTCGGTGCGGTGAAGTCAAGACTCACCTTTGACATCGCGAGCATTAAGCGGCGCCAGAGATCCCGGTCTTGCGGAACCTCGGGAAAGATAAAGTCCGCTACGCACGCACCTGCGTCCGCAAGCGGGAGTTGATAAATATCTTCGGTTGCCCGTAATTTCACGGAGCCATCTAACTGTAGTTCTTCTAACGTTGCGAGTAGGCTTAGCAGAAGGCGATTTTCACTCTCCCACGCATCTATCGCGCGAGTTAGGCCAGAATCATCCAGCAAGAAATCGATTCCGTCAGGCACTGCGGGCCGAAAGTGCTATGGCGCGCAAATTCGCAGCCTGTTGGTCAAAAAAGCCTTTGGGCCAGCTGCTAAGCGCCCCCCGATCCGTTACTTGGATCGGAACGACTTCCGCCTCTGCGCTGTTCTCACGCGTCGCAACTTGGAAGAACTTCACGCCTGTTGCAAGAACAGGTGACGCCTTCGAGGCTACAGCCAATCGAATGCCATCAACGATGTGATCACTGTGCGTCTCAACAACAATACACACCCCAGACGCAGCGACGCGACAAAGAAAATCCGCGAGTCGCGTTTGTGCGCTTGGGTGCAAATGTGCTTCAGGACTATCAATCAAGAGTGTCGTATCTTGGTCGGCCATTAAGCACGCAACTACTACCGGCAGCACGTAACTCACCCCGAATCCGAAATTTGAAGCGATGACCCAATCGTCATATTTGCCAGCCCCAAGAATCTCAACTCGTGGGCGACCTCTACTCACATCGCCGCTGGCGCGAAGTCCACCTATGCCGGTTATTCGCTTCATCCATTGCTCGACATTCTTTCCGAAGAACGGAATTGCAGGCTCGAGCCTCTCATCGCTGGGATACAGAACATCATCCAGACCAAGCTTCTTTCTGTCCAGCCTTACCAAAACTTCCGCTGCAAACTCGCCGTTCTCACCAACAGTCAGCTGATCAATAGGCAGGTCCGAGAGCTCCCCCTGCGCGAGACGAGGCCCAATTCTTTCTGCTGAAAGAAACACAAATTTCTTCCGCAGAGGATTTCCGACGTCGTATGCATGCGCCACGGAGAGATAGTTTTCGTTTTCCTCAAGATTTCCGGAAATAAGTGTTACGCACTCGTGTTGGGAGCTGTTCGAGATACTGATTTTCGTAGGGCCGCCGGTGAATTCGCCTGTTGTAGTCCTATGCGCAATGTCCGACGCAGCACCCAAACTCAAGCCGGCATGCGTGTTTAGCGAAACATATGCCGCATTACGACCATAGGCCTCACGCGAGGCATCGAAAAGTTGGATGGCTTGCATGATTGTGCTCTTACCCGCGCCATTGGCGCCGCACAACACGTTCAGGCTCTCGAACGCAAAGGATTGATTCGCAAAGCACTTAAAGTTTTCGATTTGTAGATCAAAAGCCATATGATTACTCACTCAAAATTTCACGTATCGCATTGAAACGGTAGGTAATTTTCTTAGGATCAGACGTTCCGCTTGATATTGCCTCTCGGAAGAAAACGTCAAACGCGCAGAGTTCCCGGAACTTCTCAACTATGGAAACTTGGCGTCCTTCCAATTCGGCAACGGAATAGCTTGCCAATAGGCTTCCCCAAACATCGAATAGCGCCCGATTTAACGGATACTTCCAATCTGTTACGGTCGGCCATTTGCGAAAAGCCCGATCACCAAAAAGCAAATGCGCTTTCAGCATCGAGTCTTTGAACTTCATTGACAAAAGCTGAAGCTGTTCGGGCGAATACTCAGCGTCTAACTTCTCGGCGGTCAAATTCAACAAGTTTTCGAGTGATCCCGCTTCTAATGCCTTTTCAAGTGAGGGCTCAGCAGTAAACGCGATTGCTCGAAGCACTAACTCTCTATCTGCCATCCGTTTGTGTCCCGACAGTTTGCCACCCGTTGCCAATTTGAACTCTTTCGAAGATGCAAGCGTGCGCAACAACTCCCTCGACTTTTCCCCAGACATGCAGTGCCTAATTTCTTGGGCATTTAGGGGAGTACCACCAGTATTGATTCTGCGGAAGATATCAAACTTGACCTTCGCCGGCGTCTGCGGATCGATCACATTTGCGACGATCTGAGTAGTGTTTATCCGCTTTGCCCAAATTGAATTTTTTAGATCGCCAAAATACTTGCCCCCAACTGCCTCGTTGAGATACTCCAAGCTCTCTAACCTGAAATGGGCTGTGCTCCCCTCTCCCCCTCTAACAAAACTGTGGATTGTTGAAAGCCTCTGAACTCCATCAACAACCTGAAGTTTTCCATTCGGTTCCGTGGAGAAATAGAATGCTGGTAGGGGAATCCTAAGCAAGATCGATTCAATAAGGCGTGATTTTTGGAGGGGCGACCAAACGCGAAGTCGCTGAAAATCGGGGTTCAAATCAAGATCGCCCTCATCAATCATGTCCAAAACGTTGCGTAGAGAGAACATTTTTGCGTCCACTCTAATCAGCGTGGGGTCATACGGACGATCTATCACGTCGATAAGGTCGGCCTCCCCGCTCTCTTTCTCAATATCGACAAAGACGTCATCAACTATCTCTTGTTGAACGTCCTTCGCAAGCTCGGGGGGCGCAGGGACTGATTTCTTAGCCATAAAAATTCCTTTCAGCATCGAACGTGGTTCCAAGCCGCACGTCGCAAGACGTCCGAACAATGTGATCCCTAAGCCCCATACGGCACCCAAACATTCTTCACCTGCGTCGCCTCACGCAGCACTTCATCCACGCTTGGCAATGCCCCTGTCGCACTACGCACCCAAGTGCGCTTCATGTTTCCAGCGCTCGCCTTTTGCACCGCGGTTTGTCCTTCGGCGCTGCCGGCATACCAGACTGAATCCACGTCGTCGTGTTCGCTCGGCGTCTTGGCCAACTCGTCCCGGTCGCCGGTGACGATGTTGAAGGTGCCGTGCGGCACGTCTGAGGTTTCGAGTACTTGGTAGAGGTCTGTTGCCGTGAGCGGATGTTTGGGCGAAGGCACCACCACCATTGTATTGCCCATCGCGAGTGCGGTACCGGCGAGTGTGGCGAGTGCGAGTAATGGATGGTCATCGGGCATCAGTATGCCGATCACGCCCATCGGTTCATTCATCGCGAGGGTGACGTTGCGATACGGTGTGCCGTGAATGCGGCCGTCGTATTTGTCCGCCCATGCGGCGGCGGTGAAAGGAGCAAGGCTCGCGCTTTCAGCAAGCGACGGGCTCAAGCCGCTTTTCTCCGAGCACCCTTCGCGCCCTTTACCACGAGTAGCGACTGCGTCTCCTCGCTGAACGCGAGCATGCTAGCCAACGCTTTGTTAACCGCATCGGACGTTGGGAATGCCTTCATGATTTCAGGTTTCAATACGACAACGTTGCTTTGCTGGGTGTATTGCTGAAAGTATTTGCCACGGACGCCCTTGCCTAGCTGCTCTCGCTTCAGCACAGGGATGTCTTGATCAGCCTTGTTCGTAGATGTCTTTTTCATATTTCGTTGCCTTTCTGGCACTGATGATTCTAATGCTCGTTTTACGCTCGGTGTGAACCACAACGAGCAGTCGCCCATTTGCAGACATCCCGTAGGTCCTACTGCGATCTTCCGTATCTGAATGCTCCGAATCAGCGAAGGTGATTGCACGAACATCGCCAAACACGGTAACCGCCTCGTCAAAAGATACACGATGCTTTTTGACATTGCTAGCCGCTTTGGCGTCATCCCACTCAAAGGCAAACATGGCTAGACGACCGAACGCCGCTGGATCCCGTGTCCGGGCACGGGATGACGGGCTTTCATGGTCACATTAAGCGCCATACGGCACCCAAACATTCTTCACCTGCGTCGCTTCACGAAGAATTTCATCGACGCTAACTATTTAGGGACAGACCACGATTTTTCCGGCGCGACCGCGAGCTTGACGTTCCTAGCCACCGCATCTCGCTTCACTTCACGAATCGCTTTTCCCATCGCCGCACGAATTTGCGGCTCCGTTGGTGAGGTTACTTTGCGTCGACCGTTGCGAGCTTCAGGAGTCTTTGCCATTTCCGTTCCTCAAAAATTGTTTCGTTCTTATCAATACCCTGCGCGACCAGCGTGGGCGTTTTGATTGCCGAATTGTCGTACACAATCCAATCGTCCACAAGTGGCCGATATCGGTAGATCAAATTCGCCAAAGAGCGAAAAAATCTGCGTTCGATGACTTCGTCTGGAATTGAGTGGCCGCCTTCCCGCACCCGCGCTGCGACTCGGCGTTTGGCCAGTTGCACCGTCGGTAATGCAACATAAATCAAGCCCACGCGATAGCCATCGGCCTGAGCGCGCGCGATCAACTTCGTGAATGCCTTGCTTGCGAGTGTTGTTTCGAACGCAAAACTGGCTTTCTGCGTGAGTAATGCGTCGATTCGCTTGAGCATGATGCGGCCGGCCTCAAACGCAACCGCTTCGGGTGCGAATGCAGAGAGTCCGGATGCGATGCGATCTGCGTTCACGAATTCGGTAATTCCATAGGCGTCAGGGAGCAGATACTTTGAGACCGTCGTCTTTCCTGCGCCGTTGGGTCCGGCTAGGATGACTAGGCGGGGTTTCGATGTTGTCGCCATAGCGGGAAAACTTGGGCCCCGGACTAAATGGCCGATGACGCGGGCCACGCTGTCCGGGGCGACAGCGGTGATGGGTTAAGCCCCATACGGCACCCAAACATTCTTCACCTGCGTCGCTTCACGCAGCACTTCATCGACGCTTGGCAATGCACCCGTTGCCCCAGTCAAACCCAGCACCCAGGTGCGCTTCATGTTTCCAGCGCTTGCTTTTTGCACAGCGGTTTGCCCTTCGCTGCTGCCTGCGCTGTTATCAAAATACCAAACTGAATCCACGTCGTCGTGTTCGCTCAGCGTCTTGGCCAACTCGTCCCGGTCGCCGGTGACGATGTTGAAGGTGCCGTGTGGCACGTCTGAGGTTTCGAGTACTTGGTAGAGGTCGGTTGCCGTGAGCGGATGTTTGGGCGAAGGCACCACCACCATTGTATTGCCCATCGCGAGTGCGGTACCGGCGAGTGTGGCGAGTGCGAGTAGTGGGTGGTCATCGGGCATCAGCATGCCGACGACACCCATCGGTTCATTCATCGCGAGGGTGACGTTGCGATACGGTGTGCCGTGAATGCGGCCATCGTATTTGTCGGCCCATGCGGCGGCGGTAAAAAGCGCGCTGATGGATGCTTCGACTTCTGAATCAGCGTTGGCTTTGGTGCAGCCTGTTTGATGCATAAGTCGGTTGGCGAATTCCACTGCGCGGGCGGCTAAGTTTTCCGCCATGAAGTAGATGACTTGTGCGCGATTGTGCGCGGTGGCTTTGGCCCAGCCATTCGCGGCGGCGCGTGCGGCTTCGACGGCGTTGCGGATGTCTTTGCGGTTGCCTGCGCCGACTTCGCCGATGAGATTCTTGTTTGGCCCGTAGATGTTGATGCTGAGTCCACCATCGGGGCGGGTTTGTTTGCCGCCGATGAAGAGTTTGGCGGTGCGGTCTACGGGGACGCTGTTAAGGGCAAATTGGGTCCCCGCCTGCGCGGGGACGGGGGATTTGGGAGTTTTAGCAGAAGTTGAAAATGCACTATTGGCGGGCGTTTTCAAGGCTTTTGTGCTGGAAATGGCCGTGGATGTTAGGGTTTTGTGTTTTGCAGCCCCCTCTCTCCCTGCCTCTCTCCCGCGAAGGGGAGAGAGGAGCGAAGCGTCCGCATGGAGCGGTTTTGCGTACTCGTAGAGTCCCTCTTTGCCGCCCTCACGGCCGAAGCCGGATTCGCGGTAGCCACCAAAGCCTGCGGCGGCGTCGAGAAGATTTGTTGAGTTAATCCACACCGTGCCGGCTTTGATTTGTGTGGCGATGTCGAGTGCTAGGTTGATGTCTTCAGACCAGATGGTGGCAGCTAATCCATAGCGCGTGTTGTTCGCGAGTTTCACCGCTTCTTCTGGCGTGCGGAAGGTCATCGCGGCGAGCACGGGGCCGAAGATTTCTTGCTGCACCACGGACGATGCCGGGCCGACATTGGTGAGTACTGTCGGCGGGAAGTAGCAGCCGCCTGCAGGCAACGCATTTGCCCACGATGGCTGCATGAGGGTGGCACCCTCTTCCACACCACGCGCGACTTTGTCTTGAATTTGTTTGAGCTGGTTGGTGTCCACAATCGCGCCGATGTCGATGCCTTTATCGAGCGGATCACCGAGACGCATTTTTTCCATGCGGGCGCGCAGCTTTTTGTAGACCTTCTCAGCCACACCTTCTTGCACCAAGAGGCGCGAGCCCGCGCAGCACACCTGGCCTTGGTTAAACCAGATGGCGTCGACCACACCTTCGACGGCGCTATCGAGGTCCGCGTCATCAAACACAATGAACGGCGATTTGCCGCCGAGTTCCAGCGAGAGCTTTTTGCCCGTGCCCGCCGTAGCGCGGCGGATGATGCGGCCGACTTCGGTGGAACCCGTAAACGCAATCTTATCGATGCCCGCGTGTTCAACAATCGCCGCACCGGTCTTTCCATCACCCGTGACGAAGTTCACCACACCGGCAGGTAGCCCAACACTCGCGCAGATTTCAGCGAACAAAAGTGCGGTGAGAGATGTAAGCTCGGCGGGCTTCAAGACAACAGTGTTGCCCATCGCGAGTGCGGGGGCGATTTTCCAGCTCAGCATCAGCAGCGGGAAATTCCACGGAATGATTTGGCCGACCACACCGAGCGGCTGGTAGTCACGCATCTCGGTATCGGCTAGCTGCGCCCAACCAGCGTGGTGATAAAAGTGGCGAGCGACGAGCGGGATATCGATATCGCGTGTCTCGCGAATCGGCTTGCCGTTGTCCATGGTTTCGAGCACCGCAAACAAGCGTGAATGTTTTTGTACCTGCCGTGCAATCGCATACAGGTAGCGGGCACGGATGTGGCCCGGTGTGCTGCTCCAGCCTTTGAATGCAGCGCGTGCGGCTTTGACGGCGTCGTCGACGTCTTTCTTGCTCGCTTGTGCCACGCGCGCAAGCTTTTTGTTGTTCGACGGGTTAATCGAATCAAACCACTCTTTAGATGACGGGTCGCGCCATTTGCCGTTGATGAAGATACCAAATTTACCGTCGTGCTCGGCAATCCAATCGAGCGCGGGTTTGGCGGCTTCTGGTGCGGGGCCGTATTCGAGGGTTTTGAGGATTTGTGCGACTTTCATTCTTTGAGGGCTTTCTTGTTCTCTTTGTTCTGGTGCTTCAGTACTTTTGGTTTAACTTGGGTCCCGACCGGAGCCTGCCCCGTACTCCGATACGGGGTCGGGACGACATGCTGAGGGTTATGACTTGAACGCGCAGCTGCGTAACTCACCATCCAACTTCAAAGCCTCTTCTCTAAAAACTGTCGCCCCGACGAAGGTCGGGGCCTAATTTCGTACACTTTCTTGCACTACCCAACTTGGGTCCCGACCTTCGTCGGGACGACATACTACGGTTGGCGGCTCCAAGAAGCACTTTCTAAAACTACCATCCAAATTCAAGGCCACCATCTCAAAACTGTCGCCCCGACGTAGGTCGGGGCCCAAGTTGCTTTTGTCTCAAACAATATCCAAGTACAAATCATCCCAATTCGGGTTCATCGTTTGAATCAAGTTTATCTTCCAGTCCCGCCGCCATTCTTTGATCTGCTTTTCCCGCGTAATCGCCGCGAGGATATCTTCGTGTACTTCGTACCAAACAAGCTTTTTCAATCGGTGCGCTTTGCTAAACCCTTCAACAAAATCACCTTTGTGTTCAAACGTCCTTCGGACTAAATCACGCGTTACGCCGGTGTAGAGGGTTCCGTATGGTTTGTTGGTGACGATGTAGACGTAGTACTGTTTTGGCAAATTCACACTTTCTGAAGCGTTACCTTTGGCTCAAAAAACTTGGATCTCGACCCGGCGTAACCCTTGTGGTTGTTCATCGGGATGACATGTTGAGGCTAGTAGCTTTCGACAATGCTTCCAAGAATTCCGATGCTTAAACTGTCGCCCCGACGCAGGTCGGGGCCCAATTTCTTTCATTTTCTTGCATTGCCCAACTTGGATCCCGACCTTCGTCGGGATGACATGCTAAGAACGGAAATTGGTAGAAGCACTTTCTAAAACCACCACCTTAAAACTGTCGCTCCAGCGAAGGCCGGAGCCCAAGTTGTCTTTTCGTTCACTAACCTAAAGATTGATACTGCATCGACGCATACCGCCCATACGCATAGTGCTCGAGCTGCCGCTCGATGTCATTTACCAGTGCAGATGCGCCAATGCGGAACAAATGCGGTTGCATCCATTCGTCACCCAGCTCTTCTTTCATCAAGATCAACCATTCCAATGCTTGCTTGGCCGAGCGAATGCCGCCCGCAGGTTTGAAGCCAACTTTGTGGCCGGTTTGTTCGTAGTATTGGCGGATCGCACGAACCATGACGAGTGAGCCGCCAATGGTGGCGTTAGTCGGTTCTTTGCCGGTTGAGGTTTTGATGAAATCCGAGCCCGCTTGCATGCACACGATGGATGCGCGACCGATGTTCTTGAGTGTGCCGAGTTCACCGGTGGCGATGATGGCTTTCATGTGCGCCGGACCGCATGCGTCACGGAAGGCTTTGACTTCATCGTACAGCCCGCGCCAGTTGCCGGTGAGAACATGCCCGCGCGAGATGACGATATCAATCTCGGACGCGCCGTCTTTCACACTGGCTTTGATCTCTTCGATCTTTTGTGGGAACGGCGTGAGACCCGCAGGGAAACCCGTAGAGACTGCCGCAACAGGAATGCCCGAGCCCTCGAGCGCTTCCACTGCCGTCTTTACAAACGTGTGATACACACACACCGCGCCGGTATGGAGCTTGAGATCCGCGAGGCCTAGGTCAGCCAACAGTTGTTGCCGGATTGGCTGGCGTGCTTTAGTGCACAGACGTTTAACCGTGCCGACGGTATCGTCACCCGAGAGTGTGGTGAGGTCAATCGTCTTGACAGCATGCACCAGCCACGCGGCTTGCCAGTCTTTTTTGACCGTACGACGTGTGCCCATGGTGGCGGCACGGCGCTCAATGGCGCTGCGGTTGATACGTACATCTCGAACCGGTGCGGGGTCGAATTTGGTGCCGGGGTTCCGGCCGTCGTCGGCGTCGAACGGGGGTACCACCGCAGGCGCGCCGACCCTAATTTGAGTGACTTTGGCCATTAAGAATTTGACTTTTTTGACGTAAACCAATTATACGCGCCGCGAAACAGCGGGCGACCCGTAAAGTATTCAGGCGAGCGTAGGGGAAGCCGTTGTGGATGACAAAAACGACATCATTTCGATAAGCGAACAGCCTAGCACCAAGCGCATACTCGTCTTGGGCGCACTTGCCGTTCTCGCCGCCATGCCCCTTGTTTGGTTCTCGGTTGACGCCGATGCTGGCGAGACGCTGCTAAAGCTCACCAGCCTATCAACGCAGACGAAAGCCGTCAGGCGCTAGCCGTCACTCCGGGCCGCCAGGGCCTTCTTAATCGTGTCGTACCCAAATCCGCGCGCTTGCATGTAGCGAATTTGCTTCGCACGCGCCTCTGCATCTGCGGGGGTCTTGCCAAATTTACGCATTAGCACCTCCCGCGCCCGCGCCACCTCGGTTGCACGCATCGCTTGCACCGCCTCTGCGGCCGCGGCATCCGGTACGCCCTTTTGCTTGAGCGTCTGCGTAATTCGCGCCGCACCGTATTTGTTACCAAGTCGGCGCGCCGTCTCCTCAGCAAAGCGCGCCTCATTGAGCCAACCCTCTGCCTCACACCACTCAACAGCCTTGGCGATATCTTCCGGTGTGAATTCTTTCGCCGCAAGCTTCCGCTCAAACTCGACACGACTCATATCGCGCATGGCGAGCAGGCGCAGCGAGGCAGAAACGATTTCGCGATTGGTGGGTTTGGGGGCGTTAGCCACGATTGCTAATCATTGGGCGCAAAAAAAGGGGCCGAACAACTTGCCCACTGGAGGTGAAACAAGGTATTCGGCCCAACCATCGAACTTTGCGGAGCACCCGTAAACCTACTGCGCCAGCGAGTTGGCAACTACGGTCACGGCTACGGTGCTCTGAGTACATTTGTACACATGCGCTATTCCTCGTGCACTGCATTGCACCCCGGGGCTCGCGGGCACGAAGCAATGCTTCGCGAATTCCCCGCTCACCTGCCACGACGTTCACCGGCTCGCTACGGTTTCCGGGCACTCCACGGAAAATCAGCGTGAAGACTATTCCTCGACTTCCTCACTCTCATCCGAGCCACCGCCAATGACACCACTCACGCCAACAGCGGCTCTGATTTTGGCTTCAATTTCTTGCGCCATTTCTGGATGCTCTTTCAAAAACTTGCGCGTATTGTCTTTGCCTTGACCGATCTTGTCGCCTTGGTAGGCGTACCAGGCACCCGATTTATCGATAATTTTGTGGATCACGCCCAATTCAATGATTTCGCCCTCACGCGAAATACCTTCGCCGTACAGGATATCGAATTCGGCCGTGCGGAACGGCGGCGCGACTTTATTCTTGACTACCTTCACCCGTGTCTCAGAGCCGATCACTTCGTCACCATTCTTGATCGAGCCGATACGACGGATATCGATACGAACAGAGGCGTAGAACTTGAGCGCGTTACCACCGGTGGTGGTTTCGGGGCTGCCGAACATGACACCGATCTTCATACGGATCTGGTTAATAAAGATGACCAGTGTATTGGAGCGTTTGATATTGGCGGTGAGTTTACGCAACGCTTGTGACATCAGGCGCGCTTGCAGGCCGGGCAATTGATCACCCATCTCGCCTTCGATTTCCGCGCGTGGTGTGAGTGCGGCGACAGAGTCAACGACAACGATATCGATACCACCGGAGCGAACCAACATATCGGCGATTTCGAGCGCTTGTTCGCCGTTGTCCGGCTGGGAAATCAGCAGGTCGTTGATATTCACGCCGAGCTTGGCGGCGTAGGTGGGGTCCAGCGCGTGCTCGGCGTCGATAAAGGCCGCCGTGCCGCCGCTCTTTTGCATCTCGGCAATCACTTGCAGCGTCAGCGTGGTTTTGCCTGACGATTCCGGACCGTAGATTTCGACCACACGACCGCGTGGCAAGCCGCCGATACCGAGTGCAATGTCCAGCCCGAGTGAACCGGTGGAGACGGGAATGATGTCGTTGCCAACACTACCCTCGCCCATCTTCATGATGGAGCCTTTGCCGAACTGCTTCTCGATTTGGGAAAGCGCTGCTGCCAGTGCTTTTGATTTGTTTTCGTCCATAAATGGCTCTTTCATCATGTTCATGGCTTGCCTCCAGTCAGGTTTTTGGAATGCGCACCGCGATTATTACGTCGCGCCGCACGGGTTGTATGAAAATACAGTCTGTATTTCCGTACAGTACCGGACTGGAAGGCCGATTGCAAGGATTTTTTGTTGAGGTCGAGGTGGAAAGTGCGAGAAACCGGCACCCCAAAGACCAGCCAGGGGTTGCCGAGAAAAAGCGCTGTTACGACTAGTTCAGATTATGCAGGAGCTTCGCCAGCGCGTGCGCAACCGTTGCACGGCGAACGGCGGCACGGTCTCCGGGAAAGTGGCAAACCTCTGAAATGATTGGCTTTTTTGGAAATTTCCAGGCAAACCAAACGGTACCAACCGGTTTGTCCGGCTGGCCCCCATCGGGGCCGGCGATGCCGGTAACGGCCACGGCGACCTGTGCGCGGGAATGGGCAATGGCGCCCTCCACCATTTGTTTAGCGATCTGTTCTGATACGGCACCAAAGTCGACAAGGTCTTCGCGCTTCACGCCCAACATGTCGACTTTCGACTCGTACGAATAGGTGACAAATCCGCGGTCGAACCACGCTGAGGAGCCGGGCACACGGGTGATGGCTTCGGCGATGCCGCCGCCGGTGCACGATTCGGCCGTGGCGAGCAGTAGCCCCTGTTTTTTCAGCGCGATGCCGAGTTGCAGGGAAAGTTCGTCACGGGGGTCTGTGAGTTGGGTCATAAAGAAAATGAGTTAAGGTCGGATCAGGGCTTGAGGCGATGCCAGTAGCAGTATGCCGGAACAAATCCCGCCCTCTTGTACAAGGACAATGCCGGAGCGTTGTCCGCTTCCACCTGCAAGAACGCGGTATGCGCGCCGGCCGCGGCGCCCCACGCACAAAGTGCCTCGACCACGAGTTGGGCGTAACCGCGACCGCGAAACGTGTCGACGGTATGCATACTAAATATCCCCAAGTGGCCCATTTCGATACGGCCGAGGCCAATTGCCGCCAGCACACCATCCACCTGTAGCATGAGGAATCGTTGGCGACCCTGCCACAACTGCTGACGTACAAGCTCGGTCGACGCCTTGGCGGCGTCCATCTTTTTCAGGCCGTGAAGTAGTTGTGTGCCTTCTGGAAAAGAAACTTCGCTGATGTGTAATGCCTTGGGCAAAGCCAAAGCGCCGGGGTGTGCCAAGGAACGAGTCATGAAATGACAATCGATCGCGTAATGATAGCCGCGTTCGGCGAGGCGTTGATCCATGCCGGGTGGCGAGAGTGCCTTGGTCAGTCGAAACACCGCTGCCTGTTGTTTCGCGGCGAACCAGGCTTCAACGGCATCGATGGTTGCATCGACGGTGCCACCAAGAGCTGCGCTCGCGGTCGGATGCAGGCAGGTCGCACTGTTTGAACGGCGCGTGTCGGTGCCGGAGGCACGCACCCGCCAGCCATCGATTTCGTGCTCATGCAGCGTCGGCGCGGTATTTAGTGTGAGTGTTTCGTAGAGTCGGATGGTGTCGACAGGAAATTGCTGCATCATGTTTGCAAGGTCGGCATCACAAAAGTCTCACCGCTTCAACGACGGCAGGCTGCGGTACGGAAGCCTGATCACCGATTGCGATTGATTTGAGGAACGCGACTTGCGCCACATCGGCTGCCTCTGCATCCGCCGCATGAACACGTGCTAGCAGATCTCCGCGCTTTACTTTTGCCCCGATAGCAGCAATGTCAGTGAAGCCCACCGCTGGATTGATGGTATCGCTGGCGCGTTGACGCCCACCACCGAGTTCCACCACCGCGAGACCTAGTGCGCGGGTGTCGAAGCCCGCCACCACACCGTCTTCACGCGCCTTCACGTCCACTACCACTGGTGCCGCCGCGAGGTAGGCGGTGGGCCGCGACAACAAATCCGCCGGTCCACCGAGGGCTGCCACCATCTTCTGAAAAATCTCCGCAGCCGTTCCGTCTTGCAAACTCCTCTCCAGCTGGGCGAATCCAGCCATTTTGTCCTGAAAACGCCCGCTGGAAGCCAACAGTTCAACCCCGAGCGCCATCGTTACCTCATGGAGTCGGCTCATTTCGGGCTTGCTGTAGCCACCCGTCAAATAGTCGATTGCACACTGGACTTCAATGGCATTTCCGGCACACGGTGCCAGTGATTGATTCATGTCGGTCAGCAACGCGGTGGTGATCATGCGGGCTCCCCGTACCGAACTTGTCCCACACCCAACTTCCACAATCGATCTTGCCAGCTCACGCGACTTTTCCAACGTCGGCATAAACGCCCCCGAGCCGACCTTCACATCCATCACCAGTGCATCGAGTCCGGCGGCGAGTTTCTTGGAAAGAATCGACCCGGTAATCAACGGGATGGATTCAACCGTCGCTGTCACGTCACGTGTGGCGTAGATACGTTTGTCGGCCGGTGCGAGCTCTGCCGTCTGGCCGATGATGGCCACACCAACATCACGCACGATGGCCCGAAATTTTTCGATGGTGATGTTGGTCTGGTAGCCGGGAATGCTATCGAGCTTATCGAGCGTGCCACCCGTATGTCCCAAGCCACGCCCCGAAATCATCGGCACAAAACATCCACACGCCGCTAGCATCGGCCCGAGCATTAGTGACACCACATCACCCACACCACCGGTGGAATGTTTATCCACCACCGGCCCATGGAGTTGCATGCCACGCCAATCGAGCACCCGCCCGGAGTCACGCATCGCCATCGTCAGCGCAACGGCCTCAGCGCGTGTCATACCCTTGAAGTACGTCGCCATTGTGAACGCGGCGATCTGCCCTTCACTCACACGATCCTGCGCGATGCCGTTGATGAACTCGCGAATGTCCACCTCGCTGAGCTCGATGCCGTCGCGCTTTTGCCGGATGAATTCCTGCGGCAGCATCAATCAGTACTTCGCCGTGAGAAAAATACCGGCGATCGTGGCACTCATCAGGTTGGATAAGGTCGCCGCCACGACCACGCGCAGGCCGTACTGCGCCACTGTGGCGCGCAGATGCGGCGCGATGCTGCCAAAGGCACCGGCCAAGATCGCGATCGATGAAATATTGGCGAACCCGCACAACGCAAACGACAGAATGGCCAACGTGCGCGGATCAATGACGGCGAGTCCGGCTGCAGCAACCTTCGCGGGCTCTTGGAGATACGGCGCGAGACCAACATAGGCGACAAATTCATTCAGGATCAGTTTTTGCCCGATCAAATTACCGGCGAATGCGGCGTTCTCCCAAGACACACCGAGCATGTAGGCGAGTGGCGCAAACGCTTTACCAAGCAACGTTTCCAAGTTCACACCGGGATAACCCATCCAATTCGCCGCACCGCCGATCATGCCGTTCAAAAGCGCGATCAACCCGATGAAGGCGATCAACATCGCGCCAACCGCACACGCGATCTGAAAGCCCAACGCCGCACCGCTGGCAGCGGCTTCAATAACGTTCTCCGGCTTTTTTTCTTCGAACTGGATGTTGTCGAAATTGATGTTCTCTTGCTCACTCGACGGACACAGCAGCTTGCCAAACAACAAGCCGCCGGGGATCGCCATAAATGAGGCGGCGATCAAGTATTCCATCTTCACGCCGAGTCCGGCGTAGCCCGCCAGCGCGGCACCGGCCACACTCGCCATGCCGGAAGTCATGATGACAAAAATGGTCGGTCCCTTGAGCTGCGCAACAAAGGGTTTCACTGCCGCACCCATTTCGTTTTGCCCGAGAAAGATCGTGGTGACCGCACAAAACGATTCGATCTTCGACACGCCGAGCAACTTTTGTAACACCGTGCCCAGAATGGTGATGATCCAACGCATGATGCCGAGGTAATACAACACCGCAATCAGCGCCGTGACATAGATGATGGTGGGCAAGACACGGAAGGCGAAGATAAAGCCCAAGCCGCCCGGCTTAAACACATCGGGGCTGACCAAGCCACCAAACATGAACTCAGTGCCTTTGGCACCGAACTCCAGTGCGTGGGTCACTGCCCCCGCGATGCCGAGCAGAACCGCATTACCCGTGGATGAAAACAACACGACCGCACCGATCGCCATTTGCAACGCAAGCGCGGACAACACCACACGCCATTGCACACGACCGCGACCCATCGAAAACAACCAACCGATGAATATCAGCAGCGCAATTCCCATCAGGCTGCGAACGACGTCTGACATGCCCTACTCCCCTTGTTTTTAGTGCGTCGAGTTTACCGGAGTATGGTGGCACCCCTAGGCGAGTACACCCTCCCGCCGGGCTTGTAGCCCTGCGCCGAACGAGAACAGCGGGCCGACGGCGGCCAGCGGTAGCGCGATGGTGAATACCCACCACGGACCGCCCATCATGGCATACGCAGTCCCAGCCCAGCCAAAGGCACTGATCATCTCGACAATACTTGCCAGCGGATGCGCCTGACCGCGGCGGTTCATCTCACGCCGGTTGGCCTTGCGCGGATTCAGCACATGGCAAGCTGCGCTACCCGCCGCCGCACACGTGGCACAGATGGCGAGCACCAGCCCCTGCCACGGTTTGGTCGCAAGCCAATAGAGAACCAGCGGAAGCACCATCAGCAGCGGTGGAACGGCTGCGGCAACACCTTTCAGCAAACGAATACGATCAAGTGCGACGGGCGAAGTACCAACCAAGTCCGGCGCATCTTCTGCCGCCACCGTAATCCACGCGAGATTACCCACGAGCATCGCCACAATCATCACGCAGCCAGGAACGAGAAACACGGGAGTAAGCCCAGCGCTGCTAAAGCCAATGAACAACAATGGTGTCATGTACAGCACCTGCAGCAGCGTCTCGGAGATTAACTTTGGGTCACGCAAGATGAGTTTCCATTCCTTTCGCAAGATCACCCATGCAATCCCACTGGCAAATGCCGTATACGTTCGGGGCGCGCCCTTACGGATGCCGACCGAACCGCCGCCTCCGGATGACTCTTGTGTGCCAGTGACAAAGCGCTGGTACGTGAATTGAACGACCAACAAGAACACCACGATCGAGAACAACAAAAACACCAGCATCGGCACCACATCGCCTAAAAATGCGCGCGCCGGCCACCACAACACACTCTCGACTTCGAACAAGCCGCCGGGTGCGGCTTCACGCTGAATCCACTCACCGAGTTGCGCACGTTGCTCGCGGCTCAACAAATTGTGAAACTGCGAAGCGAGGAATGCGGCAGCGCCAATCAGCGCGCCTAGTACCTGTGCCGCGGTCTTGGCACGCCGTGCACCGATCAACTTCACCAGCACCATCGTGAGCCAGACGCCAACTGCCGCCGCCAATAGGGCCATGGCCACCAGCGCCGGATAGATGGACATCAACGACGGCTTGCCGAAAAACAAACCGGCGTGTGCAAACGGCAACACCAATAAGATCGGCAGAAAAATCGCACCGAAACCGATACCAAGCGAGCGCACCAACAACACGGTACGTGGATTGATCGGCGAGGACAGCAGCAAGTCGAGGTCGCCGCGAGTAAAGAAAACATTGACCGACATCGAGATGGTCTGGGACAAAACAACGGTAAACAGCACCCAAAACAACGCGCCAACCAGCTGCGTGATGACTGGCGGGATAACCATGCCGACCTCGGCACCTTTGACAAAGCCGTAGATCGAGAGGCCTGCGATTGCATGAATGGCGATCCACACCAGCGCTAACAGCGCAATCATCCACTTGAGGCGTTTGATGCCAAGATTACGCCACATGAGTTTTAATTCATACATCAACAGCCACTGCGGTGTGCCTGGCTGATTGAAGTAGCGCTTGACTGTGTGCACGGCGGTTTTCACCACTAACATCACTTTTCGGTAACCGGAATGGACGCTTGTGCATCCGTCAGATTCAGGAACACGTCTTCTAACGTTGCGCCCTGCTGTCCGGCCTGCTCGCGCAACTCTTCCAACGTGCCCTGGGCGGCAATCTTGCCGTGTTGAATAATGGAGATACGACCCGACAAGCGCTCGGCAATCTCCAGAATGTGTGTGGTCAAGACAATCGTGTTGCCTTGTTTCACGTAGTCAACCAACATGTCTTTGACCGAACGCGCCGCGTGGGCGTCGAGTCCGGTCAACGGTTCATCGAGGATCATGAGTTTGGGTTGGTGAATCAACGCACCGGCCAACGCCAACTTTTGCCGCATGCCGCGTGAATAACCTTCGGTCTGTTGGTCGGCTTTGTCCCACAACTCCAACCACTTCAACAAATCGGTCGCACGATTGGCGGCGGTGTTGGCGTCGATTTCCCACAACCCAGCAACAAACTCCAAGTACTCCAGCGCGCTCAGTTTGCCGTAAAGCAGCGGGTCATCTGGCAAAAACGCCAGCTCACGTTTGGCCACCTGCGGATCGCGCAGGACATTGTGACCCAGCACCGTGACCTGCCCCGCATCGGCCTTTAGTAGACCGGCAACAATACGTAAGGTGGTGGTTTTGCCGGCGCCATTGGGGCCCAACAGTGCGTGAAACTCACCCACCGCAATATCTAGATCAAGATTATCGACGGCGTATTTGCCTTCGAAGTGTTTGAACAGCCCCTTGATGTTGAGGGCGCTACTGCTGATGACGTCTGTCATGATCGAGTTTCCGATGGGGAGTAAGGCAGCATAACCGTCTTCAGGTTTGGCGATGCGCAGATTGTGATGAACACACGGATAGCGGCGACGGACTAGTGTTTGAGCGTGTCGGCAAACAAGCGATAGAAGTTCGCCGTGGTGGCATCGGCAATCGCCTCCACGGAGACACCGCGCAGCTGGGCGATGAACTCACCGACATGCCGCACATAACCCGGCTGGTTCATCTTGCCGCGGTGTGGCGTTGGCGCCAGAAACGGCGAGTCGGTTTCAATCAGCAGACGGTCGAGCGGAACCATCTTTGCGACTGCTTGTAAGTCCTTGGCACTCTTGAAGGTGACAATGCCGGACAACGAAATGTAGAAGCCAAGCTCAAGGGACGCACGCGCCACGTCTTGAGACTCGGTAAAGCAGTGCATCACCCCACCCGCCTCCCCAGCATTTTCTTCACGCATCAGCCGCAGGGTGTCTGCCGATGCGTTACGCGTATGGATAACGAGCGGTTTTTTGCATTGGCGTGCCGCACGTATATGTGTGCGAAAGCGTTCACGCTGCCAATCGAGTGGCTCGGGAAGCCGGTAGTAGTCGAGCCCGGTTTCACCAATCGCCACCACCTTGGGGTGATCGGCCAAGCGCAACAACTCTTCAACCGTTGGCTCGTGATCATCGATCTGCTCGTCCGGATGTACACCCGCCGAGCACCACAAATTCGGGCGAGATTCGGCAACACGCAATACATCCGGGAACGACTTCAAGGTCGTTGAGATGGTCAGTGCGTGGGTGACTTGGTTTTTCTGCATAAGCGCAAACACATTGTCGTGTTCGGCCTGCAGTTCGGGGAAATCGAGATGGCAGTGCGAGTCGATAAACATGCCGCCATTATCGCAAAGACTTCTGTGCCGTTACCACATCTTTACTTCGCGCGACGAAGCAACAGCGCGTTGGTCACCACACTCAGACTCGATAACGCCATTGCCGCCCCGGCGATAACCGGATTGAGCAAACCGGCTGCGGCTAGTGGGATGCCGATGATGTTGTAACAAAAAGCCCAAAAGAGGTTCTGTTTGATCTTGGCAGTGGTGCGACGTGACAACTCGATGGCCGCCGCGACCAGCAGCGGATCACCACGCATCAACGTGATGCCAGCGGTTTCGATGGCCACATCGGAGCCGTTGGACATAGCGATACCGACGTCCGCGGCGGCCAACGCCGGGGCGTCGTTAATGCCGTCACCAACCATCGCGACCACGCTTTTACCTCCCGAGCCGCCAACCTTCAAGCTAGCCACTAACGCCGCCTTTTGCTTCGGCAACACGCCGGCGTGGACTTCATCGATGCCGAGTGCCGCACCCACCTTATTGGCGGCGGCAGCGTTATCGCCGCTAATCAACACGGTACGAATGCCAATGTGATGCAACGCTTTCACCGCTGCCGTCGCGGTCGGTTTCATCGCGTCACCGAACGCAAACACGCCCAGCAACTTGTCTTCACTTGCGAGCCACGAAACGGTGCAGCCTTCTACAGTAAAACGTTCGAGCGCGGCGGTCGAGGCTTGCAGGTCGATACGCTGATCGCTCATCAATTGCGCGCTACCGAGGTAGTACGTCACACCCGCCACCTCTGCGGCGACACCGCGTCCGGGTAAGGCGCGGATGTTGTTCGCCGGGTTAAATGTGATTCCTTCTTGTGCTGCCGCATTGAGTACGGCTTGTGCCAATGGATGTTCACTACCCGATTGAATCGCCGCCGCCAACGAAAGCAGCTCGGCACGTGTGCCGTGATGAGCCTCGGCATCGATGAGTGTTGGTTTGCCTTCTGTCAGGGTGCCGGTTTTGTCGAAGGCGACGATGCTGATGTTGTGCGCAGTCTCGAGCGCGGGTGCGTCCTTGATCAAGATGCCGCGTTGCGCCGCGACGCCTGTACCAACCATGATCGCCGCAGGTGTTGCCAAACCGAGCGCACACGGACATACGATCACCAGCACCGAGACGGCGTTGAGAATTCCCTGCTTGCAATCCCCGGTCACCGCACCCCAACCAATCAATGTGGCCAGCGAGATCAGTAACACCACCGGGACAAACACGGCACTTACCTTATCCACAAGGCGCTGAATCGGTGCCTTCTGCGCCTGTGCATCCTCAACCATGCGCACAATTCGCTGCAAGGTGGATTCCGCGCCAACAGCAATCACACGAACATCCACCAGACCTTCGTCATTCAGCGCGCCGCCAGTCACCCGATCACCCACGGCTTTGGCGACCGGCAAACTCTCGCCGGTAATCATCGATTCATTGGCGTGAGTTTGCCCAACTGCAATCACACCATCCGCGGCGAATCGTTCGCCCGGCCGGATACGAAGCAAATCACCAACTTGGATATCGGCGAGCGCCACCGCGTGTTCGGTGCCACCGACAATCAAGTTGGCGGTCGGCGGGGTTAACGCCTGCAGCGCGCGAATAGCGGCCGTGGTCTCGCGTTTGGCGCGGCTCTCCAGCCATTTGCCGAACATCACCAGCGTAATCACCACCGCTGCTGACTCAAAGTAGAGGTGCGTCATTTCGGCAGGCGCTCCGGCGACCGGCGAACGCCACATCAAGTACAGCGACAAACCGAATGCTGCAGATGTACCGATGGCCACCAGCAAATCCATATTGCCGGTACCCGCTTTTACGGCGTGCCAGCCGACTCGATAAAACCGTGCTCCCAGCCAAAACTGCACAGGTGTGGCGAGCGCCAGTTGCCAGTTGGCCGGCAACATCGCGTGCACCCCCAACGGCGTGAGCAGCATCGGCACCACCAACGGCAAAGACAACAGCGCCGCGATGATCACCTTGACACCATCACTAAACTCTAAAAACCCTAGTAAAGACGGGCTTCTTGAAGCATTTTTGCCTGAAGATACCCGCTGGTCGGCAACTTTCATATCTGGCACTTCGTAGCCCGCATCAACCACGGCGGCTTCGAGCATTGAACGCTTCACGTCCCCCGCGGTGATGACATTGGCCGTTTCGGTGGCGAGATTGACCGAAACGTCCACCACACCGGCAACCTTGCGAATCGATTTCTCCACACGCGACGCACACGAGGCGCAGGTCATGCCGCCAATCGGAATATTGGTGCGGGTGACGATGGCAGAACTGCTACCAGTCAAGGCGACGGCGGACATGGGGCGGGCTGTGGGAGAACAATGCGAGAACAATGCGAGATGATAAAGCTTGCAAACCACCGAAATGGCGCAAGTTAATGTATACGGTACCAACGTTGCTTAGGTTTGCCTGGCATTTACAAATTCAAGGGCAGAATCGAGGGCGGCATCAATCGCAGTTCTAAGGAGTAGTTCATGATCGAATTCAACATTCCCGATATTTCCTGCGGTCATTGCGCCGGTGTGGTGCAAAAAACCGTAAAAGCACTCGATCATACGGCGACCGTCGAAGTGGATATCCCCACCAAACACGTCAAGATTACTTCCGAAGTTGACCGTGCGGCGTTTGCCGACGCCCTCGTTGCCGCGGGGTATCCACCCTCCGGGCCTTGGTAATTCAGCCTTAGCCCTACCGCGCCGAAATGGCGTGGAGCAATAAACAAGTCCGCCCGCCTATAATTTGTGGATGAACACACTCAACTCGCTTTGCCTGTTTTGCGGTGCCTCTCCCGGTGCCGATCCCGCCTACCGTGACGCCGCTGCCTCTTTTGGTACCACCCTCGCCCACAGGAATATTCGCCTGATTTACGGCGGCGGAAGTGTCGGGCTGATGGGCGTGGCGGCCGACGCCTGCCTCGCCGCCGGCGGTGAGGTGGTCGGTGTCATCCCCCGCATGCTGGTGGAAAAGGAAGTCGGTCATGCCGGTGTGACACAAATGCATGTGGTGGAAACCATGCATGAACGCAAGGCGCTCATGACCGAACTGTCTGATGGCTTCATCGCCCTGCCGGGAGGTTTCGGCACCCTAGATGAATTGTTCGAGTCACTCACCTGGCAGCAGCTGGCGTATCACACCAAACCGATCGGGTTACTCAACGTCAACGGGTTCTTCGATGCATTGATTGCATTCCTGGATCATGCGCGTGACGAGCGGTTCCTGCGTGACTTGCACCGTGAATCACTGCAAGTGGATACCGACCTTTCAGTACTGATCGACAAGTTGCGTCGCGCGGAAGCGCCAGATACCGGAAAGTGGCTGGATAGAACAAAACAGGATAAGGTTATCTGAACCTATGCGGCCAGCCGATTTCCTGCGGCGAGGGCGCGGTTGTTGGCGGGCAATCCAGACAAGTTCACCGACAATCAGGCGCTCGGCCGGCTGGAAATAGCTTGTTTATAGGCGATGAAAAGTTGCTCTAGAAGTAGTCTCGCATTCAACGGGTGATTAATCAGTCGTCTGGTCTGGCGCAGCTCACTTTCGAACCGAAAAACCTTTGGCAAATCGATATTGCGCGCAATCTTCTCAACGGCACGCGCGTGGTCGCGATGGTGATTAATCTGTCCCAACATCTTTTGTCGGATCAGGTCATTTGTCCAAGTTTGCATCCAACCAAGCAAACTCGGTAGATCTGTCTTTTCAAAATTCTGCGCACTCAACACATAGTCGAAGTCGGGTTCTGCAAGCGTGGCGACAAACGCCAGTCTGGCGGACTGGTAATCGGCATTGCCAAATGCGATCGCATCCAACGGCGCGCCGGCAGCCGCAGCGAGCGCATTTTCGGCATTGCTCATGCCTTGTGTATTGAGCCACGCCAGCGCCGTTTGGGTATCTGGTGCCGGTACCAACACGCGCTGACAACGGCTGCGGATGGTGGCGAGCAGGCGGCCGAGTTGATCACTCACCAACAAGATAACTGTTCGGGCGGCAGGCTCTTCCAATGTCTTTAGTAGCGCATTTGCCGCAGCGATGTTCATCGCCTCCGCGGGATGAACCAACAACACGCGGTAGCCGTCCCGGTGCGTAGACAGCATCATGAAATCGGCAATCGCGCGAATCTGGTCAATCTTGATCTCGCGACTCTTCTTTTTGTCTTTGTCGTCGGCATCTGCCGCAACCTCATCAGTGGACGCCTCGTCCAACATCGATTCCGGTAACAACTCGCGAAAGTCGGGATGGTTGCCTTCACGAAACCAGCCGCAGGCCGGACACTCCCCGCAGGCAAAGCCATCCTGTGGCGATTCACACAACAGCGACTGGGCAAGTGCCCGAGCAAATTCAATCTTGCCGACACCACTGCGTCCGTGAATGAGCAATGCGTGCGGCAGCTTCTCGCCGCGCGCGATCAATTCGGATAGCGGTTGCTTTTGCCAGGACAGGATATCAATCATCAGCCGCGCCGCACTTAACCCAATAACCGTTTGAGGTGGTCACAGAGACGCTCTCGAATCATTTCGATGGTCTGGGACGCATCAATAATGACAATACGCTGTGGAAATTGTGCCGCACGCTCCAGATAAACCTGACGAACGCGGGTAAAAAACTCGCCCTGCTCGCGTTCAAACTTGTCGGGGTCCGGGGTGGCGCGATCCAGACGCTCGCGCGCGACATTGATGGGCGCATCAAATAGCAGCGTCAGATCTGGCTGGCGATGACCATGAACAAAATGCTCCAAGGGTGCGACCCGACTAGGATCCAACCCACGGCCACCGCACTGATAGGCGTAGGTTGAATCGGTGAATCGATCACACACCACCCACTCCCCTCGCGCGAGCGCCGGCTCGATCACCTCCGCCAGATGTTCGCGGCGGCTGGCAAACACCAACAAGGCCTCGGTATCACCGTGCATTTTTTCGTTGAGCACGATGTTACGCAACGTCTCACCCAAGGGGGTGCCACCAGGCTCGCGGGTCGCAACCACCTCGATGCCGCGCTCGCGCAGGTACTGGGTGATAAACGATACATGCGACGACTTGCCGGCACCATCGATGCCTTCAAACGTAATGAACTTGCCCGCGGCCGACGACATGGATTATCGACCCAGTTGATATTTCGCGACGGCGCGATTGTGTTCATCCAAGGTACGTGAAAACACGTGTGAGCCATCGCCATTTCCAGTCGCCACAAAGTACAACTTGTCGGTACTGGCCGGGTTGAGCGCAGCCTTGATCGAGGCCAGACCGGGCATCGCAATCGGTGTCGGCGGCAGGCCGTCACGGGTATAGGTGTTATACGGTGTGTCGGTGGTCAGGTCGCGCCGACGAATGTTGCCGTCAAACTTCTCACCCATGCCGTAAATGACGGTTGGATCGGTTTGTAATCGCATTGGCAGCCGCAATCGGTTGACAAAAACACCTGCAATTTGCGGCCGTTCATCCGCGCGGCCGGTTTCTTTTTCGACAATCGAGGCCATGATGAGCGCCTCATATGGGCTTTGATACGGCAGGCCCGGCGCACGTTGTTGCCAGGCCTCAGTCAGTTTCTTCTGCATGGCTTGGTAGCTCGCCCGCAAAATGTCGAGGTCACTCGTTCCAGGCGAAAACTGATAGGTATCAGGAAAAAAAAGCCCCTCCGGATTGGTCTCCGGCGCGGCGAGCTTTTTCAGAATGTCCTTGGCACTAAGCCCCTTCAACGTCACGCGAATGTCAGGGTTTGCCTCTAACGCAGCACGCATATCGCGAAACGTCACCCCTTCAACAAAGGTCATACCCACCTTTAGCACATCTCCATCAACCATCTTCTGCAACAGATCCATGGGAGAGATAGGCGATACAAGACGATAACGTCCAGCCTGAATTTTCGACGCCTCGTCCGTGAGTCGACCCAGTACCCACAGGCTATACGGCTCGGCCAGAAGGCCTGCGTCTGTCAGTTTTTGAGACACGGCCTTCAAGGAAAGCCCCCTTTCGACTGTGAAGTCAAACGGCACTGTCGGCAAAACAAGCGGCGTCCGTGAATACCTGACTCCCGCAGCACCGATCGCCATTGCTGCCACGCAAAGCACGAACAAGATTGCAGCGATGACCCGCGCCATCAGTTTCCTTTTAGGGTAATGATCGTCAACGCGAAACTATCGCAGTTTCTTCATAACCAACGTACCGTTAGTCCCGCCAAATCCAAAGGAATTAGATAGGGCCACGTCGATTTTCATATCACGCGCAACGTTGGCACAATAGTCCAAGTCACACTCCGGATCTTGATCAAAAATGTTGATCGTCGGCGGCGAAATTTGGTTGTAGATGGCCAGTGTGGTGAAGACCGCCTCAACACCACCCGCCGCGCCGAGTAAATGCCCGGTCATTGATTTCGTGGAGTTAACCACCAGGTCTTTAGCGTGGTCGCCAAAGGCGGCCTTCACTGCGGCAGTTTCATTCTTATCGCCAAGCGGTGTGGAAGTGCCATGGGCATTCAGATATTGGACTTCATCGCCGTTGATACCCGCATTGTGAAGTGCCGCCAACATGCCGCGACGCGGCCCGTCCATACTTGGCGCAGTGATGTGGTTGGCGTCCGCACTCATTCCCATCGCCGCCAGTTCACCATAAATTCGGGCACCACGCGCCTTGGCATGTTCGTACTCCTCAAGAACCAAGATGCCCGCTCCTTCACCGAGCACAAATCCATCGCGGTCGCGGTCGAACGGGCGGCTCGCGGTCTCCGGTGAGTCGTTACGTTCGGAAAGCGCTTTCACCGCACAAAAACCACCAATACCCGCCATACAAATCGTCGCTTCAGCCCCGCCGGCGATCATGATGTCAGCATCGCCGTATTCAATCATTCGGCCCGCGTCACCAATACAGTGAGTTGCGGTGGTGCAAGCCGAGACCATGGAAACATTTGGCCCCTTCACACCGTACTGTATGGAGATCAGCCCGGCAACCATATTGATGATGGAGCCCGGCACAAAAAATGGCGAAAGTCGGCGCGGCCCTTTGTCGATCATTTCCCGGATGTTGTCCTCGATCATCGGCAGACCGCCGATACCGGAGCCGACATTCACGCCGATGCGATGCGAATTTGAATCATCGACGACGATGCCTGAATCGTCCAAGGCCATCTTGGTCGCGGCAAGTCCGAAGTGAATAAAGGTATCCATACGCCGAACTTCTTTCGGCGACATCCAGTCAGCCGCGTTGAAGTTTTTCACTTCCGCCGCAAAACGGGTGGGCAATACACCGGCGTCAAATCTTGTGATCGGACCGATACCGCCGCGACCGTTGACAATATTGTCCCATGCGGCGGCAACGGTATTGCCTACCGGCGAGACGATGCCCAACCCCGTGATGACGACCCTTCGCTTACTCATAATCGAACCTGATGGTGAAATATAAAGTCTGTTGAACATCTGCACATCGCGCGGCCAATAAAAAAGCTGCCGACCGGTGCCGATCGACAGCCTGTATGCGCCGCGAATACGTTACTTTTTCTGGTTGGCGGATACGTAGTCGATTGCTTGCTGAACGGTGGTGATCTTCTCGGCGGCCTCGTCCGGAATCTCAGTTTCGAACTCTTCTTCGAGCGCCATTACCAGTTCAACGTTGTCCAGCGAGTCAGCGCCAAGATCTTCGACAAACGATGATTCGTTCTTTATCTCGGCTTCTGCTACGCCGAGTTGTTCTGCGACGATCTTTTTTACGCGCGCTTCGATGTTATCCATGTGCTACTTCCTTTAGAGATAAAACTGCACTAGTTTACCAAAACCGCAAAAATCCGCCCGTACCTGCATTCGACCGCACTTTATCCATGCAGCCAGATTACTCCATGTGCATGCCGCCGTTGACATGGATCGTATTGCCGGTGATGTAGGCGGCGCGGGACGAAGCGAGGAATAGCACCGCCTCCGCAATATCAGCCGGCTGACCAAGCCGCCCCAGTGGAACACTGCCGACCAATTTGGAAACTTGCTCGGCAGATAACGCTTTGGTCATGTCTGTTTCGATGAAGCCGGGGGCGACACAATTAACGGTGATATTTCGACTTCCCACTTCGCGCGCGAGCGCCTTACTAAATCCAACCATGCCCGCCTTGGCCGCGACATAGTTAACCTGCCCGGCGTTGCCCATAAATCCAACGACCGACGCGATATTGATGATGCGACCAGCACGTGCTTTCATCATGCCCTTGATCACACCGCGACAAAGCCGGAACACCGAGGTCAGGTTGGTCTCAAGTACGCCCGACCAGTCCTCATCCTTCATCCGCATCATCAAGTTATCACGGGTGATGCCGGCGTTGTTTACCAGAATACTCACGGCACCGAAGTTCTCCTCAAGCGTCTTCAACAGCGAGTCTGTCTGTGCCGCATCCTTCACATCCAGCACCGCACCGAGGCCTTTCCCGCCGGCGGCATCGATGGCGGCCTGGATGGTGGCTGCACCAGAGTCACTAGTCGCCGTGCCGATTACGGTAGCGCCCTCCGCAAGCAGCCTGCCCAAAATTGCAGCGCCAATCCCGCGCGTGGCACCGGTAACCAGGGCAACCTGCCCGTCAAGTAGTTTTGTCATAGGTGGTTCTCGTCTCTCACTGTCTTGGGGAAAGTGTGGCGTCTGCAAGCAGCTGACTATGCGTTCGCGACCGCAATTGCCGCATTGAGCCCCGCTTCGTCACTTATCGCGAGACAATTCAGGTTGGACTCGATGCGTTTATTCAGCCCCGTGAGAACCTTGCCTGGCACGCATTCAATCACCGTCGTCGCGCCATTTCTTGCCAACGCCTGAACGGTCTCAATCCAACGCACCGGACGGAACAGCTGTTCCACTAGCGCGGACTTGATCTCCTCTGCCGTTAAAAATGCAGCAACGTCTGCGTTTTGGATGACCGGTACAGAGGGTGTCGTAATTTGCACATGCTGCAAACGACTGCGCAATTGTTCCGCCGCTGGACGCATCAGCGCGCAATGTGATGGCGCGCTCATGGGCAGCATAATGGCGCGTTTTGCACCGCGTTCCTTCGCCAGCGCCATACCACGCTCAACGGCGCTGCGATGACCCGCGATCACAATTTGGCCGGGCGAGTTCAAGTTGACCGCTTCAAGCACCTCGCCTGCCGCAGCATCCGAACAAACTTGTCGAACCACGTCAACGTCGAGTCCCAGAACTGCTGCGATGCCGCCCTTCCCTTCCGGTACCGCCGCCTGCATGGCCTCGGCACGAAATCTTACCAGTGGGACCGCATCCGCGAATGCCATCGCCCCGGCCGCGACCAGCGCGGTGTATTCACCGAGGCTGTGCCCGGCAAAACGGTTCGGCTGTGGGCCACCGAGGCTTTGCCATGCGCGCCATGTCGCCACGCCGGCAACCAGCATCAGAGGTTGGGTATTCACCGTCTGGTTCTGTAACTCCACCGGCCCGGCTTCGGCAAGTTGCCATAGATCCAGACCAAGTAGTGTCGATGCCTCGTCAAAGGTGGACTTGACAACCGGTAGCGTCGCCAAACCGGTCATCATGCCAATCGACTGTGAGCCCTGACCGGCGAACGTAATTGCGAAGGTTGTCATGGTGTTTAGTAAGTATTGTGCATTACCATTTTGCGATCGCGGCACCCCAAGCAAAACCGCCGCCGAGCGCGGCCATCAAGACCATTTGCCCAGGTTTGATTTTGCCCTCGCGAACCGATACGTCGAGCGCGAGCGGGATGGAAGCGGCAGAGGTATTGCCATGGCGGTCAACCGTGATGACCACCTTGTCATCGGGCATCGCCAGACGTTTTGCAGCGTGCATGATGATGCGCTGATTGGCCTGATGGCAAATGAACCAGTCAATCGCATCGGGCTGCAACCCATTTGCATGTAACGCTTCCCACGCCACGTCTTCAAACGCCTTTACCGCGAACTTATAAACCGCGCCCCCTTCCATGGTCAGCATCGGGCTGCCGCGAATCTTGCCATTCTCAACTGTGCCTGGTGCGCAGAGCGCCTGGCGATAACTACCGTCGGCGTGCAGATGCGTTGACAGGATACCCGGCTCCGTTGATGCCTTCAGCACAACCGCCCCGGCACCATCGCCGAACAATACACAGGTGGTTCTATCTTGCCAATTCATGATGCGCGAGAATACTTCGGTACCCACCACCAGCGTACATTTGGCGGCTCCCGTACGGATGAATTTTTCGGCCGTTGCGAGGCCATATACAAACCCCGCGCACACGGCCTGCACATCAAACGCGATCGCCTCCTTAACGCCCAACTTGTCCTGCAAGATACAGGCTGTTGATGGAAACACCATATCCGGCGTCGAGGTTGCAACGATGATCAAGTCGATGTCATTTGCATCAACCCGCGCGGCTTTCATGGCGCGCTGACAGGCGATCAACGCGAGGTCACTCGCACTTTCATTATCTGCGGCATAGTGGCGCTCGCGAATGCCAGTGCGTGAAAATATCCACTCATCACTGGTGTCGACAGTCTTTGACAACTCGTCGTTGGTGACACATCGCGCCGGCAGGTAACTCCCGGTGCCGGCAATGCGGGCAAAGACTTCGCTCATCTAACCTTCCGCAAGATTTGGCACTTCATCATTACTGGCAGCACCCGCTGGTTGCAACAATCCTTCATTGTGCAGCCTCTCAATTTCCGTGCTGATCTTGGAAAGCAGGCCATGTTCGGCTTCAGACTTGGCACGCAGAATCGCACGACCAAAGCCATACGCATCGGCAGAACCGTGGCTTTTCACCACAATACCGCGCAAGCCAAGTAACGCCGCGCCATTGTATTGGCGGTGATCAACGCGTGAGCGAAATCCATTCAACGCCGGTAATGAGATCAGCGCCATCAGTTTACGCAGGGGAGATTTCTTGTACTCTTCTTTCAGAAAATCGCCCATCATCTTGGCGATCCCCTCAGAGGCCTTGAGCATTACGTTACCCACAAAGCCGTCGCAAACAACCACGTCGGTGGTGCCTTTGTAGATATCAGTACCCTCGACGTTGCCGAAGAAATTCAGATGGCTTGCTTTCAGCAACTCACCGGCGCGTTTTGTGCTCTCGTTACCTTTGATCTCTTCGGAACCAATATTGAGAAGACCGACGGACGGACTCTCTTTGCCGTCGACGGCGGCGCACAACATGGCTCCCATGATGGCAAATTGGAGTAGGTGCTCCGGGGTAGATTCGGCATTCGCGCCCAAATCCAATACGTAAACCACACCATTGCGTGACGGCAGCGCGCCACAGATTGCGGGGCGGTCGATGCCTGGAAGCGTCTTGAGGACAAACTTAGCAGTCCCCATCAGCGCGCCGGTATTGCCGGCGGAAACACAGGCGTGCGCCCTGCCCGACTTCACCAAGTCGATGGCAACACGCATAGACGAGTTCTTCTTGTGGCGGATCGCCGAACGCACGTCTTCGTGCATTTCAACAAGTTCAGGTGCCTCGATAACTTCCAGACGCCGCAACATCAGCGTCGCGTCACCGCGCGCTGTGGCTTTTCTTAACTGGGCCTTAATGTTGTCCGTACGACCGACCAAAAGCACTCGACAATCGGGAGATTGAGCGAGAAACGATAATGCGGCAGGAACGGTGACCTTGGGCCCGACATCCCCGCCCATCGCGTCGATGGCAATCGTTGTCTGCATTGTTTTCGAGCAACTCGCCTACTGCAAGATACCCAGCAGCTTAACCGTTAATTGTGACGCCAGATCGAGCGCAGACGACTTATTCGTCCGCCTTAGTTTTCACCACTTTTTTCCCGCGATAGAAACCCGACGGGGAGATGTGGTGACGCAAGTGGGTCTCGCCTGTGGTTGGTTCAATGGCCGTCGGCGGACTGGCCAGAAAATCATGCGCACGATGCATGCCGCGCTTGGAGGGCGACTTCTTGTTCTGTTGGACTGCCATGGTGATTCTCCTGAATAAAAAACTTGTTACTGCGATTCATGCTGCCGTAGCCGCAAAAAAATGCCTTGAGCGACTAACGCGTTTTCTTTAATGCTGCTAGTTTGGCAAACGGCGACTGCTTGGCTCCGCCCCCCGCTTCGACGATCCCCGCCGAAACATCCGGCTGACGCGCCCCACGAAGCGCTCTTGGCAACTTGGTCTCGGGAAGCGCTTGCGCTCTCGGCATCGTTGTCGGGATCGCCAGCAACACTTCTTCCTGAACGTGCGCCTTGAGATCAAAATCTTGGCCACAGACGATGTAATCCTCGTCATCCGCCTCATCTTCCAGCGGTGGCAGCGCCTCTTCCGAGGCAACCAACACTAACCGACTCTCGATATCAAGCTCAAAACGCGATGGTGCCAAGGTAACCGGATCCATCACATCAAACCAACCCAAAATTATACACTGCAACCGCTTTTGCTGCCTACCTGATTGATCTGTCAGGCTATTTCCACTAATCCGGTAGTTGATATGCCCCTCAGATGACGCGAGGAAATCGGCCAATTCAGGCAATTCAACGGGTGCGAACTGCCCTTCTACCACCTGTTTTAGGCGCGTCAATCGGTCGACGGAGACCAAGGTCGAGGTCGGATCTGCGATTTTGTTGTTTTGGGCGTGACGAAAGTCAGCGTGTCGGGTACTCATACGGCATGATATGATTTTATGTTCAAAAAATCAATAACTTACCCTTTCCCTTCGCCGCCTTCCCGTGCTCTTGTGCCGCTTCATTCCCGACGTCATCAACCGAAATTGCCCCTGATTTTGACTTCCACCTCGCCCGCAAAACCACTCATCCTTGCCTCTACCTCCCGCTACCGTGCGGAGCTGCTGGGGCGACTGCAACTGCCGTTTACCGTCGTGGACCCTAATTGTGACGAGGCTCCGCTACCGAATGAAACTTGCGCCGAAACCGCGACTCGCCTCGCGGTGGCCAAGGCGCGCGCGGGTGCGATGCAGACCGGACTCACCTCTGGTTTGGTCATCGGCTCCGATCAGGTAGCAGATCTAGACGGTGCCGCGCTTGGTAAGCCGGGCAGCCGGGAAAACGCCATCGAACAGCTCCGCAAGATGTCCGGCGAACGCGTAGTCTTCCACACCGCGCTGGCGGTTTTCGATATTGAGAGCGGTCGGGTGCAGCAGGCAATCGTGCCGACGACGGTCACCATGCGCGAATACAGCGACCAAGCCATCAGCCACTATCTAGACCGGGAAAACGCATTGGACTGCGCCGGCAGCGCAAAGTCAGAAGGCTTGGGCGCAGCCTTGATTGCATCCATGACGAGTGATGACCCCACGGCACTTGTCGGCCTACCTTTACTCACGCTGATCACGATGCTTGCCGCTGAAGGGGTTGAGGTGCTTGCATGAGTGAAGTTGCACAAACCCCACCAACACATAATAAGTTGGGCACACTGTTTCTCATCCCGACTCACTTAACAACAGCGAGCGCCGAGAACACGCAACAGGTTATGCCGGCACAAGTTATCTCCACGGCAATCAGATTGACCCACTACATTGCCGAGAACGCTAAAACGGCGCGCGCCTTCCTCAAGGCGATTGGCGTGACACGGCCCTTGGCTGAGATTTCTATCGTTGAGTTAGACAAACACACCAAGCAACCTCAACAATCGGGCTACGCGAGTTTGTTGGCACCGTTGTTAGCCGGCATCGATGTTGGCTTGGTCTCCGAGGCGGGAGCGCCCGCGGTCGCCGACCCAGGCGCATTGGTGGTCGCCGCCGCCCACCGGGCCGGCATTGCCGTCAAACCGCTGGTCGGTCCGTCGTCACTGTTACTCGCACTGATGGCCTCGGGACTCAACGGACAGAGCTTTGTATTCCACGGCTATCTGCCGCAGGAAAAGGCTGATCGCGCACAGCGAATCATGAATATGGAGCGCGAGTCCAAACGCCAGCAACAGACGCAGATGTTCATCGAAACACCTTACCGTAATCAAGCGCTACTGGCAGACTTGTTATCCACACTCTCACCGACCACACAGCTTTGTATCGCAACAGACTTAACCGGTGCGATGGAATCAGTGCGGACAAAATCCGTCGCCGACTGGCGTTCATCCAACACCAGTCTGCACAAGTTGCCAACGATATTCTTGCTACTCGCTTAAGGACATATACGCGGGGCAGACACGGGATAGACGCAAGACAAACGGGGGCAGACGCGAAGAGCCTAACCAAAAGCACGCCCAGATACCTCAACGCACGGTTGGCGTTGCCCGCTCCGATAACAACTTCGTCACGATGGACTGCCATAGCGCGTCTGAGGCGGATGCGCCTACCGAGGCACCAATGCGCCGCGCAAACTGTTCCGACAACGAATCTTCCGGCGTGTAGTCGATGATGGTCTCGGCCTTGATCACTTCGCGAGCGACATAGTCAAGTCCGCCGATACCGTCGGCCAGCCCCAACGCGACACTCTTTTCGCCCGACCAAACTAGGCCTGAAAACATTTCCGGTGTCTCTTTGAGTCGTTTGCCGCGTCCTTCACGAACCACTTTGATGAACTGCTCGTGGATCTCGTTGACCATCTGCTGCGCGAACTTTTGCTGCTCAGGATTGACTGGCGAGAACGGGTCCAGAAACCCTTTGTTCGAACCCGCTGCGACCAAACGACGTTCAACCCCCAGCTTATCCATGGTACCGGTAAAACCGAATCCATCCATCAACACACCAACAGAGCCGACAATCGAGGCCTTGTTCACAAAAATCTTGTCCGCCGCCACAGCGACGTAATAACCACCCGATGCGCAAATGTCCTGCACCACAACATAAAGCGGGATATCTTTGTGTAGCGCACGCAGGCGCTTGATTTCGTCGTTGATGTAGCCAGACTGCACGGGGCTACCACCAGGGCTATCGATACGCAAGACAACACCCTGCGTGTTCTTGTCCTTGAAGGCAGATTGCAAAGCAGAGATGATCTTGTCGGCGGACGCTTTTGACTCCGCCGCGATGACACCCTTCAAGTCGACCAGTGCGGTATGTTTTTCCAAACCCGAGGCGGCCTGCTTGCCTGCCGTCGCGCCGAGAACAAGTAACAGGATAAGGACGAAAAACGACAACCACAACATTGAAACAATTGTACGCCAGCGGCGTGTGCGTTTTTGTTCCGCGAGTGTTTCCATCGCGAGTGTTTCGAGAACGCTGCGCTCCCAGCTGGTTTGTGGTGGCGCAAGTGCAGCAGGTGAATTGTCGACTTCCGCGGGCTTAGCCGGGACGGTGGGGTTTTCCATCAAAATTATCCAGTTATGCGGGAGTAGAAGAGTCCTGACCCGGCAAATGTACCAGCCGTCCCGTACGCAGAAACACATCGCCCTCAACGACTTCAATGGCGACCTTGGTGAGTACGGTGCCTTGACAGGGACCGCCGACACAACGACCGCTATCCGGCTCGAATAACGCACCGTGTGTGGCACAGAGCAAGTATACCCCTGCGTCATCAAAAACCTCACCCGCCTGCCAGTCAAGTTCAGTGCCGCGATGTGGGCAGGAATTGACATACCCGAACACTTCCCCGTCGTAGGCGACGACAAATGCGGGCAACGTCCGACCGTCAACTTCAAGAGCGAACCGTTTGGCGAGTCCGCCGTCAGCTAGCGCCTCGCGCAGACAAATTAGGCGTTCTGCTTCAGCCAATTACCAAGCTCCTCAACTGTGTGCAATACGGCGCGATGCGGAACCGTCGTTAACGTCTCTGGTGCGTGCGCGCCGTAACTTACCCCTAAACCATCGCACCCAGCCGACGCCGCCATATTCAGATCATGAATAGTGTCACCGATCATCAGGGTCTGCTCGGCTTCAACACCAGTGAAGGCCATCAGCTTTTCCAGCATATCTGGGTGAGGCTTCGGCCAACCTTCATCTGCACAACGGGTGTAGTGAAAGTGATGCCGTAAGCCGCAGTGATCAAACGCACGCTCTAGTCCGCGCCTTGGCTTACCGGTGGCAACCGCCAAGAAACGCTCATCATGCGCGAGGCCGTGCAGCACGGTTTCAATACCTTTGTAGAGCCGCACTTCTCCGTCGCGCGGAACATAGTGATGACGATATCGCTCAGCGAATACATCAAGACCCGCGTCATTCAGACTGGGAAACAAAAACCGCACAGAATCACGGATGCCAAGGCCAATGATGTGCTTTGCCGCCTCGGTCGATGGGGGTGAGAGGTCGCAATCGCGCGCGGCAAGTTGCATGCACTCGGCAATCAAGCTTGTCGAATCCATGACAGTACCGTCCCAGTCGAAGACCACTAATCGATACTTCATCATCCACCTATCTTGGTTTGCCAGCCAACCGGCGAAAGTCCAAATACTTGGACAGATCTGGCGACAAGGGCGCGACGATTTCAGTTTTTGCTGACGTCGTTGGATGTGTAAACGCAATCGAGTGCGCGTGTAAAAACATCCGTTTTAGTCCGCCATTTTTTACCTGCGCCACATGTTTGTTGAGCGCGAAATTGCCGTATTTATCGTCACCGATAATCGGGTAACCGAGGCTTGCCAAGTGCACGCGTATTTGGTGTGTGCGTCCGGTGCGAATGTCGCAGTCGAGTAACGTCGCACCGGAAAACTGTTCGACCCGCGTAAAAATCGTATGTGACTCCTGACCGTCGTCTTCATCAACAGCTACACGTCGCTCGCCTTCTTTGGTGACGTACTTGGCGAGTTTGATGCGCACACTCTTGCGCAAGTCGGGCCAGTTACCATCGACCAGCGCGTAGTAATGTTTCTTGATGCGTCCCGAACTACCCTCGACGTCATTACCTTCGCCGCGCAGCATGGCGTGCATGCCGGTCAGAGCGCTGCGCTTCTTCGCAATTAGCAGGATGCCCGACGTCTCCCGATCAAGGCGATGTACCAACTCGAGGAACTTGGCGTCCGGGCGAGTCAGCCGCATCGCTTCGATGACACCAAGGTGGATGCCGCTGCCGCCATGTACCGCCATACCCGCCGGTTTGTCGATTGCCAAAAGCGCATCGTCTTCGAAAACAATTCGCCAAGCGGGGAGGCCTTTTCCAAGAATTTTTGTCTGGAGATGGCCGTCGTTGCTAGGCTTTTGCACAGGCGAGAGCTTTACAGGGGGCACACGCACCACGTCGCCGAGTACCAATCGATAGGTTTGATCGATTCGCCCCTTGTTTACCCGGACCTCGCCGGACCGTAGGATGCGATAGACGTGGCTCTTCGGCACGCCTTTGAGGCGATTAAGCAAGAAGTTGTCGATTCGCTGGCCAGCGTGGTTGTCGTCAATGGAGAGTTGCTCAACCTGCGAGGCGTCTACCGCGGGGTCGACCGAGACGCGGCCGGGCAGGGAAGGTTTTGTGGCCAGTGGCATTTGCGTTATACTGGTATCTCGTTGATTTACAAGCAGGTCTTCCGGCTTGGTCACTACGGGCGATGTAAGGTAAGTCCTATCGCCGTGGTCACTTTCCCGAAATCTTGCGAAGAAATCGCCGTGTTGTCCGGTTTGATCCGTTTCCCGCGCAGTTTTTAAATCTACTGCCTGTGTCACAGAACTTGCTGCTCACCGCGGAAAACGCCGGTCGTTTTCGCTCACCGCAAGCATCGCTTGGTAAGTAGCGATAGTAAACGAAATACAACATAACAACGCGCGCCATTCGGGCCGAGAATCCAAAGATTCGAGGACGAGAAAGACGGCGGCGTGAACCAAACGAATTTTGCAGTGCGTGGTTGGCTGAATGCAGTGATCTTCTCCCACATGCACCAATGATTGACCTAACACTGCCGGGAAACCGGTCCGCTCCTCGTACCAAACTACACGTGATACCTCGCTTTCAACACACCGAAATCGATACCACCTGCGCAAATTACAAAATATGCATGGTGGTCACGACTACGACGTCGAAGATGTCGTTGGTCGACTGTAACCACCTGTAGCCGAGGCGAAGTCTCCTGCGCACCCGTTTGCGCAAGACATCAGTGTCTAGCAATCGCTGCACCACGCTGCGCCGCATTGCGCGCACCGTCGAAGTTGCAGCTCGTTGGGTTCCGCCCTAGTCTGGCTTTCGCCCCGCTCAAGCGCGCTTGAAGGATTACACATGAAGCGCATGTTATTTAACGCAACCCAGGCCGAAGAGCTGCGTGTTGCAATTGTCGACGGCCAAAAGCTCGTCGACCTCGATATCGAACACGCAGGACAAGAACAACGTAAGTCGAATATTTATAAAGCCAAAGTCACCCGGGTTGAGCCATCTCTTGAAGCGATCTTTGTTGACTACGGCGCAGAACGCCACGGTTTCCTGCCGTTCAAAGAGTTGACGCGTGAATACGTCGCCGGTGAAGACGGCGAGGGAACGCGAGGCAAGATTGCGCAGAATCTGCGCGTCGGCCAGGAACTGCTCGTTCAGGTTGAAAAAGACGAACGCGGCAACAAGGGTGCGGCTCTCACCACCTACATCTCGCTGGCCGGCCGTTATCTGGTGCTGATGCCGAATAATCCACGCGGCGGTGGCGTATCACGACGTGTCGAGGGCGAAGACCGTGCTGAATTGCGCGAGACCCTCGACCAGTTGCAAGTACCCGAAGGTATGTCCATCATCGCGCGTACCGCCGGTATCGGCCGCAACGCCGAAGAGCTACAGTGGGACATGAATTATCTGGTGCAACTCTGGGATGCCATTGAAGGCGCAGGTCGCGAGGTAAAGGGTCCCGAGCTTATTTATCTCGAGTCGAGCTTGGTGGTACGCGCGATCCGAGATCTGTTCCAGCCGGATGTCGGCGAAATTCTTGTCGATACCCAGGAAATTTTTGAGCAGGCGCAGTCGTTTATGTCGACCGTCATGCCGTCTAACGTCAGCAAGGTGAAGTTGTACAAAGACGACGTCCCACTGTTCTCACGATTCCAAATTGAGCACCAAATCGAGACGGCGTATCGCCGCGATGTATCGTTACCATCCGGTGGTGCCATCATCATCGACCACACTGAAGCCTTGGTCTCTGTCGACGTCAACTCGGCACGCGCAACCAAAGGCCATGACATTGAGGAAACCGCATTTCGCACCAACTGCGAGGCAGCCGACGAAATTGCTCGCCAGCTTCGCCTGCGAGACCTCGGTGGTCTGGTAGTGATCGACTTCATCGATATGGAGTCGAGCAAGAATCAACGAGAAGTTGAAAATCGATTGCGCGACGCGCTCAAACATGATCGGGCACGTGTACAAACCGGCAAGATCTCGCGTTTTGGCCTGATGGAATTGTCGCGCCAGCGTCTGCAACCCGCCCTCTCAGAATCCAGCTACATTCCGTGCCCACGCTGCCATGGCGTTGGACACATTCGTGATACCGCGTCTTCTGCACTGCACGTGTTGCGCATCATTCAGGAGGAGGCGATGAAGGAAAGTACGGCGGCGGTACATTGCCAGGTACCGGTCGACGTTGCCACCTTCCTCTTGAATGAAAAGCGCCAAGACATCCGCACCATTGAAGTGCGCTTCAAGGTGAATGTGTTGCTTATTCCAAACGTCCACATCGAAACGCCCAACTACGAAATAGAACGACTGCGTCACGATTCGGAAAAACTCGACGTGGTCAAGGCCTCCTACGAACTGGTCAACAAGCCGATCGACGAACTTGCGATGAAGCTGCCAACTGCGGCCGAGGCAAAACCATCTCGGCAGGAGCCGGTGGTAAAGGGCATTACCCCGGACCAACCCGCGCCGATATCATCCGAGTCGGCTGCAAATGAAGATCGACAAACGGCGCGCGCGTCATTGCAGTCCGCGCCGGCAAGGGTGGCAACGCCGGCACCATCACTTTGGAAACGTCTTGTCGGTCTATTCGGCGGCAAGACTGCGTCAGCGGCAACCCCGCCGACAGTTGACATCAAAGCCAATAAAGACGCTAAAAACACGCGAGACGGCAACCGCGAAGGGCGCGGTGACCGAAACAATCGCGCTGAGCGCGGTGAACGCAACGACCGGGGCCCGCGTAGCCGTAACGATCGCGGGGATCGTAATGACCGCAGCAACAAGGGCGAACGTAAAGACGGCAAACGCGCCGAGGGTCGCAATGAGGGTCGCAATGGACCGCGCGGCGACCGTCCACCTATGGGAAGTGGTGGTGGCGAACGTCATCAACAACCGCGCCAGAACAAGCCGGACGGGTCAGTGAACGCCACAATTGGTGCGCCGGAACAATCCGCACCGCCACCGCGCACCCAGCAGCCACGCCCTGCCCTGGAGGCACGCCCACCAGATACGAGCGAAGACGGCGAAGGCCGTAGCCGTCGTCGTCGTGGTCGTGGCGGACGTGGACGCGGCGGACGCGAGCAAGGCGAGCCAAGAAACGGCGCAACTGTTCAGCAACACGACGCACCGGCGGCAGCCGTTGGTGCGGCAGAGTTTACGACAGCAGCGATGCCAGCACCGGCCTCAGCTGTGCCTTCGATGACGCCAGCAGCGGCTCCTTCAGTGGTGTCGGCACCGGCTGCTGTGCCAGAGGTTCAACAGCCGATGGTCAGCGCGATTGCGGCGCCGGCAGTGGTCGCCACACCGTCAGCGCCGCCGGCCCCGATGGTTTCCTCACCAATGACCGCCCCGGCGGCTCCAGCGGCAACGGTCTACAGTTCGGCTACCGCACCCCTCGCGCCGGTGGACCAGATACCGGACGTTACGCCGGTTCGCAGCCAACCACGCCGACGCCGTGAGCGTAACGGTGCCACACACGAGCCGCTGGTGTTCGTCGAGACCGACGCCGGCAAAGCGGCAACCAATGTGCAGCAAGCCACGCTCGCCATCATTGAGCCACAGCGTCGCAGCACACCGCGGCCTCGTCGTGAACGCACGGTTGTGAACGAGCCGCTGCAAGTGGTAGAAACCAAACCGGATTTGCCGCCACAAGCGTAGTGTGTAACGTTCATACAAAGCCGCTCGCTGAGCGGCTTTGTTTTTTCCAAGGAGAGCCGCGATGCCCGCATCCGACCCCATCGACTTCTACTTCGACTTTTCTTCACCCTACGGCTACCTTGCCGCAACGCGCATCAATGCGATTGGTGCCAAATATGAACGGCGCGTAAAGTGGCGGCCCATCCTACTCGGGCCGGCGTTCAAGGCCAGTGGCAATTCACCACTGAACTCGCAGCCATTGAAGGGTGCCTACGCGGAACGCGATTTCCGGCGTACCGCCCGATTTATGGGGGTGCCATACAAACAACCTGATCCGTTTCCCATCGGCACGCAAAATGCCGCGCGTGCGTTCTACTGGATCGATGATCGAGACCCGCTGCAGGCGCATCGATTCGCCATGACGTGTTTTGCCACCTATTTTGCTCAGGGTATCGATATCTCCAGCGCAGAGAAGGTCGCCGAACTCGCTGCTCACGTGGGATTGGACCGCGAAGAAATACTTGCAGTGGTCAGTGATCCGGCAGTCAAGGACCGTCTCAAACGCGAGGTCGAGGCATCGCTACAGAAAGGCGTTTTTGGTTCGCCCTACATCATCGTTGATGGCGAACCATTCTGGGGATCAGACCGGCTTGATCAAGTTCAAGCGTGGCTCGATACGGGTGGCTTCTAACCCCTCTACAGAAGAATTCGCGCAGATTCAGTCGCCCGCACTAGCCTGAACATGTCGCGGGTTCAGGTTTGTTTAAACAAATGAAAGTACTGGCGGGAAACGGCAAGCCGCTCCGAACAGCCCCTGATATGCAACGTCAGTTTCTCCGGCCCCTCCCGCAAGGCTCGATCAATCGCATGCGCGTTGACGATACTGCTGCGATGCACTTGCCAGAATCGCTCTGTATCCAAGCCATCGATCAACTCTTTGAGTGGCATGCGCACTAACGCCTCACTCTCCTTCAGTACGATACGTGTGTATTTCCTATCTGACTGAAAGAACAATACATCATCGACGTGAATGAGGCGGGTGACATTGCCGACAGAGGCACGGATCCATCGCAGCTTTTCAGCGGGTTTGGCCTGTTCCAACATCGACTTCACCAGTAGCGTTAGATCCGCCGGGGCGGTTGGCGGTTTGGTGTCAATGCGCTTGCGTAGTCGCTGTACCGCCTCCGCCAGACGAGGCAATTCCACCGGCTTCAACAGATAATCCGCCGCACCACTTTCGAAGGCGGCAATGGCGTATTTATCGTATGCGGTCACAAATACGATATGCGCAGCATCGCCGATTTCTGCCGCCACTTCTAAGCCGGTCTTTCCCGGCATGCGGATATCCAAGAACGCCACGTCTGGCTGATGCTGACGAAACGCCGCAAGCGCGTCATCACCGTTCTTACAGCGCGCCACGATCTCCAGTTCCGGCCAGACCCGATTCACGAGCTCACCGATGCGTGTCAGCATCAGGGGTTCGTCGTCCGCAATCAAAGCTTTTGTCACATCACGCTCCTACTATCCACGGAAGTCCCTGCATGGACTTCCGGTTCGCACGGCGCTGAGCCAAAACTGTTTGGCTCAGCAAAACCCCTTGCTCACTGTCGTCCGCAATCAAAGCTTTTGTCACATCACGCCCCCACTAGAATTGGCCACCGGATCCGTGTCCGCCTCGACCGGCCTAGTCTCGGCAATCTCGATCATCGCAATTACTCCATGCGGCGAATTCTCTTCAATCTGCAATCGAGCACGTTCGCCGTAGATTGCCTCCAAACGCTCGCGCACGTTAGCCAGCCCGACGCCGCCCCCCACCATCGAATTAACACCAGCACCCAACCCGAGCCCGGTGTCACGAACCTCGATGACGAGAGTGGTTGTATCGTCGCAGGACACTTCACGCGCGCCGATCCATAACGCCCCACCCGACGTTGATGGCTCCAACCCGTGTTTGATGGCATTTTCTACCAGCGAAATGAGCATCGCGGGCGGGACGGTCCGGTTGCGCAATGCCTCGGGCAGATTCAACCCAAACGAGAGCCTCTCACCCATACGCGTTTTCATGATGGCTAAAAATGCGGCTGCCATCGCAAACTCACGCTCCAACGTGGTGGTGTCGTCCCGCAACCCGGCGAGGCCGGCCCGCAAAAAGGCAATCAATTCCCGGGTCAGGGTGGCCGCCTCAGGCGCTTTACCTTCGGCCAATTGCTGCACACTTGCGAGCGTGTTAAACAAGAAATGCGGCTCGACCTGGGCTTGCATCAATTTGAGTCGGGCATCGGCCAGCTGGCGCGCTGTCCGCTCCTGTTCAGTCTGACGTTGTAACTCTTCATTACGCTTTTGCAACGTGCGGCGACGCACCAGCAACACGATCAGTAGTAGCGCGCCGTAGACGGCACCGGCAATCAATCCGGCCAACAACACGCGACTGTTAAAACTACCAAAGTCCGCAAGCATGACTTCAAACGAGCCGACTTTCATCCAACGGCCGGTCATGCCACCGAACAACGCCCCGACGGACGCCAGCAAAAATACGATACCAAACGAGCGTAATGATATTTTGAATTTTTTATGTCCAAACCACACGGACATCAATGCAAAACTGGTGGTGACGAGCAGGAGCAGCGTCAATAGGAGCGCCTCCGTCCAAGTGGCGTTATTGACCGTTGCACGAAACGCCACCGACGCCACCAGCCACACACCAATCGCTGCTAACAACACCGACCATTTGTTGCGCTTCAGCGCAACGTCAAAGGCGAGAATATCTTCCCGTTGGTCGGGCGGCAGTTGGGCTAACTTGCGGGCTTCGAGATCGCGGTACCAGCAGCTGAGGCTTTGGATAAGTTTGTTCATGGTCGAGAGAATACGGTCACCCTCAAAAAACCGCCAGCGTGCGTAGCCGAACGACGAGTACACGCGACGAATACCCATTTTGTGGGATGAGCGGCCGCGCCGGCCTTTCTTGTAAACTCAGCGCACAACAACACAAACTGCCGCCCGGAGACAACATGCCTGATATCGCCCTGAAACGTGAGCACCACCTCGGACTAAAGGGCGCCCGCGCCGCGGCCGACAAGATGGTGGCGAAACTCGATGAGAAATTCGACCTCAGCGGCGACTGGAGCGGCAATACGCTGAGTTTTTCGCGGCCCGGCGTGACCGGAAGCCTAACGGTGAGTGAGACCGAGATGGTGCTCGAAGTCACCCTCGGCTTTATGCTAAAGATGATGAAGGCACCGATCGAAAGAGCGGTGCACGAGCAGCTTGAAAAGGTAATGAACGAGGCACCGGCCGCCAAATCTGCTGCCAAACCAGTGGTAGTGAAAAAACCTGCACCGGCAGCGGCCAAGAAAAAGTAAGCCACTAGAACCGGTACAGCAACCCCGCGTTAATCAGCCGCGCACTCAGCGGATCGTATTCCCCTTGGCTACCGCCAAGTTTCCAAGTTCCGCGCTGCATGTAACGCGAGAAACTCAAATCCACCGAGACGTGATCGCCGACTTTGGCGATGACTTTGATCGATGGCTCAAACGCGCCAAACCCAGCCAGCCGCTGATCGCTCGACGAAATCGTCGGGATCGGCCGCTGGGTAATTTCACGGCGATAAAAATCGGCCTGCGATTGTGAGTAATAACGCAACCCGCCTTCGACTTGCCAGGTTTCGTTAATTGTCTGCAACCACGTCCCCGCCAGCGTGTGGGAACGGATACCCCAATCGTCGCGATAGAAACGGTACTCCGCCGAAACCACCGCATCCATTCCGGTCAGTGCACGTTTGCCACGTGTGAGCCACGCGATCTGGGATCGCGACTCCGGCCGCGAATCCCGCACCGAAGCAATCCGCGGCGACAAGCCGTCGCGGTAGAGTGAAAAGGTTAACTTGTAAGGATCGTTTAGGTACCCAGTCAGCTTGGTATAGACCAGATTCGATTGCACCAGCGTCCGCCGGTCGATGATCTGTGTCACACCGACCAGAACCTCTTTTGCATCGCGTGCACGATTGAGCGTTCTGTCTGTCACCGACATCACACGGTCGTTGCGACTACCGATGCCCAACGCCAGCGTGGTGTTGCGTTCGTTGAAATCAAAGGTTGTATTCAAGCCGTACGCTTTTGACTCGTAATCCTTCTCGTCCGAGCGCGCGAATGACACTCCGACCGTGTTTTCGTTTAACTCGCCGTACTTCCTCGTGACGTTTGCATCGTAGGCTTTGCGACGGTCGGTGATCGACGCGCCGGTATAGATTTGTGCAGGTTTACCGGTGGCGTTGGAGGTGATGATGGGCGATGCGCCACTCACCATATCGACCGTCGCACTCCCGCCGATTTCCCATTGCTCGCCGATGGGGGTTTTCATCCAGACCACTGGCTCGGTGACTTTCATGCGGTCACCGTCTTCGCGATACCAAAGGGAACGGACACCAACGACCGCGCCGGCGGGCAGTAAAGACGAGGAAGTCGAAGGTTGCGCGTTTGACTGCCCGGTCGTCTGCGCGTTCACCACGACCGGGATGGCCACAATCGGCAACGCCATGGCGGCGGCAAAAAGACTCGACAGCGGGTGTTCGCGAGACGTCACAAAAACGAAAGTCCTTTATCCACGGGCATTTACAAGCAAAAATGCCTGAAAGTCGCCGTCCTTATTAGTGTTTTTATGGTTATTACGTACAGCCACAACCACCACCGCCGACCGCTTTGCCGCCCGAAGCACCTTCTTTGCTGGCGTAAGTGTGGCCGGTGATGGCACCCGCGGCACGGTCGAAATCAAACTGCATTTCTGGCTTGGCGAGTGTGGCGCGCTGCGTCGGCGAGACGTTTGCACAACCCGAAAAAGTCGCAACCACAATGAGTGCAGCGGCACTACGTCGTACCAAATTCATTTCGCAACTTCCCCTTTGTCGAAGCATTACTAAGATACGCCGAATTGTAGCTGCACTGATGGACAAACGCCGTTCGGACAAACGCCGTGCCTAGAACAGCTTCGGCCCGCCGTTTTGTAACGGACTGAAATTCGCCGGTGCCGTGCCCGCGTTGGTCAGCTGTGTCAACAAGGTGCCGTCAGGCTTAAGCAACCAGACAGTCAGTTGGCCGACTGGATTAGACGCTGTTCGACGCCAAATAATGTCTACAGTGCCGTCGTTGTTTAGGTCCGCCGCGGCGTAGAAGGTCCAGGTTGGGTCAGCCACCGGCAAGTTAATGGTGGTCATCGGCACGGTCAGTGAACTCGCCGTGCAAGCGGCAAGCGGATCGTCCGGCGCACCGGTAAAGGGCGGCAGAACCAACCCTACCGCGCTTAATGACAACAGCTGATTCGCGCCTGTTGAAACATTACGCACCAACACTTCGCCGCTGGTACCACCACGGAATTTGGCAAATTTGAGTGGCGCGAAGCCGGCCGGCATGTTGCCGCTGACCAAGTTTGCACACGTCCGGTTTGGCGTCGCCATCAGCGCGCGTAGCTGGCCAGCCGGGCTCAGGTACAACATGTCGGCAGCGCCGTCGTTGTTGATATCCACCGCGCCCAGCAACTGCCAATCGAGCGGCGCGCCGCCGCGTTTACGCACTTGACTGACCACCGGTGTCGCCGTCCCGCCACTGCCGAACCAAATGAATGAAACGCCTGTGTCGCGCGGGTCCGGTGCCATGTAGCGCCACACCAGATCATCAACGCCATCACCATCCAGATCACCGACCGCCTGCACATCCCATACCTGTTTCACCTGCCGCCAGAACACCGGATTTGACGACTTAAACTCGTTCCACGCGTTGACGTCGCCAAATTCGCCCTGTGTAATGTTTTGAAACGCCAAGTCGGGCGTGCCGTTACGATTGAAGTCTGAATACCCGAGCATCCGATACGCGGAGCCGGGATCAGTGATCGAACTGAACTGCAAGACGTTGTTGGACAACTTACCCACTTGCATCTGTGGGTTGGTAGTCGATGACGAGCGAAGGACGATGCTGTTCCTTGTCACGCCAATCCCACAACCCGGATCCGGCGCGCTGACTTGCGAAGCGATGTAGGTGACGATATTGCAAACGTCGTCTGCACTCAGAGCGAATTTCAGGAAGCCCATTGAACCTACCTTATCGAAGGCCGCGTACATTTTTGCCACGGTCGTTGCTTGTCGCGCATCCGGGTTACTCGGACCACCGGGATGGCACGATAGACACATCGCTTCGCCGTCAAAAAGCGCCTTGCCTGCTGCGACGTCCCCAGATTGCGCTTGAACCTGTGACGTAAACCCAGCAACAATCAACGCTGCAAAACTTGCCGCGACCCAACGGTTTATCGACTGAAATTGATTAACACGACCCATCTCATATCCCCTGAACAAAAGTGGTGCAGCCTGCGGAAATGCCGCTACCGCATCAAATGAAATTTTAGCGGGATGAGTCTACCCATTGAGTGACCGTTTTTGTGACAAGTTACAACAATTCATACGGTAATCGCGTCGGGCACACCAGACAAGTCTTGAATGCCGTCACCGCTCGGCAACAATCTGGCGGCATTTTCGGCAATTCAAGACCGCAAAGGCCTGTGCCACAATGCCGTCTTCGCTATTACGAACCACAGGAACAACTGGATGCAGGCCGTTTTTACGCGACTCCTCGCGTTTTCTCGTGCAGTTGACCGGCTTAACCAAGTTATCGGTCGTGCCGTCTGCTGGCTGGTGCTGGCGGCGGTATTGGTCAGCGCCGGTAACGCCGTTTCCCGCTACGCCTTCAAACTAAGCTCCAACGCGTGGCTGGAATTGCAGTGGTACCTCATCGCGGCGGTGTTCCTACTCTGCGCGGGCTACACACTACTCAAGCATCAACACGTCCGCATCGACGTTTTGTACAGTCGTTTTTCGCGTCGCACCCAACTCAAAATCGATATTTTCGGCACCGTCTTTTTCCTCATGCCGATATCGCTGCTGCTCGTCTACCTATCGTGGCCGGTGTTTGTGGAGGCATTTCGCAGCGGCGAGGTATCCGGCAACACCGGTGGGCTGCCACTTTGGTGGGCGCGGCTGTTGGTGCCGATTGGCTTCACCCTACTCAGTTTGCAGGGCGTCTCTGAACTCATCAAGCGGGTCGCGATACTACGAGGCGACATACCCGATGAGGCTGAACAATCCGCTCCGGCCGCGGCGCTACATCCAAACCAGGGGTCTGCAAAGTGACAGCCTTCCTGATTCACAATATGGCACCGCTGATGTTTGCGAGCCTCGTTGTGTTCATGCTGCTCGGCTACCCGGTGGCTTTCGCCCTTGCCGCCAACGGCATCGTGTTTGGCCTTCTCGGTATTCACCTCGATTTATTGCACCCTGCCCTGTTGCAAGCGCTACCCGACCGTATCTGGGGGGTGATGTCGAGCGAGACCATGCTCGCCGTGCCGTTTTTTACCCTGATGGGTTTGGTACTCGAACGATCAGGCATGGCCGAGGATTTACTCGATACCATCGGCCAACTGTTTGGCGGCATTCGCGGCGGCTTAGCCTTTGCAGTCATCTTTGTCGGCGCGTTGTTGGCAGCGACCACCGGCATCGTCGCCGCCTCGGTGATTGCCATGGGGCTGATCGCGCTGCCGATCATGTTGCGTTACGGTTATGACCGTCGAATCGCCGCCGGCGTCATCGCCGCTTCGGGCACCCTAGCCCAGATTATTCCGCCATCGTTGGTATTGATTGTGTTGGCCGATCAATTGCGCTTGTCGGTGGGCGACATGTACGCTGGCGCGATCTTGCCGGGGCTGATGCTGGCAGGTTTCTACGCCGTGTTTGTCGGCATCATCGCCATCGTTAAACCACAATGGGTACCTGCACTGCCGCCTGAGGCGCGCATTTTCCGAGAACCGTCCGGCACCAGTGGCATTCAGTCGCTCGCCGTCCTCGTGGTCATGGCTGCTTTGGTCGGTATCGTATGCGCGCAGTGGCTCGGACATAAGCCGCTCGATGAACGAATCGTATTGTCGACCGCAGCAGGCGCGTCAGCTGCATTTGCGCTGGCCGTCCTCAACCGTGCACTCAAACTCGGCTGGTTGTCGGCGATGGCCGAGAAAGTCACCTTTGTGCTGGTGCCACCGTTGGCACTCATATTTTTAGTACTGGGCACCATCTTTTTAGGTGTCGCCACCCCCACTGAAGGCGGCGCGATGGGGGCGGCCGGTGCGTTATTGATGGCATGGGCACGGCGGCGTCTTAGCATGCAGAGTTTGAAAGAGGCACTCGACGGCACGGCAAAACTCACGACCTTCGTCGTGTTTATTCTCATCGGCGCCCGTGTCTTCAGCCTGACGTTTTATGGCGTGAACGGCCATGTGTGGGTGGAAGAACTGTTGACCGCCCTACCCGGCGGGCAAACGGGCTTTCTCATCGCCGTCAACGTGCTGATTTTTTTCTTGGCCTTTTTCCTCGACTTTTTTGAGTTGGCATTCATCATCGTGCCATTGCTCGGGCCGGTGGCTGACAAACTCGGCATCGACTTGGTCTGGTTCGGTGTGTTGCTCGCTGTCAATATGCAGACGTCGTTCATGCACCCGCCGTTTGGCTTTGCGTTGTTCTATCTGCGCAGCGTGGCGCCTGCCAGTGCCTTCCTTGACCGTGTCACGGGCAAACTCACGGCCCCTGTAACGACCGGGCAAATCTACTGGGGGGCGGTACCGTTTGTCATCATGCAACTGATGATGGTCGGTGTCTTGATCGCCTTCCCCGGTTTGGTGTTGGTCTATCGCGATGTGCCGGATAAGCCCGCTGCCCGGCCTGAATTGCGCATGCCGCTTCAGCAACTGCGACCGCAAGACGCAGAGGAAGAGGATTTGACGGCGGCCTTCGGCGGCGTTAGCGACCGCGCGCCGATCGCCAAAATACCTGCGAAGTCGACGGCCGCAGAGACCGCACGCGGAGAAGCCGAAGCGGCAGAAATTACCCAATCGCTCACGACGAAGCCGCGTTAAAGGCAGCGGAGCAAAGATCAGAAGTAGCGGGATTATGCCCCGCTTTTCAGCACATTGAAGTCGAGCCAAGGCGCATAACATGTTCCCGTGCCTCCTCGTACTCATGACGGTACGAACTGACCCGGCGGTGGTGACATCGCCGGGATTTTTTCACCCACTTTTTAGCTGGGTCAGCCAGTTGTGGTTGTCACGTCAAAAAACGCCACTGCCTCGGTCTCTGACCGCGTACGCCGCATCGGCGGAAGGCTCTGCCAGATGCGCTTACCGTAGGGCTTATCGACCAGACGCGTATCGCCGATCATCAATACACCACGATCGGTTTCGTCACGAATCAGTCGTCCGGCGCCTTGCTTTAGCGTGATGGCCGCGTGCGGCACCTGATAATGCATAAACGCGTTGCCACCGTTTGCATCAATCGCTGCAATACGCGCTGCGAGCACAGGATCATCCGGCGCGGCGAACGGTAACTTATCGATCACCACCACCGAGAGTGCACTACCCTTCACGTCCACACCTTCCCAGAAGGAATGACTCGCGACCAATACCGCATTACCCAATTTACGAAAGCGCTCGAGTAACTCAGTGCGTGTGCCTTCGCCCTGCACCATCAACGGAAATGGGTATTCGCGTTCGGCGAATTTGCTTTTCAACATTTCGTGGGCGCGATCCATCGCCTTAAGTGACGTGAACAACATGAACGTGCGCCCACCCGCCGCCTCAATCAGCGGTAGCGCAGCGTCAACAATCGCTTCGGTGTGGGTCGGTGTATTTGGCGCGGGTAAGTTTTCTGGCAGATACAGTAGCGCCTGATTCGGATAATCAAATGGGGACGCCCACGACGAAGTCTCCACGCGGCGCCCGTCAAACGCATCGTCTTCAAAATCATCTGCTGCTGCCGGTGCCGTTAAACCCATCTCAGTTTGGTAATGGCCAAAATCGCCCTTCACCGCCAGTGTCGCCGAGGTAAAAATCCACGCGCGCTTTTGGCTGAAGACTTGCGCCCGAAAAATATCCGCAATGGAGAGTGGGGTGAGATGAAAAGCAAGCGACTGTGAAAACGCCTCACTCCAACGCACATACCCTTCAATCGATTTATCCTGCCAGCTCGTCATCCGTTGGGCGAATTCATCCGCACGGGTCATACAGTTGGCCAACTCTTGCGCACGATCGGCTTGTGACTCGAGTAACTCCCTCAACTCGGTCAGCTTTTCTTGCGCATCGGCATAGACTTCGTCGAAGCCTTCGCGACTCACTACCGCCTGCCCGGGCAACTTGGCAAAATCTTCCGACACCACCAATCGCAAATCACGCGCGGCGATATCCAATGCACCCGCGGCATCCTGCAAGTCTTTGAAGTCGGCTGCATGTTGGATACCCATCAGCCGGGTGTCGCGTGCAAGTTCAATCAACTGGGAAGTGGAAACGGACTCACCAAAAAACATCGTCGCGGTCGATGGCAACTGATGGGCTTCATCAAAAATCACCGTGTTACAAGCGGGCAACAAATCCTGCGCACCGTCGTCCTTTAACACCAAATCGGCAAAAAACAGATGGTGGTTGACGACCACCACTTCTGACTCCATCGCCTTCTTGCGCGCCTTCATGACAAAACACTCTTCGTAACGCGAACACTGCGAGCCCAAACAATTCTCACGGGTGGAGATCGCTTGATTCCATGCGCTGGCGCGCTCCGGCACCTCGGGCAATTCAGCCCGGTCTCCCGTGCCGCCACCGTCGAGACTACGGTTGGCGAATCGTTTTATCGATTGGATGTGTTTCACGTCCTCGCGACTGGTGAAACGCCCGTCAGCCGCCGCAATCTCCAAGTGGTGCAGGCAAACATAGTTGGCGCGCCCCTTTAACAACGCCGTGGAGACAGGGATACCGAGCGCCTCGATGACGGTTGGAATATCGCGATGAAATAGCTGATCCTGCAGCGTCTTGGTGCCGGTGGAAATGATGACCTTGCCACCGGAGCGGAGTGCCGGCACCAAATACGCGAAGGTCTTGCCCGTCCCCGTGCCTGCCTCGGCGATCAACACGCCAGCGCGGTTGATGGTGGACTCAATGGCCAACGCCATTTCCACCTGCGATTCGCGATGTCGAAAATCTGCGATGCGCGCCGCGAGCGGGCCCTTGGGACCAAACAATAACGCCAGGTCAGATTCCGCCATACAAACCTGCCCCACTCAACACAGCTAGTCGCTCGAGTGCAACCAGGGTCAGTGGGCAAAAAATGCCAGCCCCCAGTACACCATACCAACCGCAGCGGACGCGCCAGATAAACCAAACATCCAGCGGCGGCGTGTCAATACACAAATCGCCGCAAGCGAAATCGCAATCTGGATAAAGGTCATCGCCTGTGCGAGTTTGTCGTGCGGGTTTAATGCGGTTTCAGATTTCTTATCTGCCGCAAGCGATAACGCCTCGAGGCCTTCCGCCTTCTTCTTGATCTCTTCCTTCTCCACTTTGTAGCGCGCGATATCAGCAGCGTACTTGGCTTTCTGCTCAGGTGTGGCGGCCAGCGCCTCGGCAAGTTCGGCTAAATTTTGTTTGGTGCTTTTGCCTTGGTAATACGACCACTGATTGGCCGCATCGGTCTTTTTCAGCACTGCCTCGTTCTTATAGTACAGCGCTTCGTTTTGTGTGTGACCACCTTGGTAACTGACAATCGCACCAATGGTCGCGAGAATCGCAGTAAAAATAGCGACGCTCTGGGTGAGCCGCCCGCCGCTGCCGTGCTCCCCTCCGGCATGCTCAACAGCGTGATCATGCGGACCGTGTACGTGAAACTTACCGCCAGACATAACGTTGACTCCCGAGATGGTGCGAGCGCGTTAGCCGCGACTCCGAGGTGTATTTTTGCACAGGATTGCGCACTGCCGCGCACTTGCGAGAAACCGCGCTATTTCGCCCCGCTGTTTTGATGGATCAACGCGTCCGAGGCACCCGGATCAATCTGCTCGGGCTTCGCCGGACGACGATCCAAGTAAAGCGCGATCCAGGCTAGCGCAAGCAACACCATGAAGTACATGGTGTTGGCTGGAATCTGCAAATTGAAATCCACACTGGATGGAGCGGGCGGTCTTGTTCCCGCACGGCGCACCGGGCATCGATGCCGCCTTCATCTAGCCGCCCTTTCCACGTGCATACCGTTTGCCGTGCCACGCCTGCGGCTTAGGCGACTTCTGCGCAGCCCTTGCTCGCGAGCCGCATCCGACCTGGCTTCAATGGCTTCTTTGTTGCGTCGCTCAAGCACTTTTTTACCATGACAGTATTCTCCAATACTCGCCCTTGGAGACGCAGCGTTTCAAATGATCGGGTTGCCAGGTTTTACGAAAAAAAATCGTATCCAATTGTTCTCAACAGTACCTGCACCCGGTCGTTTTCTTTCACCGACTCTTTCGCGCGGCCTACTGGTTCGTCTAGTCATTCAGAGGCGGTGTGCTCGACAAAGAGCGCAAGCGACTTTCCTTTTGCAATAAACTCTATCGGTGGCCTTTGCCGTAGTCGTAGCAAAGCCCAGTTCGGATGAGATTGTTGCCAGCGGTCGCAACGCTCAGCTTGTCACTTCACGAGACCCAAGACACAATGAGTTATAAGCCCTTGACCGCCGCCCACCCCGTTCACGCCTTCATCCTCGCTGGCGGCTCCGGTACGCGCCTCTGGCCACTTTCACGCCAGGCGCTACCCAAACAGTTTGTATCGCTTTTTTCCAATAAAACACTGCTGGAAGAGACAGTCGCTCGGTTAGCGCCGATTCTTCAACCGGCTGACATCACGATTGTGACAAGTGAAGCCGTAGCCCGGGGCGAACCAATGGTCCACCTCGCACCCTTCGCGCAACTGCTAGAGCCGTGTGGACGGAACACCGCTCCGGCGATTGCCATTGCCGCCCTGAAACTCATACAAGGGGGTCTGGACCCCGTGATGGTAGTATTGCCGTCGGATCACATGATCGTTGACGTGCCGCGATTTCAGCATGCACTCCGGCAGGCAATAAGCCAGGCAGAAGCCGGCGACTTGGTAACCTTCGGTATTAAACCTACCCGCCCCGAGACTGGCTATGGCTACATTCAGTGTGCCGCTGCCAACGAGGCTAGCACCGCCGACGGTACCCTGCCGGTTGCCCGTTTCAAAGAAAAACCAGACCTCGCGACGGCCAAACAATTCCTTGCCGACCAAGGCTACTACTGGAACTCCGGCATGTTTGTGTGGCGCGCAAGCATGATTCTGGATGCGATCCGCCAGCATCTACCCGCGCTGGCGGATGTGATTGCCATAATGCAGGCTGACCTCGCCAATGGCGCAAGCTTGGACGCGACAATCAAGGCTCACTTTGCGAAAGCCCCCTCTATCTCTATAGACCATGGCGTATTAGAAAAGGTATCGCAAGCTATAAGCGGTCCAAAGTTGTGGCTGATCCCTGCCGACATCGGCTGGAGTGACGTCGGCTCGTGGGACTCAGTGCAGGATTTATCTGACAAAGACGCAGACGGCAATACGTTACGCGGCAACGTGATCGCACACGATAGCCGAAATATCCAAGTACAGGGTGGCAAACGGCTGATTGCAGCAGTCGGCCTGGAAGGACTTTCGATTATCGACACGCCCGACGCCTTGCTCGTCGCCAGACGTGGTGAATCGCAAGGGGTTCGGCATATCGTTGAAGCGTTACAACTTCGACCTGGCACCGAGCATATTGAACACCTAACCGTACAACGACCCTGGGGTAGCTATACCGTACTGGAAGACATGCCTGGCTTCAAAATCAAACGTATCGAAGTCAAGCCCGGCGGCAAACTCAGCCTACAAAGCCACGAACATCGCAGCGAACACTGGATCGTTGTCGCGGGCGTGGCAACGGTGACATGCGGTGAACGAGTGACCGACCTCGAGGCCAACGAAAGTACGTTTATTCCCAAAGGGACCAAACACCGCCTGGAGAATCGCGGTAGCGAGATGGTCGCCATCATTGAGGTACAGGTGGGAAGTTATCTCGGTGAGGACGATATCAAGCGGTACGACGACCAATACGGCCGAGTGCCAAATGGTGAGCCGACACCGGCAAAGTAAGAACGCGTCAAGCAAGTTTTCGGGTTGGCACCGACCAAACGCTTCTCAGTACCTGTCTTTTCGATTTTCTTGATGCGTATTCATTTTCACGGATGGACAGCTTGGCTGTTGCCGATCAAACCGGGCGACACCCGGCTCGACGAATGCGCCCAAGCATTAGGTAAAGTACGAATATGCAAAAGATCCTCATCACCGGTGGTACTGGCTTTATCGGCTCGCACACCGTCGTAGAACTAGTCTCAGCCGGTTATGAATGCATCATCCTAGATAGTTTGGTGAATAGCCACGCGGCGGTGGTTGGTCGTATTGCCACGCTCTCTGGCAAGACACCGCTGCTAATCGAAGGCGACGTGCGCGATGCCGCGTGCCTGGATGCCCTGTTTGCCGCGCATACTTTTTCGGCGGTCATTCATTTCGCAGGCTTAAAGGCCGTGGGTGAATCGGTGCGCGAGCCACTTCGCTACTACGACAATAACGTTAACGGCACCACCACCCTGCTGGCGGCCATGGCCAAAGCTGGCGTGAAGACCATCGTCTTTAGCTCTAGCGCCACCGTATACGGTGAGCCGGATTTCTCGCCAATTCCAGAGTCAGCGCCCTTCCGCCCCGCCAGCCCCTATGGCAAATCGAAGGCCATGGTGGAATCGATCCTCACTGACCTTGTTGCTTCCGATTCTGCTTGGCGCGTGGCGCTGTTACGTTACTTCAATCCGGTCGGCGCACACTCGAGCGGCATGATGGGCGAGGATCCGGCAGGTATTCCGAACAACCTCATGCCGTTTGTTTGCCAGGTGGCGAGTGGCCGGCTGAAGACGCTGCGTATTTTTGGTAACGATTACCCGACGGCCGATGGTACCGGCGAGCGGGACTACATTCATGTGATGGATTTGGCTGAAGGCCACCTTGCAGCGTTGCGCTACTTGGCGCGGACTGACGCATCACCATTGATGATCGCGAATCTCGGCACCTCACGCGGCCATAGCGTGCTCGATGTCGTGAATACCTTCTCGCGCATCAATGGCATGCCTATTCCCCACCAATTTGTGGCGCGCAGGCCGGGCGATGTTCCCGCCTATTGGGCAGATGCCACTTACGCAGAACGCACCTTGGGCTGGAAGGCCACTCGATCGCTCGAGGATATGTGCCGCGATTCGTGGAACTGGCAGAAGCAAAATCCGACGGGGGATATCGGCTAGCCTGATCATTTCATCGGGGGCTGGCTCTTGCTTGACAAACAAGGCACCGTCCACTCGCCCCGACACAACCTGCCCCCAAACAGCGGGTGACACATGAAGTATTCCGACCAGATCGGGTAGTGCCGTAATTGCACCAATATGCTGAAACCGCCACTTGAAAGATGAAGGCCGTTATTTGGCGGGCGTTTCCAAGGGGAATCTACCTAAAAGGCTGGAAACTTCCACCAATCCAAGAGTTTGTGTTTCAGTCAAATGGATGATGCATCACGATTGTCTCGTTGCGATCGGGCCCCGTGGATACCAATGCGACGCGTGTGCAGACCAATTCTTCCAATCGGCGCAGATAGTTTTGGGCGTTCTTCGGCAGCTTGTCGAAGGACTGAATACCAATTGTGCTTTCAGACCAGCCGGGATGTGTTTCGTAAATCGGCGTACAGGCGGAAATTGACTCTGCACCATAGGGCAGGATGTCAATCACCTTGCCGTCCTTGTGGTAGCCGGTACAAACCCTCAGTTCTGCCAAACCATCGAGCACATCAAGTTTGGTGATACAAAGCCCGGAGAGGCCGTTGATCTGCGCCGCACGCTTTAGCGCGGCGGCGTCAAACCAACCACAACGACGCGGGCGGCCGGTGACCGAGCCGTATTCAAATCCACGGTCGCGTAATCGTTGGCCGATATCGTTTTCCAACTCCGTCGGGAACGGGCCAGAGCCAACACGTGTGGCATACGCCTTGGTAATACCGAGGACGTAGTGAAGCGCGTTGGGACCAACCCCCGCACCGGCGGAAGCCTGCCCCGCGAGACAATTCGAGGAGGTCACAAACGGATAGGTGCCGTGGTCGACGTCGAGCAGCGCCGCCTGCGCGCCTTCGAACATAAGTTGTTTACCTGCAGCCATGACTTGATGCAGTTCCGCAGAGACGTCGGCGATCATCGGCTTCAAACGCTCGGCCATCTTAAGCGTTGGCTCAAACACCGACTCCATACTCACCGGCGCAGCATTCAGATACTTGGTCAATACAAAGTTGTGATAGTCGAGCACTTCAACCAGCTTGTCCTTGAAGCGCTGCGGGAACATGAGGTCCGTCACACGAATCGCGCGCCGTGCCACTTTGTCTTCGTAACACGGGCCAATGCCACGACCGGTGGTGCCGACCTTGGCATCACCTTTCTGAATTTCGCGCGCTTGGTCCAATGCAACGTGGTAGGGAAGAATTAACGGACACGCCTCGGAAATACGCAGGCGTTCAACCACGTTAAGCCCCGCCGCCGTCAGCTCATCGATCTCTTTGAGCAAGGCTTCTGGAGAGAGCACCACGCCATTGCCGAGGTAACACGTCACGTGCGGATGCAGCATACCCGACGGGATCAGCCGCAAAATGGTCTTCTTGCCGTTGACCACCAGCGTATGGCCGGCGTTGTGGCCGCCTTGAAAACGCACAACGCCGGCCACTCTTTCAGTGAGCCAATCAACGATCTTGCCCTTGCCCTCGTCGCCCCATTGAGTACCGACCACCACTACATTCTTACGCATTACAGTCCTTTTGCCTGAATTTGCCACTTGCCATCCGTGTATGTCATGACGTGCGTGATCAACGCCGCGTCAAACTCATCATTACCGTCGAGCCTGCCAATCACGACGTAGCCTTGTTTTCTGAATGCTGCCATCGCCGCTCGCGCCTCACGATCAGGCGATCCGGGTGCCAATAACACCTTGTTGGATGACGCGACGTCATCGACCAATACCAGTAACGACTTTAAGTCCATTGAAAACCCGGTCGCCGGTCGGGCGCGACCAAACACCAAGCCGATGTCGTCGTAACGGCCTCCGCGCGCGATCGCCTCCGAAGCGCCGTCGGTGAATGCCGCAAACGAGATACCACTTTCGTAATTGAATCCACCGAGTTCGCCAAGATCGATTGAGACGGCCAGACCTTGCGCAGAAAAGTGCGCGGCAACATTCGCGAGTTGGTCAAGCGCAGTCTCAATGCCGGGAAGCGCTGGCAATTGCTCGCGGGCTTGTGCAATCACACGCCCAGCATCCTGGCCGTACAAAGTGGGCAACCGCGCGATGGCTCGCCGCATTTCCAACTCCGCGGGCACCTGGGACGATGTGTTACCCGCAAATTCGGCAAGGGCTGCGCTGTCTTTGCCGCTCACGGCCGCGAACAACATTTCACGTTGTTGCGGCGCTAACCCAGCGGCATCCGCCAAGCTACGAAAGATGCTCGGCTGTCCAATATCGAGCCGCACGGCTCGTACGCCAACGGCTGACAAGGTATCTAACATCAGCTGTTGAATTTCGATGTCGGCGTCAAGTCCGGCGTGGCCGTAGAGCTCAGCCCCGACTTGGAAAGGCTGACGGGACTTGCCCAACCCGCTTGGCAAGGTGTGTAACACGCTGCCTGCATAACAGAGTCGCGTCACGCCACGCCGATTCAGCACGTGTGCGTCAATGCGCGCGACCTGCGGAGTGGTATCCGCACGCAGACCCATCATGCGGCCCGACAACTGATCCACCAACTTAAACGTCGCCAGATCCATGTCGTGGCCAACGCCGGAAAGCAGTGACTCGACGTACTCGAGCAACGGCGGGATGACCAGTTCGTATCCGTACGCTACAAACGTATCAAGAGCAATACGCCGCATGCGCTCTAACTTCGCCGCATCCGCCGGCAGCACGTCTTCGATATTCTCAGGAAGGGACCAAGTTGCCATATTGGTTATTCAGTTCAGCCCAGCTCAGTTTGCAGCAGATATAAAGGACAACAAAAAAAGCCCCGCTGCAATCGCGAGCATGCCAACGAATCTGAGCTGTCCGCTCGACAAGTCGACGATCTGGCGCATGGTCTTTTTCCAAGCCTCGGGCGCAACAAACGGCATGATGCCTTCAAATATCAGCATCAGCGCCCCACCGGCCAACAAGACATCCCAAAAATCCATTTCCGCGCGCCAAATTCGTTTTTTACGGCCAACAAAAACGGCGCGCTCTTTTCAGAACGCGCCGTTGGTGAATTATACGCACTTCGGGCTGATGTTGCTGCAATGCTTGAGCGCAGTCTACCGCCCCTCGTACAACTCCAACTTTGGCAGAAACTTACTTTCCGCGGCCCGGATTACGGATGTATTTGAAGAAGTCCGAGCTTGGATCAAGCACCATCACATCAGACTTGTTGCGGAAGCTCTCTTTGTAGGCCTCCATACTGCGGTAGAAGGAATAGAACTCGGCGTTGCGGCCAAACGCCTGTGCATAAACTCGCGCGGCTTGGGCGTCGCCCTCACCCTTGGTCTTTTGCGCCTCACGATACGCTTCGGCCAAGATAATCGTCCGCTGGCGTTCTGCGTCGGCTTTGATCTTGTCTGCCTCGCCGGCACCGGTCGCACGGAGTTCGTTCGCGACACGTTTACGCTCTGATTCCATACGTTTGTACACGTCGGCCGAAATTTCCGGCACCAAGTCGACACGCTTCAGGCGCACATCGAGCACTTCGATGCCAATACTGCGCGCGTCCTTGTCGGCTTTCATGCGCAGGCTTTCCATGATCTTGTCACGTTCACCGGAAATCACTTCCGCGAGCGTGCGCTGGCTGAACTCGTCACGCAAATCGTTATTCACCGATTGGGCGAGACGCACCTCGGCGGCGGTGATGTCACCGCGTGTAGAGACAAAAAACTGTTTGACATCGATGATGCGGTATTTGACAAACGAATCGACCAGCACGTTGTTCTTCTCGCTGGTTTGAATGCGCTCCGCGTCCTTGGTATCCAGCGTCTGAATACGGGTGTCATAGATGCGGATGTTCTCAATCAACGGCACCTTAAAGTACAGGCCGGGTTGGGTGTGGAGAGCAACAACTTCACCCAGTCGGAAACGAATCGCGGCTTGGCGCTGGTCGACCGTGAACGCCGTCAATACCATCGTCACCAAAACGCCCATCAAAATCATGATGATCAGAGGAAGGTTCTTTTTCATGTTTTTGCTCCTCGCTTAACGGCCGTCGCGCGAACGCAGGTCGCGTCGTGCGGCAACAGGGTCGGGTGGCGCGGTCGCGGGCGGATCTGAAAGAGTCACGGACTTGGCTACCGGGTCGGCACTCTGGTTTTGCGTACTCGTACCGGACATCTGCATGATCTTGTCGAGTGGCAGATACAATAGGTTTTGTCCGCCTTTTTGGTCAACCAACACCTTGCTGGTGTTCTGCATCACCTGCTGAATGGTCTCGAGATACATACGTTCGCGGGTCACCTGCGGCGCTTTTTCGTACTCGGCAACCACCGCCGAGAAACGCGATGCATCACCTTGTGCATTGGCAACGACCCGTTGCTTATGTCCGTTCGCTTCTTCGATCAAACGAGCTGCGAGACCGCGCGCTTTTGGCAAGATATCGTTGGCATAAGCCTCACCTTCGTTTTTCAAGCGCTCTTTATCCTGCTTTGCACGAACCGCATCATCAAAGCTGCCCTGCACCTGCTCAGGCGGCTGGGCATTCTGCAAGTTCACGGTGGAGATCAAAATACCCGTCGTGTAACGATCGAGAATTTTTTGCATCAGCACTTTCGCGCTTGATGCAATCTCGCCGCGACCTTCGTAGAGCACATAGTCCATCTTGCTGCGACCAACAATTTCGCGCATAGCTGTTTCGGCGACTTGACGCACGGCTTCATCTGGTCCGCGATTGTTGAACAGGTACTCCTCTGGGCTCTTCAGCGTGTACTGCACCGCAAACTGAACATCCACAATGTTCTGGTCTTGCGTCAGCATCAGTGCTTCTTCTTTCACCTTGGTCTTTTGACTATTGCGATGCCCGACTTCAATGGCGCGCACTTGACTGATATTCACAACCTCGTGGGTCTCGATCGGATATGGCCAGTGCCAACGCGGCCCCGGTGTCGTTGTCTGAGAATACTTGCCCAGTCGCAATTCCACACCCCGGCTACCCTCTTCAACGATATAGAAGCCCGTTGCGAGCCAAACCGCGAGTGCAAGACTCGCGGCCAGTGCAATGCCACCACCTAGCGCTGCGCCAGGTGACGCACCACCACCCGCACCGCCGCTGCTGTTACCGCTGTTACCGGCGGAATTCTGGCCGAACAGTCCAGCCAGCTTTTGGTTTAATTTCTTGATGATTTGGTCAAGATCGGGCGGGCCGTCATTGCTACCGCCTCCACCGCCGCCGCTTCCGCGTTTACCCCACTGCGGATCGTTGAGCGACATCTCGCTGACCTGTGGGCCATGCAGAGCGACATCACTTCGGCGCAGACGCCGGACCAACAATCGATGCCGCAGCCGATACAACGGATAACTGATTAATGCGACGGCTACCGAAAACACTTCGATCAGCATTGATCGTATATTCGACCGCATACAATGACTCCGGGGTTGATTCGAGGAAAGTGCGTAGCGACGGCGGATTGCTCCAGCTTCGCCACCGCAGTGTTTGATGTTTGTGTGTCAGCGCCAGCCAAAGGTTCCGTCGATGTCGATTCGACGGGAAGCTTTTCAGGCATTCCACCGGCCTCAGGCATCGTAGCCACCGAAGCAAACTCCGCCAACGCATCACGGAGTAGATCGAAGCCAGCACCAGACACCGCGCTGACGCGAACTTCACAAATTTTACCATTCTCGTCGCGCAGTACCGACGGCATGATGCTCGTTTCCAGCTTGTCAATTTTGTTGAGAACGCGTATCCGAGGAATGTCGGCTGCGCCAATCTCAGTCAAGACACCGTCAACGTCGGCAATCTGCTGGTCGCGGGCGGGATTGGAAGCGTCGATGACATGAAGCAATACATCGGCCTCCAAGGCTTCTGTCAGGGTCGAGTGAAAAGCGGCGACCAAACCGTGAGGTAACTCGCGTATGAAACCGACCGTGTCCGACAGAGCCACGTTGTACGATGGGGCGAGAAAAATCCGCCGCGTGGTGGTGTCGAGCGTGGCAAACAACTGGTCGGCGACGTAGGCCTCCGCCCTAGTGAGACGGTTGAACAAGGTCGACTTTCCGGCATTGGTATAACCCACAATGGAAACGGTGAATGCTCCTGCACGGCGGCGGCTCGCGCGCTGCGTTTTCCGTTGGCGTTCAAGCTTGGCGAGCCGGTCTTTGAGCTTCTTGATGCGCTCACCGATCAGGCGTCGGTCGATTTCAAGCTGTGTTTCGCCGGGGCCGCCACGTACACCGATACCGCCGCGCTGACGCTCCAAATGGGTCCAGCCTTTTACCAGCCGGGTCAGCAAGTGTTGCATTTGAGCCAGTTCGACCTGTAACTTCCCCTCAGCCGATCGCGCCCGTTGCGCAAAAATCTCAAGAATCAGGTCGGTGCGATCCATGACACGCACTTTGTCGGCACCGAGAATTGCCTCTAAATTGCGAATCTGGATGGGAGAGAGCTGATGGTCGACTACCACCAGCGTGGCACAAGTCTCATCCACAAGTTGCTTTAACTCTTCTACCTTGCCGCTGCCGGCAAAAGTGGCCGCGTCGGGTTTTTGCCGCTTGCCCGTAAGATAACCAACCACATCCGCCCCCGCCGTGCTGATCAGTTCGCGAACCTCAGACAGTCTGGTATCAGTCTGGCCGTCACCAAAATCAAGCAACAGGGCCAATGCGGCAGTACGACTGCGGGATGTTGCGGGGAAAGGGGGTTTCAAATCAAGTTACCAGTGAAGCGATCATCCGGTGCATAGAAAAGGTGGGTTGGAATCGAAGAACTAGCGCGGATGGGCATTACCGGGGTGCCATCGACTGAGCACCAGCGAACATCGGTGTCTGGTCAACGCATTCCACGTGATTCGCCAGCCGCCCGATCGCTGTTGCGACTAGCTATCCCCTGTCGGCGGATCAAAAGAAATCGAGACTGCGCGCGCCGGAACAACCGTTGAAATGGCGTGTTTATAGACCATCTGCGTCACGGTGTTTTTAAGTAGCACCACGTATTGGTCAAAGGACTCAATTTGCCCCTGAAGCTTGATGCCGTTCACCAGATAAATCGACACTGGCACGTGTTCCTTACGCAAAATGTTCAGGAACGGGTCTTGTAGCAGTTGCCCTTTTGCACTCATATTTTTGTTCTCCAGCAGGGGTTATGGCGGAATCGCCCCATCCAACTTTGCGACGTGACCCAGCGACGGGGACAAAAGACGACTCACACCGATTATGCACTTTAACCAAAAAATGCGCATCGAACCGGGTAGGACGGTATTGAGCGCCACATAGAGACAGATGCCGCGTGCTTTTGTTCCACTGATTGCTCCCAACCTATGTTAGGTTGATGATTTGCACACTGACGCAATGCCCCCTGTGGACGCTCTCTTGCACCCCGACTACATGGGGATGGCACCGGCAGATGCAAGAGCCATCGCGGCTAGCCGTACATGCGTTTCATGCGAATGCGGCCACGCCGACGTTTGTCCTCTTGGCCCTTAGTCAGTGGTGCGGGCTTGCGGTCGCGGAATGGATTCGCGCCAGCTTTCAGTTCAACCCTTAGCGGCGTACCCCGCAACTTAAAGGTCTCCATAAAACGCCCTTCGAGATAGCGGATATAACTCTCGTGAACGTTGTCCAACCCACTGCCGTGGACAATAACCAGTGGCGGATTGTGTCCCCCTTGGTGCGCATAACGCATTTTCGGTCGGTGTGGGCCGCTCATGGGCGGCTGATGGGCGGCGACGGCAGCAATCAAGGCGCGGGTGAGTTTCGGCGTGGATAGCTTTGCCATGGCCGCCGCAAACGCAGCGTCCACCGACTGGAACAAGGGTGTCAGCCCCATGCCGTCCTTCGCTGAAATCGTGTGCATATGCGCAAAACTGAGGAAATGCAGCTTGCGGTCAAAGTCGGATTTGACGCGTTCACGAGTGTACTCGTCGAGGTTGTCCCATTTATTGATCCCAACCACCAGCGCACGTCCCGACTCAAGGATGAACCCAGCGATATGCGCGTCTTGCTCCGATACCTCCTGACGCGCGTCGAGCACCAAAATCACCACGTGGCAATCCGCAATTGCCTGTAAGGTCTTGATTACGGAAAATTTTTCCACCGCTTCGAATACCTTCCCGCGACGCCGAATACCGGCCGTATCGATCAGCGTGTAATCCTTGCCGTGCCGATGCAGCGGCACAAAAATGGAATCTCGCGTTGTACCGGGCTCATCAAAAGCGATCACGCGGTCTTCGCCAAGCAGCTTATTCACCAGTGTTGATTTGCCTACGTTTGGTCGACCGATGATGGCGATCTTAGGATGTTTTGGATCGACTTCCTCAGTTTCTTCGTCCGGGAAATTCGCCAGCATATCCTCGATGAGTTGCCGGACGCCCTCCCCGTGCGCAGCAGAGATCGCCACGGGTGCGCCGAGGCCAAGCTCATGGAACTCTGCCGTGACAATCTGTTCATCCATGCCTTCGGCTTTATTGACCGCGACAATAACGGGAACCGGCTTACCGGCACCGGGCCCCGTGCCACGACGCATGGTCTGGCGAAGCCGTTCGGCGATGATCTTGTCCTGCGGCGTTAAACCCTGGCGACCATCGACCACAAACAACAACGCGTCTGCCTCTGCAACTGCCTGCAGGGTTTGTTTTGCCATCTCGTGCAAGATGCCATCAGTGACCTTGGGCTCGAATCCGCCAGTGTCAACCACTAAGAACGGTTTCGACGCACCTCTGCCGTGGCCATAGTGCCGGTCGCGCGTCAGCCCGGGCAAATCAGCGACCAATGCGTCGCGCGACTTGGTCAGTCGATTGAACAGCATGGATTTGCCAACGTTTGGCCGTCCGACGATAACAATTGTGGGTTTCATAAATAAATGACTCTCGACAGCGGCTGCACGGCGGACGGGGCAGACAACCGCCTAGCGACGCGTTGCGCTTGTGTCTGAACCCTTGGCAAAGGTGCATTCAACGACTTGCGACGGCGGAAAACGGCGCTGTCGGGCCCGTGCTGTAGCGCGTCGCGCTAACACGTTAACGAACAGCAATGGCAAACACCCCGCCGCGCTCGGTTTGCACAACGGCGCGATCACTATTTGCAATCAGTGACATGACACGACTGCCATCGGTGGCAACTCGACCGACGAGTTCCCCGGAATCCGGCGCAATCGCATGCACAAACCCGGCCCGATCGCCGACTAATATGCGCCCCTTAACGATTATCGGCGTACCTAAATCTCGCTTGACCAGTTTGTCCTGTTTCCAAACGGTCGTACCGGACGTCTTATCCAACGCGTTTACATTGCCGTCGGTGTCGGCCACGTAGAGGTTCTTGGCGTCAACCGCCACACCATCTGAACTCGATATATCTCTCGTCCACAAGGCGTTACCGTTCAATGTTTCTACGCATCCGGTTCTGCCTTGATAGACGGCTGCACAAACGCGAGTATCGTCGAACACGGGAACGCCAGAAATGTCGGCAACCCGCTCAAGCTCGGTTGAACCGCGCGGCAACGAAATGGTTGCTTCCCAAACCGGCCGACCACTTTCCAATTCCACGGCAACGACTTTGCCTGCCGGGAACCCGGCATAGATAATGCCCCGGTTGATTGTTACGCTCGCCCCGGTACGAAGCGTCAGCGGCGGTGTGGCGCGGGTAAACACCCAGCGCCGCTTGCCGTCAGCACGGTTGAGCGCAAACAGCCGTCCGTCGGCGGTGCGAACGACAACAGTTGATTGTGAAACGACTGGCGAAGCCAGAATTTCGCCGTCGAGCGGTGTCTTCCACAGTGATCGACCGGCTGCATCAAAGGCCAGCACCTGACCGCGCGTGTCGGCAACGACGACAAGATTCTCGGCAGCACCAACGCCAGCGGTAAGTTTTGCCTTGGTATCGATGCGGGCGACGCTCTTGCCGCCCTGCTCTTCAATCGCATTGATAGTGCCGTCGTGTGCGGCAGTAAAGATAACCTTTTCGCTGACCGACGGCGAAAACGTGAACAACTTCGGACTACCGGCACTAGCAGTCCATTGCACCGAGATCACCGAGTCGCGAATATCTGCCAATGGTGGCAGTTTCTTGCTACCCCCAGCCCACGTTGGTAACCAGCTCATAGACGGCGGCGATGGTAACCAGTCCCGAACCGAGGCGCAACCACACAGGCTCACCAGCATCACCAGCAGCGCGACGCGGCTAGATACGTTCGACACGCGTATTCCACCTGATTGCGAGCGCACCATCAGGCTACCCATCACTTGTTTGCTCCCGCAGCGGCTTTGACATCGTTCTTGGCATCGGTCTTGGCTTCAGCTGGTTTTTCGATGGTGCCGCCCACCGCGTCAAGTTTCGACTGCGAAATCGGCTTAAGCGGGCTTCGTGAGTCGGCTTTGTCAACCGCCATTTGGTAAGCCGCGCGAGCTTCGTCGGTGCGCCCTTGCGCAACGAAAATATCGCCCTTCACGTCAGCGGCAAGGGAAGAAAACGCGTCACTCTTGATTCCATCGAGCACCTTTAGCGCATCGTCATATTTTTTCTCATCCAGAAGCACGGTTGCGAGGCGCGCCCGCGCAATCGCCTGATGTGTTGCCTGCCCCTTGTCTACCACCCACTGTAGATGCGCTTTCGCTTCAGTGAGCGCGTTTGCGTCGAAGGCCGCTTTCGCCGCCATCAGTTGCGCGTCGGTTGCGTAAAATGTACCGGGATACTTATCGGCGAGCGCCATCGCCGCAGACGAAAGCTTCTTCCAGTCTTTGGTCGCGGCAGACTCCTGCGCGACTTTCTGTACACTTAGAAACAACGTTTCGGCCTCGACAACCTGCTTCTTTTGGTAGTACTTCCAACCTTGTGAGCCAGCGATACCAAGCAAGAGCACCATCGCCGTCGCGTACACCAGATTGCCCCACTTCGCCCACCAGTCCTTGAGTGCGTCAATTCGTTGCTGCTCTTCTGCGTCATATACGGACATTTTGTTACTACCTTCGTCAGTTACGGTTCAAATTGATTTGCCGTTGGCTGCAAGCCTCCATTACCCGGCCAAGCAGTCTCGCTTTTGGCCAGCTTCAGCAAGATGGCGTATCGCTTCCGGTAGCGTTGTGGTCATCTGCTCGCCGCCCTGCATGGGTTTTAAGGTGACCTTCTGCCGCGCGACTTCGTCCGGACCCAAGATGATAGCAAAGCGCGCCCCACTGGCGTCCGCTTTCTTCATCTGTGACTTGAAGCTGGCGACAGTTTCGTCCGCGCCACCGTGCAACGCGACCTTCAACCCGGCGTCACGCAGTGCTTCGCCGATCGCCCACGCGTCACCGCGCTCTGAGGCACCATAAACCACGTAGGCGTCCAAAGGTGCCGCCCATTGCTGCCCCGACTTGGCGGCATTTTCTTCGAGGAGCAGCATGACGCGCTCCACACCGAGGCCGAAACCACAGGCAGGTGCCGGCTTGCCGCCCAGTTGCCCGATCAAACCGTCATATCGCCCACCACCGGCGATGGTGAGCTCCCAATCGTCCGACTTGGCAATCCACTCAAACACGGTGCGGTTGTAATAATCAAAACCACGCACCAAGCGGGGATCGACCGCATATTCGACATTGGCCGCGTCAAGCAGGGACTTTAGCCCATCAAAGTGACGTCGTTCGGCCTCACCCCAAAAGTCGGCCAGCTGCGGGGCCTCGTTCACCAGCGCCTGCATCGCCGGATTTTTTGTGTCTAGGGTGCGAAGTGGGTTCGTATACAGCCGCCGTGTCGCGTCCGCGTCGAGTTTGTCTTTGTGCGACTCGAAGTATTTCACCAGCGCCTCCCGGTGCGCCGCCCTGGCCGGCGCATCACCGATGGAGTTAATCGCTAGCCGGACGCTCTTGAAGCCCAACCTGTCCCATAGCCTTTTCAGTAGCACGATTTGTTCCGCATCGACGTCCGGCCCGGCAAAGCCCATCGCCTCAACATCGAACTGGTGAAATTGGCGATAACGCCCCTTCTGGGGACGCTCATGCCGAAACATGGGCCCCCATGTCCACACCCGCTTCGGGCCCTCGTAGAGTAAGTTGTGCTCAATGACCGCACGCACCAAGCCTGCAGTGGCCTCCGGGCGCAGGGTTAGCTTGTCGCCGTTCATGCCGTCTTCAAAGGAGTACATCTCCTTTTCAACAATATCTGTCACCGCACCGATGGAACGCACAAACAGCGCGGTCGGCTCCACCACCGGGGTACGCATTAATCGATAGCCATATTGCTCGAAGACGTCGCGCACTGCGTCCTCAAAGTACTGCCAACGCGATGAGTCGTCAGGCAGCAAGTCATTCATGCCGCGGATAGCTTGCAGGGTCTTCATTTAACTTGGAACAATCATCGAACGAATGGATACAAGAAAATTTGCCAAAACATCATGGGGGGCGGCGACAGCCCGATTGCGGCCCGACCTGATCGGCCAAAAGGAATAACCACTTGGAATGACCACTTTGTCACTGCCGGACGACGTGAGCGTTTGATGATCCCGGCGAGTCGGCAGCCGCATTCGGCGAAGTCGATAGACGATTCCGGCATCAAATCGATGGCGTGCTCCACGTCGAGTCCACGATTTTACAGGGTTTTGTTGCTATTTCGAGTCCATTGATATTCGGTTTTGACACCTCCTACCTCGTCACAACTGGTCACGTCAGCCATCGCGCCTCGTCATCCGTTAGCAACCGAATCGTCCTAGGATTTCTGATGTCTATCGATTCAAACCGCAGCCTATCGCAAGCATCATCCGGCAGCAACCAAATCGTCCTACAATCCCTTCTTGGCAAAAAACATCATCTCGCGGAGAACAACATGACGGGTTTTACCTCAGCTGTGAGGATTCACAGTGCCCCCCTCGATCACCAAAGCGTAGGCGGATCGCTTCGCCACGCTGCTGCTGCGTTCGCCGTAATCCTAGCCGCTGCGGGTCCGATGATTGCAAACGCAGCGACAAGAGTCACCGGTGAACCGGCCCGGGCTTCGTCACAAAAGTCTGCAGCATTGGAGAACTCGTTCGTAAGCGGTTTCGATGTCGCCGCGCCAACCGTCAATTTTTTTGCCGTCAATCCCGATCGCATCGAGCAGGCAAAAGTTGCCAATCTCAGCAAGTTCCGTAAGGCAACACAAATCGGCATTACCCAACTTACCGCGGAGGAAGCGTTCGACGGATCGGACGTGAATCTGCGCTGGAAACCCGCTGCATCGGGTGGCTACGTCGCACAGTTCAAGATTCGCTCACCGGGCGCGGTTGCAACACGTGTTGCGATCCAGCTGACGAACATGCCTGCCGGCAGCGCAATTCGGTTTGCCGGTTCAGATGCACCATCAAACGTGATTCATGCAGCGAGCCTGAATGAAGTTTTTTCGTCGCGCGACGAAAGTGGCCGTTACTGGACACCGATGACAGAAGGTGACACGCAGCTCATCGAAGTGTTTGCCCCAACCAGCCCCGGCGGCGCTGGTGTTTCGGTGGCGGCAGTCTCGCATATCTTTGCGTCGGTCTCGGACGGGTTCCGGTCGGCAACCCAGCCGAAAGGCGCATCGGGTGCTTGCAACGTGGATGCAATTTGCGCCACCCAGACGACTGGATTCGTCAACGCCAAAAATTCCGTTGCCCATATGGTGTTTCAAGCCACATCCAATGGAGTTCCCGGCTCATTTGTATGCAGTGGCACGCTGTTGAACGATACCGATAGCGCTACCCAGATTCCTTATTTTTACGGCGCAAATCATTGCATCAGCAAACAATCAGAGGCCAGCACGCTAATCACCTACTGGAACTACGATAACCCGGTTTGCCGTGGCACTGACATCTCGCCCAGCCAATCGAATATCCTACAAGGTGGCGCTGATTTGCTTTATGCAGATGAGCCGACCGACGTGCTGCTGTTAAAGTTGCGGGGGACGCCACCTGCAACCGCATTCTTCAGCGGCTGGGATTCTGCTGCGATCACCGCGTCCGCGCCCGTCACAATCATTCACCACCCTTCTGGCGATCCGAAGAAGGTCACTCTTGGACAGACACTCGCGCCGAGTCCGTTCACCGTCCTCTCTGACATGGGCAACTCCAGCTACATCACGCCGACTTACACGAGTGGTGTCACTGAAGGTGGTAGTTCAGGAAGCGGGGTTTTTACCATATCGAACGGCAACTATTTTCTGCGCGGCGGTTTGCTTGGCGGCCCGTCATCATGCGCAACGGCCAACGATCCTGCCAACCCGTCTAATCGCGATTACTACTCACGTTTTGACTTAGCCTATCCGCTGTTGAAACAATGGCTCGATCCGACCCCGACTACCCTGCCACCGCTATCGAGGCGCGGCGGCATCGATCTCGACGGCAATAACAAAAGTGTGCTGCTGGTCAGCGCCTCCGTCGGGCTCACGCAAGCAGGTCGGCTGGTCAACAATACGTTCCAGTGGTCGAGCTCCCCCTTTCTCCACCCAGGACAAAACTTCCGCCTGCTAGGCGCGGTGGATTTTGCCGGCACCGGAAAATCCGACCTAGCCGCGCTACAAACCTCGCCACTGAACGCCTCCGGCCAGGGTGAGGCAAGACTCTTCCGAAATTTTGATATCTTCAGCGGCGGGACCTCACTTCGTCTGGTGAAACCCGCATGGGACGTGCAGGCGGTCGACGACCTCGACGGCGACGGCTTCGGCGACCTCGTTTGGCGATTCCAAGGCCAGTCACCGAATATTGACGACCAAGGTGTCTCCTATATTTGGTTCACCGATGGCAACGGCGTCACCCAAGTTCGCAAACGCGGCGGTGCGCCGCTCACTTGGAAGTTGCTTGGTGCCGCCGATCTGAATGGCGACAACGCTGCTGACATGGTCTACGTGAGTCCGGACAACGTGGTTCGCGTGCTCATGGCGACACCAGCGCGCACTTGTGCAAATCTAAGCGGCGGCACGATCGCCGCCGGCTCCACCGCGATTAAGCTTGCCGACTTCACGGGTAATCGTCGTGGTGATATTCTCGCGCGCAATGCCGCGACCGGCGGCATTCAAGTTATCTCGCTGAGCGCTGCGGGTCTCACCCTGCCATCGTACACCGGTGCGCCTGACGACCCGAATGCCTCTTGCACCTCGAGCAGCTTGAGTGTCACACAGACTGCTTCTTATACGTTTGCCTCTGATCCAACGTGGTCGATCTTTGCCACTGGCGACTTTAACGGCGATGGCATTTTTGACATTGTGTTTATGCAGCCGAACCGTACCTTGACGGTCTGGCAAATGAACCCCAACGGCGCGGCACCCACGGTATTCAATGCCGGGACTGCTCCCGCAAACTTCAGCGCCTTCCCGCTGCAATAAGGGCGCGTCGCACCAACAAAAAAGCGCACCCAAGGGTGCGCTTTTTTGTATCAATCCAACTGAGCAAACTCTAACAACGACGGCCTTCTTCAAGCAATCTTGCCTGAAATGCCCCGCCCTGCCTAGGGTTAGCCGCCCGGGCGCCCAACGACGTTACCCATCGAGCGGACAGGCTCATCAGCTTTGTCTTGCACAGTGGATTTGATCAGTCTATCCGTCGAAGTGCGCGAGATCCGGCTACCGGTCACAATCTCACCGCCCTCCTTTGCATTGGCGGTCGTCGCCGCTTTTGCGGGACCAGAGTCAGTCGACGCACATCCGACGAGCGCTGCGGTGGCCAACACGATGGATGCAAGTGAAAGTCGGTTCATATTGGTCTCCTCAGAAATAATTAGCAGCGACAAAAAAGCGGGCAGCGCTTGATGCTGGCAGAACCTCAAGCAACCTGTTTGATCGGGATTTCCTTGCGACGTTGCTGCGATTTTCTGGTCGCACCCGGCGCGTAGGTGGTCGCAACGTAGTTATCGACCAATGCTTGAAACTCTTCTGCGATGTGGTCGCCCTTTAGCGTGACCGCTTTTTCACCGTCGATGTACACCGGTGCGACCGGGCGCTCACCCGAACCCGGCAACGAAATGCCAATATTGGCAAGTTTCGATTCACCCGGCCCGTTCACCACACAGCCCATGACGGCGACGTGCATGTCTTCCACACCCGGATACTTGGTTTTCCACACCGGCATCTGGTTACGCAGATACGATTGAATACTCTCGGCGAGTTCCTGGAAGTAAGTACTAGTGGTGCGTCCGCACCCCGGGCAGGCTGCTACCATTGGCGTGAATGAACGCAAGCCCATGGTCTGCAAAATTTCTTGCGCGACGATCACCTCTTTGGTGCGATCACCTCCCGGCTCAGGAGTGAGCGAAATACGAATCGTGTCACCAATCCCTTCTTGCAGCAGCACCGCAAGTGCAGCAGTTGAGGCGACGATCCCTTTGGAGCCCATGCCCGCTTCGGTGAGTCCCAAGTGCAGAGGGTAGTCGCAACGCCTCGCGAGGTCGCGGTACACGGCAATCAAATCCTGCACCGAGCTTACCTTGCACGACAAACAAATCATGTCGCCGCCAAGCCCCAGTTCTTCCGCTTTCGCGGCGCTGTCGAGTGCGGAAAAAATCAGCGCCTCACGCATCACTTCATCCGCATCCTTGGGCACCGGCAATTTGCCGTTCTCGTCCATCATCCGACCGATCAGCTCCGGATCGAGCGAGCCCCAGTTCACGCCAATACGCACCGGTTTGTTGTACTTGATTGCGGTTTGGATCATGGCCGCAAATTGGTCGTCACGTTTCGCGCCGTGTCCGACATTACCCGGATTGATACGCAGCTTCGCCAGCGCCTCTGCACATGCCGGGACTTCAGTCAATAATTTATGCCCGTTGAAATGAAAGTCCCCGACTAACGGCACGGTAACGCCCATTGCATCGAGCTGCGCCCGAATCAGCGCAACGGCGCGCGCGGCCTCCATGGTGTTCACGGTGATCCGCACCACCTCTGACCCGGCTCGTGCCAGCTCGGCGACCTGTGCGACGGTGGCGGCAACATCTTCAGTATCGGTATTGGTCATCGACTGCACCATGATGGGTGCACCACCACCAACCAATACATGGCCAACCTTCACTTGACGGGATTTGCGGCGCGCAATCTGATTAAACATACGATTAAAGCCTAGCAGTGGAGCAAAAATATCAATAACGTATGGCGGTTACTTCACCGTCACCCGCGCGACAGCCGACTTGGTATGGGGGGCCAGATCAAATTCTCGGCCGTTATATGCCATGCGTGTGGCCTGAGCATTGCCAACGACTACGGAAAACGGGCCGCGCCCGGCCACTTCATCAGCTTCACCCGCCGCGTACCGACGTGAGATGACAATGCGGCCGCCGCCGTCGACGACTTCTACCCAGGACTCACCGGAAAACGTAAAGCCAATCACCCCGGTCTCACCGGCGCGTTTGCTATTTGCGTCTTTCTCATTCGCCGCCGTGACGACAACTGGCAGTTTTTGGGAAGTCAATTGCGTCTGGCTAAGCGAGGTGATATCTGGGGCTGCCTGCGGTCGCGCGGAGGTTGTATTTGGGGGTGGGGGTGGGGATGGCGACGGTGATCCCGGTATTGTCCGTTTCGACTCAACGGGCGGCGCGTTTGTATCGCGGTCAGTATTCGTTGCGCCACCGCTCCTTATACCGGCCACCGTCGCCCCCGCGACTGGAGTCGGGTCTTGTGCCGAAGTCGAATCGACTGTACTACCGGCGGTGGCCGTGGCAGACGGTAGCGCCGGGAGCAGCGTGGGCTGGACCACCGCCTCTTTTTCTGCGGGTCGTCCGCCGTCGGCCAGATGCGGCCTGACAAAATGCCACCAGTACCAAACCACTACAGCCAAACAAGCCAATAACAGGACGGCAATGATAGCTCTCGAGGTCGGCGTCGCAAGAGACTCGCCACCCGCCTGAAACGAGACGGGTGCCGCCAGCCCAGCTGGTGCCAAGACGGGCGTCGCCGACAGAGCATGTGCATCAGTATGAGTGCGTTCGAGCACCCGTAAGGCAGCCTCGGTATCAACACCCACCGCTTTCGCGTAATTGCGAACAAAACCACGCAAAAATGTACCTGACGGCAGAAGTTCATATTGGCCGCGTTCGAGCGCATCAACTTGTTTGATACTCATGCGTAAGCGATTGGCAACCTCGGCGATAGAAAGTCCGGCGAGCACGCGACCCGCACCCAGTAACTCACCTACGGATTGCGGCTCGTGCAGTTCTGCTTCCGGGTTGGTCAAGACAAACCCGCCGACCGTATGGTCGCGTGGCGCAGCGTCGTTGGTCGACTTGGGATCACTCTGAACCATTTATTGTGGAAGCCCCGAAATAGCGTCGCGTGTCTGCACTGAATCAGGGAAACGGCGGCGCAGCTGGGAGAGGTAGCCGGCCTCGCCATTGCGGTCACCGGTAGCGCGAGCGATCCGCACACCGAGTAACAAGGCATTGGCATCCGGGTCGCGCACTGACTTCGTGTAGCGTGCAAAAACGAGGTCGGCCTCTTTGGTGCGGCCCTGCGCGTAGGAAAGATCGGCGAGTTCATACAGTGCTGCGGCAAATTCAGGCGCACGCTGCAACGCAGCGCGTAAATTGCTCTCGGCCGCCTTCATGTCGCCTGCTTTACGCGCACACACCCCGGCGTTATACAAGGCGCGGTGCGGTGTAGTGTACAGCGGGTTGCGGATCGCCCGCTCAAAGTATGGCAACGAGCGTTGCGCGTTTTGCCGTTGGCAAATGAACCAGCCGAAGTTGTTGAGAAAGTCGGACTCATTTGGTGCAAGACGGATGGCTTGTTCAAACGACGCCTGCGCCTTACTGTCCTCGCGCAGCTCCATGTAAATCAACGCCAGCATGTTGTGGGCCGGTGCGTAAGAAGATTGGGCGGCGACGGACTGCTTGGCCGCTTCCAAAGCCACCGATAGCAATCCCAGACGGTAGTATTCGGCCGCCCGCTCAGTATGGATCTGCGCGCGCTGCGTGGGGTCGGTCTTGCCCGCCATGTCGGCCTGCTTTTGTTCAGTGGTCGTTGTGGTGCTGCATGCCGACTGCAATACCAGCAATACGATTAAGACCAGCACAGATACAGAACGATTCATGGGGTGCCGCCTTGATCGATGGGTGCAAAATTAAACAGTCAAACCCGCGTTTATTATCGGGATGGTGCGGGATGGGTTGCTGCTGCCGCGATTATTTTGCTGCGTTCGGTGCGATTTGTCGACCACCTGACCGGCGAGTTGGCCACAGGCAGCATCAATATCATCACCCCTTGTTTTCCGCACTGTGACAATCAACCCGGCCTGCTGCAAAACGTCGCGGAAACGATGAATTGCATTGTTGCTCGAGCGCGCGTAGGGAGCGTCTGGGAAGGGGTTCCACGGGATTAAGTTGAATTTGCATTCGATGCCTGATACGAGTTTCGCCAATTCGTGGGCATGCTGCACAGAATCGTTTACGCCGTCGAGCATCACATACTCGAAGGTCACAAAATCACGCGGCGCGGCTTGCAGATAGTCTTTGATCGTGGCCAGTAACTCAGCCAGCGGATACTTTTGGTTGATCGGCACCAGTACGTCGCGCAGCGAATCGTTCGGTGCGTGCAACGATACCGCGAGTGCCACGGGACAACGCTCTTTTAGACGCTTCAAATTCGGCACCACGCCAGAAGTCGAAAGTGTGACACGACGACGCGACAGCCCGTAGGCATGGTCGTCGAGCATGATGTCCATCGCATTGGTGACGTTGTCGAAATTGGCCAGCGGCTCACCCATGCCCATCATCACCACATTCGAGACAATGCGCTCGCCCTTTGGATCCTTGCCCATCGCCCTATTTGCCCACCACAACTGGCCGATGATCTCGGCCGTTGTGAGGTTGCGGTTAAAGCCTTGTTTACCGGTCGAGCAAAACGTGCAATCCAATGCACAGCCGACTTGCGACGAGACACACAGCGTGCCACGGTCTGCCTCGGGGATAAAAACCACTTCTATGCCATTGCCCGTGCCCACATCGAGCAACCACTTGCGCGTACCGTCGCTGGAAGCCTGCTCGGTCATCAACTTCGGCGCTTGAATCACCGCGACTTGCGGCAGTTTTTCGCGTAGCGACTTGGCGAGATCGGTCATCGCGTCGAATTTATCCACACCTCCATGATGAATCCAACGAAACACCTGTTTCGCCCGAAATGGCTTCTCCCCCATTGCGGCGAAAAAAGCCGTCATCTCCGGCAATGTCATGCCGAGGAGATTGGGCTTATCGCCGATGGCGGATTGGGGGACAGCCATGGATCAACGGGTATGCGCCGCCTTAGCGGGACAACACATCCATGCCGGGGAAGAAAAAGCCGATTTCGTGCTTGGCGGTGTCGGGGCCGTCAGAGCCGTGAACAGCGTTGGCGTCAATGGAATCCGCGAAGTCCGCACGAATGGTGCCTGGAGCAGCTTTCTTCGGATCGGTTGCACCCATCAGATCACGATTCTTGGCGATGGCGTTATCGCCCTCAAGTACCTGAATCATCACCGGACCCGAGATCATGAACGCGACCAAATCCTTGAAGAAAGGACGCTCACGATGAATGCCATAAAACTCTTCCGCCGTTTTCTGCGAGAGCTGTGTCATGCGCGCGGCGACGATCTTCAATCCCGCACCTTCAAAGCGCGAATAGATTTGACCGATCACGTTTTTCGCGACTGCGTCCGGTTTGATGATGGAAATTGTACGTTCGACCGCCATTTGAAACTCCGTAAAGAAATAGACTTAAGTTGATGATTTTTTGAAGAAAAAAACTACTTCACGCAACGTTCGAGTATACCACGGAGGCGGCGAAGCCGAGACGCGGCATTGGCCCAAGCGGGCGCTCAGACAACCAAACTGGGAGCATGTTTTCTGGCTAGCGGCTAAGTAACAACTTGCCACGCTGGCGTCGAATCACAAAATCGTGGCCACCGGCTTGGTGCGGCTTATCGGTTGGGGAATCGCGAAACAACTGGCTAGCCCACTCGTCAAGCTGTGCGTGCGAGGGGGCCGAAATGCCGTGCCATCGCAACCAGTAATACAGCGCATTGGTCTGGCGGGACTTCGGCAATGTATCGAGCGTCTCAGCGCCGGCCACCACCCCATTCCACTGCAAATCGATCTTAGCCAGTGCTTCCATCATCGCTGCGCTCTCGGCCGCGTGCCGCGCGGTCCGTGTTAACGAAGCTTTGGCTTGTGGAAAACGCCCTTCAATGAACGGCAACAACTCATGCCGAATGAAATTTCGTGTGTAGGTGGTGTCATCGTTGGATTCATCCGTGACCCACGCAAGACCGCGCTGCGCCGCATATTCCTCGATGGCCGAGCGTGGTTGCCCGAGGAGTGGGCGCACCAACTGTTGGCCGGACGCTAACTGACGCACTTCCCCCATCGCTGCCAGTCCGGCCAAGCCCGTACCTCGCAGCAACTGGTGAAGCACGGTTTCTGCCTGATCATCCGCATGTTGCCCGGCGAGAATCGTTGCGGCGGGTTGTGTTTGAAAGGCCGCGTATCGTGCGGCTCTTGCCGCACCCTCGATTCCCTGCCCTTGCGTTTGGTAGCGGTCGAGTTGAATTCGGACCACTGTCAGGGGAATGTCGCGCGCATCACACTCGCGCTGACAAAATGCCATCCAGTCGTCGGCATTGGCGCTCAACCCGTGATGGACATGCAATGCAGTGAGCTCGATCGCCGGATGGCCGCCAAGAGCACCCGCCGCCAAAATGCGGTGAACCGAGTCGAGCAGCACCATCGAATCGATGCCGCCGGAAAGGGCGACCGCCACTTGCCCACCAACTTGGCAACGGCTCAAGCAATCAGCGACTGCCTGCTCAATGACTGTCATCGCAGGAGCGCCTGCTATTGGTCGACTTCTTTGAACTTGCCGAGCTGAAGTAGTTTTTTCTGGCGTTCTTGCACAAGTTTTTCTGGCGTCAAGTCTTTGAGTTGTTTAAGTGACTCGGCAATCGCCTTTTTCACCGACGCACCAGCCGCCTTGTGATCGCGATGCGCTCCACCGAGCGGCTCGCTCAACACCTTATCCACCAACCCCAGCGCTTTCAATTTGGGTGCCGTGATGTTCAGTGCTTCCGCCGCGTCTTGCGCTTTGGCTTGATCTTTCCACAGAATCGCCGCACAACCTTCAGGCGTAATCACCGAGTACGTCGAATACTGCAACATGTAGGTGACGTCGCCCACAGCAATGGCGAGCGCACCACCCGAACCACCTTCGCCAATGATGGTGCAAACCACCGGAACCTTGAGCCCCGCCAGCACATAAAGATTGTGGCCGATCGCCTCAGACTGGCCACGTTCTTCCGCGCCAACGCCCGGATACGCGCCGGGCGTGTCAACAAATGTGAGTAGTGGTACGCCAAACTTCTCCGCGAGTTTCATCAAGCGCAGTGCCTTTCGGTATCCTTCAGGTCGCGGCATTCCAAAATTACGGCGCTGCCGCTCTTTGGTATCGCGCCCCTTCTGGTGTCCGAGGACCATCACGGTTTGCCCATTAAATCGCGCCAGCCCACCAACAATAGCCGGGTCATCGGCATAGGAGCGATCGCCGTGTAATTCCTCAAAATCGGTCATCAGCATGCGGATGTAGTCAAGCGTATAGGGGCGCTGCGGGTGGCGGGCCACCTGTGAAATCTGCCAGGCCGAGAGTTTGGCGTAGATGTCTTTGGTTAGCGTCTGGCTTTTTTTCGCGAGTTTGCCGATCTCTGCCGAAATGTCGACGGCGGAATCATCCTGCACGTAGCGCAATTCTTCGATCTTGGTCTCGAGTTCCGCGATCGGCTGCTCGAAATCCAGAAAGGTCAGTTTTGTTGGGGTGGTGGCCGTCATGCGTGCGTTTATGGGGTGCCAAGTAATGACGTAAGCCCGCATCATACCAAGTTGCGCCCCTATAATTGTTTCACATTCAGATTGGGCGATTCATGGCTAACCGTATCTCGAAGGTCACCACCCGCACGGGTGACGATGGAACCACCGGTCTCGGCGACGGTTCACGCATCCACAAATCGCACCTGCGCGTACAAGCACTGGGGGATGTCGATGAGTTAAACAGCCAACTCGGCGTGTTGCGCGCGGTTCGAAACGGAAACGGAAGCACCCCATCATTCACCAATCCGTTCGACTCATCGGGACATGATCTGCTGCTGGCGCGTATCCAAAATGGCTTATTCGATCTCGGTGGGGAGCTTTGTATCCCCACCTACCGCGCCATCACCGATGCACACTTACTGGTGCTTGACAACGCCATAAGCGATGCCAATACATCTTTGCCGCCATTAAAGGAATTCATTTTGCCCGGAGGCTCACTGGCCGCCGCCCATTGCCACGTGTCGAGAACGGTGGCCCGCCGTGCCGAACGCAGTGTCGCCGCGCTAATGGCAGCTGGCGACGACGTTTCGCCGCTCGCATTGCATTATCTGAATCGTTTGTCGGACTTACTCTTCATTTTGGCGCGCGTATTTAACCGGGAATGCGGTCAGCCCGACGTGTTCTGGACCCGCGATCCCGTGCCGAATACCCCGAACACGCCACTCACGCCGGAAACGCCGGCCAAACCAACAACATCGAGCGCCACATGACGCGCTTGCGGCTGGGGAGGCGCAGCTTGCTTGGCACGCCGCTGAATGACAACTTTTGAGGTTTTAGTTGATGTGGCAGGTAAATATGCTGCGTTTCCCCGCTCCCGCGAAGGCGGGAGCCTAACATCGGAATCTCCCGCGCTGAATAAAATTGGGACTTCGCCCGGCGCAGCCCTTGTGGTTGTACGCTGGAATGACGCCAATTTTGAGGTTTTAGCTGATGCGGCAGGTAAATATGCTGAATTTCCCCGCTCCCGCGAAGGCGGGAGCCTAATATCGGAATCCCCCGCGCTGAATAAAATTGGGGCTTCGCCCGGCGCGGCCCTTGTGGTTGTACGCTGGAATGACGCCAATTTTGAGGTTTTGGTTGATGCGGCAGGTAAATATGCTGAATTTCCCCGCTCCCGCGAAGGCGGGAGCCTAATATCGGAATCCCCCGCGCTGAATAAAATTGGGGCTTCGCCCGGCGCGGCCCTTGCGGTTGTACGCTGGGACGGGGTGGCTGAAATGGTTTTCCATATCTACTTGCAGCATCAATAGAAGTAGGCGGTCTAAAGATTCAAGTGCAACACCCCATATATGACTATTTGGAGGTGTTGATGGAAGCTGAGACGGAGAAAACGTATTGTCATTTGGATCAAGTTGAGCGGGAACGGATTGGGCTGGGACTGCTTGGCGGGGAGAGC
>JADCIX010000069.1 GCA_020247545.1 Rhodocyclaceae bacterium | reverse complement strand
CAGTGCGACGTTTGCAATTGTCGCAGTGACAAACGCCGTAGATCGACGGCTCTCCGCTGACGGTAATTGACGTTGCGCCGCATGCGCATTTGGCTGTTCTGGGCATTTGATGTGACGGGAACTTGTTTTGTGAGGCCTAACGCTGGAGCTAAGCGGCCACGTCAATCGCGAAGCGATTGATTGGTCCGCTTGAGTGACTAGTTAGGCGGATTTTTCGCATAGGAAAGCACCGGGCAACCACTACAGCTTCATGGCTGTTACTTCAATTTCGAACTTGAGCTCAGCATATGCAAGTCCAGAGACCTCGAGGTAGGTAGCCGCAGGACGAATGGAGCCGAATCGCTTGCCAAATTGAGGAGCAAGAGTGTCATGCATGCCTGACTCCGTAACGTAATACGTGACCCGAACAACGTCCTTCATCTCGAACCCGGACTCCTTCAGAACACGCTCTACCGTCGAGAATGCATTCTCAATCTGACTCTGGATGTCGTCCGGTATCGACTTCGTGACCGGATCTGACCCGGTGACACCTGCACAGAAGCACCAGTTGCCCATCACAACGGCACGACTGTATCCAACGATCTCCTCGAGCGGAGATCCAAACGAAACGTTCCTACGCATAATCATCGACTCCTCAGAAAAGATGGTCTTTCGGCACTCGCCGCACCCCACACCAGCCGCCTAACGTCCGAGGTAAAAGGCGCCGCGCTTTTGCGGCGTCCAGCGACCGAAGGGAGGGGTTTTGACTGACGTGTTATACCGCTCAGCCACCTGGCGTCTCACTACGCTTTACTCCCAACCCTTCGGCGAAGCTAGTGAAGCCATTGGCTTTGTCAGGTAACCCCGTTGCACGAAGTTCGTCCGCGTAAATATAGAAAAGGCCAGCAACATACTTCCGCTCGGCACCTTCAAATTGGGGAGCAATGGGTTTTAGCTGCTCCATGTATGCAACGCCCTCAGTGGCGCGACGTTGCGCAAACAAGACCGTTGATAGCTCCGCGAGGCGGCGTCCGACCTTTGCGCTAGCTGATCCAGAGATTGGCAGTTCCAACTCGAGCGAGCGCTTGAGAGAGACTTCGGCGTCATTCAGAACGAGTGCGCTCTTTTGCACTCGGCCAAGATTGTATAGCGCCATCGATTCAGCCTCGGGCCCAAGATTTCCTATTTGGGTGTTTATCCAAGCACGGCGGCACGCTTCGACTGCAATCGGAAAGTTCTTAGCCTGCGCTGCGCTTCGACACTTTTCCGAGTAATCCTCCATAGTTACCTGATTAATTGGATTCGCACACCCCGCCAAAAGGAGCACGAAGGTGATACAGACTGCTTTCAGCGACATCGTGATATCTCCTGAGCGGTATAACTTAATGTAGACACGCGAATTGCTGCATATCGTGGCACGCTGCGCCCTACCGTGGCGACACAAAGTGCGGAATAACGCTTGCAATCAATAGGTTGCCCATTTATACTGTATTTATTTACAGTCATAACAAAATCGCCATTTCCGGCAGTTCAAATCGCGCAGGCCGCACCCTTCGCGGCGCAGATACCAGCGCACCACTAAAGTCTAACGCTGCACTTCCATCGCTGCAATCGACAAGACACACTAGGTTGAAACACTAGTGGTCGGAGTGACATTGTTTTTCATCGAATTCATCGAGTCAATGTACGAAATCAGAAGGCGCTCGCAAACTGCGGCTATTGGCCGGAACCGTCATCATCAATCCACCAGCAAATACGCAAGGTGCGCCTTAGCAGCGACCTCTGAAATTCACTTTTACACCTATCCATGCCTCTCGAGCGATTCCACACTAAATTCCAGATGCCCGTTTTCTTGAGGCTTAGTCCGCTTAAAGCAGATGAGCAACGCCCGCGCGCTCTTCCTCAAGCTCCTTCAGCGTGGCGTCCATTTTGCTGCGAGAGAAATCATCTATTGCCAAGCCGGTGACACGCGTGTATTTGCCATCCGCACAGGTTACCGGCACACCGTACATTACCCCATCGGGAATGCCATAACTGCCATCCGACGCAATCCCCATCGTTACCCATTTGCCGTTGGTGCCGAGCACCCAATCACGGACATGGTCAATCGCGGCATTCGCAGCGGAAGCGGCTGAGGACAAACCGCGCGCTTCAATAATCGCCGCGCCGCGCTTGCCGACGGTCGGAATAAATGTCGCTTTGTACCATTCTTCATCGGCGACGACCTGCGGTGCCGACACGCCATCGATGGTGGCAAAACGATAGTCGGGATACATGGTCGGGGAATGGTTACCCCAGACGATCATTTTTTCAATCGAATCAACCGGCTTGCCCGTCTTGGTGGCCAACTGTGACAACGCACGGTTGTGGTCCAGCCGCAACATCGCGGTGAAATTTTCGCGCGGCAAACTCGGTGCCGACTTCATGGCGATATAGGCGTTTGTATTGGCCGGGTTACCCACCACCAGCACCTTGACGTTGCGCGACGCAACCGCGTCGAGTGCGCGGCCTTGCACGGTGAAAATTGCGCCGTTGGCTTCGAGCAAATCTTTACGTTCCATACCGGGGCCGCGTGGACGCGCCCCCACAAGCAGAGCAACATCGACATCTTTAAAAGCGGTCATCGCGTCCGAATGCGCGCTCATGCCGGCAAGAAGCGGGAACGCACAGTCGTCCAACTCCATCATCACACCCTTCAACGCCTTTTGTGCTTTTTCGTCGGCAATCTCAAGCAGTTGCAATACGACCGGCTGATCTTTGCCCAACATCTCGCCCGAAGCGATGCGAAACAACAACGAATATCCGATTTGACCGGCGGCACCAGTGACGGCGACGCGCATGGGCTTCTTCATTTGGAACTCCTGAGGCGTGGTAATGTGATAGGGGGGAGAAACTGAGGTTGAAGAACTGACGATGAGCCAGCAGCCAAGACGACCATCGCTCGGGCTGTAGCGCTGAAAACAAGCCTCAGATTATACAAAAGCCTTAGCCGAGAAGGCGAAGGAAACGTTCGCCAAGGGACTTGACACACTCACAGGTTATAATGCGCGACGACTCACGGAGCGAGCCTTTGAGGAGAGGTGGCAGAGTGGTCGAATGCACCGGACTCGAAATCCGGCATACCGGTCTCCGGTATCGTGGGTTCGAATCCCACCCTCTCCGCCACCCAAGAAGCCGAGTTTCATGCAGAAGATGGCATTTCTTTCCCTTCTACAGCTAGACCGACGCCGAGCCTTCATTGCCGGACATGCGATCAAAGAAAGTGCGTAGAATTTGCGTCGAGCCCTCGTAGCTCAGTGGATAGAGCTACCCCCTCCTAAGGGGTAGGTCGCACGTTCGATTCGTGTCGAGGGCGCCAGCTTCCTTGCAACTGTCTGTTCGACGCTAACAATCGGGGTTTGTGGTGCAGACGAGCGGAGCCACTTCTGTTTCATCATCAGTCCCGCCAAATAGGCTCTGGCAGGTGTCAGCAATAGGTGCACCTGGTCGGTCATCAGCACGTAGGCGTGAATGGCACCGCCGAATTTGTCAGAAAACTCGTTGAGGTAGTGCAGGTAGAGTTGGTAGTCTTCCTCGGCATGGAAGCGCACAGCGCGATTGTTGCGGCGTTGGATAATGTGCCAGTGGATCCTAGGGAGAGCCAGTTGCGCACGGCGGGGCATGGGACGTTCCTAAGGCTTGAGAGACGCCGGGACAGAAAAAAATAATCGTGGTGCCCAATTGTGCAATTGTGCCCTTCGCCAGCAATGACCTTGGGGCCGTAGCCGTATACACTGCCAAAGTATCAATTTCTTCGACGTAAAAACTCACTCGGTTTCAATCACTTGCCCTCCCAACACTCAACCGCCATCGAAGTTCGTCTCCATCAACTCAAGCAAGAGCACCGTGACCTGGATCTTGCGATTGAAGCGCTGCTAGGTACGCAGCTACACGATGAATTGAGCGTAAAGCGCATGAAAAAACGCAAACTTCTGCTGAAGGATCAAATTGCGTTTTTGCAAGCACAGTTGTATCCCGACATACCAGCTTGACGCGGAATATCGGTGCAGGCCGTGCCGTTGTTTGATCTCTTGGGATCCATGACCAACAGCGGGTACAAGTCACTAGGTACAAGGGCTTTTCCACGCCGAGAAATACGAATCGGTGGATAATGTTGATCCTAACGCAAAGCGGAGTTGTGTTTCATGAAGAAGGGTGTTTGGTTTGTGCTCGCATTGTCGGTAGTGGTGGGCATTGCGGCAGGGGCTTTCTGGTTGGGCGGGCGGTCACAGTTTTCAAATACGGGCGGCTCGCAGGCGGGTTCAGCGCAATCCGCAGTAGCGCCGAAAGCACCAGCCATTGCCGCCCCGCCAATTCCGGTGGATGCATCGCGGGTGAAGCCTACCGCATTGGCGAAGGTAATCACGACGGTAGGCTCGTTACGCTCTGACGAAACGGTAATCGTTCGTCCAGAGGTGTCGGGGCGGATCGCCGAAATTGGGTTCCGCGAGGGCCAGCAAGTTGCCAAGGGCACGACGCTGATTCGTCTAGACCAATCGATCCAGCGCGCCGAAATGCAACAGGCTGAGGCAAATCTCGCATTGGCCAAAAGTCGCATCGAACGTTCGCGCGATTTACACAGCAAGGGCTTCATCTCCAGTCAAGCCAAGGACGAGGCAGAGAGCAGCTACAAAGTGGCGCAAGCAGCGTTTGAACTCGCGGCTGCGCGCCTGACCAAACTTGAAATCAAGGCGCCGTTCTCCGGCTTTGTTGGACTGAGAATGGTCAGCGTTGGCGACTATGTCCGCGAGGGGCAAGACATGGTCAATCTCGAGGCCATTGGAGTTCTGAAGGTGGACTTCCGCATTCCCGAGGTCTTCCTCAAGGAAGTAAAAGTGGGACAGGCGCTTAAGGTAACGCTGGATGCGATTCCGAACCAAACATTTGATGCGTTGGTCCTCGCGATCAATCCTCTGCTCGACGCTAACGGTCGTGCGCTCGTCGTACGCGCTGGCCTAAAGAACGTCGGTACCCGGCTCAGGCCCGGCATGTTTGCGCGCGTGAGTCTTGCCAGTAGTGAACAACAAACTAGTCTGACGGTTCCAGAACAGTCGCTCATCCCGGTCGGTGATGATGTATTTGTTTTCAAGATAGTCGACAACAGGGCGCTACGTACAAAGGTTGAGGTCGGCCAGCGCCAGACAGGTATCGCCGAGATTACCCGCGGCCTGCGCGATGGCGATGTCGTTGTTACCGCCGGTCAGCCCAAGCTGCGCGATGGCACCAGCGTGAAACTTGCTACAGTTGACGGGGCTTCGGCAGGACCTGCAGCGCCCACAGCGCCCTCCCCAAGTCCCATTGAAGTGCCCCCCGCCGCATCGGGCGCTAAAAAGTCCTAACGAGGCAATCACACGATGGTCCTGTCCGACGTTTGTATCAAGCGCCCCGTATTCGCCGCAGTATTGTCACTCGCCATTCTGTTGGTGGGGATGATCTCGTATTCACGCCTCGCCGTGCGTGAGTTACCGAAAATCGATCAACCCATTGTGACGGTAACCACCACCTACCGCGGCGCGTCTGCAGACGTGATGGAGAGTCAGGTTACCAAACCGCTGGAGGATTCTTTGTCTGGGATCGAAGGCGTCGATATTCTGACGTCTAGCTCACGCGCGGAGCAGAGCGACATTACGATAACTTTCAAGCTGTCGCGCGATCCCGATTCGGCTGCCGCTGACGTACGTGACAAGGTATCGCGAGTGCGTGGGCGGTTGCCGCAACTAATTGATGAGCCGGTGTTGGCAAAGACCGACGCAGATGCTTTTCCCATCTTGTTCATTGCTTTCTCCAGTGATCGGCATACACAGATGGAGCAATCGGACTACGCAAATTTGTACATTCGGCCAAGACTCGGCACCCTGCCGGGAGCAGCAGACGTACGCATCAACGGCGAGCGCAAATCTTCCATGCGCATCTGGCTGGATCGCGGCAAGCTCGCCGCCTACAAAATCACCACAGGCGATGTCGAAGATGCCATCCGCAGACAAAACGTTGAGATTCCAGCGGGGCGCATCGAAAGCGCAAAACGTGAATTTAACGTGCTTTCACAAACCGATCTGGCGACGCCAGAGCAATTCGGTGCAATCATCGTCAAGGACGCAGGCGGGTACCAAGTCCGCGTGCGCGATGTCGCCAAAGTGGAAGTCGCGCCGGCTAATGAACGTGTCATCACGCGCTTTCGCGGGATGCCAGCGATTTCGCTGGGTGTGATTCGTCAATCGACGGCCAACACACTAGATCTCGCCGTTGCGGTCCGTCGCGAAGTTGCAGAAATCAATAAAACCCTGCCGCCGGGAATGACGCTATCCATGTCCTATGATTCAGCGGTGTTCATTGAAGAATCGACCAAGAACGTGTTCCGGACAATCATCGAAGCGATGGTGCTGGTTGCACTGGTGATTTTTATCTTTCTACGCAACCTGCGGGCGACCTTGATTCCGCTGGTGACCATTCCGATTTCGCTTATCGGCACTTTCACACTTCTGTACGCGGCGGGATTTTCGATCAACGTACTAACGCTACTGGCGATGGTGCTCGCCATTGGATTGGTGGTTGACGACGCAATTGTTGTTTTGGAAAACATCTATCGCAATATCGAAAAGGGTATGGAACCGGTCCAGGCAGCCTTGCTGGGCTCCAAGGAAATTGGCTTTGCCATTATCGCGATGACGCTGACCCTGGCCGCAGTGTTTATCCCTCTCGCCTTTGGCCAGACCCGCACCGACCGACTGTTCATTGAGTTCGCGCTCGCCCTGGCCGGTGCCGTAATCGTGTCTGGATTCGTCGCGCTGACGTTATCGCCGATGATGTGTTCAAAGTTACTACGCCATGAGCCCAAACACGGCAAGGTCTACAATACCATTGAGGCTTTTTTTGAATGGCAGACGGAGGCCTATAAACGTCTATTGGCAGCCTCACTTGACAGGCGATGGATCGGCGTAGTGATTTGGGCTGTTTTCGCTGGCGTCTCCGCCCCGCTATTTCTAAATCTGAAGTCTGAACTCGCACCACTCGAGGATCGTGGAGTGATCTTTGGACCGTTCTCCGCTCCAGAAGGGTCGACAATTGACTACACCGCTCAATATTCGCGGCAAATGGAAGCTGTGTATGCCGGCGTAACGGATGCGACGCGCTATTTTGTCAATAGCGGCAATCCATCGCCCGACGCAGGCTTTTCGATTCTGATCCTGAAGCCGTGGGCGGAACGTACCAAAAGTTCTGCCGAAATCGCCAATGAAATTCGTCCAAAATTTAGGGCGATTCCAGGCATCAATGCCTTTCCGGTGACCCCGCCTTCACTCGGCGGAGGCCGAGACAAACCGGTTCAGTTTGTGGTCATGACCCAAGCGCCCTACCCTGAGTTAGCGTTAATGGTTGCGCGCCTTCAAGACGAAGCACGAAAAAGCCCCGTATTGCTAAACGTCGACTCTGACCTTCGGTTGAGCCAGCCGGAGTTGCGGGTAAATGTGAATCGCGAGAAGCTCGGCGACTTAGGCATCCCGGTTGACACGGTTGGCCGTACCTTGGAGACGATGTTGGGTGGTCGCGTTGTCACTCGATTCAAGCAGGACGGTGAGCAATATGATGTGATTGTTCAAGTCACGCCGGATGATCGCAATACGCCAACCGACATCTCCGATATTTTTGTTCGCTCGCGCAGCGGTGACATGGTGCCTTTATCCAACGTAACAACCCTACGCGAGGGTGTTAGCCCGCGCAACCTGAACCACTTCAATCGTCTTCGTTCAGCCACAGTGAACGCCGAGATCGCCCCGGGTTACAGCTTGAAAGAGGCACTGGACGTCATGGATGCAGCCGCCGCCAAGGTGTTGCCACAAGTGCAAACGGACGTTTTAGGACAGTCTCGTGAATTCAAGGAAGGGGCGGCAACGCTTCTTACCAGTTTTGCCCTTGCGCTCTGCTTTATCTACTTGGTGCTCGCCGCGCAGTTTGAAAGTTTCGTTGACCCGTTCGTCATCTTATTGACTGTGCCGCTGTCTATCACCGGCGCGTTGATGGCACTATGGCTGACCAACAACTCACTCAATGTGTTTTCAAAGATTGGCCTCATCACGCTGGTAGGGCTGATCACGAAACACGGTATTTTGATTGTCGAATTCGCCAACCAGTTGCAGGAGCAAGGCAAAAGTGTACGCGAGGCGGTGATCGAAGCCGCCGTGCTCCGTTTGCGACCGATCTTGATGACAACCGGTGCCACCGTATTGGGAGCGCTGCCGCTCGCAATTGCCTCTGGCGCAGGCGCAGAGTCGCGCCAACAAATCGGCTGGGTGATCGTCGGTGGAATGACCCTCGGCACCCTGTTGACACTGTTCGTGGTGCCGACTTTCTACACCGTCTTCGCACGTGGCCATCAACGCAGAGGGCATCCAAGTATCGCCGATCAAGCAAAACAAGACGGCCTAAAGCCCACCTCGCCGGTCGGCCAACAAGGCGATTAGCGTTCAGTCGCCTTGTGTTTGTGTAAATGCCGCCTCTCCCGGCCGCGATTTCGACGAGGATAACGTATCCCCGCCCGCCAGCAGCAAGTCGCTGGGCATGGGCGCGTCGTCCACCGCCACTACTGGAATCTCCACCAGTACTCTGCCGTTGTCGCTCGGACCGCTAGCAGAAGGGTGACGGTCGATGCGCGTTCGCGGACTGACACGGGGTGGACGATCAAGATAACGCACTAACTGGTGTAAGGCCTTGCGGTATACGTCCCGTTTGAACTCAATCACCGAGTCCAAAGGAACCCAGTAGTCGTGCCAGCGCCAGGCATCAAACTCAGGATGTTCTGAAGCACGCAAGCGAATATCGTTGTCGCGCCCCGTCAAACGAAGCAAGTACCAAATCTGCTTCTGCCCTTTGTAGGTTCCGCGCCATTCGCGCTTCACCCAATGGCTGGGCACGTTGTAGTGCAGCCAGCTTTTGGTCCGACCCAAAATTCTGACGTGCTCGCGCCTCAGTCCTGTCTCTTCTTCAAGCTCACGGTACATCGCGTCTTCAGGTGCTTCGCCATGTTTGATACCGCCTTGCGGAAATTGCCAGGAATGTTCGCGGATTCGCTTGCCCCAAAAGACCTCATTCTTCGCGTTACAAAGAATGATGGCGACATTTGGGCGATAACCATCTTTGTCAATCATGGCTCAAGCCCCTCTAAAGCTAAGTTACGACGATTGTTTCACAATTTACTTTAATTGAATAGCAGAACTCGGCACCGCTGCTTCCCCAACGTGTAAAATGACCTGCAATACGACACTAACCCATTGAAAAGTAAAGATAATGCGCGCCTCAACGTTTTTCATTTCCACCCTCAAAGAAGCCCCCGCTGATGCCGATGTCATCAGTCAAAAACTGATGTTGCGCGCCGGTATGATCAAAAAACTGGCGGCAGGCATCTACAACTACATGCCGATGGGACTGCGTGTGATCAAGAAGGTCGAACGGGTGGTGCGCGAAGAAATGGAGCGCGCCGGTGCCATCGAGCTGCTGACACCGTTTGTCCAACCCGCTGAGTTGTGGATGGAATCGGGACGCTGGGACAAGATGGGTCCGGAAATGCTGCGTATCAAAGACCGGCACGAGCGCGACTTCATCCTGCAGCCAACCTCGGAAGAAGTACTCGCTGACATCTTCCGTCAGGACATCCGCAGCTACCGGCAGCTACCGATCAATTTCTACCAAATTCAGACCAAATTTCGGGACGAACGCCGTCCGCGCTTTGGCGTCATGCGTGGCCGCGAATTCACCATGAAAGACGCCTATTCGTTTGACCGCGACGCAGAGGGTGCGCGCAAGAGTTATGACGCCATGTACGATGCTTACGTGCGCGTTTTCAATCGCCTTGGTTTGACCTTTCGGCCAGTCGAAGCCGATACCGGCAACATCGGCGGCGAACGTTCACACGAATTCCAAGTGATCGCTGACACCGGCGAGGATGCGCTGGTGTACTGCCCGACCTCCGACTACGCCGCAAACATGGAGAAGGCGGAGTGTGTTGCGCTCAATGTCACACGCGCAGAACCAACCCAGCCGATGGTAAAAACGCCGACACCGGGCAAAACCAAGTGTGAAGACGTTGCCACACTGCTCAATATTCCACTGGCTGACACCGTCAAGTCAATTGTGCTTGCGACCGAGAAACGCGATGAAAAAGGCAATGTGGTTGCCACCACAATCTGGCTGCTGCTGATTCGTGGCGACCACGAGCTAAACGAAGTCAAGGCCAACAAAATCAACGGCCTAAACGCGGGATTTCGTTTTGCCAGCGAAGCGGAGATTGAATCGAGCTTCGGTTGCAAGCCCGGCTACCTTGGCCCGGTTGGCTTGTCTGGCGTCATCGTGGTTGCCGATCGTAGCGTCGCGAACATGAGCGATTTTGTGACTGGTGCGAATACAGTCGACTTTCATTTCACCGGTGTCAACTGGGGACGCGATCTACCAGAGCCGGCCGTGGTGGCTGATATTCGCAACGCTGTCGAAGGCGACCCGTCACCAGACGGCAAAGGGGTGTTGGCGATTCAGCGCGGCATTGAAGTCGGCCATGTCTTCTCCGGTCTACCCTATCCAGCAAAGATGGGGATTACTTTCCTTGGCGAGAATGGAAAGCCACAAACTCCGCTGATGGGTTCGTATGGCATCGGTATCACCCGCGTGGTGGCCGCCGCAATCGAACAAAATCATGATGCGCGCGGCATCATCTGGCCTACGGCGATGGCACCGTTTTCCGTGGTGGTCGCGCCGATTGGTTACGCTAAATCCGAGACCGTACGCGCAGCGGCCGATTCGATCTACAACCAGCTCTTGAGCCGCGGTATCGATGTGTTGATCGATGACCGGGACGAGCGTCCTGGCGTCATGTTGGCTGACCTTGAACTGATTGGCATTCCGCACCGTGTTGTCATCGGCGAACGCAGCCTCAAGGAAGGCAATGTTGAGTACCAGCAGCGTCGCGATGCTGAGCCAAGGATGGTGAAGGTTGCAGAAGTCGTCGACCAACTGGCCGTCAAATTGAGGCCGCTCGAAACCTAACGTCTAGCAAAGACGGGGGTTTTCAAGCGTTTATGCTTGAAGATAGCCGTCAATTCTAGGGTTTTGTTCGCAGCGTTCAGTTACGCTTATCCGACGTTTACTCTGGTCGGCCACAAAAATCTTGTGGCCCACCACCGCCCAGGTGCCCGACAATTTCAAATCCGGGACTGCTGCGCCTGCAAACGTGCAACCTCCAACTCAAGCTGGCGAATCTGCCCAAGCAGCGACAGCGCCACCGCCACCGCATGTGGGTCGAGCTCAAGCTCGTCGCGCAGCCGTGTTGCCCGTCGTACCGTCACGACACATTCGGCGCTGAAAGTCCAAGGTACGTGGCTTGGGTCGGTCGGCTCTAGCGCACCGCTTTCCACCAGCTCGCCGATTTCGTCGGCGTTCAGGCCGGAGAGCTCAACGAGGTCATCGATCGATACGTGTTGTGAGTCACTTAGCCATACGATGCCGGAAGGGTCAGTTTGCATGAGTGATCTCCTCGTT
>JADCIX010000068.1 GCA_020247545.1 Rhodocyclaceae bacterium | reverse complement strand
GCGGCAATCGACCCAGCCGGGATTACCTTCAATGTCCTTGGCGGGCAGCCCGCCGGGGTAAACCACCACGAAGCCCTCGCGGTCGGCCACGCTGCGGAAAACCGACAGCGGATGCTGGCCCGTGTTGGACACATTCAGGCCCTCGCCGCCGCCGCCGTGCAGCACCAGCACGATTGCACGCATCGCAGTAATACTATTGGGCACATAGACGCGGTAGTTGCGGTTAGTGCCGTCGACCATCATCGTCTGGTCGCTAATCCCGACTGGATACGATGAGGGCACAGCGGCAATTGCATTTGCGTAGGATTCAAAGCCCGCAGGAATCGTACCGACGTTGGCCGACACGCGCGGGCTTGCGGTGCCGTCCATTTTCCAAAACGTAAGGCTCCCATCTGGCTGCATCCATACCAAATCCGCTATGCCGTCACCGTCATAGTCATCCGCTCCGACCAATTGCCATGCCGGGTTGACTGGCGGCAGGCGAGTTTTAAATGTGATGATTGAACTGTTACTCGATGCGCACGCTGCGTTTGGATCATCAGGATTCGCGCTAGGTGGCGGCAGCGGCACCCCGCGACCGTCTAAGGAAATCAGCTCCAATTGCGCGCCGTCAGCGCTACGCGTGAGCAAGCTCGCGCGGCCCGTACCTTCAAAGTCGGCTAACCTTACCGCGGTGAACCCGGGGCTTACGCTCCCCGCCGGGAGATTCGCACAGGTTCTTTGTGCGGCAGCCATGAGCACACGAATACGATTGTCAGGACTAACGTAGACCATGTCTGCCGCGTGGTCACCGTTGATGTCACGCGCGCCGATGAGCTTCCAGTCAAGCGGTGCGCCGCCTCGCTTGCGCACTTGCGTCACACTGCTGCCGTTTGTAAACCACACATAAGATACGCCGGTATCGGGCGATCCGCTGACAACGTAGCGCCAAACAAGATCGCCGAAACCATCCCCGTCAAGGTCACCTACAGCCTGAACGTCCCAGGTACGCTTTACGCTACGCAATACGGTGGAGGTGTTCGGCTTGATACCATCCAACGCCGCTACGTCACCAGCTTGACCCTGAGTAATGTTTTGATACACGAGATCAGAGCGACCGTCGCCGTTCAGATCCACCGCAGCCACGTAGCGAAAATTTGTCCCGGGATCAGTTGCAGCGAAAAAATTGAAGCGCTGTGTGGCGGTATCAAAACGTCCAAGTTGTGTTGCAGCAGTGCCGCTTCGAATCAGTAGCTGTGCACGATTATCCCCGTCGAAGCTAATGACGTCGCGCACTTGGGACTGGGCGGCTGGGCCTCGCAGCAAGATAAAGATCGCGCCAACGGCTAGGGCAATAGTGCGAAGGATCGTAACGAAAGTTCGGGACATAGGGGGCACTCGACATGGCTGTAGGAGAGCGATCAGCTTATTGGATGAATGTGAAATAGTTGTGAGAGGTTGTAACCAAACTTGTCTTTGACATCTCCGTGGGTTAGTCGGATTGTCGTAGGGTGCGGATGCGGGGTTGGAGGCTGGTTAGTTGCATGGTCTATGCCGATTGCTTTTAGGGCGTGAGAGAAAGCAAAATGCTGGACAATAGCGCAGTACAGCGCGGGCAAGTTGAAACAATTTGAGGGGCGCGGCCATATTTATATTATGTCAACTAACCAGCCTTGCCATGCGCCCTCCGTTGACGATGGCGCCGATCGAGTCTCTATCGTCGCTGTCAAGCGCTGTTGGTCAAACGCGAGGTCTCAGAGCGGCCAACCGTTTGCGCTAGGAGCACTTGTTGGTCGGGATTCAACCCCATTGCGGCGGTAAGTGCGTCTCGGTCAAACCATGCGCGAATCACCGTCGCAAGCCCTGCTGATGCACAAAACAAATAAACGTTTTGCGCCATCGCACCTGCCGCCGCAAACGCGTATGACTCACGCTGCGCCGCAGACACCATTGTCATGCGCGCATGATCTGCAACGTAAATGAAATCCAGTGGCGCTGAATCGACAAAATCCTGATAACCGGTTACGCGGCGAACATCCGTAGCGGTAATGCGCTTCAATTGGTGGCTAGCCCCTGCATATTGAAAAAGCCCCTCTGGTAACGCAACATAAAGCTGCACCTCCTGAGAATTCATCGCACTTGGCGAGGTTCGCCCACCCAACTCGGCACGATTCACCCCCGCAGCCGCCCAAAGCAAATCGGCAAGCATCTGTGGTGCCAGTGCTTCTGGCAAAAACTCTCGTCGAGATTGCCGAAGACTAAGGGCATCCATCAGCGGCATGCCGCCACTGGTTTTTGCGGGCGGTAACTCAAGCACAGTCGCCAAATCACCGATTGCCGGTTGTGGTTTCAACTGACCAATTAATCCTAGCGCCATTTTCGTCAAGGAATTCATTAGGGGTTATCGCTCCTAGAGATTAGTTAGCCAACTACCATCTGCTCACCCGCAACCTATGCCCACCACCTACTCTTACTCATCGCCGCTGTTTTGTGGCGATCAAAAAATAATTGATTAAGTATAGAAGCGGATAACAGCGCAACTATTGATACAGCGCAACGATGTACGCAAGAATTTTTCTCTGCTAGACACTACGATTCTGACAAACATGTGATGTTGGTTTGATGTTACGCAAAACCGCTAAATCGCGCGCTGCTACGTTCAATACTCAGTAGTTAAACCCTTAATGGCCCGCGCCCGATGATAGACACATCACAGACACCGACTCGCCGTTGCCGGTTGCCGAGTGACAAACCATTTCACAACCCTATAGCGTCGCCTTGATGGTGGAAGCGCTAGCGCCTGAGGGCTGCGAAGGTGTATTGGAAATCGCCACGGACTCCGGTTACGCTTCGGCAATCATCGCGCACATTGCACAGCAGGTTCATACGGTGGAGCGCATCCTCCCGCTCGTCAATCAATCTGGGCGATTGGCAAACCAACTTGGCTCGCTTCTCTTTTGCTGTGGATGCGGACTGTAGGTTCGCTCGCCGGCGATTGCACAGGAATGTTCCGCCTTGCTGCCGAAGCATAGCCCGCGATGCTGTGGTCAGTCCGGCAAAACATCGCTCGCCTGTTCACCTACTCGCCCGCTTTCGAACGCGCCCCGATGAAATGTTCAGGCTAGGGACTAAGTTGAACAACCTCGCCGTATTCCGGCACCTCTGCCCGCCAACCGAGCGACTCAGCTAAGTGCAAACGCAACGCATCGGCGGCTGCGGGCTCGCCGTGTGTGATGAAACACCGCGTAGGCGCTTTGCCTGCGCTGCGTAACCATTCGACCATTTCCGAATAGTCGGCATGAGAGGAAAGGCAATCAAGCGAAATTACCTTTGCACGGATCGGTACATACTCGCCAAACATCTTCAGCTCCCTCTCGCCCTCAACCAATCGTGCGCCACGTGTGCCGGCGGCTTGAAAACCAGTGAATACGATTGTATTGCGTGGATCGCCACCAAACCGCTTGATGTGGTGCAACACTCGACCGCCTGTTGCCATGCCGCTCGCCGATACAATAATCATTGGCCCAGAGAGCGTATTCAAATGCCGCGACTCTTCTGGTGTATTGACGATGTGCACCATATTGCGAATCGCCTGAAACTCAGTCGGCAGTAAGCGATGTTCATCGCTGTGATGGCGAAACAGTTCAGTGGCATCTGCTGCCATTGGGCTGTTCAGATAGACCGGTACAGAAGGAATCTTTCGCGCCTGCCGAAGGCGATACAAGTACAACAATACACTCTGTGCGCGCCCGACCGCGAAAGTGGGAATTACGACAACGCCACCTTTGTGTAGAGCTGGTTCAACGGCAGCGCGTAACGCGTCGGCGGGATCTGTGGCTACATGCCGTCGATTTCCATAGGTAGATTCCACCACCATCCAATCCGCATCGCTTGCGGGTGTGGGGGGTTTCATCATTGCGTCTTCCGGGCGACCGAGATCGCCCGTAAACAACAACTTGTGGTCGCCGATCTGGATAGTCAACCAGGCAGACCCGAGAATATGCCCCGCGCGGTGCCAAGTGGCGATAACCGACGGCGTGAGTGCGTGTGGCTGGTCAAACTCCACGGATTTGAGCAAGCGCAAGGATTGACGCGCGTCTTCAACGGTATAAAGCGGCAGTGCCGGTGAGTGTTTGGAGAAGCCGTACCGATTAGCGAAGCTCGCATCCTCTTCTTGCAAATGAGCGGCGTCAGGTAACAGGATTGTGGCGAGCTCGCGCGTCGCCGACGTACAGTACACCGGCCCGCGATAGCCCACACGTGCAAGAAGCGGCAATGCCCCGCTGTGGTCGATATGCGCGTGCGTTAAGACGATTGCGTCAAGCTGCTGAACGTCAAATGGCAGGGGTGCCCAGTTGCGCAATCGCAGTTGTTTGTGCCCTTGGAACAATCCGCAGTCGATCAAG
>JADCIX010000067.1 GCA_020247545.1 Rhodocyclaceae bacterium | reverse complement strand
TTTCGTCTAGGGTAAGGTCCGAACGTTTCATGGCAGTGTCCTTTCGTCTTGAGAAACAAAAGGGTACCGCCGTTCGATACCTTACCCCCTAAATCAACCCCCTAAAGGTCGTCGACATTTGCTGTTGAATTCACGTTTATGCCTGAAAACGTCCGTCAATTGGCGAGTTTCAATTATCTACTTCCAATCTCCCCGCAGTTCAAGCACCTTGTTCTGCAGCCGTTCAGGTGAAACGACATCCGGTGCCCACGGTCGATCCGCAATAAGGGCGATACGCGAGAAGATGCCACGCGGATACCGCATCGCCACTCCACCCCAGCGTGAAAAGAAACTTCCCCACAATCCTCGCAGCGCCATCGGAATCACCGGCACGGGATTCTTCTCAATTATCCGCATGACACCCTTCTTGAATGGATAGATTTCACCGTTATCCGTGATTCGTCCCTCGGGGAAAATACAAACAACCTCGCCATCTTGCAGGTACTGGTCAATCCGTTCATAGGCACGTTCGAGCATTGCCGGGTCTTCTTTGGCCGGGGCAATGGGAATTGTGCCGGCCGTGCGGAACACAAAATTGAGTACCGGTACCTTAAAGATTCGATAGTCCATCACAAATCTGACCGGTCGTCGGATGCAACCGGCGATCACGAGCGCATCAACAAAACTGACATGGTTACAGACTAGAACGCAAGGTCCGTCGTCTGGGATATTCTCCAGGCCGCGCTGATCCACCCGATAGAACGTGTGAATGAGTATCCACACCAAAAAGCGCATGAGGAACTCAGGAATCAACTTAAAGATGTAGATCGCGACGACCGCATTCATCACGCCAACGACAAGATATAACTCGGGGAGTGACAACCCCGCCTTGAGCAGCACTGCGGCCAATACCGATGCGATAACCATGAATACCGCATTGAGAATATTGTTTGCCGCAACGATTCGCGCCCGGTAATTAGGTTCGGACCTCGCTTGCATCATGGCGTATAGCGGCACCGAAAAAAAACCGGCAAACATCGCCATCAGAAACAGATCGGCCATGACACGGATGTGCGCCCACTTCTGCACAAACGCGCCAACACTCACCAGCGCTCCGCTCGGCGAGAGCCCGCTCGAAGCGAAGTACAAGTCGACCGAAAAGAGAGTCATGCCGATCGAGCCAAACGGCACCAGTCCGATCTCGATCTTGTGCCCCGACATCTTTTCACACAGCACACAGCCGAAGCCAATACCAACGGTGAACAGACCCATGAGCAAAAGCACGACCATTTCGTCACCGCCGAGTACCTCTTTGGCAAAACCGGTCATCGAGGTCAGAAAAATTGACCCCATAAACCAAAACCACGAGTTCCCAATCAGCGAATTGAAGACAGCAGGATTGCGATGAGCAATCTTTAGATTGGCCCAAGTTTCACTTGCCGGATTCCAATTGATTTTGAGTTCGGGCGCAGGCGGCGGAGACGCGGGCACCATGCCCGCCGTGATTCGCCCCGCCACCGCAAGCAGCAGCGAGATTCCCGCAACGTAAACAACACCGTTACCGTCGAGCTTGACCAGAAATCCGCCAATCATCGAGCCCAATAGGATCGCCGTAAAGGTGCCCATTTCGATCATGCCGTTACCCCCGGTCAGTTCCGAATCCGCGAGGTGTTGCGGCAGATAGGCGAACTTGACCGGGCCAAATAGCGTCGAGTGGCAGCCCATTAAGAACACACCAAGAAATAGAAGACTGGAAAGGTGTAGGACAAATCCAGCACTGATCAACAACATGAAGGCAATCTCCATATTCTTGACCAACTTCGTCAGCGTAGCCTTATCGTACTTGTCCGCAAGCTGACCGGCCGTCGCCGAAAATAGCACAAACGGCAGTATGAACAACCCGCCAATCAGCGCCCCGGCAACTTTCGGATCGAGCCCGCCCCACTCCGCAGCGTGATAGGTTGCGAGCACCGTGAACGCGAACTTGAAGATGTTGTCGTTGGCAGCGCCAAGAAACTGCGTCCAAAAAAACGGCGCGAACCGTCTTTCTGCAAGCAGCGCAAACTGATTCTTCGTGGGCGTGGCGGGTGGGATGTCAGTTGCAGCGTGGGTCATGTGGCTCATCTCTCCGATCACAAGAACATCAACGCAGGCAGAGTGTGCGTGTGCCGAAGCAGCGGCATAACGACCTCCCCATCTGCAAACATGACGCACTCTAGCTGGGTTCGCAGGCTCCGGCACCCGTAACAGCAGAAGTATCACACCACAGTACCAACGGTCGACTAACCGATGGGGCCTCACAACCGGTGGCGTGTTAGACTTCTCATAGGAGAAACTACATGAAAATGCGTGACGACTTGAAGCAAGGTGCCCTCGACTATCACCGGTATCCGGGTCCCGGCAAGATTGAGATCACCGCGACCAAACCACTTGCCACGCAGCGCGATCTTGCCCTTGCATATACACCGGGCGTGGCCGCGGTATGCGAGGAAATTGCGCAAAACCCGAGCGAAGCGCGCAATCTTACCGCGCGTGGCAACTTGGTTGCCGTCATCACCAACGGGACGGCCGTTCTGGGCCTCGGTGCCATTGGCCCGCTTGCCGCGAAGCCGGTGATGGAAGGCAAAGCCGTACTGTTCAAGAAGTTTGCCGGCATTGACGTATTCGACATCGAAGTCAATGAGCTCGATCCGGAGAAGTTGGTCGATATCATCGCCTCCCTTGAGCCCACTTTCGGCGGGATCAACTTGGAAGACATCAAGGCACCGGAGTGCTTTTATGTGGAGAAAAAGCTCCGCGAGCGAATGAAGATCCCTGTGTTCCACGACGACCAACACGGTACAGCCATCATCGTCGGCGCGGCTATTTATAACGGGCTCAAAGTCGTGGGAAAAGATATTTCCAAAGTCAAACTCGTCTCGTCGGGCGCGGGTGCGGCGGCGTTGGCGTGTCTCGACATGTTGGTAGCACTCGGCATGAAGATGTCGAACATTTGGGTGACCGACATTGCGGGGGTCGTTTACCAGGGCCGCAAAGAAGAGATGGATCCAAACAAGGAGCGCTACGCAAAAGTTACCGATGCGCGCAAACTCGGCGAGGTCATTGACAACGCCGACGTGTTCTTGGGACTCTCTGCCGGCGGCGTATTGAAGCAGGATATGGTCAAACGTATGGCGGCAAAACCGCTGATCTTGGCACTGGCAAATCCGACGCCCGAGATTCTGCCGGAGGAAATCCGCGCGGTACGTGATGACGCCGTCATTGCCACCGGACGATCCGACTATCCCAACCAAGTCAACAACGTGCTCTGCTTCCCGTTTATTTTCCGCGGCGCGCTTGATGTCGGTGCCACGACGATTAATGAAGCGATGAAACTAGCGGCGGTTCAGGCAATCGCAGAGCTCGCACAAGCTGAGCAGTCCGATATTGTTGCGATGGCGTATGGCGAATCTTCGGTCTCCTTCGGTAAGGACTACTTGATTCCGCGGCCGTTCGACCCGCGTTTGATCTCCAAAGTTGCGCCTGCCGTCGCTAGGGCGGCGATGGAGTCAGGGGTTGCGACTTCGCCGATCACCGATTGGGACGCATACCACCAGCGTCTGGATCAGTTTGTGTACCACTCCGGGCTTATCATGAAGCCGGTATTCGCCAAGGCCAAGCAGAATCCAAAACGGATTGTCTACGCGGAGGGTGAAGAAGAGCGCGTGCTTCGCGCCGTGCAGGTGGTGGTGGACGACGGGCTCGCAAAACCGATCCTGATCGGTCGACCGAAAGTGCTGGAAAAACGCATTGAAAAATTCGGCCTCAGAATTCGTCCGGTTGTCGATTTCGAGATCATTAATCCTGAGTATGATCAGCGTTATCGCGACTACTGGGAGCAGTATTACGCGCTCACGGCAAGACGCGGTGTCTCTGAACAATACGCCAAGATAGAAATGCGTCGTCGATTGACCCTGATTGGCGCGATGATGATGCATCGCGGCGAAGCGGATGGCATGATTTGCGGCACGTTTGGCACGCACGCCTTGCACCTGCATTACATCGACCAGGTGATCGGCCGCCGTGCAGGCGCGAAGCATTACTACGCGATGAATTTGTTGATGCTGCCAAAACGCACTGTGTTTATCTGCGACACCTACGTCAATGAAAACCCAACAGCTGAACAGATTTGTGAAATGGCCATCTTGGCCGCCGAGGAAATTCGCCGTTTCGGCCTTGTGCCGAAGGTTGCATTACTCTCACACTCGTCATTTGGCACCTCTGACGCACCAACTGCGGTGAAAATGCGCAATGCACTTGCGCTGATTCAGGCGCAAGCGCCGGAACTGGAAGTTGAAGGCGAAATGCATGGCGATGCGGCGTTATCAGAGGACGTTCGCCAAGCCGCGATGCTCAACTCGCGACTCAAAGGTGAGGCCAACCTGCTGATCATGCCAACACTTGATGCCGCAAACATCTCCTTTAATCTGCTCAAAACGGCTGCTGGTGGCGGTATTACAATCGGCCCAATTCTGCTAGGCGCCGCCAAGCCGGCACATATCGTCACTCCAACCGCAACCGTTCGTCGCATCATCAACATGACAGCGCTTGCCGTGGTGGATTCTCAGGCGACGCGCAAGTAACCGCACCAGCAACATGAAGTCCTCACGTTACGCAATACCCCGGCCGTTGCCGCGCGGCGCCATCATCGGTGTGTTTTCGCCGGCCGGGGCGCCGGTGGCAGAACGCGTGCAGCGCGGAGTTTCAAGAATTGAGGCGCTTGGGTATCGTTGCCTGCTGGCAGATGATGCGCTGGGCGCATACGAGTACTTCTCCGCACCAGACGACCTACGCTTGGCGAGTTTCAATAAACTGCTCGCCGACCCGAAGGTCGATGCAATGATGATGACGCGCGGAGGGTATGGTATTTCGCGCATCGTACATCGCATTGATTGGGAGGCCGTCGCAAAGTCCGGCAAAGTCCTTTGCGGTTTCTCTGACTTCACAGCAATCAATCTGGCCGCGATTGCCAAGAGCAGCTACGTGACGTTGGCCGGTCCGGGCGTGGCAACAGATTTCGGCGACGAGTTGTATGAGGGCCAAATCGCCGACGATCACGCCTTTATGGAAAAACACTTCTGGCCGGTGCTGCGCGGGGAAATGCTTTCGGTGACAGTTGAAACCAATCACGCTTACGCGCAACAAACACTTACCGGCCCGATCTGGGGGTCCAATCTCTCGTTGGTCAGCGACCTGGTCGGTACGCCCTTTATGCCCGATATATCAGGCGGCATATTTTTTCTCGAAGAGATCGGTGAACGGCCATATGCTGCCGAACGAATGATCTGGCAGTTGTTCCACGCGGGGATCTTGCAAAAGCAACGCGCGATTCTTGTCGGCGACTTCAACGACTGCGAAGCGGAGGCGAATCGCTTTCCCTACACGATGAAGCACGTTGTCGCCACCCTTCGCAACATGGTGGACTGCCCGGTGCTGACAGACTTCCCGTTCGGGCACGTTGCGCGAAAACTCACCATTCCGTTTGGCGCAGACGCGACACTGACAGTTGCTGACGGACGTTACGGCGTTTCGTTCTAACCGAACGACTCCAACGGAGGGACAAGATGAGCGAAGTTGCCTCAAGCAAGCAGTTTCGGACCGAATACCGGGCGTGTAATCTCTGTGAGGCGATTTGTGGCCTCACCTTTAATCTCGACGGAGAAAACATCACCAGCATCCGCGGCGACGATAACGATCCGTTTTCACGCGGCCACATTTGCCCGAAGGCGGTCGCGTTGAAGGATATCCACGAGGACCCTGAACGTTTGCGTACGCCGATAGTACGCAACGGGAGTGAATGGCGCCCTATCGAATGGGACGACGCATTTGAATTAGTCGCAACGCAACTCGCCGGGATCATTCGCGAGCATGGGAACGACGCGGTTGCGCTGTATGCGGGAAATCCCAACGTTCATAATTTTGGCCACCTGCTCAACTTTCCACCGATCGCCAAATTGATCGGCAGTCGTAACGTATTCTCAGCGTCGTCGGTCGACCAATTGCCGCAGCAACTGGTGTCGTACTGGATGTTTGGCCATCAATTCCTGATCCCATTCCGGACATCGACCACACCGATTACTTTCTGATTCTTGGCGGCAATCCTATCGCCTCCAATGGCAGCATGATGACCGTGCCCGACGTGGCCAAGCGACTGAAAGCGATCCAGACCCGGGGGGGCCGGGTGGTTGTGGTTGATCCAAGGCGCACCGAAACAGCGGAAGTTGCATCAGCCCACCACTTCATTCGCCCCGGCAGTGACGCCGCCTTGCTCGCAGCGCTCATCAACACGCTGCGCGAAGAGAACCTGTTGCGCATTCCGGATGCCGACAAACTCACCGGGCTCGATGACGCGCTCGACGCCATCAAGGCGCTCACGCCGGAACGTGTTGCGCCGTTCACCGGAATTGAAGCGGCCATCACTCGGACCATTGCGCGCGAGTTTGTAAAGGCTAAATCTGCCGTTGCGTATGGACGTATGGGCACCACCACGCAGGCCTTTGGTGCGACGAACCAATGGCTGATCTACCTACTCAACCTCGTTACCGGCAATCTCGATCGTATCGGCGGAGCACTCCTTACCAATCCAGTGCTGCCGATCACCGGGCCCGGCACTCGAACCGGTGGGCACGGCCGCTGGCATTCGCGAGTACGCAAGCTGCCAGAAACCAATGGCGAGCTTCCCGTCGCGGCACTTGCCGAGGAGATGCTCACGCCGGGCGAGGGACAGGTGCGCGCACTGTTCACAACGGCGGGCAATCCGGTGTTGTCGACACCGAACGGGAATCAACTCGATCGTGCGCTTGCGGGGCTATCGTTTATGGTCTCAGTCGATATCTACATCAACGAGACGACGCGCCATGCCAGTGTCATCCTGCCGCCGACCTCAGCTCTCAATCACGACCACTACGACTCAGTATTTAACGCCTTTGCGGTGCGCAACGTGACGCGTTTCAACAAAGCGATTTGGCGACGTGCTGCATACGAACGCTACGATTGGGAAATTTTTACGGGCATTGGTTCACGTCTGGCAGCGCTGCTGGAGCACGAGTATCGGGCACCACGCAGCGTGAGAGACGTCGTCACTGCGGCAGCGGCCCACTATCCGGGCGTGACTTTTGCGCAGATGATGAATGCGCCGCACGGCATCGATCTGGGTCCACTCGCCCCGTCACTCTTCACGCGTCTGCAAACCGCAGATGGGAAAATACAGTGCGCCCCGCCACTGTTGATTGCCGACATCGCACGTGTTGAAGCCGCCGTTGAATCGGCACGCAATACCCCGGAGGCGCTTCAACTCATCGGCCGAAGACACGTTCGCAGCAATAACTCATGGATGCACAACAGCCATCGATTAGTCAAAGGAAAGGCGCGTCACCAGTTGCTGATGCACCCGGCTGATCTGGCGAGCCGCAAACTTTCTGACGGGCAAACGGTCACCGTCACCTCGCGCGTTGGAAAGGTTACCATTGATGTCGTCGCGAGTGACGAGCTGATGCCCGGTGTCGTGTCGATCCCGCACGGGTTTGGCCAGCAGCGGGTCGGCGTGAAGCAGTCTGTCGCGGCGATGCATGCCGGCGTTAGCGTCAATGATCTCACCGACGAAACGGTAGTGGATGCTGTGTCAGGAAATGCCGTTCTCAACGGAGTGCCGGTAGATATCTCGGCAGTATGACCCGCTTTAATCGCCGAATGATGAGCCCACCGCCAGCCAGCCAAAGCGAGTCAACCGACCTTGTGATTGCGGCGTTGGTCAAGTTGCCATGGTATTCAACAGCGGACATCCGCGAGGCGGTGACAAGTGCAGCAAACACGCCGCCGCCAAGGTTCATACCGCGCCACTCACCCCAACGAACGAGGAGAATCAAATGAAGACAGCATTTGCAGCAGTGATAATTGCGATCCCACTCTGTATCAGTGCAATGACCGCATCGGCGGAGGAAAAAGCCGCCGCAACCCAACAGAACAAAATGGCTACCTGCAATAAAGAGGCAGGCGACAAAAAAGGGGATGAGCGCAAGGCGTTCATGAAAGAGTGCCTCACCGACAAACAAGCGCGTCAGCAAGACAAGATGAAGTCTTGCAACAAGGAGGCAGAAGGAAAAAAAGGCGACGAGCGCAAGGCATTTATATCGGATTGCCTGAAGAAGCAGTGATCCGACCATGACCAATGCGGCGTAAACAGCACAAAACGGGCGACGAATTGTCGCCCGTGTTACATCAAACCCTAACACTGGCGGGCATCTTGTGGCAAAAATGCCTGAAAACGTCGGCGCAATCGCCAGTTCGCCTAGTTGCTGAAATCTTTACAACATCACCGGTTTATCCGACTGCTCGTTGGTACGGTGGCCGTGAGACGGGAAGTAGAATGCGAGTTCAACGCCGACTTTGTGAATCGCGTTGACGCTACCCTCGCGGAAATCGCGTTTGCGGAAATGTAACTCCATCTCCTTGCAAATCGCCCGCCAACGTTCGGTCCCGACCTTCGCGTGGATGCCGCGGTCGGCGATGATCTCGACCTTGCGATCAGCCAGCAGCACATAGATCAACACGCCGTTGTTCTCTTCGGTATCCCACACACGCAAACCGGAAAATACTTCAACGGCGCGTGCACGGGAGGTAAGCCCCGACCAAAGTTGCTGCGTGGTCAACTCCGCTTCCACAACAAATCGCACCTGCCCGCGATGCGTTTGTTCGCAGGTGGCCACGGCGACCTCGATTGCCCTGAGTGTTTCATCGGTGAATGCCCGCCTAGCGATCAACGGCGACATCCACACGTGGCGCATGAATCGTTTAAGCCAAGTCATCACCAATCTCCCGAGGCGCCGCCGCCGTCAAAACTGCCGCCGCCGCCAGAGAAACTATCCGATCCGCCGCTACCGCCGGACCAGCCACCGCCACCACCAAAACCACCACCCCACCCGCCACCGCGACCGCTGGAAAAATTCAGCAGGCCCGCGAACAGCGCGATGATGAAGACAATGACACCGATAAATATCGGGAATACCATGCCGCCCAGCAGAAACCACGCCGCGGCACCGGTTACTCCACCCGTCGCGGTCGCGCCAAGAAAGCGACCAAAGATACTTCGCAATACCGGCGCTACAAAAATGGCGGCAAAGATACCGAGCACCAAAAACTCACCGCCGTCGATGGATTTGGTTGCCTGTTTCTTTTTTGCAGGGGGCGGCAGTGCCTCGCCGTCAATGACCGAAGCGATCTTGTCGACGCCGTTGTAAATACCGTCACCATATTTGCCCTCGCGAAAGCGCGGCGCAACGATTTCCGCAATGATGCGTTTACTCGTCGCATCCGTGAGCGAACCTTGCACGCCGGGACCGGTGAGAATTTGCATCTTACGATCACCCTTGGCGATCACAAACAACACACCATCATCAACGCCTTTGCGCCCGATTTTCCAACTCTCAGCAACGCGCAGGGAGTAATCAAAGATGGCTTCCGGTGCGGTGGTGTCGACAATCAACACAGCAATCTGGCCGCCCTTCTTTTGCTCAAAGACGCGAATACGCTCGGTGATACGCGCCTGCTCGTCCTGACCGAGCGCTGCTGCCAAGTCAGTCACCCGCTTTTCAAGCGCGGGGATTTTCTGTAGATCACCCTCTGCCGCGATGGCGGTTACCGGGAATGCCGCAAGCATCACCATCAACGTGCACACAACAAACGCTACCCTCGCAATGCAATACGAGGGTAGCGTGTCGTGTGTTGGCAGGTCGATCCGCCGATTGCTCACTGGCGTGAACAGCTTAGTGTTGGTTTAGCTGACGAATTACTTCGTTGCCGCAGGTGCCGGTGCGGCGGCAGGTGCCGTTGTTGCCGGTGCTGCCGGTGCAGGCGTGGTGCCGAAATTCACCTTGGGTGGCACCGCAATCGCCTTTTCATTCTCCACCGTGAATTGCTCCTTAACCTTATAACCAAAAATCATGGCAGTCAGGTTGGTGGGAAACTGGCGCGTAAGTACGTTGTAGCCCTCGACCGATTCCGTGAAACGCTTGCGCGCGACGGTGATACGGTTCTCAGTGCCTTCCAGTTGCGACTGCAGATCGCGGAAGTTCGCATCGGATTTCAGCTGCGGATAGTTCTCAGAAACCACCAACAAACGTGACAGCGCAGAAGATAACTCGCCTTGCGCAGCTTGGAAATTCTTTACTGCTTGGGGGTTGGTCAGCGCCTCGGCAGTCATGTTGATCGAGCCGACTTTGGAACGCGCATTGGTCACGCCGAGCAGGACATCTTTTTCTTGCGACGCAAAGCCCTGCACGGTGGCGACCAGATTCGGGATTAGGTCGGCGCGACGCTGGTACTGGTTGAGCACCTCAGCCCAAGCCTTCTTTACCGCCTCGTCTTTCGACTGAAAATCGTTATAGCCACAACCGCTCAACGTCAACGCGGCAGCCAGACCAAACAGTACAAATAGTTTGCGCATGATATTCCTTTGGGAAAAAACACGGGAAAATTGGCGGTAACTCAACAACTACGTCACCGCGACCATCAAATGAGGGCAACTCTGTGTTTTGCTAGTCCCCCGAAAATGTCCTTTTGGCAAGCTGCAGATCTTCCCATGCCTTTAGCTTTTCAGGCAGGTTACGTAACAAATAGGCAGGATGATAAGTGGCAATGACTGGGATGTTACGGTAGGTATGCACCCGACCGCGCACGGCCGCCATGGCGGCCTCCGAGCCGGTCAGTCGAGTAATAGCCGTCCTGCCCAGCGCCACGATGATTTTGGGTCGGATAAGCTCGATCTGTCGATCCAGCAGCGGCGCACAGGCGGCAGCCTCCTCTGGAAGCGGCGTGCGGTTTCCCGGCGGACGACATTTCACTACGTTGGCGATATACACCTCCCGCCCGCGTTGCAATCCGACTGCCGTCAACATGGCGTCGAGCAGCTTGCCGGCCTGACCAACAAACGGCTCACCCGATTGGTCCTCCTCGGCACCGGGGCCCTCGCCGATAAACAGCCACTGCGCTGACTGGGCGCCGACGCCAAACACAACTTGTTTGCGCTGTTTGCAAAGTGTACAAGCCGCACAGTTGGCCGATATTTCTGTCAGCGAAGGCCAATCGGCTTCGGAGATCCTTTCCAAGCGCGCCGGGTCCACAGGAACTGAGGCATCAGCCGTTACCTGCTTCGCAGCTACAGGAGGCGGCTTAGCGGTCGACGGACCTGCCACCGGCTTCGTAACCACAGGGCTCGCAACCGCTCTCGACGCCGGAGCCGCAGGTGCAGCTACAGGGGCGGGCCGCACCGGTAGCGGCGCTTGTAGTTTTGTACCAAGATCTTCGTGCCCCAAACCCCGCATCTCAAAGTGAGACCAGAGCTCCATCTCTAACAAATAGTCTTTATCGAGGCGCATGTTTAGCTGGTGCCTTAATGTTTAGGCCAAGAAACAGCGCGTCCTCGCGACCGGTGACGGCAGGGTAGTAGTCGCGGCGCAGCCCGAGTTGCCGAAATCCGAAGCGCTCATACAACCTGAGACCGGCAATATTGCTGGGCCGGACCTCAAGATAAATCACTTCACACGCGGTTGACCCGGCTCTGTCAATCACATGCTGCAATATCGCCGCGCCGACACCTCTTCCCTGACAATGTTTCGCCACGGCAACATTGAGCAGGTGCATTTCTTCGAGCGCCGGCACGGTGATCGTGTAGCCCACCAGTTCGCCATGGCACCACGCGCCGATACAATCGTAGCCCGAATACAACGAATCGCGAAAATTACCGTGGGTCCACGGGAACGCGTAGACGCTCGATTCAATCGCCACCACCGCCGGCAGATGGTGTTCTTCCAGCTTCTGAAAACTGAGCGAGATCGTTTGCGTTTTTGGCCGTGCACTCACGATGCAAACCCGGCGAGCGGCGGGCTGGTCGAATGTGCTTTCGCTTCGACGGCACTTTCAGCCTTGGCTCGTGCAATCAAGCGTCGCTCCTCGATAGTCAGCGCGACCTTGTTCCGAACGTACAGCGGCGCAGCGTCGTGCGGACGAATGGTTACGGCGTCACCCACGCGGTTAAGCAAACGCCGTGCAACACAAACCAGCTCTGCCGCTAATGGAAACGCCGGCACACCTGACACCACAATTGAAATAATCCTGCTGGCCGTAATCGCATCGGTAAGCGTAGGCACGGCAAAAGCACTGCCAATACCGACCCAGCGACTGGCCAAATGTTTCGCCGGTAGCTGAGGAATGATCAGTTGCTCGAACTCCTCAGGCTTCAACAAACATGGCGGAACCAACTCAGCAAAGCCGGTGGGCTGGGTGGAATCTTGTACATAGGCCGCGAGATAGATTTCTCCCATGCGCGCATCGGTGGCGACAAGAATGTGCTCAGCACCGTCCCGCTTCGCCGCTTCGGCGAGCGCCAAGGGTGTTGGCAATGCAATCACGCGTTTGCCCAACCCATAGGCAAGCCCTTGGGTAATGCCACAAGCGACACGCACACCGGTGAATGATCCCGGTCCTTGACCAAACACCACCACATCAAGTTCTGCCAGAGAAAGGCCAGCCTCGGCTAGCAGCGCGTGCATCGTCGGCAACGCCAACTCACCACTTAGTTGACCCGCCTCAGCGATTTCGCGGGAAACTATTTGCTCCGCGCGCGCGACGGCAACGGAGATCGTTTCAGACGATGTTTCAAACGCGACGAGATTGGTGAGGCAGCTCATCGCCAAATTATAGCGGTCACACCCGTGGAAACCTTGGCAGCAAGGCTGGATCAAACACCTGCTTTCCCACGGCACCGAGCCGCCCAAACCTTAGAACCAAAAGTCGCCGATTGACGGGCACCTTCAGGCAAAAATACCTGAAAGTGCCCGTGTTTAATGGACTTTCAAGTTTTTCCGCGCATCTTGACGACCCGCCCCAATCGGATGATGGTTTCGCTAGGCGAGGAAGTCCATCGGCGCGAATCGGCCGTTCAACACACGCGATGCATCCAAGCCCCACCATTTGCTGATGACGGTGCTGTATGCCGAGCGGAAATCCACCGCGAACGGCAGATTGCCATTGCCATCAAGCCGTGCGAGTTGCGGCGCTTCACCGTACATGCCACCGCGCACTTTGCCGCCGACCACAAACTGCACATTGGCGGTTCCGTGGTCGGTGCCGTTGCTCTGGTTTTCTTTTGGGCGACGTCCAAACTCACAGTAGGTCATGATGAGGGTGGAGTCCCAGCGATTGAGCTCTTGCAAAGCCGACTTCAACGCGCCGATGCCATCCGCCAAATCACGCAACAGATTGGCGTGTGTCCCCAGCTGATTGGCATGGGTATCAAAACTTCCCAGCGTCAATCGAATCACAGCGATCCCCGCGTTACTGGCCGCCAATTGCGCGGCTGTCCGCACTTGACCGGCGAATGCACTGGTTGGAAACGTCGTCTTGAATTGATAGTTCGTATTCAGTTTGGAGGCCGCATGTACCACCTCGCTTTCCACCGCCAAGATATGCCTGAGCGCACTGTTGCGCTCGTCCCGCCCGGCCTGCGCCAAGCGTGCCGTGCGCAGAAACTGCGCGGTGTCGGCAAGCGCGATGGTGCGCGCGGCATATCCCGACAGTGGGCCCATGTCATTCGAGCCCACCACCACACCGTCCGCCGCATAGGCTTTGGGGGCGGGGTTCTGCGCAAAGGTACGCGCGAGCCAACCCGCGTCCAAGTACTCCTCACTCTTTGAAGCGGTGTCCCATATTTCAATAGAGCGAAAGTGCGACAAATTCGGATTGGGATAACCAAGCCCCTGAATCACGGCAAGCTCCCTGCCCTCCCACATTGTCATCAGCGGCTTGAGTGATGGATGCAGCGCCTCGCGCTCGGTCAGGTTGATGAGACTCGCTCGTTCCAAGCCGACGCGTGGCCGTAACGACGGGTACAACGGATCACTAATGGGCACGACCGTATTAAGACCATCGTTTGCCCCCTTTAACTCGATCAAGATCAGTAGGTTGCTGTAGGGCGATGGTGGCAATGTCGTTGTCCTAGGAGCACTGGATGGGCTTGGAGACTGTGCCCAGACCACACCATTGACGTTGCCGAATAGTGGTGCGGATGCTGCGAGTGCAGACACTCCGGCGGCGCGAAAAAATTTTCTGCGATTCATGATCTTTCCTTTAGCTCTGGAAGCCAGCAATTCACTTCACATTCACTTCAAATGGTAGGCAGGGTCGGCAACGAACGTCCGCGCCCAATCAGAGGGGTTACCGCCAACCGGCAGCCGACTCGGTGTCACCGCCAACACCACTTTTGCCATATTGGCAATATTGTCCCTGGCGCTCGGTTGATTGAAGGTCGACGACCATGTGTCCAAGTTCCAATTCAGCGCGGACATGGCGCGCTCAGCCAAACGTTGCTGCCGCTGTGCCCGGCCTGGCGGCGGCGGTGTGCCACTGCGATCTGCCATTTCATCGAGCGCATTCATCACCGGCTCCATACGGTCCTCGTTCCGGAACAGTCGATCAACAAACTGCTTGCGTCCGAGCAGCGTTGCCGAGTTGATCCACACCTCACCACCCGGCCAGCCCTTCACGTTAGGCGGCGCGAACACATTTTGCCCGAGCAGAGCGGAAGCAAATACGAAGGGCCGTAGATTCGGCGTTTTGATATCAAACAGCTTGAGCGTGCCGACCACAAACTCAACGGGCGACTTCACAAGTGCCCCGCGATTTTCAGGCGCATAAAATGCATCCGAGGCCAGCATGGCTTGCATCAGCTTGGCGATGTTGTATCCGGAGTCTCGAAACACAGTCGCAAGTCTCGCCACTTCCACGTCATCGGGCGCTGGCGAGACGAATTCACGCCATAACTTTTTCGTAATGAACTGCGCAGTCTCAGGACGCTTCAGCAGCAGATCGAGTGCTTGGTCGCCTTCAAAGTTACCGCGCTTACCAAATATCGTTTTGGTACCCGCGTCGTGAATCGCGCGCCGGAACAAAAATTCACCGGTCTCGCGGTCAAGCGACCAACCGGTGAACGCGCGTGCCATTTCCTTAATGTCCTGCTCCGTGTAGCTACCCTCACCGAGGGTAAAAAGCTCCATCACTTCGCGCGCGAAGTTTTCATTAGGCTGCTCGCGCCGACTGTTGGCATTATCCAAGTAGATCAGCATCGCCGGGTCGCGCGCCACCTGTCGCAGCATCGAACCAAAGTTGCCGAGCGCATTTTTCCGTAACAGCACGTGCTGCTGGTACATCAAGCTGCTGAATCGTACTTTCTGCTGACTGGTGGCAAAGTGGTTATGCCAGAACAGCGTCATCTTTTCAGTCAGCGGTGAGGGGGTGGCCAACATCTCGCGAAACCACCACTCACGCAGATCGATTGCACGTTCATTATTGAGGCGCAGTTCGGCCTGACGCTGTTCCGGCGTCATATCACGCAACTTGGTGGCGGGCGTGATCGGTGTGGTGACCCATGCGGGCGGCGGGGTAATTGCCACATCACGTGTCGCCGCGAGCAACTGTTCCGCCGCCTGTTTACGGCTCAAACCCGTGAGAGTATTGATATCCGCCATGGAGGCAGCGAAGCCAGTCCGGTTCAGCAAATGGCGCACATCGTCTTGCGCCAGTTTGTCGTCTGGTTTGGCGTATGCCACTGGGCCAACGCCGACCAGCCCACAAAGCACTGACGCCGCGAGGACAGCCAAAAACTTTTGCCTAAGGATTCTTCTCAGTAAAGGTGTCATTTTTTTCACCGTTCTACAATCATTAATCTGCCCTCGCAAGCGTCGATTTTGCCAGCTAACATAGAAAAGCCTATTTAAACTCGAAGCGATCCGCCGCAGCCAACAACGCCTGCAAGGAAGACGACTCATCGCGCGTCGCTGCAAGTAATTTCTTCGCCTCTGAGTCACCTTTGAGATGCGCGTTCCAGAACAGCAGGCTTGCAGCCTTTACGATTCCTCGAATCTCTTCATCACGCGGCGAGGTCATCCGGCGGGCGAATACTTGACCACCAAACACCATATGGTCACCCCCATCAAGCACCAGTAAATACTTATCTCCCGAGGGCATGTGAATATAGGGCATGGTGCGATCTTCAACAGTGGTACCGTCGTTTAACACGGCACCATCTTTTGTCCCGGTGACGGAGAAGAACGGCATACGAATATCGCCGAATTGTTTATCCATTTTTGTTTTGTTGCGCGCATTCGGGCTAAACGCAATTGCCGCCGCCACCCGTTTGTCGAATCCCGATTGGCCCCTGACCGCCGGATTGACTTGCCCGGCGATGGACAACGTCGTTTGCGCGCCGAAGGAATGGCCGGACATGCCAATTTTATTGCTATCGACATTCTTTAAGACGACCTCCGTGCCAACACTACTACGGCGTACGATTTCGTCGATTACAAAATGCACATCCCCCACCCGAAGTCCCAAGTTGGTCATGGTCATGGCGCTTTTGAGGCTAGATTCCGCCTGCCCAGCAGGCTTATCTTTCCAGAAAGATTCATCACTACCCGGGTGCTGGATGTGAACGACGACGTAGCCGTGGCTTGCCCAGTGTTCGCCCCACAGCTTGCCCGCCGCCTTGCTGCCACCCAACCCGTGTGAAAACACGATCACCGGAAACGCTGTGGTCTTTTCAGCTTGCGCCGCAGCAGGGAACAATATGCGAATTGGCAGCTTGCGCATTCGCATTTGATCTCCCCATGTCTCGTCAACTGTCTCAACTTGATAGGGCCCAGCGTTTTCGTAGGAAAAACTTACCGCCGGAGCCGGTATTGTGGCCGCGCGACCCTCACGTGAAATGAAAAACGCGAGTAGACAAGATGCTGCGACCACCAGCATATAACGCCACAGTATCGGCATAGCCTTACGCATGGTCATTGGAAACCTCTAATCGTGATTCGATGAAAAATTGCTTAGCATGGACATACGAAAACGATACGCGACATCTAGTGCCGCCCCGCCATTTTTTTCCGCGCGACTGCCAGTTCATCCTGCGAAATGTAGCCATCGTTGTTGGCATCCATCATGGTGAAGTGCTTCGCCAGCTGCGGTGCCTTGGCGTCCGCTTCAGTTTTGCTGATGCGGCCATCGTTATCGGCATCTAGTCGCTTGAACATGACCGCAACCGCTTTGGCGCGCGCAACTTTCATTTCGTCGGTTGTGATAAAACCATCTTTGTTGGTATCAATTGTGTCAAATCGTTTGGCGAGGCGTGGAACGGCCGCCGCTTCGGTACGCGAAATCTTGCCGTCACCGTCTTTATCCAGCACCTTCAACTTCTGAGATTGGCCGACCGGGTCGTCCGCCGATGCTGCGTTTGATACAGACGGAAAGGCCACAGCTAGGCTTAACAGCGTTGCGGCTATGAAAAAATGCAATTCTCGTTTGTTCATGTCGATTCCTTCTAGGTCATTCGGGAAAGGTCTTATCCACCATATTGCGGTATGACTTGCACCTTACGCCGAACAACGCCAAATGTCGTTTCAGGCTGACGAGAATTCGTAACGCGCTGTAACTGAGCCCACCGACATGTGATGGGGCTTACAATTGATTACAAATCCTCCCTTACTACAGATGTATCGGCGATATCTCCACCCTATGATGTGAATATGAATACGACTACCAACCCCATGTCTTCTGCTGCCCCGCGTTATCGCATTCTGGTTGTTGACGATGATCTCAGGCTGCGGGACTTGTTGAAACGGTACTTGACCGAACAAGGATTCGCCGCAGATACCATCCCGGATGGCCAGGCGCTCGACCGTGCGTTGACGCGTAACCGTTACGACCTGGTGGTATTAGACATCATGCTGCCAGGCGAAGACGGCCTTGCCATCTGTAGAAGAATCCGCGCAGGTGCGGTACCAGACGCGGCGGAGGCCAATATCCCGATCATCATGCTGACAGCGAAGGGGGACGACATCGACCGCATACTTGGATTGGAGATGGGAGCAGATGACTACCTCTCCAAGCCGTTTAACCCGCGCGAATTGGTCGCGCGCATCAACGCAGTGCTGCGCCGCCAAGCACCCCTGCCAACTCCGGGCGCGCCTTCCTCCAGCGACGAGTTGGTCACTTTCGGCCCGTTCGTATTAAATCTTGGCACACGCGAGTTGCGTCGCGATGGCGTCGCAGTGCCGATGACTACCGGCGAATTCGGGCTACTTAAAGTCATGGCACAACACCCTAAGGCACCGCTCTCTCGAGATAAACTGACTGAACTTGCTAGGGGACGGGAGCACGATACGTTTGACCGCGCAATCGACGTACAAGTCTCGCGCCTGCGCAAACTGCTCGGTGAAGACCCGGCGAATCCGCGCTACATTCAAACTGTGTGGGGCCGGGGTTATGTGTTTGTACCGGATTGACCCGACATCTGTCCGCGCTGTTGCACAAGATTTGGCCCGCCCATGCGTCTAATTCCCCAGTCCTTACTGGCAAGGACAGCACTGGTGCTGTTGTTCGCATTGATGGCGAGCCAACTTGTGTCCATCGCGCTGTTTCGCTACTACAGCCGTGAGCCGCGTGTGCAACTCGCAGCAATCGGTTTTGTGGGTCAGCTGAAAACCATCCGCGCGGCGTTGGAAATTATTCCACCGGAACAGCAGCGAGAATTCCTACAACGCTTGCGCGACGAACGCGGGATGCGGGTTTTTCGGCTTCGGGAAGAAGAGCCGATGGAAATCGCGCCGGACATACCGGCATTACGTGTCGCCCGAGAAAGACTGCGTGAAGAATTTGGCAGCGAGTCAGAGATTTTTGTCCGTATGCGCCCGCAGAAGCCGGATGCGCCGCCTCTGTTGATCACGCGCCTGCCGGTTCGGGCTGGTGTCTTCTATGTCGTTTTTCCACGTGGCCGTGTGGTCGAACAGGACTTCACTTGGGCGTGGGTCGGCTGGGGCGTATTTGGCGGTGTGATTGCGCTTGCCGGTGCGGTTTTTCTCATGTGGCGCGTAAACCAACCTCTAAAGGCGTTGGCCGGTGCCGCGCAAGAGCTTGGCCGCGGTCATTCACCGCCGCCCGTGACGGAAGCAGGGCCGACCGAAGTTCGTGCCGTTGCGGTGGCGTTCAATCAAATGCGCCGCGATCTAGAACGTGTAGAGCGCGAGCGCGCAACATTTCTTGCCGGCGTCTCGCATGATCTCAGAACGCCGCTTTCGCGCCTGCGTCTTGGCGTGGAAATGCTGCCTGCGGATCCCGCCACCCGCAGTGATATCGAGCGAGATATCGCCGATATCAGCGGTGTGGTCGATCAGTTCATGGACTTCGCGCGGGATGAAGGCACCGAAATACTCGAGCCCACTGACCTAAATCGCTATGTGGAAGCCATCGCTGACCGCGCACGACGTGCAGGTGCTGACATCACGTTGGAGCTAGGTGCCTCTTTTGTTGCACCGATTAGACGGCAGGCATTTAAGCGCTTGTTAAACAACCTCATCGACAATGCCGTAAAGCACGCAAAAACAGCGATCACCATTCGCTTACAGCCAATTGCATACAGCGCACCCGGCACATGCGGCGTGTTTTCCATCAGTGTGCTTGATCGTGGGCAGGGAATCGCGCTCGACCAAGTCGAACGGCTCAAACAGCCATTTACCCGTTTGGATTCGTCGCGGACCGGGGCCTCCGGAGCAGGACTCGGTTTGGCCATCGTTGAGCGTATCGCAAAGATACATAACGCCACCTTCGAGTTATTGCCGCGCGAAGGTGGCGGAACGGAAGCCCGCGTCACATTTCGTGAATCGCCAGTAATTCACTAAGGTTTGGAGGCCTGGCCCGGCTTGGTAGATTGATTGCGACTGCTCGCAGACGTGGCAGAGGCCATAAATCGATCAAAGTTCTGTTCGGCAACACGGGCCCACAGGATCTGCTCATCTCGGTACGGTTTCCAAGAATCATAGATCTTTTTGAATCCGGGGTTTTTGGCAGACTCTGCCGCACACACCTCGATTGTTGCTTGCCAGCAAGCCTCCATAATTTCCCGACTGAAGGCTCTGAGCTGGACGTTGTGGTTGACGACCAGCCGCCTCATCGCGGCTGGGTTCAATGCATCGTACTTGGCAAGCATCAACAGATTCGCCTCGGCACATGCACCTTCAAGCATCGATCGATACTCAAGCGGCAGCGCATTCCAAGCCTGCTGATTCACAAATAGGTCTAACTGCGGACCACCGTCCCACCAGCCCGGATAGTAGTAATTTTTTGCGATTTTGAAGAACCCTAATTTCTCGTCATCGTATGGCCCCACCCATTCGGCCGCGTCGATGGCCCCCTTTTCGAGCGCGGGATAGATATCACTCGCTGCAATTTGCATGGGTACAGCGCCAAGTCGTGCCAATACTTGTCCGGCGAAACCGCCAATTCGAAACTTGAGTCCTTTCAAATCCGCGATGCTACGAATCTCTTTTCGAAACCAGCCGCCCATTTGCGCGCCGGTGCTGCCAGCGGGGAAACTGATGATGTTGTATTTGGCATAAAAATCGCGCATCAAGGCGAGGCCACCACCAAAGTACGTCCAAGCGTTTTGCTGCCGTGCATTTAGCCCAAAAGGAATTGCGCAACCAAAGGCAAAGGTCGGGTCTTTGCCAAAGTAGAAGTACGGTGCCGTTTGCGCACATTCAACGGTATTGTTTTGCACCGCATCCAACGCTTGCAACGCGGGAACAATCTCACCGGCGGCAAACACCTGTATCTGAAACTTCCCGCCCGACGCAGAGCCGACGCGTTTGGCGATGCCTTCTGCACCGCCGTAAATAGTGTCAACGCTCTTCGGAAAACTCGACGTCATTCGCCACTTAACGACCGGCAACGGATTCGTCGATGCTGTCTGTGCATTAGCGGCGAGCGGTGCCGCAGCAAGTCCGACCAGTCCGCCGCCAGCTCCGGTAAGAAATCGACGACGACTCATGGGTTATTCTCCGGCGATGGCCATATGATCGAGCAAGATTGAGCCGACTCGCTTGGAACCATAGGGTAGTGCATCACTTGCCACTGCGAGAATGCCTTTGAACATATCCCGAAGGTTTCCAGCGATCGTGATTTCTTCGACCGGGTAGGCAATCTCACCGCCTTCGATCCAGAATCCTGCGGCCCCTAACGAATAATCGCCGGTGACATTATTGGCACCGTGCCCCATGGTCTCGGTAACGTACAGTCCGCGCCCCATCTTGCGGAACAAGTCTTGAAGCGACATGCCATCGTCGGTCACGATCAAATTGTGGTTACCCCCGGCGTTGCCCGTTGTTTTGAGCCGTAACTTACGCGCAGAGTAAGTCGATAAGAAATAGCCCTGCAACACACCAGCCTTAACGACATCACGCTTAGCCGTTGCAACCCCCTCGCCGTCAAACGGGCTACTCGCCAGCCCTTTTGACATAAAGGGGTCTTCAATGATGGAAATTCGCTCTGAAAAGACTTGTGTGCCGATACTGTCGAGCAGAAAACTCGATTTGCGGTAGAGCGCCGAGCCACTCACTGCTCCGACAAAAGCGCCGATCAGACTTGGTGATACCGTGGCGTCGAACACCACCGGCGCTTCCCCGGTCGCCGCACGCTTGCTGTTAAGCCTCGCCACTGCACGCTGCCCAGCACGCGTACCAATTGATTTAGCGGATTCAAGATCTGATCTAGCACGCGCCAGACTGTACCAGTAGTCTCGCTGCATACCCGCGTCGGTCGTGGCGATAACAGTTACACTCGCGCTATGACGCGTGGTGGCGTAGCCGCCGATAAAGCCGAGCGAATTCGCGTATACGAAATCGGATTCGTAGGTTGACAAAGTCGCGCCTTCGCTATTGTCAACACGTTTATCCACTGCAAAGGCCGCCGCTTCCATCTCGCGACAAATCCCCACGGCCTCATCAATCGACGGCTGCCAGGGATGATAAAGATCGAGCTTCGGAAACGGTCCTTTTGCCAGCATCTCGAATTCCGGCAAGCCTGCAAACTCGTCCGCAGCAGTGTATTTGGCGATCGCCAACGCGGCGTCTACCGTATGTTCGATTGCCTGCCGCGACAAGTCGGTGGTGGACGCATTACCTCGCTGCTGGCCGAGATACACGGAAATGCCGAGGCCTTTATCTCGGTTATGCTCGATCGTCTCGACTTCATCCAACCGAACCGTGATGTTCTGCCCCACTGAGGTAGAGACCTCGACATCCGCTGCAGTCGCGCCGCGTGATTTTGCGTAATCGATGGCCAACGTTGCTGCGTCCTGCATTCCACTATTTGTCATATCTCAATCATTTACTTTGGTGCGGCTGGGTAAGATAACCCGCAGGTGGACTGACGGGCGGCGCGTACTATTCAGTCGTGAATTTCAGTAGTATGACGCGCCGAAGGCGACGCAACCAAAAAGTCAAAATCCCTGTTAAACGTCGTGTGTCAGGTATGATGCGCGCTGATATGAATCCATGGTTACCCTAGTGCGATGCCGCGCCATAACGGCCATAGTTTGGACAATTAGCGTGGAAAACGAAGTCGAAAAAAATTCTATCAGCAAAAGCGAGATGAAGCGCCGCAGCCTTGCGCTACAGTTGGTTGGCGAAGAACTGGTTCGACTCTCGCCTGATACGTTGCGCAAGTTTGAGCTTCCGGAAAATCTGCTCGAAGCAATCCTAGAAGCCAAGCGCATCAATCCAAACAAGCACGGCGGTATGAGCCGGCAGATGCAATACATTGGCAGGTTGATGCGGCAAGTCGATGCCGCACCCATTGTCGAAAAACTTGACACCATGAAAGCCCCGTCGCAGAAAGACACCGCGCTGCACCATCTTGCTGAACAATGGCGCACCCGTCTGCTGGCCGACCAAACGGCGGTCGGCGCTTTCAAGAACGACATCATGCCGGACGCCGAGCCTGCCGATATCGAGGCGCTAGCCGCCCTTGTCGCCAATGCCAGCGATGAGTGTCTAAAACGCGCCCCCCCCAAATTTTTCCGGCAGCTGTACAAGTTTTTATTGAAGCGCATCACTGAAAAAGCGGCGGCACCGATATGAGCGGCGCTGGTTTTCAATCGGTAAAAATTGGCCTGCTGTCCGTTAGCGACCGTGCATCAACGGGTGTATACCAAGACCAGGGCCTGCCAGCGCTTGAGGAATGGCTGCGCGCTGCAGTAAAGAACCCCATCACCATGGTCGCCAAGGTGATTCCTGATGAACGCGCGTTGATTGAGTCCACACTAATCGAATTTGTTGATGTTGAGCACTGCGCGCTGGTGCTGACGACCGGCGGCACCGGACCGGCACCTCGTGACACAACGCCTGACGCCACAATTGCGGTTGCCGAGCGCGTGATGGAAGGGTTTGGTGAACGGATGCGCCAAATCTCACTTCGCTTCGTCCCGACGGCGATACTGTCGCGCCAGACTGCGGTGATTCGAAAATCAAGTTTAATTGTGAATCTCCCCGGCCAACCGAAGTCGATTCGCGAAACCTTGGAGGGTTTCCGCGACGCCAACGGTGTGGCCGTCGAGGTCGGCGTATTCGCAGCGATACCGTATTGTATTGATCTGATCGGCGGCCCCTACATCGAAACCAACGACGACATAATCAAGGCATTTCGGCCAAAGTCGGCGATTCGTCCTCCGCAGTAACACTCAACCCCGCTCCGTATTCGAATGACTTATGACAGAACTTATTCGGCACCTTGAACTCAGCACCGGCGTCGAGCCCAAGGGTAGTATCGTCTGGATGCACGGGCTTGGTGCCGACTGTTGGGACTTCGTGCCAATCGTCAAAGAGCTGGCACTGCCGGAGGACCTGCCGCTGCGCTTCATCTTTCCGCAGGCCCCCTCACGGCCAATCAGCATCAACGGTGGCCAGATCATGCCGGGCTGGTACGACATTTCAATTGCCGAGTTGGAGCGCAAGGCGGACGAGGCAGGCATCCGTGAATCGCAAACCGCTATTGACGCACTTATTGAGCACGAAATCACGCGCGGCATCGCTCCCCACAATATCGTGCTTGCAGGCTTTTCCCAAGGCGGCGCAATCGCACTGCAATGCGGCCTGCGTTCCAGGCACCGGCTGGGCGGCATCATGGCGCTCTCGACCTACCTGACACTGTCCGATTCGCTTGGAGCGGAAAAATCCTTTGCAAATTCGAACATCGCCATCCTGATGGCACATGGGGTGCAGGACCCCGTCGTCCCGCTGTCGCTGGCACGTACGTCTAAAGCCACGCTTGTCTCGCACGGCTTCCAAGTCGAGTGGCATGAGTACCCAATGCAGCATGCAGTTTGTGGCGAAGAAATTGAGACGATCGCCGCTTGGCTGGAGAAGCGTTTTCGATCGCCGATTCTCCTTGCGCGATAGATGGTAGACGACTCACGATAAACGGTGAATTGTCGCGCCAGCACTAAGGCGTTGCGGCGGTCTGTTGGGAGACGTCCGGGTTAAATCGCGGTAACGGAATTTCGACAGATGGCGGCGTGGCTGCCGGATCAAAAAAGATTGCCAGCTCATCGCGGCGCTTGATGGTGTTTTGGTAGCCCATCTTGATCAGCGCCTGGCAATAGCTCTTGTCAAACAGCAGATAACTCGCCAAGGCCGCGCCGCCCTTCCGCATCGCGCCGATTGAACGCATCAGAAACCGGATGGAAGCTGGCAGATTGCCGACGTGCAAATGTGCCAAGCCTTCAAGTGGCGTATCTGGGCATGCTACACAGCAGTCGACATGGTGTAGCGGCATACCGGAGGCCTTGAGTCGTTCCTGATCCACTAACGCAATGGTTGAATTTACACGTTGCAGAAGCTCCAAATCCATGGCCAGAGAGTCTAGAAATATTGATGACATCGCGTGTCCGGCGATCTGCGCCAATGAAGGATAGGTATCACTACGCGAGCGTGATGTTACGTCCTTTACCAGCTTTGCCGTACCAACGACAAAAATCCTCGACGCGCCAAGGTGTAGGGCCGGGCTCACCGGTGCCGTCTGGCGAATTGAACCATCACCAAAATATTCGCGATTTATTTTAACGGCAGGAAACGCAAACGGGATCGCCGAGGATGCCATCAGGTGCTCAGGCTTAAGCGCAGCCACGCGTATGCCGACACGTTGCGAACGAGTCCAGCCATGAATGTCCGGGGCCGCTTGGAAAAATGCACAATTCTGCCCCGTGGTATAACCGGATGCGGTGATGGCAAGTGCGCGAAGATGGCCGCCGTCAATATTCGCTTGAATTCTTGCCGCGTCCATACTCTCGGCCAGCAGCGCCTCTAGCGGTGAATTGTCAAACAACGACACCCGATGGCTTTTGGTCAACGCCCCCAACAAAAATGCGGACAACCATCGCGCGCTACAAGCGACGACACCCGGTATATCAGTTCGGTAGACCTGACTCGGATCAAGCGAGGCCCAGATTCGTTCTAGGGTTGCAACGGCCCCAGAAAAGTTCGACGCGTTTGACGCCAACACCGCCGCATTTATCGCACCAGCTGATGTACCCGTGATGAAGGGAAAGGGATTTTCGGCCGGATAATCTAGGATTTCCGCCAGCGCCTTTAGCACCCCGACCTGATAGGCAGCTCGGGCCCCGCCGCCCTGCAAGACTAGGGCGACGCCGGGGAAGCGCCGGTTAAGCATTAACGACTGGGCGTCTTGCCTCCTGGAGTCGGCATCGTTGTCACGCAAAGCGACTTCCTTGGCCTTAAGTTTGCCCTGCCATTGCCATTTGATCCCCGATTTACTGGCTTTCCGCTGGCGGCGGGGAATTTGACGAATCGCCGCGCATCCTGCCCAGCAGGTTGTATACCTGCATTTGCCCTTTGCCTTTGACTTGAATCTGATGGGGCTCATCAAAGCTGAATCGACTATGCAGGCGCCGAAACGTCACTGAATCAACCTGAATATGCCCCGAAAGCGCTTCTGTACACATCCGGCTGGCGATATTGACGGTATCTCCCCAAAGGTCATAACTGAACTTGCGGCGACCGATCACTCCTGCCACGACCGGCCCGGTCGCGATACCGACGCGCAACGCCAAGCGTTCCCCGTTGGGCGCAATGTAACTTGAAACAAAGGCCTGCATATCCAGCGCCATTGCCGCTACCGCATCAACATAATGGCCGGATTGATCAGCCAGTCCGCCAGCAACCATGTAAGCGTCGCCGATTGTCTTGATCTTCTCGACTTGGCAACGTTCGGCCAGCGTATCAAACTCCGAAAAAATATCATTCAAGAGTAACACCGTCTCGTTAGGCGACATCTGTCCCGTCAAATAGGTGAAATTCACAAGGTCGGCGAACATCACGCTGACGTCCGCGTGGCCATCGGCAATGTTTGTCTCTTGGCGTTTGAGCCGATCGGCAATGTTGATCGGTAAAATGTTTAACAACAGCCGGTCAGACAGTTCTTTCTCCGTCGTCACCGCTTGGCTCTTGGCCTCAACCACCATGAGCAGCCTGTTTTTCTCGCGGGAAAAGTACCAAAGCAGCACATAGATCATCCCCGAAATCGACACAAAATTCAGCACGAAGAAAACCGCAACGGTTGTCATATCCAACTGTTTGACATCGTAGGCCAGCACGTAGTCAAAAAAGCCGGACATGGCGGTCATAAAGATATAGGCGACAAACCAAGGAACGGATTCACGAGTACCGAGGATCACTATTGCGCCGACCGGGGCCAAGAGCGCCCAGAGCGACACCCCGCTGGCGTTGACGAAATTACCGATAGACCATTGCAATACAAATGGCGTGAACAAGAACAACGACAACTGCATTACGCAGAACACACCAAGTTTCTTGGTTCGCAGGTAGAAAATGATGGTGCAGGTCGAGAGCCCCTGAAACACCAGCGGGATCGTGGTTGAAAACGTCTTTCCGAAACTCCAGTAGATTGCGAGCCACAGGACCGAGGCGAACATCATCAGCCCCGTCGAGAAAAGCAGCATATCGCCCGCAAGCTTTTGATCAGGCGTCAGTTCCCCGTTGTTGTTCAAAATGTCCGGCGTAAAACCCATGGCTACCAAAGGTTCCTTCAGGCGCATGCAACGACTAATGCCATCCAAACTGCTGATGTTCACGGCAGGAAGGCTTTTTAGCCGACCTCTGCGTGATACCAAATGTCCGGACAATTATGACATACACGAGCAGCCAACCGCATCCCGACATCTTGATTTAACTGGCCAACCGTCGTCTGGTCGGCAGGCCCCAATCGCCGCCCAACTCATGTGTTCGCAAGCCACGAGTTGAGCGAATCGGCTAAAATTCTTCCGATACTGGTAAACCCGCTGTAACTGGAGAATCTGATATGTCGATGGCTGACCGTGACGGTGTTATCTGGTCTGACGGAAAACTCATTGCCTGGCGTGAGGCAACTACTCATGTGCTCACCCACTCGCTGCATTACGGACTCGCTGTTTTTGAGGGAGTGCGCGCGTACAAGACCGAGTCGCCGACGATAGGCACGGCAATCTTCCGCTTACACGAGCACACCAAACGGCTGTTTAACTCCGCCAAGATCTACCAAATGGCCATGCCGTTTTCCATGGAAGAAATTATGGAGGCGCAGCGCATTGTGGTGCGCGAGAATAATTTAGAAAGCGCATATCTCCGACCGTTGGCGTTCTATGGCTCAGAAAAGATGGGGGTCTCGCCAAAAGGTGCGAAGGTACATATCGCGATCGCAGCCTGGCCTTGGGGCGCGTACTTGGGCGAAGACGGACTCAAAAAAGGCATTCGCGTAAAGACCTCGTCGTACGCTCGGCATCATGTGAACGTGACGATGCCGCGTGCAAAGGTAGCCTCAACCTACGCAAATTCGATTCTGGCCAATAACGAGGCGTTAGACCACGGCTACGACGAGGCGCTGTTACTCGATACGGAGGGCTACGTCGCCGAAGGTGCTGGTGAGAACTTGTTCATCATTCGTGATGGCAAGATTGCGACACCCGAGCTTACCTCGGCGTTGGACGGCATTACGTGGCGCTCAATTCAAACCGTTTGTGCGGATCACGGCATTCCCGTTGAAGCGCGCAAAATCACCCGTGACGACGTATACATCGCCGACGAGGCGTTCTTTACCGGAACAGCCGCTGAAGTCACGCCGATTCGTGAGCTCGATGGTCGCATCATCGGTAATGGCGCACGCGGACCGATCACCGAGAAGTTGCAGGCAGCGTTTTTCGATATTGTCTACGGGCGCAATGCCAAATACCACTCTTGGCTCACACCTGTAATTTAAGGATCGGCGTTAAATGAGCGCGTCAAACGATAACAGAATCAAGCCGATCAAGGTGACCGCTACCGATCTTCCGCTGCATTGTCCGACACCATCGATGAAGCTGTGGAACAGCCACCCGCGCGTGTTCATTGATGTCACCACGACCGGTGAAGCAAAGTGCCCCTACTGCGGGACGGCCTATCAGTTCGAAGGCCCCGCCCGGACAGGCCACTGAACAGGTGGGGCGCTTCATCGTCAAGTCGTGAAACGCGCCGTCGTTATCGCGCCATCTTGGATCGGCGACGCCGTATTGTCGCAGCCGATGTTGTCGCGCCTGAAGGCGCTGCACCCGGGACTACTGATTGACGTCATCGCTCCGCCATGGGTGATACCGGTGTACCGTCGAATGGTCGAAGTCAACCGGGTCATCCCCAATCCATTCGGTCATGGCGATCTGCGGTTGTTCGCGCGTCGGCGCTTCGGCAAAACCGTCGTGCGCAACGGCAATTACGATCAGGCTTACGTCCTCCCCAATTCGCTGAAGAGTGCTCTCATCACCTGGTTTGCCGATATTACAAGTATCACCGGCTTCCGCGGCGAGGCGCGCACCTGGCTGCTGACGGACTGCCGAATGCTCGATGAGCGGGCACTGCCAACGATGTCGGAACGATTTGCCTCGCTGGCAGAGCCCGCTGGGAATCCGCCCCAGCGCCCAGTGGCGACGCCGCGTGTTAGTACCGATGATGAAAACCGCGCCGACGTCATGCGTAGACTCGGTCTTGATGACCACCGACCGATCATCGCACTTTGCCCCGGTGCCGAGTATGGGCCGGCAAAACGCTGGCCCCCGGCGCATTTTGCAGCGTACGCAAATCAACAGATTGCCGCAGGTAACCAAGTCTGGATCTTTGGTAGCAAAGCTGATCGCACCATCGGTGAGCAAATCAATCAACTCTGCAACAACACCTGCAAAAATTTATGCGGCGAAACGGCGCTGGCTGACGCCATCGACTTGCTCAGTCTGGCAAGTATTGTCGTCACCAACGACTCCGGGTTAATGCACATTGCTTGTGCGGTTGGTGCGCCGGTTGTGGCACTTTACGGATCATCATCGCCAGACTTCACGCCGCCACTTTCGCAAAAAGCGCGCATCATTTCGCTCAAGGTTGAGTGCAGCCCGTGTTTCCAGCGTGTCTGCCCGCTAGGACATTTCAAGTGTATGACCGACATTACCCCGGCGATGATCAGCGGCGCGATACCCACTGTCGGATTATCCGCCGACGCCGCCGAGGCAGGCGGTGCATAATTTAGTCTATGTTCAACGTCGTATACCGCTAGCGGAGATATCGCCATGCCAAGCCAATTTACTTCCAGCGCCAGCCTCGACGCACCAGTCGTGTTTCATGGCGGCGTTAGGCGGTGTTGGCCCGTCGGCCTCGTTGTTTTGGCGCTGACACTCACCCCTCCACAAGCCGTACTTGCGACCACGGCAGTGCCTGCAAAAGCGACGGCAAAACAAGATTCCTCGCCAATTGATCTCGAATATCTTGCCGACCTTGAGGCATGGCGCGATCGCGTAGAGCAAAGCCTGCGACGCGATAACGGTTGGCTGACACTCGCTGGTCGATTTGTGATGAAAGAAGGTGTCAACACCTTCGGCACCGACGCTGGCAACGACATTGTGTTTCCGCCGCAACTTGCCGGGGTTGGTCCCGCACGTCTGGGCACGATTACCGTCGACGGCAGGAACAAGACAGTTACCCTGCAGCCCGACGATGGCACCAATTGGACGTCGGAAGGCAAGGCCTTCCAAGGGCAACGAAAACTCGGCGCCTCTTCTGGCAAGCGCGACTGGGTGTCGCTCGACCGCATTTCGATGCACGTCATCGAGCGCGATGGCAAGTACATCCTGCGGCTTGCCGACAATAAGTCCGACGTTCGGGCCAATTTCAAAGGTCGAATCTGGTATCCGCCCAACACCGCATTCAAAACGACAGCGAGGTTTATCCCCTACCCGCCGGGCAAGACCATTCCAATCGTCAATGTCATTGACGAGGTCAGTGATGAGCCCTCGCCCGGTTACGTCGAATTCACCATCAAAGGAAAAAAGTACAAATTAGACGCAGTTGGTGACGATGGCGGTCTATTTTTTGTCATTCGCGATGCTACCGCTGGCGATACCACCTATCGTCCATCCCGTTTTTTGTACGTCGAAAAAAAGCCCGAGCCGAATGTTCCGTTCACGCTGGACTTTAATCGCGCCTACAACCCACCTTGTGCGTTCTCCGAATTCACCACCTGCCCGCTTCCGCCCAAGCAAAACATACTGCCGTTCCGTGTTGAGGCAGGAGAGAAATATCGCAAGCCAACCTGATCAACCGGCATGAAGATCGGCTTGGGTGTCGATGTCGATTAATACTCCGGCATCGTCGACTGGCAACATCCGCACCTCCGCCGAGTGATCCTGAACCACGGAGCGGGCCCCAGCGTCACCAGTGAGCGCAGTGAGTCGTTCAAAGTAGTCGCGGCCAAATCCCACCGGGTGGCCGCGCTGCTGCCGATGCGTAGGCACGATGATTGTTGAAGGCGAGCGAATCTGCCCAGCGATTTCGCGAACGGTTGACGGCAGCACAAATGGCATGTCGGCCAGCGCAATTAACCATCCAGAAGCACTCGGCGTCGCCTCGACACCCGCGCCAATCGAAGTCGCCATGCCCTCGTCTGCGCGAGGATTAATCAGCAGTCGAGCACCTAACGCCGCAGCAATACGTTCGCCCGAGTCGACCAGTTCAGCATCGTCGCGAACCACGATCGTGACGTCGACTACCGCCCGGCGAAGTGCGTGCGCACTGGTCTCCAGCATCGTCTTGCCAGTATCTAACTTAGCCAGCAGTTTTCTACCACCAAAACGCTCGCCTCGCCCCGCTGCCAGAAGAATGCCAGCAATCACGCGATACGATGCTGCCTAGCGTCAACAGCGGTGGCCATGGCTGACAGAGTAATTTTGTTACGCGCCGCCACTAGTTCGGCTGCAATCGCCACCGCGATCTCCGGCGGGGTGCGGCTACCAATCGCAAGTCCCACTGGCGCGTGAAGCCTGTCCGTCTCGGCAGGGGAAACATCAAGTGTTTGTAGTCGACGACGCCGTTCTTCACTGGTGGCCTTGGATCCAACCGCGCCGACATAAAAGGCCGGCGTTTTGAGTGCCTCCATCAACGCCATATCGTCGAGTTTGGGATCGTGTGATACCGCAACGACCACGGAACGTGCGTCTGGCTTGAAGGCGATCACGGCGTCGTCTGGCATGGCGTCAACAAACGATGTACCCGCCACACGCCAGGCTCTACGATATTCGTCTCTCGGGTCACAAACACTCACTCGAAAATCGAGCGTCTTGGCGATCTCGGCAAGATAGACTGAGATTTCGGCGGCACCGACGATCAGCATGCGCCAGCGCGGGCCGTGTAGACAGGCAAAGCGCGACTCGCTGATGCCCGTCTTGTCGCTCGCCAAGGCGTCACGATAGGACCAGCCTCCGGTTGCCAAATCGACCTCGCGAAAAACCACATCGCCACTCGAAATATGCGCCAGCAATTCCTCCACGTCTTGTTGGCGGGGTCGCGTTTCGATCAGCACCTCCAGCACACCGCCACAGGGCAGCCCATACCGCCGCGCGTCATCGCTGGTGACACCATAACGCTGGCGAATCGGCCGGCCATTTGCCGCGAAAAATTCGCCGCGACGTGCCAGCAAGTCGTCTTCGATACAACCGCCCGAGACCGATCCAATCAATACGCCGTCATCGCGAATTACCAACATCGAACCCGGCGGACGCGGGCTGGCACCGAAGGTTTGCGTAACAGTCACCAGCGTCACGGAACGACCGGCTTGCAGCCAATCGCGCAAATGATGGAGGACATCAAGATCTAGTGATTGCATTGATTAAGCTCTTTTATTGACGGGCATCTTCAACGATTTATGACTGGAAACGCCCGTCCCGTAAGGACTTTACTATTATTTCTTAGATAAGTGGCGCGCACGCGGTGGTGTGGCTTCAGTCAGCCGGAAAAACCGCTCGCCCTGCTGCATATCGGCATAGGCGCACCGGCTGCCGACCCGCGTGGCAAGCAGCACAAGAAAAACAACAGCAGAGTGGTTCGGTTCATCACGGTTATGCGCGCAGTGCCGCGGTGGCTGTTGGACATGGCGTCTATTTTGACGGGATTTGATCTTTGGTCGTGCGAAACGTTATCAGCATGAGGCCAAGTGCAAGCAAGGCGACGGCGGCGGCGGTCCAGCCGAGACTCGCCATGCCGCCGCCCGCAAGCATGACCCCGCCGACAAAGGCACCAAAGGCTTGGCCAACATAAACCCCGCTGGCGTGCAGCGTGATACCCGCATTTGCCGACGTGCCCGCCACTAGGATGACCCGGGTTTGCTGCGCGGGCTGGAACGCAAAACCGAACACACCCCACAGTGCCAACACCAGCATCACCAGCGGAATCGACGCTGGAATCCAGCTAAAACTCGAATGGATCAGGGCAAGCGCGATCAGCAACACCACCATCAATTTATGCTGGTTAAAGCGCTGCATGAGTTCGCCGGAACCGAACACACCAATGGTGCCAAACAACCCAAACCAAAGCAGCATACCAGTCACCGCCTGCGGGGATAACGCCAGCGTTACGGTTAGCCAAGCAGTCAGATAGGTGTACACGGCGAATACCGCAGCCATTTGCAATACCACAATAAACACCACCGCCATCTTGCGCCAATCGATTAGAAAGGCACCAAGCACCGCGAAATTGCTCGGTGGTACCTGGATGTTGCGGGGCAGGTATTTGCCGACCATTAACGCGGCGGTGGCACTGACGCCCGCCGCGTACCAAAGTGCCATATGCCAGTCACCCAGGGCGGCGATCATCACGCCAAGCGGTAAACCGATCACATTGGATAAGGCAAACCCGCCGAATACTTTGCTGATGGCCTTGCCGCGCGCCTCGGGTGTGGTCAAAAATGCCACCACGGATAAGGTCGTCGGCGTGACCACGGCGCTGGCGACCGCAAACACAACGCGTGAGATGAGTACCACCGTGTAGTCGGTAGAGCAGGCACCAACCACACTTGCAACCGTCATCAGCCATAGACCACCGAGCAAAACCAGTTTGCGATCAATCCGCCAAAGCGCGGCACCGAGCAGCGGGGCACCAAGCGCATACGCAATCGACGAATAGCCCAACAGTGCGCCAGCCTGCGGCAAACTGACCGCAAGGCTGGCAGCAATTTGCGGCAGCACGCCGGCGATAATGAGCCCGCCAGTACCGACGCCAAAATTGGCTAGCGCCAAGGTAAAGGTGATCAGCTTCATGTCTGGAAAAACCAAACGCCGCAGTCGTGACGTTTCACGGCTGCGGCGTTACTAGGTTAGCTCGGTCGCTAGACTTTTAGCGAAGCAAGGTCAAACGGCAACGTACGCAGGCGTTTGCCAGTCAATGCAAATAGCGCATTGGAAATGGCCGGCGCGATCGGCGGCAGCCCCGGCTCCCCAACGCCGGTCGGTGTCTCACCTCCAGGCACGATATGTACTTCAACCTTTGGCATCTCCGCCATACGCAATAAGGGATAGTTGTGAAAGTTCGATTGCTCAACCACACCGTCCTTGAGTGTGATCTTGCCGTATAACGCGGCGCTCATGCCATACACCGCCGAGCTTTCAACTTGTGCGGCAACCGTCAGCGGATTGACCACCAAGCCACAGTCGATGGCGGAGACAATGCGGTGCAGCTTGAGCTCGCCCTTATCCATCGAAACTTCGACGATGTGGGCAACGACAGAGCCAAACGACTCATGCACTGCCACGCCGCGCGCCCTACCCTTCGGCAGCGCGCTTCCCCAGCCGGCTTTCTCCGCCGCCAGGTTGAGCGTCTTGAGCACCTTCGGATGTTTGCCCAAATAGGCGCGACGAAACGCGACCGGATCTTGACCGGCCAGTTTGGCCAAGTCATCCATCGCGGTCTCCATTGCATACGCGGTGTGTGAGTGACCGACGGAACGCCAGAACAAAACCGGAACGCCGATTTTGGTGGTGTGCAAGGTGGCATGCATGTTGGGAATGTCATACGGGGTATCGACAATACCCTCCATGCTGCTCGCGTCAATTCCGTCTTTCACGAACGCTTGCTCAAACGGTGTCCCGGCAACCAACGACTGTCCCACGACGGTGTGGTTCCACGCGGAGATCTTGTTGCTAGCATCCAAACCGGCTTCAATACGATGCACGTACATCGGCCGATACGACCCGGCCTTCATGTCATCTTCGCGTGTCCAAACCATCTTCACCGGTACGCCGACCTTTTTGCCGATCGCAACTGCTTCGACGACGTAATCAGAACTTAGGTTGGTGCGACGACCAAATCCGCCACCTGCCAGCATGGTATTGAGTTTTACGTTCGCCGGAGGCACACCCGCCGTTTTGGCGGCGGCAAGAACGTCGAGTGTTTGCAACTGCGAACCGACCCATAGCTCACACTTGTCGCCGCTGACCGATACCGTGCAGCTCAGCGGCTCCATGGCTGCATGCGCCAAATATGGCATCTCAAATTCGGCAACCAGTGTCTTTGCCGCGCCCTTGAGCATGTCCGGATTGCCTTTTTTCGCTACCAGTCCGGGAGTTCTTGCTGTCTCTCGATAATTGTTCGACATGGCAACGGAGTCCGCCTTACTGCCGGGCTCCAGATCCCACTCGATTTGCAGCGCGTCGCGCCCTACCTTCGCCGCCCAAAACGATTTGGCGACCACCGCAATACCGGAATCGAGCTGCACTACGTGTGTGATGCCCGGGATGCCATTAACTTTATCGGCGTTAAACTTGACCACACGCGCACCAAAAATTGGCGGATGGGCAACCACCGCCGTGTGCAAATTCGGGATCTGTTTGGCGGTGAGGTCAAGACCGAAACGCGCCGACCCGTTCACCTTTGCCGGTGCATCAATTCGGCGGGTCGGTTTGCCGATGATGGTGAAGTCCTTTGCCAACTGTAGCGCCACTTTCTCAGGTGTCGGCAACTTAGCCGCCTCTTCGGCAAGCTCGCCGTAGCCGGCCTTTTTCCCGCCCGGGCCAGTGACCATGCCGTTGGCAGCACGACACTGGCCAGCAGCCACCTTCCAGCGGTTGGCCGCAGCCGTCACCAACATCGTCCGCGCCATCGCCCCGACGGTGCGCAGCTGTTCCCACGAGTTGGATACGGACGACGATCCACCGGTAATCTGCATACCAAAACTGCTGTGCGCATAGACTGGGGCGGCGGGTGCCAACTCCGCGCGGATTTTTGTCCAGTCGCACTTGAGCTCCTCGGCAAGCAACATCGGCAGCGAGGTCATGACTCCCTGTCCAAATTCTAAATGTTTGACCTGAACCGTGACAGTGCCATCAAGTGCGATACGTAAAAACGCATTGGGTTGGTTGAGGTTCGGTGCTGGCGCTGCTTGCGCCAAGGCAAGTTTGTTGCCAAGACTCAAGTTAAACCCAATCACCAGTCCACCACCGGTCGCGGCGCTGACTTTTAGAAAATCACGGCGTGAGGTCTTTGGCACGGCTCTAGATTTAGCTGCTATGAACAATTTATCCATGTCGTCCGCCTATGCCTTTACCGATTTTTTTGCCGCCGCAGGAGCAGCGGCAGGCTTCACAGAGGCCGCCGGTTTCAAACCCGCAGCAACCTTGATCGCCGCACGAACACGGTTGTAGGTACCGCAACGACACACATTACCACTCATCGCGGCATCAATGTCCGCATCCGATGGGGCTTTGTTCTTGGTCAACAAAGCGGTGGCGGCCATGATCTGGCCGGATTGGCAGTAGCCACACTGGACCACATCTTCGGCAATCCAAGCGTCCTGAACTTTTTTGCCGACGGCAGATTTGCCAATCACTTCAATGGTGGTCACTTTCTTACCAACTATTGCTGAGATCGGCGTAGAACACGCGCGCATCGGCTCGCCGTTAACGTGTACGGTACACGCCCCACAAAGCGCCATACCACAGCCATATTTGGTACCGGTTAACTGCAGGTTATCGCGCAAAAACCAAAGTAGCGGCGTTGAGGGATCGACGTTGGTCGAAATTCGTTCGCCATTGACGGTAAACAAAATCATAGAGGACTCCAAGAAAGACAGACCTCGGCGACATAGCGGAGGCATCGGCGTGCAAAAGCTCACGAAACCATTCTAACTTAGGCCTGGCTCCCCGCCTGAGTCAGAAGTGAGTTTGTGGCGATTGATGAAAGTCCAGTAAACACGGCTATCTTCAGGCAATATGCATTGTAAACGCGCGTCCTGCCTTGTTTTTCGACTACACTTGAAATTTTGTCGATACCGCCTTCGCATGGATTGAATTTTTGCGCAATCAGCGCATCTACTACGACTATGTTGTTTAACTTGAACTGCCGAACGGTCAATGAATAGCCTTAAAACCAAATCCTTGGGCTTCACACTCGCCACCAGCCTACTATTAACAGGCTGCGCCATGTCAGTCCGTGACGCATCCGTCATTGCCGCCGAACGTGAGGCGGCACTTGCCGCCGCCCAGCTGATGCCCGACCCAACGCGGTATTCGACACAAACCTTTGAGTGGCGTGACGAGAAGCGCAACCGGATGGTTCCCGTGCGCTTGTATTTGCCATCGGCTGAAGCCAACCGTGGTGTCGGCAATATGCCCCTGATCGTGTTCTCACACGGCATCGGCGGCTCACGCGAGGGATACAAATACCTTGGCCGCAGTTTTGCGGCGAACGGCTATGCGAGTTTGCATCTCCAGCACGTGGGCAGCGACCGCCAGCTATGGGCAGGCAATCCATTCAGTTTGCTGTCCCGGCTGAGCGGCGCTGCACAGGAAAGTGAAGCCATTGAGCGGGTACAGGATCTGAGCTTCGCGCTCGATCAGCTGCTCGCTAGTCCAGTCGGAGTCCGAATCGACCGGACACGTGTCGTCGCAGCCGGTCATTCCTACGGCGCAAACACGTCCATGCTGGCGGCGGGTGCCGTCGTCGAACGTGATGGTCGCAAAATCGACCTACGGGATCCACGCATTAGCGCCGCGATTTTGCTTTCCGCCCCGCCCTTCTATGGCGCGGGCGACCCAAAGTCAATCTTGGGCGGGATCGATATTCCGACCCTGCACATCACTGCCACCGAAGATGATATCGCCATCCCCGGCTATCGTTCCGGCGTAGCTGATCGTCTAGACGTCTATCGTGCGATGGGAGCCGCCAATGCGTTGTCCAAACGTGCTGGTAAGGCGCTCGCAGTGTTTAATGGCGGGTCACACAGCATCTTCACTGATCGGCTGGGCACCGGTGGTGTTGAGTTAAATCCCAAGATAAAGGCTGCAACACGCGACCTGACGCTGGCGTTTCTGCAAACGCTCGCTGCACCCGATCAACAGGCCGTCGACCACAAATCGGGCCATGATCGGTCTCTCACCAACTGGCAGCAGAAATATGCGCCGCTACTGGCAAGTTTTGAACACGTTGGCATGGGAAACTAGCGGTCTACGCACAACGATGACCGAACGCTGTTCAGTTGGGCACCCGGCACCCAGTGACGACTCCGCAATATCATCAGGCCGCAACACGAATCGGCCAAACATCGACCAAACTGCGCCTCGTCACAGGCGTCGCCATTACGCTGCTCGCCGTTGGTCTGAGTGGTTGTGGTACCTCGCAGGCACCACACCGAGCGGAGTTGCCACCCCAACGCCAGCTGCAAACGCCCGCACTTGCGCCACCACGTTCTGCAACTCAACAAAGACTCATCAACGAGGCGAACGCGTTATCGGCGCTCGCCTCGACTGATCTCAGCAAAAAATTCTTGCGTGCCACTGAGGCACTTCCGGCGGTCGCACCGCGAACCGTTTACCGCGATGACAACACGCGTGAATACTTTTCACCCAACGAAGCCGCCGCACTTGCAGAGGAACGGCGCAAGAAACTTGCGAGTATCGAACTTGATGAGTACCGCCTCTACTACACAAAGTACGGTTCACCACTGGCCTATGTGCGTACGCTTGAGCTGGCCAGCGCACATGGCCTAACCGAAGTGAGCAAGGCGAACATCTTGGATTTTGGTTACGGTTCAATTGGCCATTTGCGCTTACTGGCAAGCCTTGGTGCGAACGTGGTCGGCGTTGATCCAGACAGTTATCTCGACGCGTTGTACAGCGAAACGTCGGACCAAGGCTCGGTGGCCGCAGCCCGTCCTATTTACCGGGGAGCCACTGGTTCGGTTACCTTAGCCCACGGCCGCTGGCCGACTACCGCCGCAATTGCGCAGAGGGTGACAAGCAAAGGGCCCTATCAACTCATCATCTCAAAAAACACCCTCAAGCGTGGCTACCTCAAGCCTGAGCGACGTGCGCCCAAAAACCAGCTGATTGAACTCGGTGTGAGTGATGATGTTTTTCTAAAAGCGGCATATAACGCCCTCTCTCCCGGCGGCTTGTTTGTGATCTACAATCTCTCGCCCAAACAAGCGGCCGTCGACAAACCCTATCTGCCACACGCCGATGCGCGTTCCCCGTTCAGCGCGGAACAGTTCTCCAAGGCAGGGTTGGAGGTAGTCGCACTAAATGTCGACGATCATGATTTTGCGCGGCAGATGGGTGCCGCGCTCGGCTGGGACAAGAACGATCAGGGCGAAGTCGTAAACGACCTTTCGACAAATCTGTTCGCCATCTACACAATCGTCCGGCGAAGCAGATAGTAGTTTTCGCCCTTGCTCCATCACGCTTAGTTCGAAGCGTTGATTTCGAAGTGCTTATTTCGCTTTTTTCCGCTTCGGCAAAGGTTTCACCGACCACGGTGACGCTGCCGCACGCGGCAACGTCGAATTTAGATTCAGCACGGGTTTTGTTTGCACTAGTGTCCCGGGCCCAGTCTTGCCTGAGCTTGCAGGTTTTGGTGGCCGCTTTGTTTCGCTTACTCCCTTCGCTCCTTTTACGCCCATCGTGCCGTTGGTTTCACGCCCAATTTTTTTCTGCCCACCGCGTGAAGTGTTGGCGGGTTTATCGCGGGCAGCAACATTGTGCGCAAACCGTTCTTTGCGCGATGGCAGCATGACAAAGCCGGTCACTTCTTCGCGATCGTGGTACAACTGCTTGAATTGCAAGATGTAGGACTTGCCGGCCTCGTCCAATGCCTCTCCAATAATCTGACGGCAACGCTCGACCTCCTCATTGCGCTTTTTCATCGGCAGCTTCAAGTTAAAGATGGCGTAACGTGCCCAGCCACTGGCCAACCACTTGGCAACCAATTTGGCAATTCGCGCGGGTTGCTCAACCATGTCACACACCAACCAGTCGACCGGTATGTTGGGCGTGTACTTAAAACCATCAGCGCGCAGGTGTTTCACCATCGCGTTGTCCACCAAGTCGCCTTTGAGGGATGCGTTATCAACGGCCGTGATGCGTAAGCCGCGCTGCATCAATTGCCATGTCCAACCTCCCGGTGCAGCACCCAAATCTACCGCTCGCATGTCAGGCTGCAACGCTTCGTCCTGGCCGCTACCGAGGAACACATGAATCGCTTCGGCAAGTTTGAGAGTGGAACGTGAGGGAGCGTCAGCGGGCATGCGAAAACGCGGAATGCCGAGCGGATCTTCGGCCGAAAGATGCATGTCTGCGACACCGATGTAAGCGCGCTTGTCCGGTGTGAGAAAAACCATCGCGCGATACTTGGTATGACCGGCCAGCATCCCCGCCTCGCCGAACAGCTCGCGTAACCGTGGCTCGATGGCCTTCGCCGATCGCGACAGTGCCTTACCGTGGTTCGTGTCAGGATACTCGACACGGCAATCGACGACATGGTCGATGCCTTGCGCAACGAGGAATATCGTCAAGGCTTCAAATATCGGGTTAACCCGGTCATTCGATGTCAACGCAACCACGCTATCGCATGTTAACAACAACTGGCGCGCAAAGATGAAGTCGTGAACGGAAGCATGGAATTTAGCTCGACCGGTTGAACAAGAGACGCGGACGAATCCCGCGTTTTCTTCTGCCTCGATGATCTCACCGCCTAAGCGCTCTTGAAGTTCGATGCCCAGGTCGCGCTCAAAACCGGCCCGGCAATAACCTAACCACGCAAGTTCTGTCGGGGTTGTTGTGATATTTTTGGTCGTCATTTGAGCACTTTACATCCGATACCGCATCTCAAAGCGTCCAACACGCGCCAGCTGCCGATACCCTCGGCGTATCGCCGCCAAACGATCAGTACAACTCTGACTTCAATACCAAACCAAAATGACACGACCATTTCTCGCTATCGTCCTCTCCCTCTCTGTACCCCTGCTTGCCGTACCGGCATTTGCCACTTCAACCGACGCCGAGTTCATCGGCCTGGCCAAGGCGCGTAAGCTCGCCGATGTGGAAGCCTTGGCGCGCGAGAAGTTAGCCAGAAATGCCAAGGATGACGTTGCCCTTTGGTATCTTGCTCGTTTTGCGGGGGGAGACGCCAAGAAACGCGAGGAGCTGATCCCGCGCGCCGAGCAGTGCATTAAGGAATTGCCACAGTCCGCACGTTGCCACCATATACTCGGCTCGCTTTACGGGGCGGCAGCCATGTCGGCGGGTATCGCCGCCGGGCTCAAGTACGCCGGAAACATAAAAGACATGTTTCAAAAGGCGGTTGAGCTTGATCCAAAACACTTCGACATGCGGCGCGATCTGAATCAGTTCTACCTGCAAGCCCCTGGCATCGTCGGCGGCAGCGTACGCAAGGCGATTCAAAACAGTACCGATTTTGCAAAGGTGGATCCAGCGCGGGCGCAATTGCTGCGCGCCGAGGTGCATATCTACGAAAAAGAGTTTGATAAGGCCGAAGCCATCCTTGCCAATATTAAGCCGGGGGCGGACGGCGATCTGGCCGACTCATTAAGCGGCGCGACGTCCTCACTGGGATTCGCGATGGTAAACGCAAATGAGGCGGCAAAAGCGCAGAAACTATTTGAACGACAGATCGCCGCTGACGCCTCCAATGCCAACGCACACTTTGGCCTAGGCCGTGCCCTACTCGAGCAAAAACAAATTGACGCGTCGATCGCCTCGATGGAGCGAGCACTACAGATTGAGCCAAAACTAACCGCACACTATCGTCTAGGCATCGCGTACCAAACCAAGGGCGACAAGCCCAAAGCAGCCGCGATGTACAAACAATTCCTAGCGTATTCAGCGCAAGGCCGTGCCGCCGACGACGCCCGCAAACGGCTGGACGAATTGAAAGTGGACTGATGTTGTAGCCGCGAGTATCGCTTCACGCTACAGCGCCTCCTAAAGGAGACCCGGCGCGTCGTTTAAAATAGCGCCAATGAATGACGCACCTTCTTCTCACAACAGCGAGTTGATTTCGGCTGGCAACAGCTCCGTGCCGCACCGATTTGACAAATACTTGGGCACATTGTGGCGTAATCGCGACTTTCGAGTGCTGTGGGTATCGCTAACTATCACCCACTTTGGTGGACAGGTCACCTTCCTAGCGTTGCCGCTCACGGCCGCGCTCGTGCTGCACGCCACACCGACCCAAATGGGCATCCTGACCATGATGCAGGCGCTGCCCTATACCTTGTTCGGACTCTTTACCGGCGTGTTGGTTGACCGCTCACGCAAACTTCCGCTGGTTATCTTGGCGGACGTGGGTCGCGGTGCCATTCTGCTCCTCATACCAATCACAGCTTGGCTGGGATTTCTCGGCATGCCGATCCTCTATCTGGCCAGCTTCTTTGTTGGTTTAGGAGGCATTATTGGTTGGGCAGCGTATCAAGTGTTCATGACCGAGCGAGTCGGTCGCGCTAATCTGGTCGAGGCGAATTCACGCATCGCGCTGTCAGATTCCTCCGCACAATTGGTTGGGCCCGGCATCGCCGGTGCACTCATTCACGCACTGACCGCGCCGATCGCCATTCTCTTGGACGCACTGGCATTTTTTATCTCCGCCATCATGTTGCGTGGCATCAAGCCGCAGGAGAGTGATGCGCCAAAACAAGTGGGCCACGCGACGTGGAAGAGCATCTGGGGTGATGCCAAAGAAGGTCTAGCGCTAATTTGGCACAACCCAATACTTCGCGCCATTGCATGGGGACTCGCGCTTTGGCAATTGCTGCGCCACGCTTACGTCGCCATCGTCATTCTGTTCGCGGTGCGTGTGCTGGACATTTCCCCAGGCAAGTTGGGTGCCTTGTATATGATCGCCGGGATAGGGTTTTTGCTTGCCTCCTTTACCTGCCAGCTTTTAAATGATCGATTCGGCGTTGGACGCGTGATGCTGGGTGGCATCGGAATGACTGCGGTCGCCTGGTTACTGATTGCTGCAATCGTGAAAAGTGACTTTGCGTTTTTTCTACTCGGTACTGCCCTCTTCCTGTTCGACTTTGGGGCGATGTTGTTTTTCATCAATTACCTGTCGTTACGGCAATCGGCAACACCCGATCATCTGCTCGGCCGGGTAACCTCCACCATGATCTTTCTCGCCCTTTCCCTCGCCCCGATTGGCTCGGTGTTAGGCGGTGTTCTTGGGGAATGGCTGGGATTGCGCGCCACCATTGGGCTTTGTGGTGTCGGTGCGGCCCTTCTGGTGTTGGCGCAGTATCGGCTAGGGCCACTTCCGGGCATGCTGACGCTGCCAACGCCAGATGCCCAGCATCGCTCGAACAGCCCGACGCCATGTGCCCCAGGCGCTGAAATTGCCGCATGAGGCCAAGCCGAGCGGTGGAGCCGCTAAGCTGCGCTGGAGATGTTAGCGTCGCCTACGCTTGCGCGTAGGCGGGAATCCTGCCCCACGTTTGTCGTCGGTCCCACCCGGATTTGGCAACTAAGCAGGATGATCGCGTAGTTTTGCGTAGCTGAGCGAAACGACATGCCGAGACCGGTTTGCGATTAAATGGACTTGGTCGGCATCCGAACCGAGCCGACGTAGCGTCCTACCGGACATAATTCACTTTCACCCCTTGGTTCCACCAATTAACAACGTCGAGCACCGCCATGGAAAACATTCTTATCCCGCTTATTTTCATGCTGTTCGGCACCGTGATGCCGGTAGTGATCGTCTGGTTGGTGTTACGTTACCGCGCTTTGCGTAACCAATTGGTCTATGACACTGCGGTAAAACTTGCAGAAAAAGGCCAGCCCGTACCCGTCGAGTTGTTCGTCAGCGCCAATCCGAGGGGCTCAGACCTGCGGCGTGGCTTCGTGCTGATCATGCTCGGCGTGGCGATTTGTATCTGCCTCTACCAACTTGGTGTGCCATGGACATTTGGCCTGATCCCGCTTTTGATGGGCGTGGGTTTTCTGATTGCTTGGCGTCTGGAGCCACGCGAAGGGGCTAAAACTGCAAGAGAGCCGTTGGCCTGAATTCCAAAAGGGTAACCCGCGTCTCGGTAATCCATGACTTCGCCACCTGCGCAGTCGGATCACGAGCTGATTGCCCGCGTCATCGCGCGGGGCGATCAGTTCGCCTTTGCCGAGCTCGTCAAGCGTCATCAATCGGCGCTGCGCGCAAGTTTGCGCAAGATGACCAACGGCCATGCAGAATTATCGGACGACATCGCGCAGGAGACTTTTATCCTGGCGTGGAAAAACATCGGCAAGTTTCGTTTTGAGGCGAAATTTTCGACGTGGCTTTACCGCATCGCCTTCAATGCATGGCAGTCCGATATCCGACGCAAGAGCGAAGTCTTAATGGATGAAGAGTCGATGCCGGAGCAAGGGTCGGTCGACTCTGATGCCGCCACAATCGCCATGCGGCGCGATCTCGAACGTGCCATGGTGGATTTGACTGAAGCCGAACGCGCCGCGATCCACCAGTGCTTTTACAACGACCTGTCCCATGACGAAGCCGCCTATGTGTTGCAGATGCCGCTGGGCACACTAAAGACACATGTGCTGCGTGCGAAAGAAAAAATGCGGCAGCGACTTGCAGCATATGCCGCAGCGCCTGGGCTTAAACTCGGCAACACGCGCGAAGCCGCAGTAGAATCACGAGAACAAGGAACTTTGATATGACTTTTAATCACGACCTTGGCCATTTACCCAACGACCAAGCCCAACAGCGCGAGGCAGATCAAGCGCTTGCAGCCATGCTGCGTGCCGACGCGGCTGAGTGGCGTGCAGCCTACATTCACAACGACGGATTTAGTGATGTAGTCATGCAGCGCGTGGCGCAATTGCCCGCGCCAACGACAGCCCGTACGTTTGGCAGATATTTCACACCTCGGCTGGTCATCGTTTCTGTAGCGGCTGTGATCGGCGCTGCGCTGGCGATGTTTGGCTCTGGCGGCGGCAATCTGCTGATAGATGCCGTCATGGATTTGGCTACCTTTACCGTCACACCATCAGTTGTGGCCATTGGCGGAATATTGTTGGTGGCAAGTATGGCGGCGATCATCACTGCCACAGCAGAACGATAACAATCTCTAATAGGGTCGGCGCTTTCCAAGCGAAATGCGCTGAAAACCTCCGTCTTTATTGGACTTTTGGCAAACATGCCAGCTCACATTGGCATTTTAAGGTATCCGGAATCTCGCATGGAATTCCCGCGCCTGGGCGAACAGATGCTTTGTCCCGGCCAGTTGGTTTTCACCAGTCGCACCTAGCCATGAACATTTCATGGGGGCGGGCTCGACAGCGGGCGAGTGGGCGAGTCGGCGAGCGAATTCTTGCCTGACCGACCACAGCATAGCGGGCTATGCTTCGGCAGCAAGGCGGAACATTGTCGTCCAATCGCCCGCGAGCCAACCTGTAGCCCGCATCCACAGCAAAACAGAAACCCCTCGGGCGAAACCAGCAGACGCTGACGGTGTAGTCATGTCCAGGGCTCGGGAGGTGAAAATATTTGGCGTCTGATGCTCATGGCACTACCTTACGCATGTCATCCCGGCGAAGGCCGGGACCCAGTTGGATTTTTCGAGTAGCTGCGCGAACTTGGGCCCCGGCCTTCGCCGGGGAGACACTTTCTGTATTGCAACTCGATTCGCCAATTAGTTTGTCAACAAGAGGGAATTTTTCTTAAGGTAGTGCCATGAGAGTCTGATGCCTATCGTTCGAGCTAAGCTGCCTGCGGAGGCAGACGGCGCTTGGCCGCGCAAGGCAGAATGCCACAGGCATCTGGAGCGGCCAAGCGAAGGCTGGCGTAGCGGGTCGGGGGTTGAGCGAGTGGTTAGGTGCCACTGCGAAGCCGGGCCAATGCATTGAGCACGTTCTCTCGCAGCCCAGCGGGTGCACCCCAGTAGTCGAATACTCCTCCGCGGCTGCTGTTCTGCCCACATACGACGAACACACCGGTGCCAAGCGTTCGCTTTAGGCTAGACGCAAGCCAACCCACGAATCCAGAGTTGTCTTGGCCGGGCGTGAAGTGGAAGCTGAATACGACAAAGCGTTCATCGCCCGGCTGCGACGAGGGAACCAGCGCACTCCAGACGTCGTTGTCTCGAACCAGTGCCAGCGACTGGCTCACTAGGTCGTAAGGGAAGGAAGACACAGGCCGTTCGACGAACGCGTACTCGCCTGGCAGCACGCGAAGCTCCGCTGCCGTGATCACCGATCGAAGGCGGGACTCTGTTTGTTCTGGGGTTTCGTTGCTTATATACATGTGATAGGACGTGCCCTGTGGAGCCTAACGTTTGAGCTGTGCCGCCCGCGTAGGCAGGTGGCGTAAGGCCCGGGTTGAGAAAATGTGAGGAGTACCTTAACCCGGGCTTACAAGGCCTGCCGTAGCGGGTCGGCTCGAGCCAGGGGTTAGGCTTCGCTCGTAGCCAGGCATTACTGCATGGAGTTTAGTCCGAACGGGTTTCCCTCCGTGTCCATGCACAACGTCACCCAGCCGAATTGACCGATGGAGAACTTTGGGCGCAATACCTTGCCACCTGCCGCTGGTACGCGTGCCTGTTCAACTGCGCAGTCAGTTACGCTGAAGTAAACCATGGTGCCGCCCTGGCCTGGACGAGCGTGGGGCGACTTCACGAGCGCCCCTGCCGCGCCATACGCGCCCATATCGCCGGAAAAGCTCCGCATTATGGTCTCGCCAGTCGGATCGCCAATCGGCTCCAACCGTACGTGAAGGACCGTTTGGTAGAAACTCGTTGCTCGTTCGATATCGTCTACATACAAATCGAACCAGCCAATCGCGTTCGGCTTACCCATCGCAAACTCCTTGAGTGAAAGTGAAGCTTGGAGGTTAGCGGGCTTGCGACAGGTTGTCTTGTATAGATCAGACACCGAACCGCTTGCGGTACTGCACCGGCGTGTAGCCGACCGCATGCCGAAACGCATGGGTGAAGTGGGCCTGATCGGCGTACAAGTCGAGGTAGTGCTTGCGGAATGACTGCTGCACGCGAAGAACCTTGAGGAAGTCATGCGGAGCGAAGCCGGTAAGTTCCTTGAGTTTGCGCTGTAGCTGCCGTGGAGACAATTCAGCTAGCGCCGCCATGTCCGCCACCGAACGTAGGTCGTCGACCCTCGACAGAATGCGCGCCGTAAGTGGGTTCGCACGCACATAGCCATGCGAAACACACCAACGCAATAGTTCAGTCAGCGGCTGTGGCATGTCTTCAAACTTCATGCCAACGAGTCGTCGTCCGGTCTGCGTTAACGGTAACGCACCCTTGTATGGTGCGCCGACGTAGCGATTCGAAATCTCGGTGGCATCACCTTGCCAGACTCCCGGAAAGAGCTGCACGCCAACGTAGTGGAACGATTTCCCCAAGTTTAGCGTCGTCGCTTGGGTATGCAGCGCGGTGATTCCTGCAATACTGGTGTCCACAAGATTGATCAATAGATTAACGCATGCATCGGGTAGCGCGTGGTACTGAAACTCTTCGGGCAGTGGTGCCAGCGTGCGAAGCTCCCAGAAGCAGTGCACAACATCTGTCAGGTCATCACTAGGCCAAAGCTCTGTGTAGCGCACATCCGATCCTCGCACCGAGAATCCATCTTGAGCTGGCGAATACATGGGACTACGCGATACTGTCTGGCGATGTTGCGGCGGGACGTAGATTTGGGGTTGGGAGGCCTAACGGATAAGTTCAGCAGTTGACGCGGCCTTATGCGTCCATCCGCTGCAACACCGGGTTAGAAAGGGCTTGCCGATAATGAAACGAAAGACTGGTACGGCAAGCACGGATAAAAAACAAATTAGCTTGCCAAGGATTTGGTGACAGGTGAGCAAGTTATTTTTCCTCGCGTGAACCGAGGTAACGAGCCACGCTTAGGGTGAGAGAAGCTGATACAAAGAAAAGGCCAAGGGTCATGAAAACTTTCCAAGCGAACTCTGAATCTTTTACGATGCCCCAAATTAGCGCAAGACCAAGTAGCAGACCGATGATGATGCTGACAATACAAACCGTGAAGCAAATTGAACGAATGTTTTTTAAGTCCATGAGATCTGGTTTCACTCAAATGAAAAATAACGCGTGAGCTAAGCGGACCAATCAATCGCGCAGCGATTGATTGGTCCGCTTGAGCGAATTGTTAGGTGCTCCCATCCGCGATCTCCTAACGAGGCATCCGATATGGGTGCCAAGTGCGACGGGAACACCGTAGAGAACGAAGAACAGACCAAAGAATCTCGCATCAAAACTAGAATCCGGGAGCAATGCGCCTATTGCAATCAACAGAAGTCCGGGAAACGCCCCAATGACTGCCGACGTGACGAACCCTGCGCGGCGATAGTACACAAGGGCTGCATATGAAGGGACGCCGATGAGTAGAGCTGGCAGGATGCCAAAACCGCCGGCGATGAGCGCCATTGGCACGGCCTCAGAAGCTGCGCCAGAGAACGTAAGGCTACCGAGGCAAACAACAGCAAGAAACGAGACCAAGGCGGGGATGGCCACACTACTGACAATTGCGCCGAATCGTTCCATGAGCACCTAACGTTCGACATGAGCCGCGGCTGGAGGCTGGCGAAGCCAGCCGGAGGCCGTCGGTTCGATGAAGTGGTTAGGCCTCACTCGGCCACTTTCCGCCAAGACTCTGGCAGCGCGACCCATTGATAGCGCTTGGCGTGGGT
>JADCIX010000066.1 GCA_020247545.1 Rhodocyclaceae bacterium | reverse complement strand
TGAAGCCGAGAACCGCATCAAGGAGGCGCAACTGGGTTTGTTTGCCACCCGCACCAGTTGCCAGTACTTCAATGCCAACCAGTTCCGCATCCTGCTGTCGGCACTGGCCTACACCTTGGTCGAGCGACGGCGAATGCTGGCGCTCAAAGGTACACCCTTGGCCGCTGGCGGCTGCCTCCGATGAAGAATGCTGAGTACCAAGAGATCCAGCGCGCAATAGAACGCACCAGCGGAGAACGGCGGGTTGGCCGCCGACAAGTTCACCCATGGTGCGGTGGATGCCCAAACCCAATTCCCGAGTGCCGTGCCGTATAACTCCATGATGAGTGCCAACACAAACATGGTCGCGTAAAGCGGGCGGGCATGGCCAAACCATAGACAGGCGGCATACAAACCAAACAGCGCCACGCCGTATCGGTCGGTGTCGGTCACGCCAACGTAGATCGCCCAAAGCAGCGCCGCACCAGGGACGATACTGACCAGTACACTACTCCAACGCATTAACCGGCGGGCGACGAGAATTCCCAGCGTCATGAGCAGGGCGTGCCCGGGCGGTACAAACAATGGTACGTTATGAAACTGGTAGTCGTATACGCCCCATACCAGTGACAGGAAGATTTCGCCCCCCGCCGACAGTAAGGTGGCCAACACCAGTACCTGCCGTTCGAGGTGCCGTCCAAGCCAAAAGCACCAAGCCACTACGCCAAACGCCCAGACCGAGGCGAGGTGCTGGCCGGGCCAACCCAAGCGGGCATCCAGCCACAAGCCAACACTGATTAAAGCAACGATGTGAAACGACATCCAACCCTGTGTGCGGCTGGGCAGGTGCGACCAGAGCGCGGTCACGAGCGCCGTCACCCGAGCCTCCGGTCGCGCACAAGGTCAAGCATTTCTTGCTGAAATGTGGGCGGGCCAAAGCCCAACACGCGTTGTTCGCCCGTGTAATGGCCGTTGCGATCGACTTCTTGTTCGGAATAAATCAGCGGGCGAAATTGTTCTTTGGAATACTGTTGCAGCCACTTCAGGGCTTTGTGAGGGATCATCGGGCCAACGGGCAACGCCAAATCAACCGGAAAGGTGCGCCAGGTGGTCCAGGCAGGCAACACGATCACCTTGGCGTCGCTGGGTTTCATCCACGCCGGCAAATGACTCGCTTCGCGCACCCAGCCACAGCTGAAATTCACACAGGGGTCAACCGGACGCTCAGCATAAATTTTGCAACCGCCCCCGCCGTGTTTGGTCGGCGGACCGGCCGAGTGTGGGCACGGTTTGCCCGGCAATACTGGTTGGTCAAAGACATTGATACGCACCCAGCCATCACAGCACGCGGTGCAGGGCTGGCAGCTTCTGGCGGATATCTCAATGCTCATTTCAAGACTTGCAGCAGATTATTGAAGTCGTCTGTCCACACCCGCCAGCCCGGCTCGGGCGGAATCACGTAGGTTGAATCGACCATGTCGCGCCTGAGCAAGAACGGTTTGTGCCGGGTCACCAATACCCAGTCGCTGCTGGTGCTGCCGTCCTCGTAGGTGTCGCGAATCCAGGCGGTGTGCCAGCCGCGTTTGTCCGCCAGCAACTGCACGACGGGCTTCAAGTCCAGGAAGCGGTTCGAGACATGAAACGCAATCACGCCCTCGGGCTTCATGTGTTTGGCGTAGATGTCGAGCGCTTCCAGCGTAATGAGATGTACCGGGATTGAGTCTGATGAAAAGGCATCGATGGCAAGTACGTCAAAATTTTGTGAGGGCTCGCGCTCAAGGTTCAGGCGTGCGTCGCCCAGCGCCACTTCTATGCTTGCTTCGGATTCCTTCAGATAGGTGAAATCGCGTTTGGCGATTTCGACCACCGCCGCATTGATGTCGTAGAAACGGAATGTGTCGCCCTTGTTACCGTAGGTTGCAAGTGTGCCTGCGCCCAGACCAACCAGCCCGACCCGGCGCGGCTGACCGGGGTTAATCTGCTCTTTGGCCAGCAACGTAAGGCCGATACCAGACTTCGGTTTGTAGTAGGTGGTCGCCGACCGATTGTAGGGCGGGTCCATATACTGGTCGCCGTGCAGGATTGCACCGTGGATTAGCGAACGACGTCGGTACTGGACTTCCGGCGGTAGGTATTCTTTGACGCGTAACGTGCCGTAGAAATTACGCGTTTGGTAGACAACATTATCGTTGTAGGTCTGCATTGTCACGAACGTCGCCCCGACGCAGAACGCACAAACGAGGACACCGGTCGCCTTGGCACCGTTGACCATCCATTTTGGCGCATGACTTTCACGTGACCACATGCCCCATGATAGCCACGTGGCCAACACGGCCAGTGCAATCAGAGAGAGTTCCAACTCGTAGTAGGCCGTCAACGTGAGCGGAGCAACAATTCCGACCAACGCCGCCCCAAGCGCCCCACCGACAGAAATCATCAAGTAGAACTGGGTGAGAAACTTCGGATGTGGCTTGCGTTCGACCAGCTCGCCGTGACAGAACATACACGCGACAAAAAGTCCTGCGGAAAAAATGCCGATTTGCCACTTCAACTCAAAGTGCAGCGACGAGTCAGCAAGTGTCCACCCCATGCCGACGAGAAACACGCCCAGCAACGGCAGTATCAGCGTGCGCTGGTACATGCCCTTGCCATCGAAGGTGAGGATGAAGGTCAGCAGGTAGAGCGCCAGTGGGACGACCCACAGCAGCGGAATCGACGAGATGTTTTGCGTCAGATGATTCGAGATCGCCAGTAACAGTATCGAGCCGATGCCTGACAGCACAATCCACAAGAGTTTTTCCCGCCAGGTGGGTGCCACGGCATCGGCCTCCATGGCCGCTGCCACGGGGGCCACTTCGCGTTGCGTTTTGAGGGCGAACCATGCCGCACCGGATATCAACACTGCAAAGGTGGCGAAGCCCAGCGACCATCCGATGGCCTGATTTTTGGTGGCGATGTTCGGCTCAAACAAGAACGGATACCCCAACAGTGCCAGCATTGAGGCTAGATTTGACAGGGCAAAAAGTCGGTATGGACTTTGTCCCGGATAGCTACGCGAAAACCAAGCTTGTATGAGAGGGCTGGTCGTAGACAATAAGAAATAGGGCAGACCGATGGTCGCCGCGAGCAACAGAATGATTCTCACTGTCGGCTCTTCGTCACCAGCAGGTTTCCAAGCGGAGTCCGGAATGATCGGCAGCAACAGCAGGGTAAACGCAATCAACGTAACGTGCAAAATCGCCTGAGTACGCGGTGATAGTTTGCGAGTCGACCAATCGGAGTAAAAGTAACCGAGTAGCAATATGCTTTGAAAAAAGACTAGGCAGGTCGTCCAAACCGCCGCAGTTCCCCCAAACCATGGCAGGATTTGTTTGGCTATCACCGGCTGAACCAGAAACAGCAAGAAGGCGGAAACAAATATTGCAGAGGCGTAAAGAATCATGTTGGCAGGCAAAAGTAGGGGAAACTGCTCGATGGATAGCCGCAATGATGCTAATCAGGGCAATGAGCACTTCATGCACGCGTATGCATTTTCGCACGTAGATTCAGGTAGCGAGTTGAAGCAGATGATTGGAAATGATTGGAAACAGGAAACGATTCTGAACATTTCTCGGCGGGCGCTTGAAAGCGGGTGCGTGGGCGAGCGACATTTCGCCTGACCGACGAGGAACGAGCCGAATCAGTTTGCCAATCGCTCACAGGTAACGTCCTTCGATGCTGCGGGCCACCTATGAAACGTTCAGGCGAGCACGGTAGCGCATAAAATACGTCTCTTCCCTGCTATCAAACTTCGCAAATGCAAACTCGACGGCAAGCCTACCGACAAGGCGCAAAAGACGCCTTTCCCTCAGTGATTGGGCTCATTCCCTTTGGCTTGATTGTCGGCACCGCATCCACTGCGGCGGGGATGGACCCGTGGCTTGCACTGGCGATGTCGATCATTGTTTACGCCGGTGCCTCCCAGCTAGCCGCTATCGGGCTTATGGTGCAGAGTGCGCCGCTGGCGATTGTGTTGGCGACGGTGTTGGTGGTCAACTTGCGGTTTGTAATGTATTCAGCGAGCCTTGCGCCATTTTTTCGCCAGCTATCGACGGGTCGAAAGTGGTTATTGTCCTACGCTTTGACCGACCACCTGTTTGCGCTTGTTAACGCACGCTTCACGCCTGACGGCTGCCACAAACACGTTGATGCTTACTACATCGGTGGTGCGGTGCCAACCTGGCTGATGTGGAACGCCATGGTGGCGATTGGCATCTTTGCCGGGACACTGGTGCCGAAACAGTGGTCGCTGGATTTCGCGATCCCATTGGTATTCTTGGCCCTGGTATTCCCGGCGCTGACAACGAGGACGCATTGGATTACCGCCGGAGCCGCGTTAGTGGCGGCGTTTTTTACGGCGGGCTTGCCGATGAAACTCGGTTTGATTACAGCGGCCTTCGTTGCGGTCTCAATTGGCACCTGGCTCGACTACCGCCAAGAGCTTGAGAAACGGATTGCACGATGAGTATCGCTGCGGATTGGTATGGTGTGGTGACTGTTGTCGGTGCCGGACTGGTGACGGTTGCAGCAAGAGCCTCGTTCATCGTGCTGCCTGCGCGTACCGCCGTCCCGGCATGGCTGAGGCGCGCGCTGAAGTTTGTTGCGGCCGCAGTACTCCCCGCACTGATCTTGCCGGACGTACTTTTTCGCGACTTAGGACCCCAAGAAATCGTCAACATTTATCGTATCGCGGCGGCATTATGTGCTGCTTGGGTCGCGTGGCGGACACGGAACATCTTCGCCACACTCGGTGTTGGCATGGCAGTGCTGTGGTTGCTGAAGTTGATCGGCCCACTCTGATGTTGCAGCATTGGCTACGTATCCTTCTTGGTGTCGAGCTTGGCGGCTATCTGCTGCTTGCTTGGTGGATGCATTCGCGCGACGAGAGTCTCCTGGCAATTGTTTGTGTGATTGGCCTGATTGGAGCCCTTTGGCGCGTCTCCCATGCGACCGGTAGTTTCTTGGTGGCTAGCGTCTTGCGCTGGCGAGAAGGCCGACGCGAACCGGCGGGTACAGCTTGGGCGGCTTGGGTGGGAGAGTTTTTCGCGCGTTTGATCAGCTTTAATTGGAGCCAGCCGTTTGCTGATTCTGCGATGGGACCAGAGCCTGTGGTGGCAGGAAAGGGTATGCCAATACTACTGGTGCATGGCTATTGTTCGAGCCGCGGCATGTGGTGGCGATTTTGCAAACGGCTTCACGCTGCCGGAATTGGCCCTGTGTTTACCATCGACCTCGAGCCGCCATTTGCCCCGCTCGATGCGTTCGCTGCCCAGCTGGAAAAACGTATTGAGGAAGTCTGCGCGGCGACCGGAGCCGCGAAGGTGTTTGTCATCGCCCACAGCATGGGTGGTTTGGTCACACGGGCCTACATGCTGCGTCATGCCCAAGCGGGCAGCCAGCGGATTGACGGTTTTGTCAGTCTGGGGTCGCCTCACCACGGGAGTGCCCTGGCAGTGTTTGGGCTTGGCGCTTGTGTTCGCCAGATGCGGCGGCACAGCGGCTGGTTACACGAACTGGAACAGGGAGAGTGCACGTCGAGTTTGCCAAAGCCACCTAGCTGGTCGATTTACACTACCAATGATGATTTGGTATACCCGCCTGAAACCTCAAGACTGGACTGGGCAGACAATATCGTCGTGGACGGTATCGGCCACGTCGGGCTGCTGTTTTCGCCAGACGTGTTTTCGATTTTGCAGTCCATTCTCCAAGATAAAGTGGTTTCCCGCCGACACTGACGGCGGAATCTACCCTACCATGTGTAGCGCACGGTGTAACGCACAACCGACTCAGCTCCCTTGGCAACGAGCAACGGGAAGTGAACGGTGCGTGCGTCGACTTTTTCAAACTTGGCGCTGGTTGCCTTGATTGTCCAATTTGCCCAGCGGTACAGGTTCTCTTTTACGATGACCGTTGCAGAAACATCCTTCTGGTTGCGAATCTTGACTTCGATGTCCTCTTCCATCCACTTCGCGTTGTTGTCGACGCGAAAGTCAACCTGACGTCGTTCACCGACCACGTCAAAAGCACTGCCCAGTTTCACTTGAATGGTTTCGTTTCGGGCGGTGTGATCAATCAAATCCTCACCGATGAACTCCAGCGATTGGTCAGCCGTGTCGAGTTTGGACACGCGAATTTTTCCGGCGGGAAGGGGAACGCCTAATCTGTTGTCTTCGCGATTTTTAAAGCGAAGATAGACATCGATTTTCTTATTAGACTGATTACCAAAATTTCTGTCAGTCATCGGGCCGCCGTAGTAGCCGTTGAACCATCCGGCCTGACCGTAATAGACGAGCGATTTTTCGCATTGCACACTGCGAGCGCTAGGAAATAACTCAATTTGTTTGGTGCTGTTGTTACTCAGCGTAGTTGGCCGGCCAAGAGTGTAAAGGTGGTATTCGAAAAAAGACTTCTCGGCGAAACCAGCCGATTCCGACTTTGCGACGGCACGGGCCGCCATCGGGTAGGCACCATCGGCGGCGCTACGCGGCTGTGCACGCTGCACATCGCCGGCGACCAGTTTGAGTTTGGCGTCGGTAAAGGTCGCGCCAGTTTGGTTGACGATGGTCACCCACGCGCCCACGTCGAGTTTGCAAGCGTTACTATCTTCATTCAGGGTCAGGTTGTAGTCGGTCCACCAAGTGATTCCCTGGGTTTGGTAGCCGTAGCGCGCTTTGTGACTGCCAGCTCGCTCGGCGGCGAGATCCCAGACGAGTGTCGGTTTGCTGATCAGCCCACCCGGTAGACTCGCCAAGCGTGCACCGCTGAAGTTGCTGATGGTTCGGATGCTGCCATCGGAAAGCTTCAGAACAATGCCCTCTCGGGCGGAAAGCAGGGCACCGGTGATTGACTCCACCCTGTTGCCTTGGACTTGTTCAACCGTGACTTCGCGATCGAGGTACTTTTCGAGCAGCTTCCGGGTGCTCGTCAAGTCAAATTCAAAACTTTGCTCGACCACCCGTGTGCCGGTGCTGTCGGTTAAAGATTCAAATGACACCGTGGTCGGGTCGATGAGTGCGGGCACGTCGCTGATACGTATGATTGTGCGGCCCCGCGCAAGGTCGAAGGTCTGCTCCTGGCGCACTACTGCGTAGCCTGGAACCCCGCCATATTCGCCACCGCTCTTGAATGATGCCGTCGAGAGAGCACCCGGCTGGGCGCTTGAGTAGATCGTGACACTGGTCTGTGCATGGGCGACCGTGGCGCAAAGCGCTGATGTTGTCGCGATAGTGCCGCAAAGTAGACTAAGTGGGAACAAACTAGTTTTACGATGGAAAGGACTTGAACGCATATCGACCTCCTATAATGGGAACCTGTTGACCAACCACCCTACGTCACCAACGTTTAGAAACCACATGAAGTTTACTGGTAGCGAAAAGTACATTACCACGCAAGACTTGATGCTTGCTGTGAACGCAGCGATTTCGTTGCAGCGGCCGTTACTCATTAAGGGAGAGCCCGGTACTGGCAAAACCATGCTAGCCGAAGAGGTGGCGGCGTCGCTCGGCAAGCCGTTACTCCAGTGGCACATCAAATCGACCACCAAAGCGCAACAAGGTCTTTACGAATACGATGCTGTGTCACGTTTGCGCGACTCACAACTTGGTGACGAAAAGGTCAAAGATATCCGCAACTATATTCATCAAGGCATGCTCTGGCAGGCCTTTACGGCCGATGAACAAGTCGTGTTGCTGATTGATGAAATCGACAAGGCGGACATCGAATTCCCCAATGACCTGTTGCGGGAACTCGACCGGATGGAGTTCTACTGTTACGAAACGCGTGAGACGATCAGGGCCAAACACCGGCCGATCATTTTTATCACCAGCAATAACGAGAAAGAGCTACCTGATGCATTTTTGCGCCGCTGCTTTTTTCATTACATTCGTTTCCCGGACCGTGACACGATGCAACAGATTGTCGATGTGCATTTCCCGGGACTAAAAAAAGCACTGTTGACGGAAGCACTTGAAATATTTTTTGACATCCGCGACATGCCTAGCCTGAAGAAGAAGCCATCGACTTCAGAGTTGCTCGATTGGATCAAACTGCTTGTAGCAGAAGATATCCCCGCTGAGGCGCTGAAATCGGAAGACACCAATAAGTTAATCCCGCCGCTATATGGCGCACTTATCAAAAACGAGCAGGATGTGCACCTGTTTGAGCGTTTGGTGTTTCTGTCAAAGCGTCGCGGATAGGGTGGAAGGCGAGTGCTGATTGATTTTTTTCTTTCACTTAAAGCATCTGGTCTGCCGGTTTCAGTCAAGGAGTACCTGACCCTCTGTGAAGCCATGCAACGGGGATTGGCCTATGGCAATGTAGATGACTTCTACTATCTTTCCCGCATCTGCCTTGTTAAGGATGAAGCCAATTACGATCGTTTTGACCGCACCTTTGCCCAATACTTCAAGGGTGTCGAAGACCTCGATACCGCGTTAACGAAGCTATTCGAAAAGGAAATTCCTGGCGAGTGGCTGAAGAAGCTCGCAGAAAAGTTGTTATCGGACGAAGAAAAAGCACAGATCGAGGCGTTGGGTGGCTGGGAAAAGCTGATGGAAACACTGCGCCAGCGGCTGGAAGAGCAGAAAGGTCGGCACCAGGGTGGCAACAAGTGGATCGGTACAGCCGGCACCTCTCCATTCGGCGGCTATGGATTTAATCCCGAGGGTATTCGCATTGGACAAGACAAAAGTCGCAACAAATCTGCGGTGAAGGTGTGGGATCGACGCCAATATCGCGACTACGATTCCCAAGTTGAGCTAGGTATTCGTAATGTCCAGATGGCGTTACGGCGGCTGCGCAATTTTGCTCGTATCGGAGCAGAAGAAGAACTTGATTTGGATCACACCATCAAGGCAACTGCGAGTAACGCGGGTTATCTGGATATAAGGATGGTGCCTGAGCGCCACAATCGTGTGAAGGTGCTGCTGTTTCTCGATGTCGGTGGCTCCATGGATGAATATGTTCACCGCTGTGAAGAGTTGTTTTCTGCCGCCAAAACTGAGTTCAAACACCTTGAGTACTTTTACTTCCACAACTTCTTTTATGAGTCGGTATGGCGGAACAATCGTCTGCGACATTCGGAGAAGTTTTCAACTTGGGATGTGCTGAATAAGTACGGTAAAGACTACAAACTCATCATTGTCGGTGACGCCACCATGAGTCCTTACGAAATCTTGCAGCCTGGCGGGAGCGTCGAGCATTGGAATGAAGAGGCGGGTAGCGTCTGGTTGCAAAGACTTTTGGCGACGTACAAACACGCGGCGTGGATCAATCCCACTCAGGAGGCGCATTGGCAGTGGACGCAGTCTGTGACTATCACTCGTCAACTAATGGAAGACCGTATGTACCCGATGACGGTGGAAGGGCTGGATCGAGCGATGAAGGCGCTGTTGTAAGCGTGGAATGGTTGAGAAGGTCTCCCCTGAACGTTTCACAAAGTCGCGTTCGAAAGCGGTACGGTGGGCGGGTGATGTTTTGCCTGATTGATCGCAGCATGGACGGCGATGCGATGGAAGGAAGGCAGAAATTCGCCTTTCAAACTCGCCTTCCACAAGCGCGAGGGCGAGCGTGCAGCCCATATCCGCCGCAAAGTAGGAACCAGCCAAATTGGTTTGCCAATCGGCTAACGGGCAACGTGCTTCGACGCGGCAGACGACCCATCAAATATGCGGGCGAGGGAAGGCCTATGAGGGTTAGGGCAGGTCGCTGACTAATGGGATAATAATAGCAAGTGTGCAACTTCAATTACGTGGGCTTGAAATGCACAAAGGTGCCGTTGTAACGCACAATTGCGCTGGCGAAGGACGGCAGAACACCGTGCAGACCAAGGGGGTCAGGCAATGAGAATCGCAATGCTGGAGGACGACATCGACGTTGGCGCGGCGATAAAACAATGGCTGCAGGCGGCTGGCCACACGGTTCACCACTACACTCAGGGTAAAGCCATTGTCAGGGAACTTGGACGCGAAAGTTTCGACCTATACCTGCTCGATTGGCATGTGCCGGACCTTTCCGGGACGGAAGTCCTACAGTGGCTGCGTCAAAAGCAGCAGATAGAAGCGCCTGTACTATTCGCGACTAGCCGGGATTCCGAAGCTGATATTGTCGCCGCCCTCGCTGCCGGTGCCGACGACTACATGGTCAAGCCGATTCGCCGCTTGGAACTGCTGGCGCGGGTTGATGCGCTGATACGGCGCTCTCGTGCGCGGGCGACCGAGCCGACCAATATCGATATGCCTCCGTATTTGATGGATCTGTCGAACCGCACTGTCGCTGTGAACGGCGTTGTGATTGAAATGACGGACAAAGAATTCGAATTGAGCGTGTTTTTGTTCCAAAACATCGGTCAATTGTTGTCGCGAGGCCATATCACCGAGAGTGTTTGGGGCCGCTCGTCGGAGGTGCAATCGCGTACGGTCGACACCCATATGAGCCGTATCCGCAAGAAGCTCGACTTGGGGCCGTTAAATGGGCTTCGACTCACGCCCATCTACAATTTTGGCTACCGTCTTGAGAAGGTAAGCCCCGTAGCCTGATTGGTTTTGCGCGCGCCGCAAGATTAGCTTCGGCGGACAATTGCCGCGCATGTGTTTAACGAAAATGCAAACTCGCTCATCGTGTTTGTGCCGGTAGCGTCGGGCCTGCCGCAGGTATGGATCACACAAGTGCATCAAGAACAACACGCTGCAGAAACACCAAGGGTCAGAGTCAAATTGTTTTGAACCGATAGCCATTTGATCTGAGTCCTCCCGATTCACCTCACCACACCACCCTGAAACACAATCATGTTCGCCGACAGATACCGCGCCGCAAACGCGGCAACAAAAAGTAAAGGAGTGAATG
>JADCIX010000065.1 GCA_020247545.1 Rhodocyclaceae bacterium | reverse complement strand
TGAAATACATTCTTTGCCAAATCCAGTCCAATTACCTTAATCTCTTTCATGACGCCTCCTCCTACTTTTGGTGGTTGATGACACTTCCACTTTGGCACTTCGATGCCGTTGCAGGTAGGGGGCGTCCATTTCATTAATTTCACCGCGCGCTTGCCACGCAAAATTAGGCTCCCGCCTGCGCGGGAGCGGGGTTTTCTTAGTTATTCATGTTTAGTTGCCGGGTCAATAAAAACTCCGTCGTCCCAGCGCAGGCTCGGACCCAGACCTTCGTAACTCATTGATCTTGCTGTGGACTGGATTCCAGCCTGCGCTGAAATGACGGCAATTTTGAGGTTTTTAGAAGTTCCCCTTTTGATGATCGTCGCGTTTTTCCATGCCCGCACAATTGGCGTTTGCTGGGTTTGGCGATTCTGTTGGTGCAGAAGCAGGCTGAACGATAAGCGATTGACTAGAATGGGTGCTTAGTCAGTTATCTACAACATGATTGGGAAACCGACTGCCGCGATAAGCGGCATTTCGCGTCTCTACATTGAGTTAGTCGCCTAGGAGCACCCGTGTACGAGAGCAAATTTACACAATGGGCAACGTGGTCAGAGAGAAACTCTCTCTGCGGTATGGAACACCCTGGAATCTACGTCTGTGCTCTTGCCAACGACCAATTCAACCCATCCAGCGTTTTTGAGTGGGTGAAACAAATCATCTATATCGGAATGACAAACTCTGCTGGCGGCCTGCGGGCTCGACTAAAGCAATTTGACAACACGATAGTCGGAAAAACTGGGCATGGTGGTGCCGACCGAGTTCGATACAAATATCAAAACTACCAACAACTTGTTAACGCTCTTTTTATCTCCGTAGCATCATTTCCTTGCGACGTAAAATCAAACCAACCCAAAGACCTAATCGTTATGGGCGAGGTCGCCAAATTTGAATATGACTGCTTTGCGGAATTCGTAAAAAGACACGGCACTTTGCCGGAGTTCAATAACAAAAAGAACGCCCCAAAATACAGTCTCACCATTGGCAGAGCGAATGGCGGCTAACAATTCGGTCAAGGCCGTTCACTTCGTTCACTGGACAACGCCTAGCGGCGTTGCCCCTTACCTCAAACGTTAGGCGTCACATGGAAATCCGCACAATCCTGTCAGAAGAGATCGAAGTCGCAAGACATCTGCTGCTTTCCGCCGGATGGGATCGCAAGGTCTCAAATGCCGAAGAGTTCGCAAGGCTTGTCTCTCGCTCCCAGTCGGCGCTTGTTGCCGTAGAGGAAGGTCGGGTTGTTGGCTTCATCCGCGCGCTCACGGATGGAATGACCAACGGGTACATCTCAATGGTCGTCGTCGAAGAGGCACTTCGTGGCACGGGTATAGGAAGAGCCCTGGTCCAAGCTGTTATGGGCTCAGACGAGCGCGTTACATGGGTTCTTCGCGCAGCAAGGCCGGGCATCTTCGGTTTCTATGAGAAACTTGGCTTCAAAGTTTCTGAGGTAGCCATGGAACGCACTGCCAAGGTTGGGCCGTGACGCCTACCCCTTCCATCGAGGGGATGCCCAAAAGGCTGCACCTTTTGCCCGCCCCTCAGGTCAAACGTAAAGACCCACAAATATGCCGCACCTCGTACCCGTCATTCGTGATCTCACGCTCGGTGACAACATGGAATTGCTCACCGAACTCATCCATGCCGCCTATGCGCCGCACGCCGCAAAAGGCTTGCGCTACTGGGGCACACACCAAAGCGTCAAAGACACCGCAGCACGCTTTGCATCCGGTCATGGCCTTGTCGCAGAATCCAATGGCGCATATTTGGGCACCATTACAGTTCGTCCACCGCAGTCGGCTTCGGAAGTAGCGCTATACCGTGATCCAACGACGTGGACCATATGTCAGTTCGCTGTTGCGCCTGCCTTCAAGGGTCTTCGCCTAGGCAAGGCACTGCACGAGGCTGCGCTTTCCCATGCTTTGCGCAACGGCGGCAAGACCATGGCACTCGACACCGCAGCGCCTGCTCACGCGCTCATCGCAATGTACGAAGCTTGGGGCTACAAGGTTGTCGGGGCATGCGACTGGCGGCCCGACACAAACTATACGAGCGTCGTTATGTCGTTGGCGCTGTAGGCAGCGTGAATCGCGTGTGTCCGCGAAGTATTCGACGCACATCAAGTGCGCGGAGTTGTCACGCTTGAATACGATACCCGCGTCTACTACGGCCCGATGAGATAAACACACGCAAGGACGGGTAGTTTCAAGCATTTATGCCTTGAAATGTCCGTCAGTCAACGCGTTTCAGTTTGTGCAAAGCGTCTGCTTTGTTCGTGCCTACACATGTGAAGTGAGTTGCTTTCGGCGTTTCCGCCAGTGGGGACGATAAGTGAAGGTTGAGCGAGAAGCGATTGACTAGAATGGGTACTTAGTCAGTTATCTACAACATGATTGGGAGATCGACTGCCGCGATAAGCGGCATTTTGCGTCTTTACATTGAGTTAGAGCGCCCATACAAAAATATGGCGTTTTATATTGCCAAGTGATAAGCTTTGCGGATGGCAAGTACGCGCTTCGATTGGGATCCGGAAAAGGATGCTGAAAACCAGCTGAAGCACCGCGTTTCCTTTGGGCGCGCCCAATATGCATTCGCTGACCCAAGGCGCGTGATTGCCAAGGATGTTTCCCACAGCCAAACCGAAGATCGGTTTTATTGTTTCGGCGAAGTTGATGGCGGGATCCTCACGGTGCGGTTTACGTATCGTGCTTCGGTTATTCGAATAATTGGCGCTGGCTATTGGCGCAAAGGAAAGGCTGCGTATGAGCGTGAAAACAAACTACACGAATGAGCCCCTGGGTCGGATTCAGGTGCTCCCGGATTTCCTTCCATCGCCTGAAGAGTTGGCGTTTCGAGAGGAGGGCGTGAAGGTCACCTTGGCTCTCAGCAAGAAGAGCATCGATTTTTTCAAGTCCGAAGCGATAAAACATCAAACGCAATATCAGCGAATGATCCGTCGTCTGATAGACGCGTACGTTGACGCCCAAGCCCTAACTCGTCGCTCAACCGGACGCACCACAAAACGTCGCGCCACTTAGCTCCGACGTTAGGCCTAATCATGCCAATCCTTTGCGACGTTTCGCTGCGCGCAGAACCGAAGAGCCAGATTGCTTCTGGATGAGATCACCTTTTCCTGACACACCAACCATGCTCTGGGAGCGCATGTTCCTTTCCTCAGTTGCGTCTGCCATATGCATCTTTCTCGGCCTGCAGTTCGGTTCAATGACGATGCAGGTTATCGTTCAGACGCCTGCTTCCTTGGCGCTAAGCCTACAAAGTTCCTCGCTCCTGTTGGCGCTGTTCGCACTACCGAGCGCGGGCTTTACGTTGCTTGGTCTTGCGTTCCTCCTCTTCGCCGTCATCAAAATTACGACGCTTTGCGATCCAAGGTACTTTCACCTATTCGTCCGCGCGCGCAGCGTAGGCATGCTTTTTGTACGCATTGCCTTTGTCTTCGCTGGCCTATGGGTTGCAGCAAACGTGGCTTTACAGCTTGTCAAATGAGATCTAACTCGGCAGTCAAAGTCGCCCTCTTCGGTAGCTGAACGCCGCAAAAAAGCTCCGCCTTTAAGAAGCCAAAGGAAGCCAAAGAAAGCCAAAGGCTCAGAGCCAAATTGTTAGGGCTATCACTCTTTAGCCAAGCCCGCACCGGCACTTTTGAATCAATACTTACCCGTCAGCCCCATCGCCACAAACGGTGGCTCACGACCGGTAAGCTTCTCCAGCATGATGAGTTCGTCGTCAGTGTGATTCATGAATGGGCCTGCTTCGACTTTCATGCTGCCGCCGCGATCATCCAGCCACAGCGGCGATTCGTGGTGTGTCGATTTAACAAGCTTCGGCTCACTCATGCCTTTGCCGTCAATTGCAGCCTCGCCGTAACACAGGCAAAAGTAAGTCCGTTCAGGATAGAGCTCGACATAAAAGCCGGTGCCGCGAATGCCGATGGTTGCATTTGGCACCCGGTACTGAACCCTCTGGTCGCGCAGCCGTTTCTCCAGCACCGAGAGCACCCTGCCCGTCAACACCGCCACTTCGCCTAACAAGCCGGGTAATGCTTTGGATTCTTCGAGCACAATAGTTGAATTGTCACGCAGCAGATAAGCGTCCTTACCCACCACGACGACCGCAGAACTCTTCGCCCCCGTCACCACACGATCTCCCACCTTGACCGGTGTACCGACTTTTGCCGGTTGGCCATTGACGGTGACCGCGCCAGTCAGCGACTGGATACCCGGCGTGACGGGCAGATCACCTTTGGCTAACGCTTCCTGAATCAACCCAGAAATGCCGGCAGGCCCGAGTAGCCCGAGGGCTGCGGCAGATTTGAGCCAGCGACGACGAAGTGCATTTCTCATATATATCCCTCCCCTGTTAGTTTACCCGCCCGCGCTGCAGCCTTGCCGCTTCGCGCTGGGTGCAGTTATCCTGCGGGCGTGATGGTGTTATTCGGTTCAGGCCCGGCGAAACACCACATCCCACACACCATGCCCCAACTTCAGGCCGCGTCGTTCGAAATTAGACTCGGTTCGATACGCAGGACGCGTCGCAAAACCTGTTGCCGTATTGACTAACAACGACTCCTGATTCAATACGTCCAGCATGTGTTCAGCGTACTCCTGCCAATCGGTCGCGCAGTGGATGTAACCACCCGGTTGTAGTTTCTGCGCGAGCAGCTTGGCAAAAGCAGGCTGAATCAGACGGCGTTTATGATGGCGCTTTTTCGGCCAGGGATCCGGGAAAAAAACATGCACCCCGGCAAGACTCCCATCGGCAATCATGCTGGTCATGACTTCCACCGCATCGTGCTGAATGACGCGGACGTTGGTGAGCTGGCGCTCGGCGAGCATCTTAAGGAGGGAGCCGACGCCCGGTGTGTGAACCTCGATACCGATGAAGTTCTCGTCGGTCCGTAGTGCCGCGATATCGGCGGTCGCGTGGCCCATGCCGAAGCCGATTTCAACAGCGGTTGGCGCGTGACGACCAAACACGCCATCAATATCCAGCAAACCCGAGGCATGAGGAATCACCAATGACTGGCCCTCATCAATGGCACGCGCCTGCGCGGGAGACAGCCGTCCCTGCCGGAGGACGTAACTCCGAATAGGCTGGTGGGGCCGATTGGTGGGCTCGTTTTTCGACGGGGTGTTTGCCGGGGTGTGTAGGACAGCGTCGGCAGGCAGCGTTTGAGTTTTAATCATCTGCCAATTTTCCCACAGAGCGGCCAACTCACGGCGCGATACCGACTCGGTACAATGCCATGATGAAAAAAATCGTTATCAAATCGGGCCGCGACAAGTCGCTACTGCGCCGTCATCCTTGGGTGTTTTCGGGGGCAATCAAAAACATCGATGCGGCTGACTCCGGCGACATCGTCAAAATTGTTGCGGAAGACGGGAGATACCTCGCGACGGCAGCCTTTTCAGCCCCCTCCCAGATTGCGGCGCGGGTATTGAGTTTCGACGAGAAAGTTGTAATCGACGAGTCGTTCTACCGGCAGCGCATCGCCGCAGCGATCTCACGACGGTCGCACTTGCCGGCCCAGTCCAATGCGTATCGCCTGATACACGGTGAATCCGACGGTTTGCCGGGCGTCGTTGCAGACCTCTACGGCGATGTGGCCGTGTTACAGCTATCAACCGCCGGCATCGAATCGCAGCGACTGTTATTGGCCAACTTGCTGATTGAGGCGACCGGCGCGCGCACCGTATACGAACGCTCGGACGCAGACGTACGTAAACTGGAAGGACTCGAGCAGCGCAACGGTCTGGTACTCGGTGAACCGCTGACCGGCGCGATTCAAATCGTGGAAGGCGGGATGACCATTGAGGTTGATATCGTCAACGGTCATAAAACCGGTTTCTACCTTGACCAGCGCGACAATCGTGCAATCACATGCTCTCTCGCCAAAGGCAGGGATGTGCTGAATTGTTTTTGTTACTCGGCAACCATGAGTACGGCAGCAATGTTGGGGGGCGCAAAAACGGTCATATCGATCGACTCCTCGGCACCAGCGTTGGTGTCCGGACGACATATTGCTGCGCTCAACAACATCGACCCAAACACGATGGAGTGGGTTGAGGCGGACGTATTCGCCCACCTGCGAAAGTTACGGGATCAGGGGCGATCCTTCGACCTCATCATCCTCGATCCGCCCAAACTCGCGCCGACCACACATCATGTCGAAAAAGCGTCGCGAGCCTACAAGGACATCAACTTGCTCGGCTTCAAGTTACTACGGCCGGGGGGTATGCTGATGACCTATTCCTGCTCAGGCGGCGTATCGGTCGATCTCTTTCAGAAGATCGTCGCCGGGGCGGCACTGGATGCCGGCGTTGACGCGCAGATCACGCGTCGCCTGTCGGCAGGTACCGATCATCCGGTGTCAATTCACTTTCCGGAAGGCGAATACTTGAAAGGTTTGTTGCTGACCAAAATGGTCTAAGTCAATACAAGGTTGACTGGGAACAAATCGACCAGTAGACAGTCTGATTAGGCCAATCTGGCACCAATCTCGGGCCCAATCGACAAAATAGTAGTCGTTTTTAGTCACAAATCGGCACTTTGTTCGGTTGCGAACCGAGGCATAGTAGAAAAAAAGATCCAATCTTGACTCGACCCGCCGCTCGGCGTACTCTCTCTTAAATGCTGGTTAAACAAGGAATTGCGGCCTAAACCTTGCACGCTTTATGAAACTAAGACTTCTTACCGCCATGCTGTCTTTTGCAGCCGCCACAATGTTGCCCGCAGCACACGCGCAATACTATGGCGGCGTGGTGCTCAGTGGCGCGCAGGCGCGTAGCGAGTTTGGCTTCAACGGCAGCGAAAAGCCGAGTGAGCTGGTTGATCTCTACAATTTCTCGCGTGGTCTGACGCTTTCGCCGGAACCAAGCGTCGGCATGAAATTAGGTTATCGCTTCACCCCGTATTTTTCGGTCGAGGGTCGATATGCGGAGCGGGCCGCAGGCACCAGCCGTGCTCTCTTCCAACATGACAGATTGGCGGTGCGCGAGAGGTCGATGGGCTTAGATTTAGTCGGTTCGCTCCCGGTGTTCAGGGCGCTAGTGCTGGAAGGCCGCGCCGGCTTCCGCACAGAAAACTTCAACGGTGTTGATACCGTCGGTACACCGCTGGCCGGCCAACGATTACTTGGCACCGGCGCACTCGGAGTTGGTGTTCAATACAACTTCAACAGCAGTCTTGGATTGCGCTTCGAAGTGGAACGCTCGCGCAAATTCTTCAGTGATCGCGGCAGCAACGACGCCGAGAACGTGATGCTGGGTGTTCACTGGCGTTTCTAGTTGCCCACTAAGTTGAGTGCAACGATTCAACTTCCAGACAAGCCAAGCTACCTTAAGAACCTCAAGAGCCGATCCGCCCCTCACGCGGGCTACTCGCCGACGCTTGATAGATTTTCTTCGGCATCCGGCCAGCCAGAAATGCCTCGCGTCCGGACTCCACCGCCTTTTTCATCGCGCTCGCCATCAGAACCGGGTTTCTCGCCTTGGCAATTGCGGTATTCATCAGTACCCCGTCACAGCCCAATTCCATCGCCACGGTGGCGTCCGATGCGGTGCCGATACCCGCATCAACCAACACCGGTACCGTTACACGATCAAGGATGATTTCGAGGTTCCACGGGTTCAAGATGCCCATGCCAGAACCAATTAGTGAGGCAAGCGGCATGACGGCAACACAACCGATATCTTCCAGCGCTTTGGCTTGAATTGGATCATCCGCGCAGTAAACCATCACCTGAAACCCGTCGGCGACCAATTCCTTCGCCGCGATGAGCGTCTCCGGCATATTTGGGAATAACGTTGTTTCATCAGCGAGTACTTCCAGCTTCACCAGCGCATGGCCATCGAGCAACTCACGCGCCAGCCGCAGCGTGCGCACGGCTTCTTTTGCAGAGTAGCAGCCGGCAGTATTAGGCAAGATGGTAAATCGTGATGGCGGTAGGATTTCCAACAAATTTGGTTGCGAAGGATCTTGCCCTATATTCACCCGCCGAATCGCGACAGTGACGATCTCGGCACCAGAAGCTTCGATGGCGAGACGTGTCTCGTCAAAATCACGATACTTGCCTGTACCAACCAGTAATCGCGACGAGTACTCACGACCAGCGATGAGGAGCGGCGCGTCCTTGGCGGCAACAGCTTTGTCACTCATTAACCACCTCCAACCGCAATCACAACTTCATATTGGTCACCATCCTCGACAGGTGTGCTGTCGACGGCACTTTTGGGGACGATCTCGCCATTGCGCTCAATGGCATAACGTTTGCCCTCTAGTTGCATGGTTGCTACCAGTGCCACAACAAGCGCGCCTGGTGGCAGGGTGGCGGGCTGTCCGTTAACTTTGATATTGAGCATCGAAAAATTCTAGCACGCGGGTTTCATGCGACACTTGTTTGATTGGGTCTATTCTTGCGAAGCGCTTATGCAATCTTCAACACCTAAACCACTGCTGGTGATCATCGCCCTTTGGAGTATCGGGCTGATTACCTCCGGATGGTCGCCCTTTGATCGCACAACGTGGTGGCTTGAGGTAATCCCTTGTTTTATCGGCCTGGCGGTGATGTGGGCGACGAAAACAAAATTTCCGCTGACGGATTTGCTCTACGCCCTCATCCTCATTCACGGCCTCATTCTGATGCTCGGCGGCGCGTATACCTACGCACGTGTACCACTCGGATTCTGGATGCAAGATTGGTTTGGATTCGGGCGCAACAACTACGACAAGATCGGCCACTTCGCGCAGGGCTTTGTGCCCGCGATTATCGCGCGTGAATTGTTGATTCGTAAATGGAAGATTCCCCAGCGTGGGCTTGTTGCGTTCCTCGCCATTTCCATTTGTCTCGCGTTTTCCGCGTTCTACGAACTTATCGAGTGGTGGGCGGCGATGGGGCTGGGGCAGGATGCCGATGAATTTCTCGGAACCCAAGGCGACCCTTGGGACACCCAGTCGGACATGTTTATGGCGCTGGTTGGCGCAATCGCGGCGCTGGTCACGTTGAGCGCATTTCATGACAAACAAATCGCCGGGTCGGCTGTTACATCTGTTTAAACAAGTGACTGTAGGCACGGCTGACTTGTAGCTCTGCTTTCGAGTCTTTGAGTTTGACTGTGGTGCGGCCCATCACGTCGCGGGTGGTGCCTGCGATACGCTCAACATTCACCACGGTGGAGCGATGAATCTGCCAGAAACGATCCGGCTCCAGCTGTTCGATGAGCTCCGACAAGGGCGTGCGAATCAGTGATTCGCTTTCTTTGCCGCCCTCCTTGGTATAGACACTCACGTATTTATCTTGCGCCTGGAAGTACAGCACGTCGTCGACTGCAATTTGTTTGGTGAGTTCGCCGACCGACGCGCGTATCCAGCGTAAGTAGCTGCTCTTTGTAGTCGGCAACACCTTCGCAATCGAGGCCAGTATCGCGGCCACATCCTGCGGGCTTTCCTTCTTAATGAGCTTTTCCCGTAGGCGTGAAATCGCGCGCTGCAATCGATCATCGGTGACCGGCTTCAATAAATAGTCCACCGCCTGACGATCAAATGCATCGACCGCATACTGATCGTACGCCGTCACAAAAACAACGTGTGTCTTCGGGTCTATCCGACCGGCAACTTCGAGCCCGGTAAGCCCGGGCATCTTGATGTCGAGAAACACCACCTCGGGTGCATGGTCATCAATCAATCGCAATGCCTCGGGGCCGTTTGCCGCGCTCGCAACTACCTCTAGCTCAGGCCACATCTGGCTCAATCGCTGCTTAAGATAGTCAGTGAGGTTTTGTTCATCATCTGCCAATATCGCTTTAATGGTCATGGTCGTTCGTTCGGGGGGCGTCTCATTGATTTAGACTCACGCGCCCAATGCACTGGGCTCGTGCGCTCGCAGGGGCGAAACATGTTCCGCCAATTCCCGGCCCGCGTGTCGTCGGCAAGGATGGCTTTTATTTTCATCGTAGTTAGTTTTCTGTTGTCTGATCCAATTTAGCCCGCACCTAATGGCACCACCTTAAGCCTGTCGTCCCGGCGAAGTTACGTAGCCGCGCCGGGATCCAAGTTGCGCATTCCAAACGGTTTAGGAGCTTGGGCCCCGGCCTTCGTCGGGGAGACACTTTTCTTGTTCTCTTTCCGCGGACGAATTTCGTTCAACACTGAGGGAACTTCCCTTTGACGTGGCGTCAAGCCAGCCTGAACCGATTAAGCTGGAATCCGAATGGTGATTTTGGTCCCACTTGGCACATTGTCTTCAATCGTAAGCGTCGCCTTGCCGTCATAGAGCTTGTCTAAACGCTCGCGCACATTTTTCAATCCGATGCCGTTTGACGTGCTGTTCTGAAAACCCATGCCGGTATCAGTGACTTCGATCGCCACGACATCGCCAACCTTGATCGCTTTCAGCAAGATCTCGCCGCCTTCAATTTTTGGCTCCACCCCGTGTTTGATTGCGTTCTCAACGAGTGGCTGAATCAACATCGGTGGAAGCGCAAACGATTGAAGCTCATCAGGCAACTGCACACGCACTTGCAGCCGGTTCCTCATGCGCACCTTGAGGACCGCGAGGAAACTTTGCATCAGCACGAACTCTTTGGCCAAGGTCGTTTCGTTTTCCCGCGTGGTCGCGAGCGAGGCGCGCAGATATGCGATGAATTCCTCAAGCATATGTTTCGCGTCATCCGGCCGTGTATGAATCAAACTCGTCACGTTTGCCAGGGTGTTGAACAGAAAGTGCGGTTCGATCTGCGCTTGTAACGCACGCAGGTTCGCTTGCGTGGTCGCACGCTCAGCAGCGGTGACACGAGCACGTTCATCGGCAATCGCGATCTGAATAGTCAGTTCGTTCACGCGATTTTGCCACGCCGAGGCCAGCACCAACGAAACCACAAATGAAATTGCAAAGCTCGAAATGAACTGCTGGGTGGTAAACAGCCAACGACTGATACCCTCATACCCCGGGAACTGCGATAACAAGAAGAAGCTACCGGTGACGATAAAGGTGCCCAATACGGCGTAGAAGAGTGTCACCGCAAGAAACGAACTAGCGTTGACCTTACGCAGCAGCGGGCCCATCCCATGCATCACCCCCCAAAACGCAAAGCCGATGACGTTCGAGATCACTAAGTTATTGCCAAAAATGCTGAGCACTTGGTCGACTGATTTCACCCGAACCGAAATCAGCTCCATCGTGGTGAAAAACACCGCAAACATGGCGTTAAAAACAAGCGTGTAGACCAGATTGCGAACAAAACTGCGTGGCCAGCGACGAAACAGCGGAAAGACCTCGAGGGGATGAAAATTTTGTCCCTCAATATCAAATTTGAGCTTCGCAACAGCGGCGCGCGCAGCCTCAGGGCTGATGACTTGGGCTTCGGGGGCAGTTGCCATGAAGGTTCCGATGAATTGGCTGGGGTGAAAAACTAGCGCTCGACGTCGATTACGGTTCCGGTCTTGCTGGCCGCGGCGAGATTACGCGCAGGCAATTGTTGGGCTTCGGCGAACGCGGTCTCTGCAGCGGCCTTTCCACCCATCGATTGGCGGTTTTTCCACCAGCGATAGATGAAGTAGCCGACCGCTGCAATGCCAACGGTAGCGACCAGAAACTTGAAGGCACGGAACCAAACACTGATCAGCGCAATGCCCATACCAAAGGCGACCCATTGCACCCACCAATGGCCGGGCGAGGTGAAGTAGTTGATAAAGGCGCACAGTCCGACCACGTAAATGAATGTGAACGGAAACATGATCGCGTCTGTCAGTGGTTTGATGGGGTTTAGGCTCATTTGATCCTCCTTGTGTATGGATATTGCCGTCGGCGAATCCAGTGGCGACAATTTAGCGCGTACAGAGGCCGCTTGGGTTACTGATTACGACGTGTTGCACAATCGCGGCGCGAATGGCTTGGACGTGGCGTGAACGGCGGCACCCACCGTTCCGGCAACGTATTACAAATCATAAAACTCTAGTAGGGACGGGCATTCCCGGCCGAAAAGCGCTGAAAACACCCGTAGTTACCAGACTTACGCGGCGTGAAAATGCCCGTGGAAGCACGCTGGCGTCCAGTAAGGCAGCCGCACCAGCGCCTGAGGACCCGCTGCGAGGTTCAGCGCATCGAACACAGTCGCAAACGACTGCTGTGCAGCGACATCGAAGCCCACGCCAACCAGCCAGCCTTCGCCTTCACGTGCTGAGCCGGGTTTCGGCACCATCACGTGTTCTTCCAACGCAACGTCTTCGCCGAAATTGAAACGGTCCACCTTGCCGGAATCGGTATCGATCCGCATTACGCCACTAAAGCCCCAGCCTTCTTCGCGGTCACCACTGCCAACCGGATAGTACACATTACGGTTGCGCAATCCGACAAATCTCGGGTCGACACGCGGAAATTCGCAGTTTTCATCGCGCATGTTTACGGAGCAAGTGCCACGGTTGAAGTCGATGGTGACAAACGCTGGGTTGGAGCGGTCTGGGGCAACCGTCTCACCGCGCATCATGCGAGGCATCCAGTCACTCATGATGTTTAGGTCTTTGGACTGGACAAAATCAACGTGAATGACGTTGTTCGACTCCCACGCGTTACCAAAGTGGAACACCATAAACGCCGGCATTTCCAAAATTCGCCGCTTGGAAAAATCGTTGCGATCAACGATCAACACCTTGGTAGATTCGTTACCTTTCCATGTCAGCGCCTGGCCAAACGCCGCGCCGTTGCGCATTGCGGCGTAGTCGATGCCGATCGGCGGCAACAAGAACACCAGATGTTTATGCGTGACGGCAAAGTCATGCACCATGCCGCCGGTGGGCGCGTCGAACACCGCATGTTTGATTAGCTCGCCTTTGGCGGACAGATGGTAGAGCACCATCTTACCCAGCAGGGTGCCAAAATTCCAAAACGTCCCGTCGGGGTCAATCTTCGGGTGAGCCGAGAACGGCATGTGTTTGAGTTCCGGCGTCCATGCGACGATGCCTTTGGTCTCAAGCGTGACTGGGTCCATCGCGGTGGCCGAGCCGCCCTCCCACATCGCCAGCAGGCGATCGCCTAATTTGTAGACGTTAGTGTTAGCCGTGTTCAGGTCATCACCGTTGCGTACCAGCATCTTCGCCTTAAACGCAGAGCCGAACGAGGGTGCCAAAAATTCGTTAGCCGCCTGCTCTGCAAGGAATTTTTTCGATTGTACAAAGCGCGCCTGATGTGACACACCTTTGTCGGTAAAGCGCCAAGCGTGCACGAGACCGTCGCCATCAAACCAGTGGCTGTAGCGTTGTTTGTTGGCACCAACACCACGCTCAAACAGACCGGGACCGTTACGATAAAACACGCCGCGTAGTGCCTCAGGAATCCTACCTTCGACAGCAGCGCGTTCACACGAGACATCCTGCCCGGCATAACCTCGTAGCGGCGTCATGCTTGGCGAACCGTTGAACAACGCTTTGCGTGTCGCGGTTGCCGTTAGTGTCTGTGCAACTGCAGGTGACGCGGCGGCGGTCGCGACGGTGGCCGCAGCCGCACCAACCGAATGGAGAAAATGTCGACGGTTCATGACGGCCTCGTTATTTGATGTTGATGACGATGGTTTTGGCGTCTTTGGTGACAGCAAACTTCGCCTGCTCAAACGTTGGCGGGCCAAAGTTGCCTGAGGCGTCGTTGGAAAATGCGAATGGTTCGGTTGGGATGCCAATCGCGTTGCTGTCGAGCTTGCCGTTGATGTTTTCATCCACAAACAACGACACCGCATATTCGCCCTCGGGCAAATCTTTGAATGTCAATGTCATGCTGTCTTTCTTGGCGGGTAGCATTTGGCTCCCACCCGTTGCTCGACGCATCCACTGGTCGGTTTGTTTGTATAGCGCCACCATGACGTTGCCTTTGTCACCAACGCCTTTGACTTCAACGGTCAGATCACCGGCATTAGCACTTCCGACAGATGCACTGCCGATACAGAACGCGACGAGCGCAAGGCTGCGCACGAGGTGGGTTTTGGCTTGGTGCAAGTTCAACATCTTGGTCTCCTGGGATTCGAGGTGAAGAATGAATGCCCGAATGTTGCCTGGCGAGACACCGCCGCAGTTCAGAAATGCGACAGCCTGCGCAAAAACCGCGCGAGTTGCAAAACCTAGGCGCGAGTGGCTCGGTTAGAGCGAAATGGATTGGGGCAACGGTGCCCGGGGAAGGCGCGTAAACTTTGGACACGGGCTCATCACCGACGCCCCCAATCTTGGAGAACGCCATGACACTCTGCCCTATCGCGCTCGCATCCGGCTGCGCAAAATGCCCCATCTACAAACCCTGCCCACTCAAGGGCGTGATCGGCGATTACAAGCCGGAAGAAAAAAAAGCGGAGCAACCCGCCAGCGACAAAAAGTAAAAAGCGTTACAAGACGGGCGTTTTCAAGCCTTTTCGGCTGGAAACACCCGTCAGGACCGGGCTTTTATTGCTACCGTAGGAACATCCGGTATGCCGGATTACTCGTCTCATCCGCATAGACATAACCGAGCGCCTTCAGAAACTTGGCAAACCCCGCGCGTTCGTTTGTTGGAATCTGCAGACCGACCAAAATACGCCCCACGTCCGCGCCGTGGTTGCGATAGTGGAACAAACTGATATTCCAGTTAGGCGACATCGACTGTAAAAAGTTCATCAACGCGCCGGGACGATCCGGAAACTCGAAGCGATAGATCTGTTCATCCGCCGCAAGTGGTGAGTGGCCACCCACCAAGTGCCGCACGTGGAGTTTGGCCAGTTCGTTATCCGACATATCGACGGCTGCGAAGCCCTGCTTCTTGAAGTAATTCAACAGTTGTTTGGGCTCATCACGCCCCCTGATGGAGACACCCACAAACACCTGCGCGGCTTTTGCGTCGGCGATGCGATAGGCGAACTCGGTGATATTGCGCGGGCCGAGAGCCTCACAGAATCGTTTGAAGCTGCCACGCGTCTCGGGCACGGTAATCGCAAGCAGCGCTTCGTGGTGTTCGCCGACCAATGCCCGCTCGGCGACAAAACGCAGCCGATCAAAATTCATGTTCGCGCCGCAGCAAATGGCGACAAAGGTTTTGTTGCGGACCTTGTTTTTTTCCAGGTAACGTTTGATGCCAGCCAACGCCAGACCGCCCGACGGCTCCATGACTGAGCGCGTGTCTTGGTAGATGTCCTTGATCGCCGCACAGATCTCGTCGGTAGTGACCAGCACCATTTCATCCACATATTGCTGTGCAAGCCGGAACGTTTCTTCGCCCACCTGTTTTACCGCCACACCATCGGCGAACAAGTTTACATGCGGCAACGTGACACGCTTGCCCGCAGCGAGTGAGGCCTGCATGGCGTTTGAATCCACCGGCTCAACACCAATGATCTTGGTCGACGGTGACAACGCCTTGATGTAGGCCGCGATACCGGCTATCAACCCACCGCCGCCGACCGGCACAAACACAGCATCAATCGGGTGTTGATGCTGTCTGAGTATTTCCATGCCGATGGTGCCCTGCCCGGCGATGACCAACGGGTCGTCATAGGGATGTACATAAACAAGTTTGCGTTTGGCGGCGAGCGACTTTGCGTACAACCCTGCCTCGTGATAACTATCGCCGTGTAACACCACCGTCGCACCGCGACGTGATACCGCATCAATCTTGATGCGGGGCGTGGTGGTCGGCATAACGATAGTCGCTTTGCACCCCAACTTTTGTGCCGCGAGCGCAACGCCCTGTGCATGATTGCCAGCGCTGGCACAGATCACGCCGCGCTTCAATTCTGCCAGCGAGAGATGCGCCATCTTGTTATACGCGCCGCGCAACTTGAACGAAAACACCGGCTGCAAGTCTTCGCGTTTAAGCAGTACGTTGTTGCCGAGAGTGTCCGAGATGCCGACCGAGCGCTCCAATGGCGACTCAATCGCAACGTCATAGACACGGGCTTGGAGGATTTTTTTCAGATAGTCGGTGGGCATAACGGCGCGCTTCTAGGAGTTTTTCTGGAACAATAGACAATGTAGCAAGAATTTCACCGTTCCTCCCACCTAGACGCCCGCATGAGCACAAAACCTGATCAAAACGCCCTCAAGGCCGCAGCCGCCAAAGCCGCGATGGCCTATGTGCCGGACAACGCCATCATCGGTGTCGGTACCGGCTCAACCGTAAATTTCTTCATCGACGAGCTGATCAAAGTGCGCGACCGATTGAAAGCGGCGGTTTCCAGTTCGGATGCCTCCACTGCGCGGCTCAAAGCAGGCGGGATCGACGTCATGGCACTCAACGATGCCGGACCAATCGCCGTTTATGTCGATGGCGCGGACGAAGTCACCAAACATCTGGCGATGATCAAGGGCGGGGGGGCGGCATTGACTCGGGAGAAAATTGTCGCTGCGGCGTCGGACAAATTTGTTTGTGTAGCCGACCAATCTAAGCTGGTAGACGTGTTGGGCAAGTTTCCCCTGCCAGTGGAAGTCATCCCCATGGCGCGGAGCTACGTGGCGCGGGAGTTGGTGAAACTCGGCGGCCACCCCGAGTGGCGCATGCGGGAAATCGACGGGCAAGTGCGCGCAGTGGTCACAGACAACGGCAACTGGATTCTTGACGTTCACGGCCTCAGCATCGTCAATCCACCGCTGCTCGAAACGGAGATCAACCAGATTCCTGGCGTTGTCACCAACGGCATTTTTGCCCGCCGGAGTGCGGACGTACTGCTGTTGGCCACCCCGGATGGCGTGGAAAAAATCACCCGTTAGCGTCAAATTGAGACTGCGTAGTCGGCTGCCCGGCTTTGGATTGCAGGCCAATTGTCACTTTTTCGTCACATAACGCGCCTAGACTCGTAGAATTGACGGTTTCCGACTTTGTAGGGACGGCACCTTTAGCCGATCCAGACGTCACTTGCTGAAAGAAAATGTAATGGGAAACGAACACATTTCCAAACGATTTGATGCTGAACTCGAAGGCCTTCGCTCGCGAGTGCTACAAATGGGAGGCTTGGTCGAGCAACAAATCACGCGCGCGATGGAAGTCTTGGCCTACGGTGACATCGCGCTGGCGGATCAAGTGATTGCCGATGATCATCGTGTCAATGCAATGGAGGTCGGGATTGACGACGATTGCACACACATCATCGCCCGACGGCAACCAACCGCGTCCGATTTGCGAATGGTCATGGCGGTGGTTAAAACTATCACCGATTTGGAGCGTATTGGTGACGAAGCCCAAAAGATTGCGCGTATGGCAAAACAACTGCATCAGTCCGGCGCGCGATTCAATCATCAGCTCGCCGATATTCGTTATGCCTGCAACATTACGCTCGACATGATCAAGACATCTCTTGATGCGTTTGCGCGTCTGGATGTTTCGGGTGCAGCCAAAGTGGTACAGCAAGACGCGGAAGTGGATGCGCGCTTCCGCGCTATCCTGCGCCAGTTGATGACATTCATGATGGAAGATCCGCGCACCATTTCAGCCTCGATCGATATTTTGTTTATCGCCAAGGCGATCGAGCGTATCGGCGACCACGCCAAGAACATGAGCGAATACGTTGTGTATTTGGTCAAGGGCAAAGACGTCCGCCACATCACCGCTGAAGAATTGGTGAAGGTCGCAACATCGGCAGACTGAGCCGCAGACAGATCTAAACATAACATCGCCGCTGTCCTAGCGGCGTTTTTACGTCAAGTTTTAGGCCGCTGGCGGCACGTAACCACTTGCCTGATCGGCACCATCGCCGAAGAAGTGTCGCATCATTTGTTCTTCCAAGTACTTGCGTGCCTTCTGGTCGGCGAGGTTGAGGCGGTTCTCATTAACCAGCCGTTTTTGGTCCTCCAGCCAGCCTTTCCAAGCGGTCTTGGAAACTTCTTCATAGATACGTTTGCCAATCGGGCCCGGGTACGGCGGGAAGTCGAGGCCTTCGGCTTCGGTTTTTAACTTGATACATTGGATCATGCGGGACATAGGGCTTCCTTCTTTTGGATATCTGATAGCCTACAACGCTTTAGTGTAAACCTTGGAATTACGTTCGTGGTTGTACTTTTCGCGGCGCTCAGCAGGCAGTGCGTTAACGTCCGCCTCCGCAAAGCCACGTTCGACAAACCATTGCGTCGTTTGTGTGGAAAGCACAAATAGTGTCTTGAAGTTACGGTCTTTGGCGCGCTTTTCAATGTGCGCCAGAATGCGTTCACCACGACCGCCGTCGCGGTAGAATGGGTTTACCGCAAGGCATGCCAACTCGGCAAGTTTTTCGCCTTGGTAGGGATTCATCGCCGCACAGCCGATCACCTCATCCTCGTGCGCAAGAACGACAAATCGATCAATTTCCTTTTCGATCGATTCGCGCGAGCGCGCTACCAAGATGCCGCGCTCTGCCAGGGGATCGATTAATGCAAGAATTCCATCAACATCATTCAGCGTGGCGTTGCGCAATTTGTCGGGTGATTCCAACACCACCATCGTGCCGATACCGTGGTGAGTAAACAATTCAATTAACAGCGCGCCATCGACGTGACGCGAAATTAGATGTGCGCGTTTGACGCCCTCGCGCACTGCGCGAATCGCGGCGGGAAGGTAATAACGAATATCTTCAGCTTGCTGCGAATTACCCAGCAGCTCTTGCGCTTGCAACGCGGTTACTTCGCCGACCAATTTATTACGTGAGTCTGTCGCGCCCATCGTCTCGGTGAGGAATATCAACTTCTCCGCTTTCATCGCGATCGCAACCGAGGTCGCAACATCTTCCAGTGTGAGGTTAAAAATATCGCCCGTCGGAGAAAAGCCAATTGGGGAGAGCAACACCACCTCATCATCATCCAGGCGGCGCGTAATGCCTTCGACATCGACTTTGCGTACTTCGCCGGTATGGACGAAGTCCACACCATTACGCACACCAAAGGGTTTGGCCGTAATGAAGTTACCCGATGACACCCGAATATCCGCACCCGCCATTGGTGAATTTGCAAGTTCGGTAGAAAGTGTGGCTTCAATCTCCATGCGCGCGATGCCGTTGGCTTCTTTGACACACTTCAATCCATCTGCATCCGTGATGCGGCGTCCTTCCGCGTACTTTGAATGCACGCCGTGCTGTTTGAGCTGTTCTTCAATCTGCGGTCGTGTCCCGTGTACCAGCACGACGCGAATCTCCAGACTCACCAACACATTGATGTCGTGGGCGAGCTGCATCATATCGCCGTCGGTAAGCACCTCTCCGCCGAAGGCGATAACGATGGTGCGTTCGCCGAATTCGTGGATAAACGGTGTGGCCGAGCGGAACCACTTCACAAATGCTTCGAGTTTTTTATTGTCGCTGCGGGCCATATATGTGTACGCTTGAAAGTACAAAGCTACTTTCAAGCGATTCAGTCAGGTAAAAATCGATGGCAAAGCCATGCGATTTTTGACAACAAACCGCAAAGCAGGGGCAAATTCTATCAGCGAAGGTCACCCAATATGGCCTGAATTGCGGCGAGTGCCGCGAGCCCCGCCGTCTCTGTGCGCAACACGCGTGGTCCGAGGGTAACTTTAGTCGCGCCGAGCGCAACGGCCTGCGCGATTTCATGATCAGTAAATCCGCCCTCCGGGCCAACCAGCAGGGAGAGCGGTACGCTTGGCTCTCGTGCCGCCCAGCTCAAAAGTGGGATTTCCCCCTCAGGGTGCAAGATGGCCGTGCGCCGCCCTTGTTCGCCGGCCCTGGCGAGCGCATCCTCGAGTGAGCGGGCATCGGTAACACCCGGCACAAGGTTTCGCCCGCACTGCTCACAAGCGGATATTGCCACCGCATTCCAGTGCGCCACACGCTTCGCCGCACGCGCGGCGTCTAACTTCAATGTGGCCCTCGCCGCGCGCAGAGGCACGATTTCGGTGGCACCCAGTTCCACCGCCTTTTGTACGATGAAATCCATCTTGTCGCCAACGGCCAGCGCCTGGATGAGCGAAACATCAACCGGCGATTCGGTCGAGCGCGAGCGCCACATCGAGATTTCGACCTCCACCGATTTTTTGTCGATGGCAGTGATGACCGCCGCAGCTTCTCCATGCGGCTCACTGGCTGCACTGTCAAACAGCGTCAGCGCCTCGCCCACTGATAAACGCAGCACCCGAATATGCCGCGCGGCGGCAGAGTCGAGTGTGTAGGTCGCCGGGAAATTGGCGCGTGGCAATGGCGCGGAGGAAAATAAACGTGGCGGCATGTATGGTGAATTGAAACTTGGGCTGGCGAGTATCATAGCGCCTCCATGCCGCCTCTCCGCATTTCCGCACAAACTCACCTTCAGACGGCCTCGCCGGCCCAAATGCCGTCAAACACCCCGTCAATGCTGGGGTTTGCATTTTCGTCCCTGATTGAACCTACCGCACTTCTAGTACGCGAGGTGTCGGCAATCGAATTGATGCCGCGTTTTCAAAGGGTCGCGGCAGAGAAGAAACACGATGGCACCGTGGTGACTGTAGCCGATCTCGCCGTCGAAGCGGCACTTGCGACTGCGCTGCCGCAGATTGCCAATTATCCTGTGCTCGGTGAGGAGATGGACCCGACGGAGCAGCAACACATCTGGCAGCATGCAGAATGGTTTTGGTGTGTTGACCCCTTGGATGGCACGGTCAATTATGCGGCGGGCCGAAAGTACTTTGGCATCTCGGTTGCTCTGATGCATCGACGCCGAAGTGTGTTTGGTTTGGTCTACGATCCGAACCTCGATGAACTCTTTTTCGCGACCCAAAACGGCGGCGCAACAGTCGTCGAAAAATCCGGCGCGGCACACAAGCTCAAGCCACAGCCGGCCGTGAGTCTCGGCGAAGCGCGGCTTGAGATCGGCCGCGTCAAACGACTCAGTCGCCTACAGTCTGCCTTGCGCGCGAAGTCGCCCTGCCGAAAAGTTGGCCAAAGCGGAGCCTCGGTTCTACAGTGGTGTCACCTTGCCACGGGTCGTATTGATATTTTTCTGCATGCCGGCGAACGCCCGTGGGACTATGCCGCCGGCGCACTCATTCTCGAAGAAGCAGGCGGCCGTGTCGCCACGCTCGACCACGACGATTACTGGCGTACCCACGACGCCGACGCCATGTGGGAACAATCTGTCGTCGCCGCACGCCACCCAAGGTTATTCGATGAGTGGAAGAGCTGGGTGAGGATGCATTACTAGTAACTCATCGCCGCAGCATTTAGCAGGCCGGCGGCAATCGAGATCGCACCCAAGAAAATTCCAGAAGCTTGTTTGCCGGCCGGGATGTCTTGAACGATATTCGGCAGCGCAATGCGCGCAATAACAAAGACGATGAGTTGCACCGCCAGGGCAATGGTGCACCAGACCGCAAGATCAATCAGGTTGATACTGTTTTTCACCGCCGAAGAAAGCGGCAGCACCATACCGAAGATGGTTCCAGAAAGGCTGAATGCAGCTGCCATATTGCCGTCGCGAATCAGCGCAATTTCGCGGTAAGGGGTGATACGCACGTAGACGGACACAAACACCGCGAGCAAGACCGCCGCGATGCCGAGATAGACCAGAAAGTCATCGAATCCAGCAAACGATTCCAGCAGCTGATAACGCGCCATAGAGACCTCTCAAACAATCAAAATTCATTCAGACAAAATAATGTGGCAAAAATCGGCTAGTGTTTTTGGTAATCGGCGACTCGTCTTCTCGGATACCGATACCAGCCGCTTCGTCGCCGATGATCCAGCTCCCGACGACCATATAGTTGTTCTCCCCGTTAACCGCAAAGTTTGGCAAAGGATGATGGGCCTGGTAAACGTACCCTTCTTCGCCATATTCGCCGCCAGTCGACACCTCCCCGCTTGCGGCGTGGATGTTGATATTGGCGCCTTCCCGTGACAACAATGGTTTTTTTACAAAGTCACCGTTGAATTTTTGCGGCGTAAAAAATGCGGGAAGCAAATTGGGATGATCAGGAAACATCTCCCACAAGACTGGCAGGATGGCTTTGTTGGACAGCAACATTTTCCAAGCGGGCTCGAAGAATTTGGTGCTTGACGACGCGATGTTGCGCCCAAACGCTTCTCGCGTCATCCACTCCCAAGGATAGAGCTTGAACAATGCCGCGATCTCGTTATCCCGGTCATCGACAAATCGCTTGCCAACCGCATCCCAGCCGAGCTGATTGATGTCGATGAAGTTCGGAGTGAGTCCCGCCTGTGTCGCGACATCACACATGTAATCGAGATTGCCGACATCTTCTTCACTTTCGCCGGCGCAAGCCATGTGAATGTTCTGGATACCCGCCTCAGCGGAAATTTCCCGCCAACGTGTGATCAGCCGCTCATGAATGCTGTTGAACTGGTCCGCACCGTTCTTCACATCCTGCAACCAGTACCACTGCGCCACGCTGGCTTCAATCAACGAGGTCGGCGTGTCCGCGTTGTATTCGAGCAGCTTTGGTGGCGACTTGCCGTCCCATGACAAATCGAATCGACCAAATAAGGTGGGTTCGTCGTTGTTCCAAGAATCCACGACTACCGACACGAACTCCGAAGGTATCGCGAACTGGTTAAAGAGTTCACGATCAATGACGCGCTGCGCAGCATCGATACACATCTGGTGCAATTCGTTGGTCACCGATTCGAGCATATCGACTTCACCCGTGGTGAGGTGATAACAGGCGCGCTCGTCCCAGTAAATCCCGTCAATGGAGTGAAAAGAAAAGCCCACCTCCTCCATTTTTTTAGGCCAGTCGGGTCGAGGGATCAAGAGTTCGCGTTGCATGGGTTGTGGTTGCGGGCTTTTCTTTCAGTGCAGGCTAACTTGGCGCAGCCACGTTAAGACCGCGAGGTCGGCCGAAACTAAAAGAAAAGCCCACCTCTTCCATTTTTTGAGGCCAGTCTAGGCGCGGGATTAGGAGTTCGCGTTGCATGGGTGGTCGTTATGGCAATTAAAGCAACTTGTACATGTAGGTCGTGGGCGACCAGCCCCCATTGGTACCAAGCGCAAACTTCGGGATTTCCCCCGCCGCGATGAACCCCATTGACGCATAAAGATGTTGTCCGGCGCTGGCGGTTTCGGTGTCGAGCACCAACAGTGATCGATCGCGCGACTTGGCGCACGCCTCGACAGCCATCATCAGTTGCCGTCCCAAGCCTTTTCGGCGCTGGGACGAGTGCACCAACATTTTTTGAATCTCCGCACGGTGACGTCCGTTCGGTTTACCGGCGAACTCGATTTGTACCGAGCCGACAATTTGTCCGCTCTGGCGTACGATCAAAAGTGCACGGCTGCCTTCGACCACGTCTTCGAAGACCCCTGCCCAGAAGGCGCTGATATCCGCCTCGTCAATCGGCATTACGTAACCAACCGACGCGCCGTTTTCGACAGCGTCCCGCAGCAGTCCGGCAAGCGCCATCCGGTCGTTGTCATCAAACGAGGATAACGTTTCGACTGCGGTCATCCGCCGCTACTCGACGCGGATTTCCCGCTGGAGCCAAAGCCGCCACGCGAAGTACTGGAGCTTGAGCCGATTGTCTTGCCGGTGCGCGAGGGTGATCCCGCACTACCGCGATAAATGTACGGACGACCGTAGTAGGCGGTACTCGCTCCACGTGAATGTGGGTGGTCATATGCAGGTTCACAGTCGGCCGGGCTGTTGCCCCAATCGGCAAGACAGTCTTCCTTACTGGCGTAGACATCCCGTCGCGTTTCATCCTGCGCGCAGCCGGCCAAGGTCGCCACCGCTGCGGCGCTGATTAACACCAAGTTGACCTGTGAACTGGATTTACGAGAATTAGACATTGTGCTGACATACTAGCAAATGTACCTCCGATTTTGTGCGGCAGATCCCACTTATAACTCCAACGCCAACGGTATCGCGTCGTAACACGCACCCCATGACCATACAGCGACCGTGGCGCTGATCCAAAGCGTTGCAACGGTACAAGCGCCTGAATCTATTGCACATGAACACACGGTCACCGCGCCGATCATTTAACCAAGTAGTGTTTCGACTTGCCCGGTTGAATTACCAATTTCCCAAGCGTATGCTTTTCAAACAGTGCTGTCATCTCCGACAGGAGAACCGACTGCCGAGCGCTGCCAGCCGACCCTTGTTACCGGGTTTAATCGTTTGGCAGGAATGGGAGGAGCGTTGATGTTACATCCGTCTGGCGGCATAGAAGCCCACCCGACTACAGCGGAAAGTACTGGCTCGGTATTTCACGTACACAAGGTTTCCAAAGTTTACCGGGTGGGCGAGGTTGAGGTCCACGCTCTGCGTGAGGTCACGCTCGACCTGTACCAAGGCGAATTCGCCGTGTTGTTGGGCGCATCCGGCAGTGGCAAATCCACACTGCTCAACATCCTTGGCGGACTCGATCGGCCAACCAGCGGTGAAGTGCTGTATCGCGACCATGAGTTGACGCGCGCTGATGACGCCCAATTGACGCTCTTTCGCCGCGAGCATGTCGGATTTGTATTCCAATTCTACAATCTGATCCCCAGCCTCACAGCGCTTGAAAACGTTGCATTGGTAACCGAAATTGCGGCACATCCCCTCGATCCCACCGAGGCGCTCAAATTGGTCGGCTTGGGTCACCGGCGCGACCATTTCCCGTCCCAGATGTCGGGTGGTGAGCAGCAACGCGTTGCAATCGCACGCGCCGTTGCCAAGCGCCCCGATGTGCTGCTGTGCGACGAGCCCACCGGCGCGCTTGACTATGCCACCGGCAAGCTGGTGCTGGAGGTGCTTCAACTCGTGAACCGCGAACTCGGTACGATAACCGCCGTCATTACACACAATGCCGCAATCGCAGGCATGGCCGACCGTGTCATTCGTATCAGCAGCGGCGCAATCGTTGAGGTACACCGCAACGAGGTCAAGCTTCAGCCATCGGAATTCTCCTGGTGAAACCAATTGGCAAGATTCTCTGGCGCGATCTCTGGCATTTGCGCGGCCAATTGACGGCAGCGGCCTTGGTTGTTGCCTGCGGCGTAATGGCGCAGGTCTGCATGCACAGCGCCTACATCTCGCTAAAGGCCACCCAGGAAAAGTATTACGACCGCTACCGCTTTGCGGCTGTTTTTGCCAGCCTGAAGCGCGCACCGGAGAGTTTGGCCGGCGTAATAGGTGCGCTTCCCGGCGTTGCACAAGTCCGGACGCGCGTGATCGTCGATGCCACGCTTGATATCCCCGGCTTGGCGGAGCCGGCCTCCGGCCGGTTGGTGTCAATTCCGGAACGGCAGGTGCCGATGATCAACGATATCTATCTGCGGCGCGGGCGCTATATCGAAGCGTCGCAGCCAGACGGGGTGCTGATCAGCGAAGTATTTGCGCAGGCCAACAAACTTGATGTCGGCGACAAGCTAGGCGCAATACTGAATGGCCGCCGGCGGGAACTGACCGTGGTCGGCATCGCGCTTTCCCCCGAATATATTTACGAAGTGGGACCGGGAATGTTGTTTCCCGACAATCGGCGCTTCGGCGTGTTGTGGATGGGGCGGGAGTCGCTGGCCACCGCGTTCAACATGCAGGGCGCTTTCAACGACGTATCGCTGACGCTGACGCCACATTCATTCAACAAAGGTGCCGAGGAGGTGGAGGTCATTGCCGGTCTTGACCGGCTGTTGTCGGCTTACGGCGGCCTCGGTGCTTACGACCGCAAGGATCAACTCTCGAACCGCTTTTTGAGTGATGAACTGGCGGAAATCAGGGTGTCGGCGACTTATATACCGGCAATATTCCTCACCGTTGCCGTCTTCCTAATCTACATCGTACTTTCCCGCCTAGTGGTCATGCAACGTACGCAGATTGGCCTGCTAAAGGCATTCGGCTACTCAAGCGCAAGCGTGGCGCTGCACTACTTGAAGTTTTCTCTCGTCACTGTGCTGTCTGGCTTATTACCCGGTCTTTTGCTCGGACTTTATCTGGGCCAACTGGTGACCAATCTCTACCAAGAATACTTCCATTTCCCGCTACTCGAACTGGTCGTCAGCCCCGAGGTGATACTGGGGGCAGCATTGGTAAATCTGACAGGAGCCTGTGCAGGCGCGACAGCCGCCGCAAAAAGAGTAGCGGCCATTACGCCTGCTGAGGCCATGCGCCCCGAAGCGCCAACAAATTTTCGCGCCGGGGTGTTTGAGCGATCCTGTGTTGCCGTGTGGCTACCGACCTCGGCGCGAATGATTCTGCGAAACCTCGCCCGAAAACCTTGGAAGGCTCTACTCACGGTGCTCGGTATTGGTATTGCAGTCGGGCTGATGATGGTGACCCGATTCATGCTGGACGCGGTGGATCATATGATGACGGTGCAGTTCGATCTGGTACAGCGTGACGATGTCACAATCCTGTTCCACGAGCCGCGCGCCGCAAGTGCAATATTTGGCATCCGGCAATTACCGGGCGTGTCGCGTGCCGAGCCATTTCGAGCCGTGCCGGTTCGGCTGCGGCATGAGCATCGAAGCAAACAAATCGCACTGACTGGCTTAGCCAATGACAGTGAATTGCACCAGATCATCGATAGCCAGCTGCGGGTGACAAAAGTGCCGGCGGAAGGATTGATGCTCACTAGAAAACTCGGCGAGATACTGGGGGTGACCACCGGCGACAACCTCACGCTGGAGGTTCTGGAAGGCAGCCGCCAGATCCGGCAGGTTGCGGTTGCCGGGCTGTCCGACGAACTGATCGGCATCGGTGCATACATGGATGCGGGGGCCCTTGCGCAGCTATTGGGCGAGGATAATTTGATTTCCGGTGCCCGGCTGCGGGTGGATCCCGCTTACGCGGAGACACTGTTTTCCAGACTCAAACGGATACCGGCCGTAAGCGGCGTCGCGATACGTTCGGCAATGTTGGGCAGCGTCAAACAAATCATCGACAGGGCGTTTTTACAGGTCAGTCTCGTGGAGATGCTATTTGCTGCGGTTATAGTCGGTGGCATGGTCTACAACAGCGTCCGCATCTCACTCTCGGAACGCGGTAATGAGCTCGCCAGCCTGCGTGTGCTCGGCTTCACGCAACGCGAAATCATGGTGATGCTAATGGGCGAGCAGGCGCTATTGACCCTTCTCGCGATACCGGTTGGAATGGTGATGGGATACGGCATGAGCGCGGCATTGGTGCCGATTTTTGACAGGGAGATGTTCAGGATCCCACTGGTTTTTGGTGTGAAGTCCTTCACCTACCCCGTCATTGCAACACTGGTTGCGGCCATGCTGTCCGCGTTGTTGGTGGCGCGACGACTGAGACATCTCGATCTCATTGCCGTTCTTAAAACCCGTGAATGAGGAATTAGATGAAGCGCAGCATCACTTATTTGATCCTCGGCCTGGTTGCGGTGGCGCTGACTGTCTGGCTTTTTCGCCCCGCACCGCTAAAGGTCGACACCGGTCGCGTCGAACGCGGCAGCATGCAAGTTACCGTGGACGAACAGGGCGAGGCACGCAGCCATGATCGCTTTGTTGTGACAGCGCCAGTCAGCGGAAGAATGACGCGTATTGAATTGCATGATGGCGATGCGGTTCAGCAAAACCAGGTGGTTGCCAAGATCGCACCGCTGCCATTGAGCGTGCGTGAGCGTGGTGAACAAACAGCAAGGGTTGCTGCGGCGGCGAGCCGACAGCGCGAAGCGGAAGAGCTAATGCGGCGCGCCGCCGAGGAACTCGCTCAGGCCAAACGCGAAGCCAAGCGCATTGAGCGACTGGTAAAGGATGGCTTCATGTCTGTACAAGCGGCGGAGCAGGCGCGCAACGCAGAGACAAAAGTCGCTAACGAAGCGGAAGCCGCGCGCTTCCGAGCCAAGTCTGCGGCAGCCGATGTCCAGTTGGCAAAATCTGGATTGGTCGCGGGAGGCGATAACAGTCACACCCTCTTCAGCGTGCGGTCACCGGTTGCCGGGCGAATTCTACGCATCGTCGATCCAAGCGAGCGGGTGGTCGCCGCCGGAACCCCGTTGCTGACAGTCGGCGATCTCAGCAAGCTGGAAGTCGTCATTGAGCTGCTGTCGTCCGAAGCAGTCAAGGTCAAACCCGGTATGGCGGTCATCATCGAGGGCTGGGGCGGTAGCGAAACGCTGGCGGCAAAAGTGCAGCGTATCGAACCCTATGCGTTTACCAAGGTGTCCGCTCTGGGCGTGGAAGAAAAGCGCACCAATGTCGTCGCGGAGTTTGTCGACCCACCGATGGCGCTGGGTGATGGCTACCGCGTAAATACACGCATCGTTGTCTGGGCTGCCAATGCGGTCAACAAGGTTCCATCAAGTGCGGTATTTCGCTGCGCCGAGGGGTGGTGCACCTTCGTTGTCGAAAATGGTCGCGCGAAGCGGCGGGATATAAAAATCGGACAGCGTAATGTAAACGAGGCGGAGGTGCTGGCGGGCCTCACCCCTGAGGAAACGGTCATTCGTCATCCAGCCAATGCAATCGAAGACGGCGCAAGGGTCGAATCTAAATGACCGAAATGAATACTCAATCCAGAATTTTCCGCGCACGGATTATGCCAACAAATGCTTCAACTACGGTTCACGCCAGAAGTTTCCTGACGTATTCCGGTTGGGCTTGCATAGCGCAGTGCATTTCACCGTTATAAAACTGGCGCGATTGAACGTCGCGCTCGTTGAGACGTGAATCGATTTCGCCTTCAGTGGGACCCCTCAGGTCAAGCGACATCGAGGCCACTGCGAAGCCCCAAGTGGCACCATAGGTTGGAATGTGCACAAAGTAAGGGGCGACAAACGTAAACTGCGCGCGCAGATTCGCAGTGGCCTCTCGAACACGATCAGCATGAAAATAAGGCGAGCCGATATGCAGCACCATCGCGCCGCCCGACGCTAACGCGGCTTTGCAGTCGGCAAAAAAAGCCGGTGAATACAATTCCGCCGCCTCGCCCGCCGGGTCAGTCAAATCTAGGTAGATCAAATCGAATGCGGCGGGTGGCGTCGAGGCAATGGCAGTCCGGACATAAGCCGCACCGTCGCCGATTTGCAATTGCAGACGCGAATCGTTGAAAGTGTCGCCATGGATTGTTGGCAGGTGTTCGCGCGAAAGCCTCACTACCTCGGCATCTAATTCACACAAAACACACTCGGTGATGGGATGTTTCAGCAACTCCTCTGCGGCTCCACCGTCGCCACCGCCAATGATGAGTGCGCGTTGCGGGTTCGGATGCGCCGTCGCTGCGGGATGGATGAGGCTTTCGTGATAAAAAAACTCATCCCGTTCGGAAGTCATATTGACGCCGTCGATGCGCATCACCCGCCCCAGATCCGGGCACTCAAAAATCTCAATCAGCTGGTATTCAGACTGGTGGGATGCAATACAGGAGGTGGCGTCAAAGTAAGCCCCCACGGTATCCGTCAACGATTCGTTGAGTCTCAATGTGCTCACGTGTTTTGCAGCCGACAGGTCAGATTGCGGCTGCGGAGGCGACATCATCGGGAATCGGCAGGTCTTTCCCACGCAATACCCGTTCGATCATGACGTCGACCGGACCAAATACCCTGAGTAGCGTCGTATACAGCGCCTCTGCTTTGCTGCTGTTGTCACCACTGACGTTGCAAACGTAGATATCTAACGTCGCGCCGCCGCGCTCCGGCCAGGTATGTACGGCCACATGCGACTCTGCAAGCACCAGTGCGCCGGTGGCGCCACCCGCCTGCGTCTCATCAAATCCACTGAATTGATAAAAGTGGTCACCCAGCACCGTCAAACCTGCCGCTTCCGAGGCACTGATACAAAGTTGGCGCAGCGCTTTGGCCGAGACCATGTGTTTGCCCTTCGGGCAGTTGTAGAAATCCGCAAAAATGTGCAGGCCGCGCATAAATAGCTCCAAAAGTGTTGGTGGGACAGGAAGGCGCGCCAACGTCTGGTGCGGGAGGGCAAATATAGGACTGCTGACAGCTAAATTATAATTGGCGATATCCGGTCAGCAGTCCGATCATTTCGCGCCATTACTGGCGCACGCTACGCCCACACCTCCTCCCGCCCCATCGTCGCTTTCTCAAGATCTCCAATTCAAATGACCCAAGCCTCCCGCTCCGATATCACCAACGCCATCCGCGCCCTCTCCATGGATGCGGTCCAGAAAGCCAACTCGGGTCACCCGGGTGCCCCGATGGGTATGGCCGAAATTGCCGAAGTGTTGTGGCGGCACCATCTGAAGCACAATCCAAAAAATCCCCATTGGGCGGATCGCGACCGGTTTGTTTTGTCCAACGGTCATGGCTCGATGCTCATTTACTCGTTGCTGCACCTCACTGGTTATGACTTGTCGATGGACGATATCAAGTCATTCCGCCAGTTGCACTCAAAGACGCCCGGCCATCCCGAGGTTGGCGTCACGCCTGGAATCGAGACCACCACCGGCCCACTTGGGCAAGGTCTGGCCAACGCGGTTGGTATGGCCATTGCGGAACGTGAATTAGCGCGGACCTTCAACCGGCCGGGGATGGAGATTGTCGGCCACCACACCTATGTATTTGCCGGTGACGGCTGCATGATGGAGGGCATCTCACACGAGGTTTGCTCGTTGGCCGGCACCTTGGGCTTGGGCAAACTGATTGTGTTCTACGACGACAACGGCATTTCGATCGATGGCAAGGTTGAGGGGTGGTTCCGAGACAACACGCCGATGCGTTTTGCTTCCTACGGCTGGAACGTGATCCCAAATGTTGACGGGCACGACCCGGCGCAAATCAACGCGGCCATCTTGGAAGCCAAAGAACAATCTGCAAAACCGACACTGATCTGTTGCAAGACGGTCATTGGCAAAGGCTCCCCCAACCTTGCCGGCACGGACAAGGTTCACGGCGCGGCGCTGGGCGACAAAGAGGTCGCTGCGACGCGTGAGGCCATTGGTTGGAGGCATGCGCCGTTCGAAATCCCGCAAGACATTTACGATGCGTGGGACGCCACGCACAAAGGCGCTGCACTTGAGGCGCAATGGAGCGGCGTTTTTACCGCCTATGAACATGCCGAGCCGGCACTCGCTGCGGAGTTCAAACGCCGCATGCGGGGCGATTTGCCGACCAACTTCACCGCAGCCGGTAACGCACTTATGGCGAAGTCGGTCGAAAAGGCGGAGACGGTCGCCACCCGCAAAGCGTCTCAGTTCGCTATCGAAGCCTTCGCACAAACGATGCCGGAGATGATTGGTGGCTCGGCCGACCTGACCGGCTCGGTCTTCACCAACTGGAGCGGGAGCAAAGCGCTGAGTGTCGACTACGGCGGTAACTACATTAACTTTGGTGTGCGCGAATTCGGTATGGCGGCCATTGCCAACGGTATGACATTGCACGGCGGGTTTGCGCCGTACCACGGTACCTTTTTGACATTCAGCGATTACTCGCGAAATGCCCTGCGGATGGCCGCGCTGATGAAAATTCGCAACATCTGTGTGTTTACGCACGACTCGATCGGCTTGGGCGAAGATGGTCCGACGCATCAGTCGGTCGAACATGTCGCCAGCCTTCGCCTCATTCCGAATATGGATCTGTGGCGTCCCTGTGACACCGTCGAAGCTGCTGCGGCATGGCGGCATGCATTAGCGCGTCACAATGGTCCGACGTGCCTCGTTTTCTCGCGGCAGAATTCGCCCTTCCAAAAGCGCGACCCAGATGTGCTGGCGAACGTGGCTCGTGGCGGTTATGTTTTGTCGAAAGAGGGCGGCGTAGGCAAACCTGCGGCGGTGATTATTGCGACAGGTACGGAAGTTGCGCTGGCGATGGAAGCGCAAAAGCTGCTGTCTACCGACAACATTCACGTTCGGGTGGTGTCCATGCCATCGACCTTTGAATTTGATCAACAGAGCACAGACTACCGCGAAAGTGTATTGCCTAAAGGCGTCCGGCGGGTGGCGGTTGAAGCAGGTGTCACCGATTACTGGCGCAAATATGTCGGCCTGGACGGCGCGGTGGTTGGCATCGACACCTTTGGTGAATCAGCACCAGCGGGCGTGTTGTACAAACATTTTGGTATTACTGCCGAGCAGGTTGTTTCGGTCGTTGTTAAAGGCTGATGGAGCACCAAGGGCTACTCCCTGAACAAGTTGTTGTTAATGCGAAAGAAGGATGCTAAATTTTACTGAATATTTGAACAGTATCCAACTTTATCGATACGGGTTTAACTCCGACAACCCAGCCCGCGAGAAAAAATGATGAAACAGCCCGCCAGCAAAGTACGTCGCCTTCGCTTGGTCGCGTCAGAACCTACGCCGAAACGGTATCTAGCTCCTCTCAGCACAATTGATCTTTTCTGCGGTGCAGGAGGGTTAACGCAGGGATTTAGGCAGGCGGGGTTTAATTGCTCTTTCGCGAACGACTTCATGCCGGAGGCGATCGAGACATTTGCGCTTAATCACCCCGGAGTTCGGGCAGAGTGCAAACCTATCGAGGAAGTTAACGCGTGTGAACTAAGAACGCAACTCAACTTGCTTTCGGGCGAACTGGATGTTTTGGTCGGTGGGCCGCCCTGCCAAGGGTTCTCGATCAACGCGCCCTCCCGCTTTTTAGCGGACCCCCGAAACAGCATGTTCAAGCACTATGCGCGATTTGTTGAGGAGTTCGAGCCAAAGACAATCATGTTCGAAAACGTACCGGGGCTATTGTCGATGGGAGACGGGGCAGTCTTCCGTCAGATTTTGCAAGTGTTTGGGACACTAGGTTACGAGTTGAGCGTAAAGATCCTCTACGGACCGCACTATGGTATTCCCCAAGAGCGGTGGAGGTTGATTTTATTGGGATCTCGCCTGGGGCAGCTTGAACATCCATCGCCGACCCACTTCGCAAAAGGTAGAGCAAATTTTAGGGGCGGTGCATCCTTGACGTTCCCCGCGTTATCCCTCGATCGCGAACGCCTGTCTCCGGCAGTTACAGTTGGTGATGCGATCCGCGATTTGCCTAGGCTAGAGATGGGAGAAGGTGCTGAAGAAGTCGGATACACGCATGATGCGACTAGCACCTATGCGTTGCGCCTGCGAAACCCTGAAGGAATCACGTTTAACCACCACGCCGCAAAGCTATCAAAGCAGAATATCGAGCGGATGAAGCACGTACCCCCGGGCGGCTCATGGCGCGACATTCCCTTCGATCTCCTCCCCAAGGGAATGCAAAGCGCCCGTAAATCGGACCACACAAAACGTTATGGGAGGCTGGACTTTAATGGGCTCTCGGGAACAGTCTTAACAAAATGTGACCCGCATTGGGGGACCGTGTTCTTGCCTGACCAAGACCGTACGCTCACCGTTCGCGAAGCGGCGCGACTTCAATCGTTTCCTGATTCCTATCGATTCGCCGGGTCTAGGGTTTCACAATACATTCAAGTTGGAAACGCCGTTCCAGTGCAAATGGCCGAGGCAATTGCCCATTCAATTCGCGCGCATCTGGTTGCGCACAACGCAACCGATGCCTCGATTTTGGCGAATGCCGTGAATGGCTAGAAAGATCGTTGAGCTGTTCGGTTACTCGGTTGCCGACACCTCCGCAGCGGCGATAGCCGCACGTCAAGAGCAGAGCTGTCCATTCGCTGACAACAAGCCCTGTACCAAGGAGATTGGCTCATCTGCCAACCGCATCCGGTCCGGCGTTTGCTCGATTGCACAAGGCAACAGTACGACGCCAGTTGTCATCTGTCCAATTCGTTTGTATGCAGAGCAGTACAAGCTACTCTCGCATGTCGCTAAGACAGCATTCCGCGTCGAGAACGTCATCCTCTTCGACGGGCGACAGGCAAAGAGTCAAACGCTGATCAAGGGTGCGACGCTGGTCGCAGTTTTTGGTAAAGGCTGGGGCGGCGAATTGAAGGTGCCTGGACGCGCAGTACAAGGCCGACGTGCCACTGGTTTTTTTGTCGACTGGATACTCGCGCGACTCGACGAACGCCACTGCCTGCTGGAATTCGCAGCGTTGGAAGTACAGACCATGGACACTATTGGCAGTTATCGCGCAGAACGTGAAGCAGCGCTTAATAACACCGCATTTTCCGGAATATCTGCAGGGCCAAATTGGGAAAACGTCAACAAGCGAATATTGCCGCAACTGATTTACAAAGGCCATCTTCTGGAACGCGAGGCACTTTGCAGGAGCGGCTTATTCTTCGCCTGCCCGCAGCCGGTTTATGAAAAGATACTGGATCGGTTAGGGAGTTCGCTAGCGGACTACCCAATCAACAACAGCACACTCACTTTTGTGCCAATTCAGCTTGGTGATGAGGTGAACGGCAAACCTCGCTCAATCAACTTCCTTCCGGCCAAGACCACCACCGTTCAGCAAGTACAAATTGCGTTCAGTTCGCCAACAAACCTGCCAGCGGCAGGCGCATACGAACACGCGATACGAGCCGCGCTTGGTGAGACTGAATGAAAAAGCCGTCTTTAAATTTCGTGGGTCTTGCACACCTAAGCCCGCCCAAGAGAAAGGTGCAAACGATGGCTGCCATCCACAAGTTGTTGGAGCGAATCAGAATATTTCGAGGCAGGCTGCGGCAGGGTTTCAAATTTGACCGTCACGATACCAACGAACGCTCTCGTTAGCAATTCGCCCTCTGCGCGACTACCCAACATCCGACAAACGATAAACCACGTATTGTCCTGTATCGACTGATTAACCACTCCGAGCTGCCATGCATCAAACCCTGCATCTGATGAAATCGCGCGGTTTCCCGCACATCCGCCGCAAAGCGCTGGATACCTTGCAGGTCAATCTTGGCTACAAGTGTAATCAGGCGTGTTTTCACTGCCACGTGAACGCCAGCCCCGACCGCACAGAAATGATGTCGACCGAGACCATCGACGACGTGATTGCCTTCATGCAGGCATCAAAGGTGACAACGCTGGATTTGACCGGTGGTGCGCCTGAATTGAATGATCACTTTCGTCGGCTGGTGGTCGCCGCACGGCAAACGCAAGTGCGCGTAATTGATCGCTGCAACCTCACCATTTTGAGTGAGCCTGGTTTTGAAGATCTCGCGCAGTTTCTCGCCGAACAGCAAGTGGAAGTCTCAGCATCGCTGCCGTGTTACTCACAGGAAAACGTCGATAAACAGCGCGGTGAAGGCGTGTTTGATGCCTCAATTGCCGGACTCAATAAGCTCAATGCGCTCGGTTACGGCAAACCAGACAGCGGCCTCGTCTTGAACTTGGTTTACAACCCGCAGGGTGCCAAGTTGCCGCCACCACAAGAGGCGCTGGAGGCTGACTATCATCGCCTGCTGCAAGCGAATTTCGGTATCGTCTTTAACCATCTTTTCACGATCACCAATATGCCGATCCAACGCTTTGGCTCGACGCTGGTATCAAAAGGCGAGTTCGAGGGGTACATGGATTTGCTGGTGGCGAATTTTCAGCAGCACAATCTGGATAGTGTGATGTGTCGCTCGCTGTTGTCAGTCGACTACCAAGGCTACGTTTACGACTGTGACTTCAACCAGATGCTAGGTTTGCCGCTGCAACACGGAAGGGGACTAAAGCCGCATCTGCGCGATTTAATGGCAGTGGATTTGCTCGGTAACCCGATTGTGGTGAAAGATCATTGTTACGGCTGCACCGCCGGGCAGGGTTCCAGCTGCGGTGGCGCGCTCGACAACGACGGCGAGACGTCGGCGGCGCTGATGGCAGCCGAGTAAACTCAAGCAAAGACGGTCACCTTCAAGCATTTTCGTGAATTCAACAGCAAATGTCGACGACCTTTAGGGGGTTGATTTAGGGGGTAAGGTATCGAACGGCGGTACCCTTTTGTTTCTCAAGACGAAAGGACACTGCCATGAAACGTTCGGATCTTACCCTAGACGAAAGATACCTGATTCAGTGCGCTTTGTTGGGCGGTTTCACGCCGGAGG
>JADCIX010000064.1 GCA_020247545.1 Rhodocyclaceae bacterium | reverse complement strand
CGCTGGACAATGCCCATTCAGAATTGGAAACAAGCGCTAAGCCAACTGATGATCCGTTTCGAGCAACAATTCAATAACGCCTAGCAAAATCGATAAACACAAAATTCGGGACAGCCTCTGGGATTGGCGAGACTAACAAGTCATTTAGGCCGCTGCCGCTTAACTCAGGCGCGGGGCACCCGGACTCGGCTGTAAGGCGTCGCTATACGCGAAACAGTGATCGCCAATCGTACGAAAACTCGATAACGTGTTTAGGATCCTCCTGAAACGCGCGGCCAAGCGAAATTTTTCCGCCGCCATCCAGTAATACATCCCGCCGCATTACGCTGACTTCTTGGCGGTCATCAAATGCAATGTAAGTACCGTTGATACTTCGGTCTACGAGATAAAAACTCCAGCCGTCGAGTTCGATGGTGGCGTGTTCGCGTGATGCGTAGCGATCATCGATCACGATGTCACAACCGATATCCCGGCCTAGACAGATTTTTGGCCGGAGATGATTGAGGTGTATCACCTGATCCATGTACTTCAGTAGCAGGCCGCCATTGTCACTCGGCAGTAATGGTGCTTGACGAATGGAGAAAAAACTGTCTGTGAGGTCGGGGTTTTCGTTTTTCCACAACACTTGATAGATGGTGGATGCAATCGTCTGCCCTTTCAGTACCGTTCGAAAAACCGGCCGCGTTACCGTCTTTAGCGGAGCTGACAGCATGGTGTAGGTGGAATGTGTAATCGCAATTTGCTGGGGTAGTGCCACTGCCGTCAAGTAAGCTGCAATGTTGACGGTGTTACCGAAGATGTCATCGTCTTCAAACATGACCTCGCCAAAGTGCAGACCCATATGTAGCTTGATGGCATGTCCTTGTGGCGGATTGGAGGTTACATTGGCCTGCATGGCGCTGGCAGCAAGCACTGCCCGATCTGCGTCTGGGAACACACACATTGCTTCATCACCCATCGTTTTCACGAGGCGTCCGGCAAAGTTCGGAAGCAGGGCTGTGACTTGATCCAGCCAAGACTGTACGATCTGGCGTGCAGCGCTATCACCGACTGAGCCAAACAGCTCGGTGCTGTCGGTGATATCGGCAAACAGGACTGCCATATTTGTTTGTGTTTTGGTCATTTTGCCGGATTCGCTATTCCAGTGATGCTGCCTCCTAGCTGCTGCGCCTTCGGCAAGTACACCTGCTGTGCTCTCAGCTAGCCCGCTCGTCATTACTTGTCGGCAGAAAACCCACAAAACTGAACGGTATGGCTGAAAAATAAGGGAGAAAACCAGCGGCTTGGTTAGTTACGGCGAAACATTTTCCTAAGGGCTTGCTTTTAACAAAGAGCGCCGTATACTATATTTATATATAGTCTCTCTATTTTGCCAAAAGAGCGCTATCTCCTATCTCTTGCGAACCTACCGCCTGTAACGGATCGAACCATAAACTTTATGTCTTCTCACGCGCCGCCAACCAAAGCTGTAGTCACGCAATCTCAGCCAAACATGGTCGGGCTTGGCGTATTTCGTATTGGTGATGATGGATGCGCGCTTGGCGGAGTGTCATCGCAGGCGGGAGTGAAAACCGGATTTATACAACTCGACAACACACTTGTTGGGCAGGGATGGCCTAAGGCGGATTTGACTGAGATTTTATGTGATGGTTGTGGCATGGGGGAGCTTTCGCTGTTGCTACCAGCCGTAGCCCAGCTTCAAGCACTGTACGGGCGGCATCAACTGCACGGACATCATGCACCTGCTGGCGAGACCATGCCTACTGCCGGACATTGTGTCTGGATTGCGCCGCCATATGTTCCCTATGCACCAGCGCTTGAGGATGCGGGCATCGATTTGAGTCGGTTGTTTATCGTTGATATAGGAATCAAAGATGCGCCGACCAAAGATATACGCGTTGAAGATGCATTGTGGGCGGCTGAGCAATCGTTAGCCAGTGGGGCGGTGGAGTGTGTTTGTATTTGGACGGCTGCAGCGATTGCAAACACGTCATTACGTCGCTTAAAACATGCGGCCGTAACCGGTGGAGCAATCTGCTGGTTGATGCGTCCCACCGTGTTTGCCCAACATGCTTCGCCTGCTTCTTTGCGCATCAAACTCACGGCCGGTGAGGATGGCGGGCTGACGCTGAATATCCTCAAACGTCGTGGCCTGCCGCCAAACAAGTTGGTTGAACTGCATCATCGTGATTTACCTTGCCTAGCTTCTGCAAGACGGCCAATCACAACCAAGCCAAAGGTATCAAGGCCCGCTTCATTACCACCGCATTTGCCACCGCATTTGCCACCGCATTTGCCACCCACACCGCTACGCGAATGGCTCGGCCGTACATTTGGTCCGTCAGTCATTAACGGATATGACTCCCCCGTGAGATCTCGTTCAATGGCACCAGATCGTTAGAGGAACACACCATGCTTTGGATTGCGCTGCACTTCCCCCAGCTGGCTATTGACTGCGTTTCTCGCGGTCATGGCGAGACACTACTATCGAGCTTGCCACTCGTGATTCACGCAGGCCCCGCACAACGGCCCACCTTATACGCACTCAATTCTGCTGCGCGTGAAGCGGGACTAAAACCCGGCATGGCATTAGCCGCCGCGCGAGCCGTATGTGGCACGTTAACCGCATTACCGCGCACCTTGGATAAAGAAGAATCTGCCTTGCAGCGTCTTGCGATTCAGCTAGCGCAGTTCACGCCTTCAGTCACCGTTAATCAGGCCTCGCAAGGCATTGTGCTTGAGGTATCTACCACCATGACGTTGTTTGGCGGTATTGCACAGTTGATCGGCGAAGTCAGACGTACGATTCGTGCCCAAGGCTTTCAGGCGCTGGTGGGGATTGCGCCAACGCCGATGGCCGCGCAGCTATTGGCCCGATTGACGCAATACCAGCCATCGACGCGTATGTGCCGCGATGTCGGCCAATTGACCGAGCGATTGGCGGATGTGCCGCTGGCTTTGTTTAACTGGCCGCACGAGACCATCAATACACTCGCCACGCTTGGCCTGACGCGTATCAAAGACTTGTATCAGTTGCCGCGCCATGGTTTGCAGCAACGGTTTGGTGACAGCGTACTCAATGACCTGGATCGTGCACGTGGTCTGGCGGGGGACCCTCGCCAATACATCGTCCTGCCGGAAAGCTTCACCAGTGGGCGTGAGTTTTTGTTTGAGATACACGAGAGCGAGCGGCTGATGCCGTTTGCGGAAACGATGTTTGTTGAAATGGAAGGTTTTTTGCGTGCCCGTGGCGCCGCCACGCAAACGGTCGTCGTGACACTAAAACATGGGCGTAACGCTACTACCCAAATTACCTTGGGCACGCGTGAACCTGCACGTCATGCCGGCCATTGGTTGCGACTGCTACGCGAAAAATTTGCACGTGCCGATCTGGCCGCTGCGGTGATCGAAATGTCGGTCTCTGCGGATCGTCTTTGCCCATATCTTGCCGAAACCAACAACTTGCTAAGAAATACGCCGGCAAACAAACAGGAGTCGGTATCCAATTTGATGGATCGGCTTGCTGCAAGGTTGGGTGAAAGGGCGGTTTATCAGGTTGATGTGAATAACGACCATCGGCCTGAATTTGCATGGCGTAAACGGATCGATGCCAATCCTGTGTCAGCGGTATCCGGGCAGATTCGACAACGCCAATCTCGCCACTACTCTTCAGCAGCGACTACTTCAGCGGCCACCGCCCGCAGAGCAACCGTTGGTCGTCGTCCAAGTTGGATATTGCGTGAACCGCGCGCATTGGTTGGCAGTGACGTTCCTCAATATCACGGACCACTTACGCTGCTTACCGGGCCAGAACGGATTGAAACCGGCTGGTGGGACGGTAAACCGGTCGCACGTGATTATTTTGTTGCACAGAATCCGCAGCAAGAGGTGTGCTGGATTTATCGCGACTACCGCTTCGGGCGCAAGTGGTACTTGCACGGTTTGTTTGCCTAATGCTACACGTGACGTTGCGCTTTTTTTCTTATGGTTCCCGGATATGCCGCCCTTAATGTCACCAGCAATTTCACGTTTCTGCGCGGGGCGTCACATCCTGAGGAATTAGTGACTGAGGCGGCGCGGCTTAACTACAAGGCCATCGCCATCACCGACGAGTGCAGCGTTTCCGGTCTGGTCCGCGCCCATGTGGCGGCAAAAGATTGTGGCATTCAGTTAGTCATCGGTGCCGCATTCAGCCTTGATGATGTTCCTGAAATTCCGCGCATCTTGTTGCTCGCCAAATCGAGAGCTGGCTACGGCAATCTGAGTGAGCTCATCACACTGGCCAGACGCCGCACCAGCAAAGGTCAATATCAGTTGTTGTTGACGGATTTACTTCAGACGCCGGCATCAATTGATGATTGCCTGATGGTGGTATTGCCGAATGTTGCTGATCCGTCTGCCGAGTCAGTGTTAGGGCAATTGAAGGGTATTTGTCGCGATCGTATATGGCTTGGTTATGCGCGACAATTTTCTGCTGACGATGTCGACGAAAAGATACGCATCGAATCTCTTGCGAAGGCCGTCGATCTGCCGATTGCGGCAACACCGTTTGTGGATTTGCATACGCGTTCACGTAAGCCATTACTCGATGCACTGGCGGCGGTACATCATAAAACGACGGTTGACCAATTAGGTTTTGCGGCATCACCGAATACCGAATCACATCTCAAAACGATTACGCGTCTATCGCGTGATTACCCCGTGACAATGCTGCTGGAGGCCGCGCGTATTGCCTCGATGTGTCAATTCTCGCTGGATGAGTTGCGTTACGAATACCCGCGCGAAGTGGTGCCCGATGGTGAGACGCCGGAGAGTTATCTGCGCCGTGTCACCTACGAGGGCCTTGACCGGCGTTACGGCAAACAACATCCGCCTGTTGTGGTGACACAGATTGAGCATGAACTCAAACTCATTACGGATTTGCGTTACGAAGCCTATTTTTTGACCATTTACGACATCGTTTTGTTTGCGCGTGCCCGCGGCATCTTGTGTCAGGGCCGTGGATCAGCCGCCAACTCTGCCGTCTGTTACTGCTTGGGTATTACTGAAGTTGATCCGTCGCGGATGCAGCTGTTGTTTGAACGCTTTATTTCGCGTGAGCGTAACGAGCCGCCGGATATCGATGTTGATTTTGAACACGAACGTCGTGAAGAGGTGATTCAGTATCTGTATGAAAAATATGGCCGCCACCGAACCGCATTAACCGCAGCGCTTTCTACCTATCGACCAAAAGGCGCGATCCGCGACATGGGCAAAGCGCTGGGGTTGTCCCTCGACCAAGTCGATAGTTTGTCGCGCACCATTGCGTGGTGGGACGGCCGCACCATTGCGCCAGAACGTTTGCGCGAGGCCGGGTTTGATCCAGACAATTCGCTCATGCAAACCGTGTTGTCACTCACACATCAATTGATCGGCTTTCCCCGCCATCTCTCGCAGCATTCGGGCGGCTTTGTAATCGCCCGTGATTTGTTGACGAGGTTGGTGCCTGTTGAAAACGCCACCATGCCCAGCCGCACCGTCATTCAGTGGGACAAAGACGATCTGGACGAGTTGGGGTTGCTGAAGGTCGACATTCTGGCGCTGGGGATGTTGACCGCCTTGCGCAAGACGATACACCTCATTGGCGACTACACCGGGCAGCGATTGTGTATGCAGGACATTCCAGCCGAAGATCACGAGACTTATCAAATGATTCAGCGCGCCGATACCATCGGGGTCTTCCAGATTGAATCACGTGCACAGATGTCGATGCTGCCGCGCTTAAAGCCCGCTACCTTTTATGATCTGGTGATCGAAGTGGCGATTGTGCGGCCAGGTCCGATTCAGGGCGGCATGGTGCACCCGTATCTCAAACGACGTGCCGGCATCGAGCCGGTCAGTTATCCGAGCAAAGATGTTGAGGGTGTCTTAAAACGCACACTAGGCGTATCGATTTTTCAGGAGCAAGTCATGCAGCTCGCGGTGATTGCGGCGGGCTTCACGCCGGGTGAGGCCGATCGGTTACGTCGCGCCATGGCGGCGTGGAAACGCAAAGGTGGTATCGAGCCATTCCGTGACCAACTCATCAGCGGCATGCTTGAGCGTGGTTACACCAGCGAATACGCAGAGCAGATCTATCGGCAGATGCAGGGCTTTGGTGAATACGGCTTTCCAGAGTCACACGCGGCGAGTTTTGCGCTGCTGGTATATGTCTCGTGTTACCTCAAATGCCACTTCCCAGCGGCATTTGCCTGCGGGTTATTGAATTCCCAACCCCTTGGTTTTTATTCACCTTCGGCGATTGTGCAGGACGTACGTCGGCATGGGGTGGAGATGCTGCCGGTGGATGTGCAACACAGTCAGGTGGATTCGTCTTTACTGCCGCCTTACATAAATACCGTCGCCCCAGCGCAGGCGGGGGCCCAGCCCATTCCAAATTCAAATATAAGCATAGACGAGCATTTCCAGCCAAAAATGCCCGAAAGTAACCGTGGATGCTTGAGTTTGATATTCAAACAATACCAACAAAGTCCACCACAACTACGGCTAGGTTTGCGCCTCGTAAAAGGACTCTCAGACGCGGCTGCCGCCCGCATCGTTGAAGCGCGGTCCAAGCAGCCCTTCATCGACATCGCCGATCTCAAGCGCCGTGCGTCACTCAATGAAGGCGATATCAAAGCACTCGCCGCAGCGGACGCCTTCGCCAGCCTAACCGGCAATCGCAGGCATGCCCTATGGTCGGCCCTTGGTACGGGGTGCGATGCCGCGATGTTTTTAGCACCCTCAGACAAGGAACAGGTATCACTGCGCGCACTAACCGAAGCTTCTGATGTTGTCGCCGATTACCAAACCCTTGGGCTCACGCTGCGCAGCCACCCCGTCGCGTTGTTGCGAGACAAACTTGATAAAAGTGCGCGCTGGTCGGCGGCCAAGATTCGCGTGGCGAGAGCGGGCCAGTTGGTGCGGGTCGCCGGCATTGTCACGTGTCGACAACGGCCCACTACTGCGAGTGGCACCACCTTTGTGACGCTAGAAGACGAGACGGGGTATGTCAACGTCATCGTCTGGTCGCGCTTGGCCGAGCGACAACGCAAGGAGTTGGTGTTTTCACGTTTGATGGAAGTGGCGGGCACCGTCGAGCGCGAAGGTGAGGTAGTCCATGTGGTGGCCGGGCATTTAACAGATAAGACCGCATTGTTAGGGGCGCTTGCTGGTGAAGTCGGAGATCTCAATACAACGTCGCGGGATTTTCGCTAGGCAAATTACCGCGCCTGCGCTCAGCTGGATTCCCCCAAACTGAGCTGCGGAATTCAGCCCCAGGCGTTGTTGTCGGGTTTGAGCTTGCCGCCAGCTTCGCTCATGTGTGCGCCGCTAGTGCCGATATCTACTTTGCGTGCCCTACACGCAAGGCGCCATATCCGCGCAACCGTTACCGATCATTCGAGCTGCCCATGCTTGCCATTTCCCGCAATCAGAATACCCGTCCTCCACCATTTTTGGTGCAGATGTGGCCCGCGTCTGCCGTGCAAAAGAACCGCCCGGCGGGATTCAATGCGGTCCCACAGGCGGCCAACCTTAGCTTCGGTTCCCCGGCCACCGCTGGAGTTGATGCGTCGGCGCGCTTTAGCAACGCAGGATTAAATAGTTCAACAACCGCGCTGACGGTAACGCACGAACTCAAAGCGAATCAGCAGTATTCATTTTCCTTTTACTATCAAAAAGGTGGTCCCACACTCAAGCTGACCGATAGCGCTGGCAAAGCGGTCGCCGTCAATATGCAAAACGGCTTTACCGTCGCCAAGAGCGGTACCTACCAGCTGACAATCAAGGGGTCGGGATCGCTGAAGAATACCGCCAATGTGGACAACCTAGTGCTTAATGCGCGTTCGGTGTTGCCGACAAAATCAGGCGACGCCAACATCGACGCCTTGTTGATGGGCGGCACGCGCAACTGGTGGCGACCCGACGGTGCGGTGGCGGTAGTGGGCACGGAGAAGATTTCGTCGAAGGCCAACGGCCTCGCGGCGGGTAGTTCTGCCACCGCGCTTACCTACAGCTTCTTGAGTGCGCCGCAGGCGGGAAAAGATCCGGTCGGTTTCCAACAGATGACCAGTGCGCAGAAGGATGCGGTTCGCGCGGTGTTCGCCCAGTACAGCAAATATATCAACGTCACCTTTACCGAGGTGAACAATAGTGGCGCTGGGGACATCAATTTCGGCACCGACATCCAGACCGGCAGTGCCGGTTATGCAACGCTGCCGAATTCAGACGCAAGCGGCAAATCCTATGCCTATCTCGCCAATAACAGCGCGACAAATAATGACGCCGGTGTTCAAGAGGGCGGTTATGGACGTCTGACGATCATGCACGAAGTCGGACATGCGCTGGGTCTGAAACATCCGGGGAACTACAACGCGGGTGGCGGTGGTTCACCTGGGCCGTTTCTTTCGCAGGCACTGGATAACAAACAAAACACCATGATGTCGTATTACGACAATGGGGCAAGCAAGGGGGTTAACAGCGCCACTCCAATGATCTTTGACATCGCCGCACTTCAGTATCTATACGGCGCAAATAAATCGGCGTCGACCGCAAGTTCCAACGGCAAGTTCGAATTTGCCGATGGGCAAAACATACGTAAAGTGTTATGGTCGACAACCGGTACCGACACCATCGACTTAAGCCAACTCACCAAGACGAGCAGCGTTAATCTAAACGCCGGTACACTATCGAGTATCAACATTATTGCCGCAGCGGCCAGTGCGACTTACTCCGGAAACGGCAATGTCGGCATCGCCCACGGTAGTGCAATCAATCGCGTCAAACTATCGAGCGCGTCGGGTGTCGCGGAAACGGTGACGCTCAATGCCGCCTTTCAGAAAAGCGGCTTCAATACCATCGAGTCGCTCGACGCCACCAGCGACAAAATCGCGCTAAGCAAGGCGCTGTTCGGTAGAGTCAGCGCGGCAAGTATTGAGTTTGGTGCCACGGCCACAAAAGCTACCTCGCGCATTTTGGTGCACAACTCGACCGGCGAAGTCTTTTATGACGCCGACGGTAACGGCACCAAAGCTTTGGCGAAAAAGATTGCGCAATTCACGCTGCATCAATCAAGCACGTCGCTGTCCACGTCGAACTTCTCGTTCGTGGCTTAAGTCACCCCTATCTACGCTGGGGTCCCCAATAGCCACGCGGCTGTAGGCTGAAAATAATCCGACTCTGACTCACCGAGTTGCGTATTATTCAACCACGCCGCCAACCAATCACCCGAGGGCAAACAGGCCCCCCGCATCCGCCGCAAAAGAGGGGCCTCCAAATTGGTTTACCAATCGAGCATAGGTAGCGTGCCCCGAAGCAGCAGGCGACGCGTGTGATATTCAGGCTGGTTCAAACAACCGCACGCTCGGCAGAACAGGTGCAGTGCGTTTTCAGCACCTGCGGGGATAGCTGCGTCACGGCCGCTCCCTTGCTGGCGCAGGCTTGTCTTGACGATTGTTGGGCAAACTCGATACGTTTGGCAACCGACGCGGTCGGTGGCCACATGCATGGATGATGAGTTACTTTGTCGCACTTGCGAGTTGAATCCACCCTTGCGAAAACCAAAGCGGGCCGCAATTAACGCGGACACATTTCACGCCGTCCGCGCCTCAACGTCAGAAGCGATACCGCACTCCGAGTGCAGTGGCATTCAGCTTGCTATCAGAAAGCCACTTCCACTCAAAGGTGCCGTCGATGCTTTTGGTAAATGCATAGGAAAGCCCCAGGCCAGTAATGGCCTCTGTTTTCTTATCGCTTGAGCTGGCGGCGCGGCTGCCGATGGTTGCCGACACTGCGCGATCAGTGCGTGAGACGCCGATGCGACCAAAAACTGAGAGTTCCTTGGTCAATTCAGTCGTACCGACGATCGATAGATGAGTGGCCTTGGCTTGGTAGTTACCCGTAAGATTTGCGACGACTGGCGTGCAAGATGGGGCTGGTTGGCAGGGGAAGGCTGCGTTCCCCGAAAATTTCGCCTTCCCGAAGTCAGCATAGCCAATCTCTGCTGCCAATGTCGGCGTGATTTGCCAGCCAATTGCAACGCCGCCTACGGTCGTGGTTTTATTGACGGATCCGCCACTGATGGGTACGCCATCCTGCAACACCGCTGAACGATACCGGCCGACCCCCAAGTCAATGCTCAAGTATAGATCCGGAGATTGCGCGGCAGCAGTGCCGCCGAGAGCAGCTGATAAGACGAGCGCCAGACCCGCCATGAAAAACAATTGGGAGGACCTTGCTTGCATAAACATTCCTTTCTCAAGTTGAAATTGCTAGACCTTAGCTTGCCTACGATATCTCATGCAAATGCCGACCTGCCTGTGCCGTGCGACGAACCACGTTGTCGTGCGATGAACACCGTGAAGGCTCAGACAAGCAGGGGCTTGCCCCATCCTGTCCGGCGCTGGTCGTGCTAATTGGACAGTCGGGGTCGAGACAGCAGGGCTCAAATTTTTTTCGCTGCCTCTCCTTGGCTGACGGCTTAACAATTACGCGTATAGAGCCCGGAGAAGACTTGCCTTTCGCACGCAGGTTTGGAGACTACGGCTTGGCTTCATTCAATAACCCGAGCTTTCGCCTGCTCTTTCAGCCCTTGTTGCTCGAAGATGCCTGCCGATAGGCGAGTTTGACGTTTGCTGATTGTCTCAATGACTCCCGCACGTCGTTCTACTGGCGCATCGCCGCGGAAAACTACGTAAGCCCGTCCATCCCCGAACCGCGTCATGTTAGCCACTGAAATGCTATCTTCGTCGTGCATTCGGTAGGGTATATTAACTTCGGTTAGCCGCTACATTCATAGCAACCAAGGAGCAAACGTGCAAGACAACAAACCGCAGAATCCCTACGCCGCACCGACCGCCGAAGTGCTAACGGCAAAGCCGGAAAGCGGCGCTGAGTCGTTCATCCCCGGCGGGCGCTCGACCTCCGCCGGACAAGGCATCGCTTGGGTCGGACAGGGATGGTCGCTGTTCACACAATCACCGATGATTTGGGTCGTCAATATCGTCATTTTCTTTGCCACCACCTTCGCCTTGGGTTTAATCCCCATGCTCGGCACCTTGATTGGGTATGCGCTGTTTGGCTTTTTTGGCGGGGCGCTGATGCTTGGTGCGCACGCCCAGCACAATGGCCGCCCGCTGGAAGTCTCGGATATCTTTGCTGGCTTTAAGGCACCCTACACAACTCCGCTGCTCACCGTGGGTCTTCTTTATATGGCGTCTTGGCTGGGCTTGATGATATTGATGGGCACACTGTTTGTAGTGGTTCTGGGCGTTTCCGGTGCCATCGGTGCAATTCTGAGCGGTGATACCGGCGCGCTGGGTGGGTTGCTGGTTGGTGCCGGATTGGGCACGTTGTTGGTGCTGCTGATTGTAATGGCGGTTGCCTTACCTATCTTTATGGCATTTTGGTTCGCGCCGGCGTTGGTGGCAATCAACGGCATGTCGCCAATTGATGCGCTTGCGGCTAGCTTCAAGGGGTGTCTGAAGAATATTCTGCCGTTCCTTCTGTATGGTGTGGTTTTTCTCGTGCTGTTTATCGTTGGCTCCATTCCGCTGGGGCTGGGCTTGTTGGTGGTGTTACCGCTGATGTTCGCCTCGACCTATGCCGCCTACCGTGACATCTTCCTTGGTGACGATGGCCACGCCTAGTCGGTTGTTGGTTTGACGGCTCGTATGCTCGACACGCCGCGCGTCGTCACGACGCCCGAGGGAATTGAACTCACGCTGAAGGTTGCGGGACCGGTTGCCCGAGCACGCGCTTGGGTCATCGATTTTTTGTTGCGCGCTGTGGTTTACATTGCTTTTGCCACCATGTTGTCGCTGTTCGGGAAATTCGGCAGCGGCTTGGTGTTGGTGATGTTCTTTCTGCTTGAGTGGGCTTACCCGGTTTTATTCGAAGTTTTTTGGAATGGTGCCACCCCCGGTAAACGCGCCTGCCATTTGCGTGTTCTGCACGACGACGGTACACCGATCGGATGGCGCGCATCGGTGATACGCAACACCTTGCGCGCCGTGGATTTTCTGCCGGTCATGTATGGCTTCGGGCTGATCGCGTGTATCTCCAACCGTGATTTCAAACGCCTCGGCGATCTGGCCGCAGGTACGTTGGTCGTGTATGCGCCGCCCGCATTGGCTGTCAGGAAACGTCCGGAAACAGATCGCACCAGTGAGGCCTCACCAAGCCTGGCAGGCCATGCTCCGCTGCCGGAGGCCACACTCACACTTGAGGAGCAGCGCGCCATCATCGATTTTGCGGAACGTCGCAAACGCTGGTCCGACCAACGCGCTGCGGAATTGGCGGCACACGCGACGGCAGTATTCGATGACGCAGCCGGCCCAGACAAAACGGATAAACCTGTGACTGCCGAACAACTCGTTGGGCTGGCGAATGTTTTCACCGGTCGTGTGCAAGCACCTTCTACAGCAGAAAAAGGGCGGGCCAACGGATGAGACAAGACGCCTTCGAGGCCCGCTACAGTGGACAGTGGGTCGAGTTCGAAAATTGGTTGTTGGTCGAGGCTGGTGGCAAGCAGGTTGCCGGTCAGGCGGTATTTCACGCCAGCGAGTTGCCATACCGCTATCGACAACTGGCGCGCCATTTGGCACTCGCCCGCGATCGTCAATACAGCGCCGAGCTTGGTGCGAGGCTGGAGGCGCTTGTGCTCGCCGGACATCAGGCGCTGTATGGTGCCAGCCACTCCGCTGAGAGCAGCGGGGTGTTACGGTTTATTCGTGCGACGTTTCCACAATTGGTCAGGTCGCATTGGCGCAGCGTGCTCATCGCCTCGCTTTGTTTGTTTGTGCCGATGATTGTATTGACTGTCCTGATTCCGTTTGTGCCCGAGTTCGCCTATGTGATGATGCCCGCCGAGCAGCTCGCCAAGGTGCAGCAGATGTACGACCCCGCCAATCGTGTGCTCGGTGAGGCGCGCGAAGCGGGAAGCGACGTGGCGATGTGGGGGTACTACATTTGGAACAATGTGCGCATCGACTTCCAGTGTTTTGCGGGCGGTCTGTTGTTTGGTGTGGGTTCGATTTTCTTTCTCATCTTCAATGGTGGTGTGATCGGAACCATCGCCGGCCATCTGACGCAACTGGGTTACATCGAAACCTTCTGGGGCTTTGTGGCCGGACACAGCGCGCTGGAGTTGGTCGGCGCAGCGTTGTCCGGTGCTGCCGGGTTGCAACTGGGTTACGCCTTGATTGCCCCCGGTCGCCGTACGCGGCTCGACGCGTTAAAGATGGCCTCGCACGATGCGGCGCATATTCTGTATGGCGCGGCGGCGATGACGTTTATGGCGGCATTCATTGAAGCCTTCTGGTCGGCCTCCCGAGTGCCGCCCGTAGAAGTGAAGTACGCCTTTGGTATCGCCTGCTGGGTGCTGGTGATTGCCTATTTTTGTTTTGCGGGTCGCAGCCGCCTAAGCGCCATATCAATGATGAGGACGCATGGACCGCAGGAGCTGAAGCATGCGCCTTGAGGACATCTCAGTTCGACTGCGTAAACGCAGCGGTTTCGAAGCGATTGATCTTGGTTATGCGATGACAATCGCGTGGCGGCGCGACATTTTTCCGGTGTGGGCGAGTGTCTACTTGGCCGCAGCAGTGCTGATCAATCTCATTTGTTTTGCCAAACCACTGGTTGCGACCTTTGTGATTTGGTGGCTGAAGCCGGCGTTTGATCGCGTCATCTTGCATGTGTTGGCCGGTGCTGCGTTTGGTGCGGCACCCGGCATGGCGGCAACTTGGCGGGCGCTGCCAAGACTACTGACCGGCAGCGGTATGTTTGCCGCACTGACGTGGCGGCGCTTCGATGGCGCTCGCTCGTTTAGCTTGCCGATCTCGCAGCTAGAGAAGCAATCGGGCAAAGCCGCCGCTTCGCGGAGAACCGTGCTGGGACGCGAGGGCCGCGGGACGGCGGTTTGGCTGACGATTATCTCGGCGCACTTTGAGGTTCTGTTGGTGCTATCCATCTACGCCTTTGCCGAGATGTTTTTGCCCGGTAATGCGGGCTCCATAAATCCATTTCGCTGGATTGTCGAGTCGCCGCCGGATTGGTTGCAGTGGCTGTCGAACTTTTTCTCGGTATGTGTTGTGTTGTTGCTTGAGCCCTTTTACGTGGCAGCCGGATTTGCGCTGTACCTGAATACGCGCACCACGCTTGAAGGGTGGGATATCGAACTTGCCTTTAAGCGGATGTCGGAGCGGCTGCGAGCGGCCCGACGACTCGCTGCGCAATCAGCTGCGTGGCGTGCGGGGGGACGTGAGGTGAGACATGTTGGCGGCATCGGAACGTCGCCCGGTGTTGTGTTGGTGTTGGCGGGTTTTCTTGCTGCCGTAAGTCCGCCTGAGGCCAGTGCGCAAGTGCCGTCGCCGCAAGCCGCTGTTGCGCCAAGTCCTGCCGCCGATCCCGATATCGCTCCGGCTTCGGCTCCGGCTGCTGTTCCGCCGGCTGCACCCACCACGACGGCATCGGTGGGGACACCATCCACGGGTGCGGCACAACAAGCTAAACAAATTCTGAGTGATCCGATTTTTGGTGAAACGCGCGAAACCTGGTCACTCAAATACGTAGGGCCCGGCAGTGACAGAAAGCCATCGAAGCCGCTGCGCTGGGATTGGTTGGAACGTTTTGGCGAGTGGCTTGCATATGGCCTGCGCGCGTTGGCGTGGGGCTTGGGAGCGGTCGTGATCGTTGGTCTGCTCTACCTGCTGATTCGCAAATTTGAGAAACGTGATTGGCAGCGCCGAAGAGTGATGCCGGATATGTTGTTTGGGCTCGATGTTCGTCCGGATTCGCTGCCGGACGATGTGCCTGGCGCAGCTGCACAGGCCTTGTCACGCGGCGATGTGCGACTGGCATTGTCGCTGCTCTACCGCGCCGCGTTGGTGTCGTTAATCGCCGATGGTCGCTTCGAAATCGCCCCGGGAGATACCGAGGGCACTTGTGCAGCGCACGTTGCCCGCCACTACGGTGGTGCTGCATCCGCCAAGCCTGAATACTTCCGTGGGCTGGTGGCCACCTGGCAGCGGGTTGCTTACGCCCGCCAGACGGTCAGTGGCGATGAGGTTGAACAATTGATTGCGGCATGGTCAGCACATTTTTCACTGGCCGGTCGGCAGGCGCAACGGATAGGCGAGCGCGCTGCGTCAGGCACGGTTGGAGCGCTGACATGAGCGCGGCAGTGAAATCACCAAACGGTCAACCGCGCCATTTGTTCTCGCGCCAAACTTGGGGTTGGATACTGGTTGGTGTGGCATTACTCGTAGCCGCGCTTTTTGCCGCCTCGCGCTGGATCGAGATCGTCGAAGAAACCGAGTGGGTCGGCGTGAAGGGCGAAGCGGCGACCAACCCTTACCTTGCGTTGGAACGCTTGCTCGCGGTGAAAGGTGCCAACACGGTCAAGGCAGCAAAGTCAGACCAGCTCGACTTACAGTTGCGTAAGCCAGATGTGCGCGTGTTGTTGTTGGGGGCCAACCGCCTGCCGAGTATGACGCCGGAGCGGGTTGCCGCCATTGGGGCTTGGGTGGAGCAGGGCGGTCATTTGGTGATTGAGGCTGAACGTCCTCTGTTGGGCGATCCATTGTTGGCACGTTGGTCGATTGTGCGTAAGCCGTTGGTGTGGCGCAGTGGCAAGTATGCCGAAGTTGATAAGGCTGGCAGCGGACCGCCGGCAGAAAACCCCGCCGGCCCTGACAACGCTGACGAAGCCGAACCACAATCACCGCAAGAGTACGCTGTCAAACCGCGCAACGAGACGCGCAACCGTCCGTTACCTGTCATACCCGGTCAATGGGTGCAGCCGCAAGCCCAAGCGACACAGGTCAGGCTCGCGGATGGAACATCGTTTAAGGCAATCTTTTATCCGTTTCAGAATTTATTGCTCACACCGGCGAAGGAGTCCGGCCAGGACGCCGAGAACGAGCGCACCGGACGATACACCGCGCAAGTGGCGCGTGATCGATTGGGCGGCCGTATCGTGCAAATGCGGGTCGGTCAGGGGAGTGTGGCGGTAATCAGTAATTTTGATTTTGTGCAGTGGAAAGAACTGGGCAAGGCAGACCACGCCGAGTTAATCTGGCATCTGCTCACTGGTGGCGAGGCAAAAGCAGCCGGGCAAGCCACAACCATGCTGTTGATGTTGCGACCAAGCACAACCGGGTTGGGCAGTTGGTTGCAGGAGCATGCGTGGATGGTGTTGCTCTCCATGGCCGTTTTGTTGTGCAGTTGGATATGGCATGTGTTGCCGCGTTTTGGCCCGTTGTTGCCGCCGGTATTGACGCCGCGCCGCAGTCTTCGTGAACACGTTCGTGCTGCCGGCGGATGGTTGGCGAGTCGGTCGGAGTGGATGCCATTGGTCACGCCGGTTCGGGCACGATTTTGGGCGCGTTTGGCGCAGCGGCATCCGCGCACAACGTTGATGTCTGAAGTCGAGCGGCTTGATTACGCTGCGCGCCTCTGCGGCTTGATGCCAAATGAAACCACACGTTTGTTAATGGCGAATATCGACTCGCGGCGCGAGTGCGTTTATGTCATCCGATGGCTAATTCTTCTCACGTCCCGGCTTGACGGCGACTCGAGATTGCTCCCGCAGGAAGGCGCGAAATGATTTCCGAAGATCAGACGGCTTTCCCCATAAATCAAACTTCCAGCAGGAAAACACCATGAACGACACACCAAATATGACCAACGCGAATGTGACCGGTACTAATGCGACCAGTACCAATGCCGCCGCCGCATCGTCACCGCCCGCCGAAAAAATTACGCAAGCCTCAAAAGTACTTCGGGCGATACATGGACAAATGTGTGGCGCGATTGTCGGGCAGGACGCCATCATTTCGCAGGTGCTCATCGGCCTCGTGGCAGGTGGTCACGTCTTGATTGAAGGCGTGCCCGGTCTTGGTAAGACACTTCTCGTAAAGGCCCTCGCCAAAACGTTCGACGGGCAGTTCTCGCGTATTCAGTTCACGCCGGACCTGATGCCTTCTGACATCACCGGGCACACACTCTTTGACGCAAAGTCGGGCGAATTCCGCACCCGCCAAGGCCCGGTGTTTACCAATCTGCTGCTCGCCGATGAGGTCAATCGCGCACCTGCCAAGACCCAATCGGCGTTGTTAGAGGTGATGCAGGAAACACAGGTCACCATCGAAGGCCATCACTACCCGCTGTCCATGCCGTTTATGGTGCTTGCCACACAAAACCCGATCGAACAGGAGGGAACGTACCCGCTGCCGGAGGCGCAGCTCGATCGTTTTCTGCTGAAGATTCGTATCGACTATCCAACGGTCGCAGATGAGGCGGCGATGGTGCGCGCGATCACCTCGATGTCGGTCGCAGACAAGTTGGATGTAGACAAGGTGATGACCGTTGTCAAACCCGAGACCATCATCGCGTTACAGCAAGTCGCGGCGGCAATGTTGGTCGAAGATAGTGTGCTCGAATATGCGGTGCGCCTGACCCGTGCCACGCGGGATTTTCCGTTGCTGGCCGCCGGTGCGGGTCCGCGTGGCGCGATTTCTCTGGTACGCGCAGCGCGTGCCTATGCCTTGATGGCCGGGCGTGGATTTGTGACGCCCGACGACGTGAAGGAAGTCTCTCTTGCTGTCATGCGCCACCGTGTGCGGGCTTCGCCGGAGATGGAAATCGAAGGACGCGACGTGGACTACGTGTTGAGCGAACTCTTTAGCCAGGTGGAAGCGCCGCGGGTCTAAGCTCAGCAGCCAGCCTTCAAAGGTAATGATGAAACCCACGGCTACTGTTGCATACCCGCCTGTGCCGACCGTACGGTTGCTCTACGTGTTGGGTGGCCTGTTGCTGGTCGGCATTGTTGCTTCTCTGTTGACACCAACAGACGAGAGAGCGTGGTGGATATGGGCGGCGGTGGCCGTCGGTTTGGCCGCACTGATGCTCGCAGATGCCCTGGTGTCGGTGTCCAGACTAAAGCACCCTGACTGGATCAAAGTGGAGCGGCGCATCCCGCACACCATTCCAGTCGGCGTACCAATTGAGGTGGTTCTTAAACTCAGCAACTTGGGCTCACGTCGCGCGGCGATGCAAGTTTACGATTTGTATCCCGCAAGCTGCCGCGTGGAAAACTTGCCGTTGATGGTGAAACTTCCCGCGGGCGCGTTTGTGGAGTGCCGCTACCAACTGACGGCAACCGAGCGGGGTGATATGCGCTTTGCCGGCACGGCAATAAGGCTCGCTTCACCGCTCGGGTTGTGGTTCTTTGGACTCATGATTGGTGAACGTGGGGATGGGGCCGCACGCATTCGCGTTTTTCCAGACTATGCAGCGGTGACAAGGTACGCATTACTCGCGGTTGATCACCGTCTCTCGCAACTCGGCGTGTTGAAGCGCCGGCGGCGCGGTGACGGTATGGACTTTCACCAACTGCGCGATTACCGCGACGGCGATTCACCGCGCAGCATCGACTGGAAAGCCACCTCACGGCGCGTAAAACTGATTTCACGTGAGTATCAGGATGAACGCGACCAACAGATTCTGTTTCTGCTCGACTGTAGTCGGCGCATGAATGCGAAAGATGATGTCCTGTCCCATTTTGATCACACGTTAAATGCGATTTTGTTACTCACGTTTGTCGCCATCCGGCAGGGCGATGCTGCGGGTTTGATGACCTTTGGTGGGGAAGCGAATACGGCGGATCGTTTCCTTGCACCGAAAAAAACGCCGGAGACGGTGAGTCGTTTTCTCAACGCGCTGTATCCGCTTCAGCCCTCACTGAAGACGCCAGACTATTACCAAGCGGCAGTGGACCTTGGCAAGCGATTGAATAAACGCGCACTGATTGTGGTGATATCGAACCTGCGTGACGAGGATGAAGACGGTCTCCATTCGGCCCTTGCACAACTCAAGCGGCGGCACTTGGTGTTATTCGCCAACTTGAAAGAGAAGGCCATTGAGGACACCTTGCAACCGGCAAAGGAGACGAACATCTCGGGCGTAAATACGTTGCGGGAGGGGGACTTGATTGAACATGCCGCCGCACTTGGTTATGCCGCTGAGCGTGAAGCGGTGCTGGCGCGTATGCGCGCCCGTGGGGTGCGTGTGCTGGATGTCGTGCCAGAACAACTACCGATGGCACTGGTAAATCGTTACCTCGACCTAAAACAGAGCGGCGCGCTGTAGTACCTAGATAGCACCCAGATAGCACCTTGATCGCGCCTTGATAATGCCTTGGGATAGCCCTTCTGCGATAATTCGACGCTAAGGTATTCAACCTAGGTAGCGGCAGAACCACCGCCTACAACTATTCTGGAAAGAACGAATGTCTCGGCAATATTTTGGAACGGATGGTATTCGCGGCAAGGTCGGTGAAACGCCAATTACGCCGGACTTTATGCTGAAGCTGGGTTATGCCGCGGGCCAGGTACTGGCCGCTGGCGCAGACGCAATCCATAAAGGTAGAAAGGCCGGTAAGCCGGCGGTATTGATCGGCAAGGACACACGTATCTCGGGCTACATGCTCGAGAGCGCGTTGGAAGCCGGTTTTGCCGCGGCCGGCTGTGACGTCTTGTTGGTCGGGCCGATGCCGACCCCCGGAGTGGCGTTTCTGACGCGCGCATTGCGACTATCGGCTGGCGTGATGATCTCGGCTTCTCACAACCCGTTTGACGACAACGGCATCAAGTTTTTTTCCGGCGATGGCATGAAGCTGCCGGATGCCGTGGAAGCGGCAATTGAAAAAGCCATCGAAGCGCCGCTCGATTGCAAGCCATCAATTTCGCTGGGCAAGGCGCGTCGTGTGGAAGACGCGGCGGGACGTTATCTTGAGTTCTGTAAAAGCACGTTCCCCAATGCGCTGAATTTGAACGGCATGAAGATCGTGGTCGATTGCGCCAACGGAGCGGCATACGACATCGCGCCAAAGCTCCTCTACGAATTGGGCGCGGAAGTGATTGCCATCGGTGACCGCCCCGACGGACTCAACATCAACGCAGGTGTTGGTGCCACCCATACGAAAACCATGTCGGCCAAAGTGGTCGAAGTCGGTGCCGATATGGGTATCGCGCTCGATGGTGACGCTGATCGACTGATGATGTGTGACGCCAGCGGACGAGTATTCGACGGTGATCAATTGCTCTATGCGGTGGTGAAGGATCGTCATACCAACGCGCAGTTGAAGGGCGGGGTTGCCGGCACGTTGATGACCAACTTTGCGTTTGAAAAAAAGCTGGCGGCAATGGGGGTGCCATTTGCGCGCGCCAAGGTTGGTGATCGTTACGTGTTGGAGATGTTGATTGAGCGCGGCTGGGAATGCGGCGGCGAAAACTCTGGCCACATTCTTTGCCTCGACAAACACACCACCGGCGACGGCATGATCTCCGCGCTGCAAGTGCTCGCCGCACTGGCGCGCAACAACACCTCACTGGCCGAATACGTAGCCGATTTGGTGATGTATCCGCAGGTGCTGATCAATATTCGTACTGATTCCAAATTCGACTTCGCGGCGTCACCTGCCGTGAAACGCGCGGAGGCTGATGCTCAGGCGGCCTTGGCGGGAACCGGACGGGTGCTGTTGCGCGCGTCTGGCACCGAGCCGCTGATCCGTGTGATGGTCGAAGGCGAGAATCGCACCCAAGTTGAGACCCTCGCGCGGCAAATTGCCGATGTCGTTGAGGCTGAGTCAAAGAAGTAAAAGTCTAGTATTGAAGGGTAGTTTCAAGCATAAATGCCTGAAGATGCCCGCCAATAGGTGAGTTTGTAAATTGCGCGGAGTGGGGCGGTTCGCTTCCTTGTGGAACGATTGCGAGTTCGGCAGAATCGGCCAATACCGGCGGGTCCTAATCGCCGTCCAATTCAGCGGGTGTTATCTGGCGTGACGTAAAACTTGATTCTGTTGTGAATGTATATTTATACAGTATAATTGCTTAAGGGTATGATTTCAAAATGTCTTTTCGATTTTTCACATACAAGTTGTGCGTCAGCCCAAAAAGTTGTGGAGACTCGGGTTGTCGCCACAAATTAAGTTAGGCCTCACAAAACAAGTTCCCGTCACATCAAATGCCCAGAACAGCCAAATGCGCATGCGGCGCAACGTCAATTACCGTCAGCGGAGAGCCGTCGATCTACGGCGTTTGTCACTGCGACAATTGCAAACGTCGCACTG
>JADCIX010000063.1 GCA_020247545.1 Rhodocyclaceae bacterium | reverse complement strand
TGCGCTGTTCTGCACGCAGCCCTGGCAAGCAAGCTTGCCCCAGAAGAACGTTGATGCCGTGTCATGTCCATGGATGGTTTCGTTCAGTATTGTGGCTACCCTTCGGTGCCAAACCGCATCTGGCCCATTTAAATCCGGCGGGCGTTTTGAATGTGCGCCGATCAAGAGTAGCGCGGAAGTGTTTGTGCGTGAGCAGGGTGCCGTCGAGCTGGTTTTTGCCGGCGTGTTTGGCGAAGGTGTGCGCTACACACTGGCGGTGGTCAATGCTGAAGTGGCGTGGTTTGATTTGTCCCGAGGTGTGGATGAATCGCCGCCCGGACGGATGCTCGTGCGTTTTGACGACGCTGAAAACGCGCTGGAAGTCAGCTGCATGCTGGCGCGACGGGTGCGGTTTCGCCGCGTCGTTTGAACTGTGCGTTCTAGCTAGTCACACTTCCCGAGCGCGGCGGCGTCGAGCCCCAGTTTCACGTAGAACTGCGGCGCGACCACTTCCACTTTGCCAACCGGCAAGAATTTGATCGTTCGGCGCTTGTCGCCTTCGGTTGTAATGATCTCAATTTCCTTGGTCGGGTCGCCGCCGTAGATCGACCAGCCCTGCGCGGCCATGCCATCGCGTAAGCCCGCAGCATAGGCGGCTGAGTTTGGATCGACACCCGTGACCTTTCGCGTAGAGATGGAAGCCTGAACGTCAAAGCCCGTTTCGTATGGCCTGAACCCGACCAGCTTTCGATCAAAGCAGGTGCCCAGCGCACCATCGCCGAATTCAATTGTCTGGCCGTCTTCAATATCGCGCTTGATTTCGGCCATGTAGGATCTTCCCAACCGCTTGGTGACCGCAGCGTTCACGATCTCAGCGTCGAGCGGCTTGGCGCCGGGCTTGCGTGCGGCGGCGTATAGATCTCGCACCACATCATCGAGTGATGCGCGGCCACTCGTCGCTTTCTTGATTTCGCCGTCGAGGATCGCCGCGAACAACATGCCGCGTTGATACGGCAGTTTGCCAACAGCGGGGTCTTTCCAGAACTCCTCGTTGATGCGGGAATTTGGCGCGTTACGGGCTTTTGATTCGTTGTAGGCGCGCAGCACGTCGTTGTAAGCCTTCGCGAATTCCCTTGGTGTCGTGAGGCCACTGCGCAGCATGAGGCGCTGCGTGTAGAAGTCGGTCACGCCCTCGCTCCACCAATACATCAGGGGCTCGGGGTCTTTGAGGTCACCAAGTTTTTGCGCATTCCAGTTGTGGAAGTACTCATGCGTTAGCAGGAAGCGAAGATCCTTGATTTGCGTCCTTGGCGAGAGAAACATCGCAAACGCGTTTTCGACAGCGGTACCGCCGGTATTCGTGCCGTCCACCGGACGGCCAACCGGAATCACCGAAACCAGATAGTAGGGTTGGCTGTGATCGTTCCAGAAATTGCGTTCGACTTCGATCACACGCTTGGTCAGGTCGGTGAGATTTTCGTCAAAGAATCCCCAGTCTCCGCGTGCGGCAACAAATACTGGCTGGTTTTTGATTCGGAACGACGTCAGCCGAAAATCGCCGCCAAGGTACAGCGCATGGCGAAACTTGTTTAGCGTGGTGCTGAAAGTTTGGTTGCGTTGATTCGCGCCGAAGCTATTGGCGATCGACCAATCGGCCGGCATTTTCCAGTCGATGGCAATCGAAAATGTCTTCGCGCGCTCAGCACGCGGCACGATCCACGCGCCGTCTCCAATCACCTGAAAATACTGCGCTGACAAGACTGGTGAATATGCGTCCTTTTGCGACTCAGGTTCGGCGCTGCCAATGCGCGTGAGGCGATATTCAATTGTGAGTGCCTCGTCAGGCCGGTGGCGGATGCGCCTGATTTTGACGGCCTCATCGTCACCGATGCTATCTTCAAGGACCGCGCTATCACCGCTCACCCGAAGATCTTGGATGCCTTTCGCCAGGTCATCACGGTTCGCCCATTTAGACGGGACTTCGAGTTCGGTCACGCCGTTGGCGTTGCCCTTCATCTTGATCGTAATGTGCCATTCGATGACCGCGCCGGCCGGCACCACATTGACCGCGTACCGGAGCTCCGGCAGCGGATCGGGCTTGGCATTCGCTATAAAGGTCACGAAAAACGCCAGCGCCGCAAGGGCGAAACGCACGGGAAGAATGTGGTCGCGTGACTTCATCCGGGACTGTCCTTTCTAGGTGGTCTTGCGCATCGCAAGTAATGCTGGCATTTTACGCAGCCGGTCGGCAAATTCGCTTATCCTCATGCTTTCCGACCGACTAAACCAGTGAGGCCCTCATGTTCGATCGCTTCTCGCGCAGTTGGCAACTCGTCAAAGCCAGCGGTTCCGTGCTGATGCAGGATAAAGAGCTGCTGCTATTCCCGTTGATCTCTTCGATCGCCGCGCTCATCGTCATGTTGTGTTTTGCGTTGCCCATGATCGGCATGGTGGCGCTTGATGGTGTGTCGCACAGCAAAGTCAGTGGCGTTGGTATGTACGTGCTGGGCTTTTTGTTCTACCTCGCCCAGTACTTTGTGATTTTCTTTTTCAATGCAGCGTTGGTCGGTGCGGCAATGATTCGTTTAGACGGCGGCAACCCGACCTTGAGCGATGGTCTATCGATTGCGATGTCGAAGTGGCAAAACATCTTGGGCTACGCGGCCATCGCCGCCACCGTAGGCTTGTTGTTACGCACCGTGCAACGCCGGTCCGGCAGGATCACCAAGTTCGTTGCTGGCCTGATTGGGATGGGCTGGACCCTGGCAACGTTTTTGGTGGTTCCAGTGTTGGTCGCACGTGATGTTGGCCCGGTGAAGGCCGTGAAAGACAGCGCCACCATGCTTAAAGAAACGTGGGGTGAGAATGCCATCGGCCAGGTGGGAATTGGTGCTGCGTTTGGCATCATCCATTTTGTGCTGGTGTTTTTCGCCGCTGCGATCATCATCGTCGCGATGATGCTGAAGAGCGCGGCTGCGCTTGTGACCGCTATCGTGCTTGTTGTGGTCATGTTTATTCTGGTGGCGCTGGTGCAAACGGCACTTTCGGCAATTTATGCGGCAGCCCTGTATCGTTACGCAGCTGGCAAACAACAGTCGAGTGGATTTGAGACAACGACATTGGCAAATGCATTTGTGCCGGCACGATAGTGCTTTGAACTGATATCGAAAGCAACAAACTCCAATAAAAACGGGTGTTTTCAGCCACTTTTGCCTGAAGATGCACGTCAATAAACGACTTTCATTTCTTATATGTCATCCGCTGCAGATCATCTTTCCGCCTTAATCCGTCAACGTCGCAGCGTGCGGGACTTCCGACGCACGCCGATTCCGAACGAAGTGCTCTATGCCGTGCTCGACGACGCCAACTGGTCGCCCAGCTGGTCGAACACGCAGCCGTATCGCATCGCCATTGCCAGTGGCCCGGTGCGCGATCAGTTAGCTGCGGAGCTCACCGCGCGGTTTGATGCAGGCATGAAGGCCATCGCCGGCGGCATGTTTGGCAAACTGAAAGCATTGTTCACGCGCCAAGGTTTGCCGGATGGTGATGTGAAAGTGGACTTCGAGTATCCGGAAGATTTATTGTCCCGCCGTCGCGCCACGGGCTTTGGGCTCTACAAATTGCTCGGCATCGAACGTGATGACCGCGCCGCGCGCAATGCGCAAATGCGCCGCAACTTTGAGTTCTTCGGCGCGCCGACGGTGGTGTTCGTTTTTGTGCATAAAGGGCTTCGTGAGTTTTCCGCGCTAGATGCCGGCATTTTTCTGCAAACCTTTATGCTTTCCGCTGAAGCGCACGGCCTAGCCACCTGTGCACAAGGCGCGCTCGCCACTTGGGCGGGGCCGGTGCGCGCCGCCTTCGATGTGCCAGCCGAATACAATTTGCTGTGTGGCATCTCGGTCGGCTTTGCCTCGGAGCATAAGGTGAATACGTTCAATCCGGGCCGCGCAGACATCGCGGACATGGTTGTACCAACACGCGAATCAAACCCATAACGTCATCGGCAGGGCGGCGCATGAATCGACGGCATTTTCTGGCAACTTCCATGGCTGCTTCAGCGGTGATGGCCTCGGCAAGACTTCACACCGCCCGTGCGGCGATTCCAGAGCGCGTCCGTTTTGGGGTGATCGGTACCGGGCTGCGCGGCCAGGTACACATCAGTGAATTGCTCAAACGAAATGATGTCACCATCGCGGCCATTTGCGACCTTGAGCCCGCGATGCTCAGCGCTGCGTTGAAACTATGTGAAGCCGCAGGCCACAAGAAGCCGCAGGTCTACACTGGCAGCGATCTCGCTTGGGAGCAGATGCTCACCCAAATACCTCTCGATGCGGTGCTCATCGTCACGCCGTGGGAGTGGCATGCGCCGATGTCGATTGCCGCGATGGAAGCCAAGGTGGCGGTTGGCTGTGAAGTCGTCGCCGGTATCACGATGGAAGATCACTGGAATGTGTTGCGGACACAGCAGCGAACCGGCACGCCTTACATGCTGCTTGAGAATGTTTGTTATCGGCGCGACGTCATGGCCGTTCTGAACATGGTCCGACAGGATCTGTTCGGCGAGCTTGTTCACGTGCAGGGTGGATATCAGCACGACTTGCGCGGCGTGAAATTCAACTCTGGAAATCCCGCGCTGCCGTATGAAAAGGGGGCGGAGTTCGGTGCCAAAGGTTGGTCGGAAGCGCGCTGGCGCACCGGGCATTCCGTGAACCGTAATGGCGACTTATATCCCAGCCATGGTATCGGTCCCGCCGCGATGTGGCTCAATATTCATCGCGGTAATCGTTTCACGAGGCTCAGCAGCTTCGCCACCAAGGCGCGCGGGCTCAAACAGTACGCGGCGGAAGTTGGCGGTAAGGATCACCCGAGTGCCAAGACCGAGTTTGCGTTGGGTGACGTGGTCACCACGCAGATTGCTTGTGCAAACGGCGAGACGGTGTTGTTGCAGCACGATACGAATTTGCCGCGTCCTTATTCGCTTGGTTTCCGTGTGCAGGGGACACGCGGCATTTGGATGGATGTGAACAAGAGTCTCTACATCGAGGGCAAATCACCGACAGCGCATCGGTGGGAACCGGCACAAGCGTGGTTAGACAAATACGATCATCCGCTGTGGAAAAAATACGCCAGTAAGGCGGAAGGCGCCGGCCATGGTGGAATGGATTTCTTTGTCATTCACGCCTTTGTCGAAGCGCTAAAGGCAAACGCGCCGATGCCCATCGATATCTTTGATGCGGTGGCTTGGAGCGCCATCACACCGCTGTCGGAGCTCTCGATTAAAGAAGGCAACCGCACGGTGGAGTTTCCGGATTTCACCGCGGGTGCGTGGAAAGATCGCAAGCCGATTTTTGCGCTGAGTGATTCGTACTAGACGGCGCTCAAGAGAATTCGCGCACCAGACGCGCGGGATTTTGGCTTCAAATTGCCCATTTATCCGTGTGCGTCACCCTTCGCTCATCGCGGGTTGTCCACTTGACCCCCTACTGCCATAACGCTGTCAGTAGGGGGTGCGCATAGTTTGGTCGTGCAATATCGCACGGCCAACGAAGGAAAATCCATGTCGCAAACCGCCGCAAACTCATCCCCCGCGCCGAGTCGTCAAAGTGTCGTTACCTGGTTCGAAATTCCAGCGTCAAATTTTGAGCGCGCAGTGACGTTTTACGAACAATTGTTTGGCGTGTCACTCATCCGCGAAAAGATGGGACCGAGTGAAATGGCCGTGTTTCCATATGACAAAGGCCATGCAATTTCGGGCTGCGTAATGTCGGCTCCGGGGTACCTGCCAAACAAGGACGGCGCAGTGGTCTACTTGAATTCCGACCAAGGAATCGACACGGTCCTCGCGCGCGTGGCAAGCGCAGGCGGTTCAATTGCATTTCCTAAGACGGCGTTGCCACCTGGCATGGGCTTCTTTGCACATATCGTGGATACCGAAGGCAATCGCGTCGGCGTCCACGGCCTGAAGTAACAGGTACCATGCACGAGTCTGACCGCATCGTGATATATCCGTATGCCGAGCCCTACAAAAACACGTAAACCCAAGTCTGAGTTGCAGGCGATTCCCGGTGTCGGGGCATCAATTGCTGGTGATCTGCAGGGCATGGGCATTTCGCGAGTCGCACAACTGAAAGGCAAATCGCCACAGGCGTTGTGCGACCAGCTCTGCCAAACAACTCGTCTGGTACACGATCGCTGTGTGCTTTATGTGTTCCGATGCGCGGTGTATTACGCGTCGAACCCTCGCCACGACCCAGAGAAATTTAAGTGGTGGAACTGGAAAGATGCGCCGCGCTGATCGGCTCTTTGCGATTGTTCAGGCGCTTCGCGGTCGTCGACTCACGACTGCGAAGCAGCTTGCTGATCGCTTGCAAGTTTCAGAACGGACGATATACCGCGATATCCAGGACCTGTCATTAACCGGTGTACCGATCGTTGGCGAAGCGGGTTTGGGCTACTCGCTGAAAAAAGGGTTCGATGTTCCGCCGCTAATGTTTGAGCATGACGAAATCGAGGCGTTGATCACTGGGGCACGCATGGTCGGCGCATGGGGCAGTACATCTTTGGCGGGTAGTGCCGAGCGGGCAATTGAGAAAATCGCTGCGGTGATTCCCGAAAACCGCCGCGCGGCGTTGGAAGCAACGCAGGTCTATGCGCCAAACTTCCATGTTGACCCACTGGTTGGGGCACATTTCGAGCTCCTCAGACTGGCGGTTCGAGAACGGCGGTTTGCCCAAATGGACTATCGTTCGAGTGAACAAGAAAACACGTCGCGTACTGTCCGTCCGCTGGCGTTGCACTTCTGGGGCGAGCGCTGGACGCTCGCCGCGTGGTGCGAAATGCGCAAAGATTTTCGCGCCTTTAGGCTAGACCGCATGCGAAATCTTGCCGTGACGGACAACCACTTTGCGCTTGAGTCGGGCAAAACGTTCGCTGACTATCTGAGGAAGATAGAACGGGAGTATCCCCGCATGACGACATAGCCAAGGCCTGCGTTGCTCGATATGGCTCACGCAAGTGTCATACAGGGTAATCGAGGCTTCTGTTATAAGCCGTCGCGCGCATCGCTAGCCCGCATATTTCACCGTCGTCCCGATACTTTCCTGAAGCGGGGCGCAATCAGCCATTGAAATGGAAATTTGGGGTCTTGGAGGCGGCATTCGGAGGTGGATTTCGTCTGCGGGCAGCTGGCGACCAAAGTGCCCAAATTCAAGTCGCCTCGACGCTAAAGCTTCGGTACAATTTGGCATCGGCGTTGCTCCTCTTTTGTGTGTTGATTCGATACCTCCATCATAGAAGAGATAAGAGTCAACGCCGATTTCTTTTTACAACTATGGTGAAATATTCAGGCTAGTGCTGTCTCACACAAGCGCTCACGTAGGCGGTCACACAGGCGCGGAACGCCCGGAATCTTATGCATAAACGCATAGTAGCAATTCACCGATAGGCAATTGTGTTTAGTGGGATCCGCCCGCAGAATTCACGAGGTCGAAAGTGCATGCTGCATTTGCCCTCCTATGCAACACGCGCTTCCTAGGAAAACTTGCGATGAAAAAATCCCAATTCGGAAAATACGCGACAAGTCAAGCCGTCATTCGCGTCGTCGACATCCTGCATCCTGCTGCGTTCGTTCTCATCATAGGTGTTTGCGCTGCGACCCTTTGTGCGCTGGAGGTCGCTGTGGCCCAGGAGCCGCCGCAACGCATGGTAAGGCTGGGGTTTGTCTCTGTCCATGAGTTCGAAGGCTCCAAGGACACGGTGCTCAGGCCGTTCCTGGTAGGGCGCGTCGATTACGGCCAGTACGGAAGCCTTCGCTTCACGGGTGGGGCCGCCCAGTACAATCTCCTGGGCGCGAAGCGCCCTTGGTCATTTGGACCCCTAGTCTCCGCGCGCCCGGCTCACGACTGGGACGTGAAGGATCCTGTCGTACGTCTGATGCGTGAGGTGGACGCCAAGGTCGGGGCAGGGCTATTTGCACAGTACTGGTTTCGAGACACACTGATTCAGGGCGACCGCCTTGGGGTGGAGGTCGAGACGATAGGCAGCAAGGACAACCAGTTCACTAGGACGGTCTACTATCAGAGCCTGAAGACGGGGGCTTTCCAGTACGGTGTCACCAGCACTTGTGAAGTGAAAATCTGTATCGGTTTTGAGTCGATGTTGACAAGTACGGGGCCGGTCTGAGCCTGACATACGCGAACGCGAATTACATGGACACCTATTTTTCCGTTGATACCGACAACAGCAGGCGCACCGGACTGCCGACCTTTGCCGCGTCAGGCGGCGTGAAGAACGTTGTCCTAGGATTCACCGGCACTTACGACTTGGCACGACAATGGGTCCTGATCGGCCTTGTGGGGCTGTCTCGCTTGGCCTGGGGCGCAAAGGACAGCCCGATAGTTAAGCAGCGTGGTGACCGCAATGCCGTCAGCGCTGGTATGACGCTCGGTTACCGATTCTGACGAACGACGGATGTATCCGCCCCTTTTGGTGTGCCCTTCGGCGTTGAATGCTGCGGATCGCGCGATGAAGAGCGCCGGCCCGGGGTGCGAGCGAGGATCAATGCGTCGGTGGCATCCCCATGCTGGTCGCGTTGTAGGGGCTGTGGCCGCGATGTTCGTGTCGATCCTTCTGGGCGGATGTGCTTCATACCAGGACGAACCTGTAGCTGCCGAGCGTGTCGCCAGCGGTTGGCGCAACCCGGCGGCGTTGAGTCCTAGAGACGACTTCGATGCCTATGTCGCCCAAGTGACGGAGGAACTTCGTCATCACCGGTTGCCCTTCGATGCGTCTAGGGCGGAGGCGGAGTTGAGGGCGGTCGCACCATTTAAGATTACACCCGACCAGCGATGCGAGACGGATATACCGCGAGGCATCGCCATCCTCATTCATGGACTCTCTGACACGGCGTTTGCTATGCGGGATCTCGCGACAACGCTCTCAAAACAGTGTTTTGAAGCGCGTGCACTGTTGCTGCCGGGGCATGGGACGCGTCCGGCAGATCTGATGGCCGTTGGTCACGATGAATGGCTGTCTCATGTCGATGCGGCCGTCAGGCGGGCGCGAGCAGAAAGCCCGTACGTGGTGATTGCGGGATTCTCGCTTGGCGCAGCGGTTGCGCTGACGGTCGCTGCGCAGGCACCTGGCAACGTGGATGCGGTCATCGGCTTGGCACCAGCCTATCGTATCCGCTCCGAATTCGTCGCTCGACAGGCGAGTTGGATGGCCGCCTTCCGCCCTTGGCTGGACTTGGGGCCGCGCGAAGACTTCGCACGTTATGGCGCGATGCCGACGCAGGGGATCGCTTCCACCATGGCCGTGCTGGGTACGATGCAAGAGCGCATGCGCCAACGAGGGCAGATCCGAACCCCCTGGTTGATCGTGCAGAGCGAAGATGACGAGGTGATCGACGTGGATCGGAACCGGCAATTCTTCGCGACCCATGCCGGCGATGCGCGCAGCCTGCTGGTCAATTACTTTTCTGCCCCGCGGGAGCAAACTGAGGGCAATCGGGCGGTCTGGCTACCGGCTGCGGAGCCCTCGCTGCGGGTGGTGGGAATTTCCCATCTCGCCGTGCACATCTCGCCAGAGAATCCGCACTATGGCGAATCCGGCACCTATCGCAATTGCGGAAGCCCGCCATTCCGTACGGAAGACGAGGTTCGAACTTGCAAGCAAGCGCAGCGGGTCTGGTATGGTGTCGGCGGGCAGTCGCCGCCCGCCGGAGAGGCAGGCGCACGCGCGACATTCAATCCACACTATCGGGATCTTGAGCGCAGAATCGGCGAGTTTCTTGGCAGTGTAGATGGCCAACATCACAGCCAAGCTGCCACAAGGCGTGGTGAGCATAATGCTGTTCCGGCGACCGGCTTTCCCTCTAAGCGTAAAGACGATGCCAGCCGAGAGCCTTCACTTGTTCGGGAGTTAGATTCGTCAATTCATTGACGAAACTCGGGGTCGGGGGCAGTTCCGGATGACACCGAACGTGACAGCGGTAGTGTGGGCACGAACACGGCAATTCGGTAGATGGCCCTTATGGGCTATATATGTTTCGCGCCGCTGCCTCCAGCCAATTCGCCATTGCTCGATATGGCCCCGGCCCATGGCTGATGCGCGCAACACCGATCACACCCCAGCCATGCCGGGCGGGATCAAGGCAAATTTCGGCACCGAGACTGAATAGCGGCCCCAGTGACGGAGGCAAAGAATAATTGGGGACACCCATCTTGATCTTGCGATGCTGCTGAATGCGGGGCTATTGTGCAGTCACTGCAAAGGTGCCGATCTCGTATTTGGTGCCAGATGGCTTGTGCAACAGGTATACAGGAAACTTGCCAACGTTTGCGATAGCGCTTTGAGGGACTAGTGCGCTTCCCCCCTTGTAGGAGACAAGTGAGGCTTCTTGCAAGCGTTGATTACCATACCAAACTTCCATCGCCTTGGGGTTTATCCATCCGTCGGCTTCCCACCAAAGCGCCGATTGACCGTTGGCCTGTTTGTTAAATACTTGGCCCTTTACGGTTGATTCCGGGCCCCATTTGGTCACTTTGAGAGTAGGAACATCCTTTTCGGCTGGGAGTACATCGAAAGTACCTAGGTCGTATCGCTTCTTAGTAGGGCTGTGTACCAGATAAACTGGGACGCGTCCGGGCTTAGCTAGAAGTTCTGTAGGTACAACCAACGCCCCGCCTGTTTGCGTTACCGAAACTTCGTCAAGTTTCTTGTCACCAAACCAACCTTCCATACTCGTAGGTGCCGAGGTGGCCGCGATACCGAACCAGATTGCCGATAACCCGCTGGGTTGTTTATTAAAGACTTCGCCAGAAGGAGTAGATGTCGGCCCCCATTGAGTAAAGGTAAAAAGCGGAGCAGCCGTAACCGGAACGCTAGCTATTGCACTCTTTGCTTGGGACGTAGTATCTATTTGATCTACCTGCGCTTTACGTTCACACCCTGAGGCGATGGCTACTAGTGCGATTGCGAGAAGAGTTCGAGCAGTGTTCATGGTGGCTTCCAAATAAAGAATCTGTTTGTGATCGCGCTGCCAAGCCCGCTGCGTCATGCATATTCGGTATCAGGGCTCTAGCATTGATAATCTTAGCTGGTGGCTTGAACTTTAGTGAGAATCACCGCAGGTTTTGCGAACGCAGTTTTGTTTAAGTCAGATAGTCCCAGTCTGGCTCGATTCTGGTAGTTCCCTATTGTGGTAAAGCAGTATCTCAAAATCGGCAGCAGGAGTATAGGCAATAGACGCCAAGAGTCAGTGATGGTTCGCTCGCTTGTCTACGCGCAGCTAGACCGCGCAGTGATTGATTGCATACGTTTGGTTCTCAATCAAAGCCAGCCATTAGGTAACGCGCGGTTCTATGCGAAGACTAAAACAGCGACTGGGAGAGGCAGCGTGAAGCAAGGCCGAGAGGCAGGCCGGGGAATGATGCGACTGATGACATCAAAAGAGTGCAGAGCAGGAAGCGCTAGAAATGTGAATACATCGAGGCTTCACTTATTCCGAAGGCCCGCCGCGCTGGCATCAGCGTCGCGGCGCATATCACTTTACCGATGGGTGCGGACTGACGCCAGAATCTCCCGCAACACTTATCTTGCTTCCGGTAGTTTCATTCTGGCCAGAGCGGCTAGCCCGAATGTTTCACCATAGTTGTAAAAAGAAATCGGCGTTGACTCTTATCTCTTCTATGATGGAGGTATCGAATCAACACACAAAAGACGAGCAACGCCGATGCCAAATTGTACTGAAGCTTTAGCGTCGAGGCGACTTGAATTTGGGC
>JADCIX010000062.1 GCA_020247545.1 Rhodocyclaceae bacterium | reverse complement strand
TCATGTGTCAGCAGCCAGATAGACGGCTGCAACAAAGACCGAATGTATGGCTGCAATCGACTCCGTGTGTCGTCATCATCATGAAAAGATTGCTCTTGCAAACCGGGGGCGTCCATGTATGGATCCCCGCCTACGCGGGGACTTCTACGACGCGGCTCCGCAAGTCCCTGCGGACTTGTGGACGACGAAGAAGCATAAGGCACTTGCAAGTGCCGCGTGCGTCCTTGTTTCCAATCGCTGCGCCCTAATGGGCTTGCTCTTGGGAGAGAAATTGGATCCCCGCCTGCGCGGGAATGACGTCGTTGTTTCCAATCGCTGCGCCCTAATGGGCTTGCTCTTGGACAACGACGTCACTTGTTGCGGTAATCGTCGTGGCAGGCCTTGCATGTGGCACCAGTCGCACCAAATTGTTTCTTGATGTCATCCAGGCTACCGGTCTTGGCAATCGCCGCGAGTTTGGTGGTCTCTTCAACCATTTTGTCCGCCTTCGCTTTGAAGTCTGCAGACTTTGACCAAACTTCTGCCTTTGCCTTGGTCGGCGCACCGGCATCAGTACCGGGCCCGAAGCCTTCAAATGGCATTGCGGCAACAGCAGCCACGTTCGCCGCGCGTTTGGCAAAGCCGTCTTTGTCATAAGGGATGCGACCCTGCACCATGCCAGCCATTGGGCCGAAATTCCAGCCAATGATCTTGAATGCGCCTTGGCGATAGGCAATTGCATCCTCAGGTTTCGCTTGAGCAAAAGCGGCGCTGGCAGCGAGTGTGGCGGTAACGGCGAAAAGTGCGGCGGCGATCTTGAACATAACGACCCTTTCAATCAAAGTGGAACGGCGATTTGGAGCGGTGGTGAACAAAGCAGTGATGCACGGTTTTATTTTAGCGGCAAACCTTGGAACCGCAAGCCCCTTGGCGGTGTTAGCGGCCAACGGCATCCGCCCAGCAATTTGGTGTTTCATACAATCGAACTCGGGAGAGTGTCAGCTCGTGGCCGAATCGATCACGGTAGGCGTGTTCGAGAATCTGAAAGGCAGCGGCGACCAAGTTTTCGGCGGTCGGTACATCATCGAGAACAACGGTTTTGTGCTCCGGAATCATCGCCAGAAAGTCGCGCATGATGGTGTCGCCTTTCCACACCAAAAATGCGTGATCCCAGACACCCACGAGCTTCTCGTTCGCAATCGCCTTGATATCGCCAAAATCCATGACCATACCGTCGTCGGATGCACCTTCTTCATGCACCAAATCAGCCGTGAGGGTGATCTCGATGGCGTAGCGATGCCCGTGGATGTTGCGACACTGGCTCTTGTGATTCGGCAACCGGTGGCCGGCGTCAAACTCCAAACGGCGGGTGACGGTGATCTTTTGGTCAGTGCTCATAGGCTGCCAGTATAAAGCAGCACCCTGTTTTTCCCCTTAGTTGGATTGGCCTTGTCGCTGCTGAACCGCTAAAATGGTGGACTTTCGCGAAAATCGTTCCACGCCTCACCAACGTAATTCTTATGTCATTGATCATCCAAAAATATGGTGGCACGTCGATGGGCTCACCCGAGCGCATCCGCGAAGTCGCCAAACGAATTGCGCACTACCAGGCACAGGGCCACCAGCTGGTGGTGGTGCCGTCGGCAATGTCCGGTGAAACCAATCGGCTTCTCGGTCTCGCCAAACAGTTATCCGACGATCCCTCCGGTCGGGAGCTCGACGTCATCGCCTCTACCGGCGAGCAAGTTTCCGTTGGCCTGCTGGCGTTAGCGTTGCAAAGTCTTGGGCTGAAAGCCAAGAGTTACACCGGCTGGCAGGTAAAGATCACCACCGACAGCGCGTTCACCAAGGCGCGGATTTTGTCGATTGATGACGCCAATATTCGACGCGACTTAGCCGAGGGGTATGTGGCCGTCGTGGCAGGCTTTCAGGGCATTGATAGCGACGGCAATTTGACGACACTTGGAAGAGGCGGATCGGACACCACCGGGGTGGCCATCGCTGCGGCGTTGAAGGCGGACGAGTGTCAGATATTCACCGACGTGGATGGTGTGTACACGACCGATCCACGGGTGGTGCCGGAAGCACGTAAGCTCGATAGCATCACCTTTGAAGAAATGTTTGAGCTGGCAAGTCTCGGATCGAAGGTGTTGCAAATCCGCTCGGTGGAATTTGCCGGCAAGTACAAAGTAAAACTTCGCGTGTTGTCGTCATTCACTCCGCACGACTCGAACGACACCGGCACGCTGATTACGTATGAGGAAGACAATATGGAACAACCCGTCATTGCAGGCATCGCGTTTAATCGCGACGAAGCCAAGCTTACCGTTACCGGTGTACCTGACCGTCCGGGTATCGCGTATTCGATTCTCGGTCCGGTCGCTGAGGCGAATATCGACGTGGATGTGATCATTCAGAATACATCCTCCGAAGGCATTACCGACTTCTCTTTCACCGTTCACCGAAACGACTACGCACGTGCCCTTGCCTTGCTCAACGACACCGTGAAACCCGCTATCAATGCCAGGGGCGTAACAGGGGACAACAAGATCGCAAAGGTGTCGATTGTGGGCATCGGTATGCGCTCCCACGCGGGTGTTGCTGCCAAGATGTTTGAGTGTCTGGCGCGCGAGAACGTCAATATCCAAATGATTTCGACCTCCGAAATCAAGACATCAGTCGTTGTTGATGAAAAATACATGGAGCTCGCGGTTCGCGCGCTACATGCCGCGTTTGAACTCGAGAAGACGACCGTTTAGAAGTTGTAATGATTTGTCATCGAGCCCGCCATCGGCGGGCTCGTTTTTCTTGGAGAAACCCGTGAAGTTTCGTTTAGTACTGCTAGGACTTTGTTCCATGATGGCTTCAACGGTAGTCAGCGCGCAGGAAGACCCGTACTTGTGGCTTGAAGAGGTAATGGGCGAAAAAGCCATCGCATGGGTGAAAGAGCAAAACGCCAAGTCACAAAAAGAAGTCGAAGCGCGCGCTGAATTCGGACCAATCCGCGACAAGGTGTTGGAAGTCGTCAATTCACGCGAGCGTATCCCCGGCGTGCAAAAGCGCGGTAACTGGTACTACAACTTCTGGCAGGACCGCAACAACGTGCGCGGCGTCTGGCGGCGTACCACGATGGATGAATACAAAAAGCCGGAACCCAAATGGGAAACCGTGCTCGACCTCGATCAACTCGCCAAAGATGAAAAAGATAACTGGGTTTGGCGCGGCTCGAATTGCCTCTATCCGGATTACAACAAGTGCATGCTCTCGCTGTCACGTGGTGGTGCTGATGCGGTTGTCATCCGCGAATGGGACATGGCCACCAAGTCGTTTGTCAAAGATGGCTTTCAGCTAAAAGAAGCAAAGGGTTCGGTGGATTGGATCGATGCCAACACGCTCTTTGTGCAAACCGATTTCGGCCCGGGCTCACAAACAAAATCGGGCTACGCGCGGATCGTGAAGATGTGGAAACGCGGCACGCCGATTGATGCCGCAACGACGGTTTACGAAGGCACCGAGGCTGACATCAGCGTGAACGGCAGTCAGAGCGAGCAGAAGGGTTACTCCACCCGTCAGTTCATTCGCCGCGGCGTGACTTTCTTTACCAGCGAAACGTATTTGCACGAAGCCGGCAAACTTACCAAGATCGATGTTCCGGCTGACGCCACATTCAGCTACTGGCGCGACTGGATGAGCGTACGTTTGAAGTCGGCATGGACAATCGGCGGCACGACGTACAAACAAGGATCGTTGATCGCGATGCCGTTTGACAAATTCTTAAAAGGTGATCGCAAGTTTGACGTGCTGTTTGAAGGCAGCGACCGCAAGTCGCTCGCGGGCTTCACCGCAACGAAGAATTTCCTGATCTTGAACGAGCTCGATAACGTCAAGAATAAGCTTTTTGAGTTGTCCTATCGCGACGGCAAATGGAATCGTCGTGCGATCGCCATGCCGGGCCTGGGAACGGTCAGCGCATCGGCAATAGATTCCGACGACAGCGATGATTACTTCGTGACGATGACGGACTATCTGACGCCGTCGACGTTGTTCCTTGCCAAAGCTGGCACGGATACGCGTGAGAAGTTGAAGTCGCTGCCGGCATTCTTTGATGCGATGCCATACAAGGTTGAGCAATTCGAAGTCGCGTCCAAAGATGGCGAGAAGATTCCGTACTTTGTCATCATGAAAAAAGACGCCAAGCTCGACGGCAAGAACCCAACGTTGCTCTATGGGTACGGTGGTTTTGAGATTTCCCAATTGCCGTCTTATTCGGGCAGCATCGGTAACGGCTGGCTCGCGCAAGGTGGCGTTTATGTTGTCGCCAACATTCGCGGCGGTGGTGAGTTCGGTCCGCGCTGGCATCAGGCGGGCTTAAAGGCCAACCGTCAGAAAGTGTTTGACGACTTCATCGCCGTGGCGGAAAACCTCATCAAACAAAAAATCACCTCGCCGAATCACTTGGCAATCTCCGGTGGCTCAAACGGTGGACTGCTGGTGGGTGCCGTGATGACACAGCGTCCGGATCTATTCAAGGCGGTGATTTGTTCGGTTCCGTTGCTCGATATGCAGCGTTACCACAAGCTGCTGGCGGGGGCTTCATGGGTGGCAGAGTACGGCAACCCGGATGACCCGAAAGAGTGGGAATTCATCTCCAAATACTCGCCGTATCAGAACGTCAAAGCCGGTGTGAAAATGCCGCGTGTGTTGTTCATCACCTCCACCCGCGACGACCGGGTTCACCCCGGCCATGCACGCAAGATGATGGCGAAGATGAAAGAGCAGGGCCACGACGTTTTGTACTACGAAAACATCGAAGGCGGCCACGCCGCATCAGCTAACAACGCCCAGTTGGCGTACCGCACGGCGTTTCAATGGGCGTTTTTGTTGGGTGAACTCAAATAAGCTGAAGTAACCGAAAAACTTCGCAGTTTTGGCTGAGCTTCAATGCGGTGGGTACCGATTGGCACCCATCTCCGGCTATAATGGCGTCGAATTAGAGCAGCTAGGAGACCTGGCCGAGTGGTCGAAGGCACTCCCCTGCTAAGGGAGCATGCGGTCAAAAGCTGCATCGAGGGTTCGAATCCCTCGGTCTCCGCCAACTGGCTTTCGCTCTAATCACTTGTTATAATTCGTGTTTTAGCGCCCGTAGCTCAGTTGGATAGAGTACTTGGCTACGAACCAAGGGGTCGTGGGTTCGAATCCTGCCGGGCGCGCCAGTATCCAAAAATGCCACCTTCGGGTGGCATTTTTACTTTTGGGGTTCGCCCGAGAAAGCAAACTGCTTTGCCCGCGGGTAGGATTCGAAAGCTGACGGCGATGCCGCAGGCCGCCGCAGCCGGGTCGGCGGAGGTGACCGAACCCGTCGTACCTTCAAATGCCGCGAGGGCGCATTTCTATGCTCGCGCTAGCCACTACCTCTGGCCTATGTGGCCCAAAAATCGGGCCTGGCCCGTTAGATCCCAGTGAACTGTGATGAGTGGTATCGCCGAACCGACGAATGCGAAGCGGCTGAATCGTGGTCTATCGACCATGCCCTCGATTGAAGCCGAAACGAAAATCGCCGACGCGGGTTACAGGTCGTTGGCGCCCCGTCAGCGCGTCGCCAAGCAACAGCACAAACAACCGCGTATCCGCAAAGTAATTTGGATACGCCTTTGTCAATGCAGTAATCGAATCTACTGACACCAAGACCGCATCAGCGCCGGGAATATTTTTGGCACGCTGCTCTGCTTCGGCGTACATCTTGCTCGCTTTCTCCGTTTCTTGCCTTGGAAAACCAGTGATGATCAGCGAACCCTGCGATGGCGTTAGTTCCATCAGATAGTAGTGCTCGTCTGTAGTGCGTTCGGTAATGTTTCCGAGCACCTTGCTGTATCCGTTTAGTTTCGTATCGACGTCAAGTTCGTGGGCGAGGTATCGTAGTTCTCGGATCAATTCGCGCTCGCCTTCAGGCGTTCCGGGCACTAGCGGCGATTTCTCGCGCATTGCCACGACGGAACCCATTAGCTGAAAAAAACGCTGCCACTTGTCGCTGCCCAAGCTCGACTTTAATGCCTGACCGGAGAACATTCCAACCGTCTCAACTGCGGTCGCCCAAGCATGTTGAAACTGCGACCGAATTTGAATTTCGATTTTGAGATCGTTGTAAGTCTGCTGCTTGTCAGAGCGATAGCGATAGACAAGATGCACGCCCCGGTAGCCAGATGATTTCGGCTTGTCGATGTAGTCGTCAAGCGTCGCAAGCTCATGCTTTATTCTGCTATCCGTCATGTAGTAGAGTGCCGTGCGCTTTACAGCCCCTACGTTCTTCAGGATCGCACGGCACCCACCCAAATCTTGCATCTGGGAGAGCTTCATGTTGGGGAATCGAACCAACTTCAACTCTATTGAAGGCAGACGTTTAACCCGTTGGGCGACGATTGGATTCTTGTCGAATCGCTTGGCAGTCTTTCTCAGATTGTTCTGAAGAATATTCAAAGGGTATCCGTGCGCGGCTCTCCAATTGTTCACGACGTCAAGCGAACGAAAATATTGTTTGGTCATTGCGATTGTCCAAAATGCGACTTGCTCCTTAGACGCTTCGGCCAGAAGTTTTCCTGACCTATTGACTTCCTCCCGCGAAAACTCCGGAATCACCCACGACATGTAAGACCCCGCACGCTTCTAAAAACGTTCATCTTACATCCGAGCACACCGCTAAAGCTAGCATAGCTCGGCGGCTAAACAGCGGCATCGGACAATCCCCCCGATAAGGTTTCGCGATCACGCGCACAGATGCCCACGTATGATGTTCAAATACGCACGCGGGACCTTCGAAGGGCTCCGTGCCCCTTCGGCTGCGATAAGCGCCTGACCGCGCACGTCGCCGCGCATTTGCAACCCATTTCGAGGCAATCCATGACGCAAAAGACGCTTCCTCCGCGAATAGCGGGAATCACGGATGGGGAAGTGACTTGGAAACAACTCGAGGCCATCGACTATGAGGCACTCGGCTACTTTCTTTCGTGTCACTTGGTCATCGAGCACTACATAGATGAGTTCCTAAAGATAGGCCATCCGACGCTCGATTGGGATTCTGCACGGCAGTCATTCGGGCAAAAAGTTGCTTTGCTTTCGAACCTCAAATTCTCGGACAAGTACGATTGCATCCCAGCAATCAAACATCTGAACTCGATACGGAACAAACTAAGCCACAACATCGAGTTCACGATACAGCCCGCCGATCTGCTGCCGTTGACACAATACCTCGCAAAAGTCTACGAGGAAAAGCAGGAGCTTCCGACTGAAACCAAAGAGATCTTGGGAGAGTTCACTATCATGACCTCCGTGCTATTCGCGGGCTACATATCAGGTGCTGCGCAAAACAACAAGTACACAAAGGACTAGCCGCAGAAGTTCGGAGTCCAGCTCGCTAACCAGACGCGCGGTGGTCCGCCTCGCGAACGACGACCGTGTGCCATGCGAGTCCGTCAACTGACAAAGATTGAGAGCCAAAGCAGCCTTAACTCGCAACCGGCTAGCAGAATCAAAACGGCCGTGGCAGAGGTTCTTCGTCGGAAGATCGATATGGTGCTGTCTCGCTTATCCTCCATTCCGCCTTTGTCGCTCAGCTACATTGCAGCGAAATAGCTGCGATCTGGCCAAAATGCCCTGCCGTCACGAATCTGTAACCCATAATAACACCAGGGGTCAGAGTCGCAAAACCGGGGTAGCTCAGAGTCGAATTGTTTTTGGCGAGCAGCAGTTAGGCACTGGTACGTAGTGACGCTGCGCGTTAGCTGAAATCGAAAACACGAAGCGGGGCGGGCTGATATTTGATTGCAGTTCGCTATGAAAAAGGAAAAGGTCGTCGTTGCCGCGAACGGCTTAGACATTGGGTCCCCGCCCGGCGCAACTCTTGTGGTTATGCGCGGCAGGTCAACTTGGGTCCCCGCCTGCGCGGGGACGGGGTTAGATTAACGACCACTAAACCAATACTCCCCTGCTTCTGTGGACAACCACAAGGGTTGCGCCGGGCGGGAGCCTAGTTTTCTCAAGGGTCCCCGCCAGCGTGGGCAGGTCAACTTGGGTCCCCGCCTGCGCGGGGACGGGGTTAGATTAACGACCACTAAACCAATACTCCCCTGCTCCTGTGGACAACCACAAGGGTTGCGCCGGGCGGGAGCCTAGTTTTCTCAAGGGCCCCCGCCTGCGCGGCAGGTCAACTTGGGTTCCCGCCTGCGCGGCAGGTCAACTTGGGTCCCCGCCTGCGCGGGGACG
>JADCIX010000061.1 GCA_020247545.1 Rhodocyclaceae bacterium | reverse complement strand
TTGAGGACAAACACAATCACACACCGCGCGCCGCGCTGGGCTATCTGACACCGTTTGAGGTAGCATTTGATTGCCCTCCGCCGGTCGGCATTTGCTGTTGATACCGCGCTTTCGCCTGAAAACGCCCGTCAATCCTAGACTTTAGGCTCGTACGTTAGATGACTTTAGGCACGAAGTGCCGTAAGCACTTCGTCCAGCATCTTCTTCGCGTCACCAAACAGCATGCGGTTATTGTCTTTGTAGAACAGCGGATTGTCGACGCCTGCATAACCCGACGCCATGCTGCGCTTCATCACAATGGTGGTCTTCGCTTTCCAGACTTCCAGCACCGGCATCCCCGCAATGGGACTGGTCGGATCATCTTGCGCCGCCGGATTGACGATGTCGTTGGCTCCGATCACCATGACCACATCCGTATCGGCAAAGTCATCATTGATCTCGTCCATTTCCAACACGATGTCATAAGGCACCTTCGCCTCTGCCAACAACACGTTCATGTGGCCCGGCATACGACCGGCAACCGGGTGTATACCAAAACGAACATTGATCTTTTTCTCACGCAGGGTCTTGGTGATTTCATAAACCGTGTGCTGCGCCTGCGCCACCGCCATGCCGTAGCCAGGGACGATGATGACACTCTTGGCATCACGCAATAGTTCAGCGGTTTCAATCGCGCTGACGGGGACCACTTCACCCGCCGGCGCTGCAGCCTCGCCGCTAGCGGCGGCTGGCGCGCCGCCACCGAATCCGCCAGCGATGACGCTGATGAAGTTCCGGTTCATTGCCTGGCACATGATGTAGGAAAGAATCGCGCCGCTTGAACCGACGAGCGCGCCGACCACAATCAGCAGATCGTTGGAGAGCATGAAGCCGGTCGCGGCCGCCGCCCAACCGGAATAACTATTGAGCATCGATACCACCACCGGCATATCCGCGCCGCCGATGGCCATCACCATATGAATACCAAACAAGAGGGCGATCACAGACATCACGAGCAAAGGCACCATGCCGGCTTCAATGGTCGGTGCCTTCATAAATTGGTAACCAAACACGATCACCACAATCAGGCCTATCAAATTCAGCCAGTGACGCGCGGGCAGCAGCAGCGGCTTGCCGCCAAGCTTACCGGACAGTTTCAGGAAGGCGATGATCGACCCGGAAAAAGTCACTGCGCCAATCAGGATGCCTACATACACCTCAACGTGGTGAATCGTCTTTTCTGCGTCACTAAAGCTCGCCACGGACGTTGGGTCAATGTAGCTCGCAAAACCGACCGCACAGGCGGCCAAGCCCACCAGGCTGTGCATGAGTGCCACCAGCTCCGGCATTTGAGTCATCTGCACCGTGCGGGCGGCATACAAACCAATGGCACCACCGGCAACCATCGCACCGATAATCCACGGAATACCAGCGGCTGTCACACGTGGCCCGAAGATGGTTGCCAGCACCGCGAGCCCCATGCCAATCATGCCGTATAGATTGCCGCGGCGCGAGGTTTCTGGATTCGACAATCCACCCAAACTCATGATGAACAACATAATTGCCGCAATATAGGCGACCGTTACCAAACTCGTTGACATGGTCTCTCCCCTATTTTCTAAACATTGCCAACATGCGGCGGGTCACAGCGAAGCCACCAAACATATTGACCGCAGTGAGTGCAATACCAACGAGCGCAATCCAACGTATCAATTCATCCGGTCTGGACATTCCGGCAACGGCAGGCGGCGTAATCTGCACCAGTGCACCGATGACGATAATCGACGAAATCGCATTCGTCACACTCATCAGCGGCGTGTGTAGTGACGGCGTGACATTCCAGACCACCATATAGCCGACAAAACAAGCCAGCACAAATACCGTGAAGTGGCCGAGGAATGCCGGTGGCGCGTTTGCCCCGACAAACCAAAACAACGCGGCGGCGATTGCAAACATAACGGCCAGCTTGCCACCCGACATTGGTTCAGATGGCGCGCCATGGCCGTGCCCTTTCTTAGCAACCACTGCGGAAGCAGGCTTGGGCGCAGGTGCGGGCGGAAGCTTTGGTGGCGGTGCCGGCCAGGTGACTGCACCGTCCTTAATCACCGTGAGGCCGCGAATCGCATCGTCCTCCATGTTGACGTTAATCATGCCGTCTTTGGTTTTGCAAAGCTCTTCGGCAAGTCGGAAAAGGTTGGTGCCGTAAAGCGTTGACGCCTGCTTGGCGAGTCGGCTCGTCAAATCGGTATAACCAACAATGGTCACGCCGTGTTTGACCACCGCCTTACCCGGCTCGGTGAGTTCACAATTACCGCCCTGCTCGGCGGCCATGTCAATGATGACGCTACCCGCCTTCATCGACTGCACCATCCCGGCAGTGATGAGTTTGGGCGCGGGCTTGCCGGGAATCAGCGCGGTGGTGATGATGATGTCGACTTCACGCGCCTGCTGGGCGTACATGTCACGCTGCGCCTGCTGGAAGCCTTCACTCATCACCTTGGCGTAGCCACCGCCGCCGCCACCTTCTTCCACGTAGTCCACCGCAACAAATTCACCACCGAGCGATTTGACTTGGTCGGCAACTTCGGCGCGGGTGTCGTTGGCACGAACGATGGCACCCATGCTGGCGGCCGTGCCGATCGCGGCCAAGCCGGCAACGCCGGCACCGGCGATGAATACTTTGGCTGGTGGCACTTTGCCGGCCGCCGTGATTTGGCCGCTGAAGAATCGCCCGAATACATTCGCCGCTTCGATCACCGCACGATATCCGCTGATACCGGCCATCGATGTCAGCGCATCCATCTTCTGCGCGCGCGAAAGCATGCGGGGCAGGCAATCCATTGCCAGCACGGTAACTTTTCTGGTAGCGAGAGCGGTCATCAAGTCGGCACTCTGCGCCGGCCAGATAAAACTCACCAAGGTTTGACCTTCGTGCATTAAGTCGACTTCATCAGTACTGGGTGCCCGAACCTTAAACACGACATCTGCACTTGCCCATAACGCTGATGCGGTGTCGGCAATCACCGCACCCGCAGCCACATAGGAGGCATCGTCAAAATTGGCTTCTGCGCCCGCGCCAGATTCGACGGCCACCACAAACCCAAGCTTGATCAGCTTTTCGACGGTCTCAGGTACTGCGGCAACACGTTTTTCCCCCGGAAACACCTCACGTGGCACACCAATGGTTAGTCCCATCTTGTTTTCTCCGATGTATTCACAACTTCGCAACGTATGATGCATAAGTCTAACGCATCAACTCGCAGCCGCGAGCTTGATGCAGTTAGAGCGGTAGCTGCTTTGCTAAGGCCAACGCCTTGATATTCAAACCGCCCTTGGAGAGCCCGATCACCTTGAACAATTCGCCCATTTCGGCGGGCGAGACGAGTCTTTGCAGCTGGTTGGTCAGCGGTAGGTAGTGTGCGGCGTCGCGTGGATCGTGTTTTGCCAGCAAATCCGTGACGCCCGCCGCCAGCAGAAAATTGGCTTGGGTTGTATACCCGATCAACTCCGCACCTGCGCGGATTGCCGCGTCCGCAACGGCGCTGAAATCTACGTGCGCCGTGATGTCCTGCAAGCCGGGATACAAAAATGGATCAGTATGCGCATGATGGCGGTAGTGGCACATCAGGGTTCCCGTGGTGCGAGTCGGGTGGTAGTACTCTGCGCGGCGAAAACCGTAGTCAATCCACACCATCACGCCTTGTTGCAAACAATTGGCGACCGTCGTCACGAGCGCCGGCACCTGTGGGGCGAATTCTGTTAAGTAGTCAGTCGGTGGCGCATTCGCAAATACATCTCGATTTGCGGTATCGACCATGGCCTGAACATCACTTGATAGTGTCGGCATGTCGTGCCACACAAATGTATCACCTTGCAACGAAACGCCACGCTCACCCAGCCCATTCGGACCGTATCTCACCAGACTCACGGGAAGGACATCAAGGACTTCATTCGCCACCACGGCACCGACAAACGCGCTCGGTAGCGAACCGAGCCATTCACAGCGCTCGAATAAATGGGCGGGAAGCTCCGCAAGCCGCTGTTGTTGTCGTTCTCGCAAGTCGGCGGAGACCTCAAGCAGAAGGTATTTTCCGGGCAATGCCCCCGCGTCGTCTAACGCGGTCAATATGTCGGCCGCGAGTTTGCCGGAGCCCGGGCCTAACTCCAACACATTGCCCCCCGTTTGAAGAAGGGTCTCGGCGATTGAACGCGCCACACAAGCGCCAAACAGGCCGGAAATCTCCGGTGCGGTGACAAAATCACCCGCCGCACCGAATTTTCTTGCGCCAGCGGCGTAGTAGCCTATTCCCGGTTCATACAGCGCCCGATCCATAAAGCGGGAAAACGGTATCCAACCGCCATGGGCGCGAATCTCCTCTCGCAACATAGCCTCACAGCGCTGGACGTGGGCGAGACTATCGGCGGCGAGCGCAGGCATTGACGCTGCGAGGGTGTTATTCGAGATACGCACGGCTCGGGGAGTGTTCCGGGAGTGTTCAGGGACGGTCGGCTAAAATAGGATTATGTCAGCCACTCTCGTAAATTCTTCAACTCCGTCACCGAAGGCGGTGTTGGTCACCGGTGCCGCAAAACGTGTCGGCGCAGAAATCGCCCGCACCCTACACGCCGCCGGTTGCAACGTTGTGATTCATTGCAACCGCTCAAAGGCAGAAGCCGATGCACTCGCCGCCGCGCTGAATCTTGCGCGGCCGAAATCGGCGGCCGTGGTCAGCGGGGATTTACTCGCCGACAACGCGCTGAAGGGGTTGATCGACCAAGCGCATTCCTGTTTTGGCCGCCTCGATGGATTGGTCAACAACGCATCGTCATTCCAAGCCACGCCGGTCGGCAAAATTGATCTGGACGATTGGCTCGACATCATGGGATCAAATCTTAAAGCACCGCTTTTTTTGTCTCAAGCGGCGGCACCGTACCTGCGCCAGACCAAGGGCGCGATAGTCAACATCATCGACATTCATACGGAACACCCGCTCAAAGATTTTGTGGTCTACAACGCCGCCAAAGCGGGACTCGCGGGTTTGACGCGCTCCTTCGCGCTCGAACTCGGGCCCGAGGTACGTGTCAACGGGGTTTCGCCGGGTGCCATTATGTGGCCCGAAGACTCAGCGGACTACCCACCCACCGAGCGCGAGCGCATCATCAACCAAGTTCCTCTCAAGCGTGTTGGTAGTGCGCAGGATATCGCCGGCGCCGTCAGATTTTTGCTGCTCGACGCGCCCTATGTGACCGGCCAGATTCTGGCTGTTGATGGTGGCCGAGAGATCTCGTTATGAGCACGACACCGACACAAAAACAAACGCTGGAACAGAACAAACTCGCCAAGCGCCTCCGCCGACAAGTCGGTGAAGCGATCGCCGACTACAACATGATCGAGGCCGGTGATCGTGTCATGGTGTGTTTATCCGGCGGCAAGGATAGCTACGGACTGCTCGATGTGCTGCTGGGTCTGCGCGAAAAATCCCCCGTCCCGTTTGAGCTGGTCGCGTTTAATCTTGACCAAAAGCATCCGGGTTACCCTGAACACATCCTGCCGGAATACTTGACGAGTCTGGGCATGCCGTTTCGCATCGAAGTGCAGGACACTTACTCCACCGTCAAGCGCCTCATCCCCGAAGGCAAAACGATGTGTTCGTTGTGTTCGCGGCTCCGAAGGGGCGTGATTTACAGGGTGGCTGAGGTGTTAGGGGCGAACAAAATCGCACTGGGTCACCACCGTGATGACATTGTGCAAACATTTTTCTTGAACGCGTTTTATGGTTCGCGCCTTAAGGCCATGCCGCCGAAGTTAGCGTCCGACAATGGCAAACACATTGTCATTCGGCCCCTCGCGTATGTCGAAGAGCGCGACCTGGAAGCCTACGCGGCATGGAAACAGTTCCCCATCATCCCCTGTGATTTGTGTGGCTCGCAGGACAATCTGCAACGACAGCAGGTTAAACAGATGTTGAATGAATGGGAACGCAAGTTTCCTGGCCGGGTCGAAAACATCTTTCGCTCGCTCGCCAATGTTTCGCCGTCACATTTGCTCGATCATGGACTCTTTGACTTCAAGAACTTGCAAGCGACCGGGGAACCCAACGCAGACGGCGACAAGGCGTTTGATGCCGACCCCCTGCCGCCACCGATGACCGCCAAGGTCATCTCGTTCACCTGACCGCCAAGGTCATCTCGTTCACCTGACCGCTAAGGTTATCTTGTTCACCTAGCTGCGAAGGTCATTTCGCTTCGCCTAGCTCGCCTCCCTACCGAGATCCCTAGGCTCCTGCTGCCTGCGCTGCGGCGTTACGGCGATTCACCTTAATCAGCGCCCAGATAATCGCTGCTGGAACTGCGAGAAACGCGGCGATGGGTATCAAGCCCAACAGCACGCCGAACACGGCCACTACCAACGCGATCATCAGCACCATCGCCATCGCGAGGACGACTACGATCCCCGCTACCGCCAGTACGATCACGGTGAAGACCATCGCGACCAACACAATGGGGATCGCGATCATCCAGCCAACAACCGAATCGGAGAGATCCTCATCAAACAGCATCAACGTGTGGTCGCCGGCGAACGCACCGCTGGTGTGGGCTAGCAAAAAGGCAGTGCCAACCAGAGCGACTGTGGCAAGCAGCACGAACAGCAGAAACTTACGGGTGGTGGTCATCGCATTCATGTGGGGTCCCTTATTGGTCAATCCCGCCGACAAATCGGCTGGGAGTGAGGCAATTCTGAAGACCGGGCGGCGTTGGCGTAAGGGCCGGGTGACGATTTGCACAAAGCGGGGCGCGAGTCGAAGGGGATACTGACAATTCGCATTGCGTTTATTGAACGCTCGACCAGCGTAGGTGCAGAAGAATATGAAAGCCCAATATCGACGGCGCTTTCCAAGTCATTTAACTTGAAAAGGCCCGTCAATCATAGGGTTTATGTATTCAAATGACGCCAGTCCGCAGAAGACTACTTGACGTTAGCCATCACCGCCGCAAAGCGGTCGGTTACCTGCGGCTGTGCGGAAAACTTATCCAGCGTGGCGGCAAATTTTTCGAGCTCAATCAATCGGTCGCCGGGTGTTGGGTGCGTACTCATGAGCAAGGAAATGCCGGAGTCCTCCGCCTTAAGAGCCGCGAGCATTTGTACCACCGCGACCAGACCATAGGGGTCGTAGCCCGCGCGTGCAGACAACACGGCACCAATTCGATCTGCCTCAAACTCGTCAGACTTGTCGAGCCCCTTGGCCATGATGTCCATGCCGCTCGAGACAGCAACCTTGATGCCTTCTTTCGCCAGCCCGCTCTTGCCGCTGCGGTCGGCCACCTCGGTGAGGCCCATCTTGAGTAGATCTTGTTTGGCAAGCGCTTGAATTGCCTTCACGTGATGGCGTTGCATGACGTGGGCGATTTCGTGGCCGATCACGCCAGCCAATTCAGACTCATTTGTCAGACGCTTTATGAGTCCGATCGACACAAAGATAGTCCCACCGGGTACCGCGAACGCATTGATGGTGGGCGTATCCAGCACCGCAAACGACCATTTGAGATGCGGACGCGACGACTGACTGGCCACCCAGCGACCCACGCGGTTGACGTAGCGCTGTAGCGCCGCATCGCCGTGCAGCGGCACGGCACCGAGAAAGTTAGCCGCCATGCTGTCCCCCGTCTCAGTCTCATTCGCCTCGGTCATCTCAACGGTCGCATCCTGGGTCTTCTTTAAGAGCTCGCTGCCTTTCTTGAGCGTGTCCTGTAGTTTGTTCAGGTTGAAATTGGGGAGCTGCGCGTGTACTTCCGGCGAACCTACCCCCAGCACAACAGCCACCATCAACGATGGCCCCAGGCGACTCGGTTTCATTTGGCACCTCCCGATGTGCCGGCAGCAGGGTCGTCAACCTTGATAGCAGCAAGGCTTGCGGCTTTGGCAAATTGCTCCGCTTCTGACTTGCTGGACGCATAAGACTTGGCTGCCGCAAGCGCCTGCGGATTCGGCGCGGCAGACTTCAACTCTTCTGGCGAGAGGCCGCGAATACCGACAGTGGCACTCTGTGCTCGCTGATTGGTTTGTTGGCTACCGCCGAGCATGCGATTGAAACCGGCCAAAAATCCGCCTGATTTAGTTTGTGCCGGCGCTTCTTCAAACGTCACGCCGCCACGCAGATGCATCATGCGCACCCAGCCGGTTTGGGTGTCGGTCTTGACCTTGCTCCAAGCGCCCTTGCGTTCCAGCAACTGCACCTTCGTTTGCGGCGTAAGCGACTGTAACGATGTCGCCGTGTCATCGGGATTGGTACGCAGCTCCGTCGCCCGGTTAGTGGACAAGGACTCTTGCGCAAATGAAGCACCCGCGTTTAGTCCGTTCAAACCCACCACAATCAAGACGGATGCGATCCTCGCGACAACGCGGCGTGACCTATTGAATGCTGACGTACTCATCATTGGCTCCGAAAAATCGCGCGCCGGAAAAATTCTCATAAAGACAAGTGTAGCGGAAACCGCGAGGCTTGGTACCCCGCAAAGTTCGCAGCCAACTGCTCGAGATGCCGCTACGACAGGCCGAGGCGATGCCAGATGGTGGTGGTGGCCCCTGCGCCATTCATGGTGTAGAAGTGCAGTCCGGGTGCGCCGCCCTCAAGCAACTCTTCACACAGATCAGTCACCACATCCAAACCGAACGCCTTTATCGACGCGGTATCGTCGCCGAACCCTTCCATCTTGCGGCGAATCCAACGCGGAATCTCCGCACCACACGCGTCGGAGAAACGGGCGAGCTGCGAGAAGCTACCGATCGGCATCACACCGGGAACGATCGGCACATCAATTCCCATCGCCCGCACTTCATCCACAAAATGAAAGTACGCGTCACGATTGTAGAAATACTGCGTGATCGCCGACGTGGCACCCGCCTCAACCTTGCGCTTGAAGTTCTTAAGATCTTCCTGTGCAGTACGTGATTGTGGGTGGTACTCAGGATAGGCCGCCACCTCTATGTGGAAGTGGCCGCCCGTCTCAGCACGTACAAACGCGACGAGATCACTCGCGTGCCGGAATTCGCCTGCCATTGCCATACCGGAGGGTAAATCGCCGCGAAGCGCGACCATGTGGCGAATACCAGCATCTTTATATGCGTGCACAATGGTACGAATACTCTCGACCGTCGAGCCGATGCAAGACAAGTGCGGCGCGGCGTTGTAGCCCATTGCACGGATATCGTTGACAGTCTTCAACGTACCTTCTTGGGTCGACCCCCCCGCCCCAAAAGTCACGGAGAAAAACGCCGGCTTGAGCTGCCCTAGTTGAGTGACGGTCTCGCGCAACTTCACAGCCCCTTCGGCAGATTTCGGTGGGAACAATTCAAACGAAAAATTACGGGAAGTGGATTCGATTAACTTTGGGGTCACGTGAGCGCTTTCCTCATGTCTTGAAGAATATCCAGGACGTATTGTTGGTCTTGTTGAAAAAAAATATCGGAGCTTAATCCTTCGTAAGAAGTCGGTCGCGCGGATAGCAGCTCATCTTTATCCGATGGCGTCACCAAGTACCCCCGCAGCGGGATCGATAACTGGAGCAATTTCAATTCGCGCAGCGCATCCAGTTTTTCGCCGGGCCATTTACGCGCGATCCCCTTTGGCTCAACAAACGCGAGAACCTGCAAATTGTCTCGGGTCATCCACAGCATGAAGTCGGGAAAAAATCCGCTTACGCGAAAAAAACCCACGCCGCGGTGCGGCAGGTTGCGGAGCAAATAAATGGAGACATCCTCAAAGCATGGCGCGTGGCAGTGTTCTTGCCAAGTTCGGCGCAAGTCCCACACAAAGCGCGCCTCACTTTCTTCCAGCAACGGTGGCGTTGCGCGGAAACCGATTGAGCCCGCCGACTCAAAATCGAAGCCCAGTTGATCGCCCTTGATCACGACGGGTCGTGAAACCAGTAGCGGCGCGTATAAGTGCTGTGGCGCATAAAGTCTGGGCAGCGGAAGTGACAGATCATCATTCGGCATCGCGTACGCGGCGCTGGCCAGCACTTTCTCTACCGCCGCCACAACATCTCCCAAGCCAATGTCCTGCTCGAGTCGCTTGCGAATAGCATCAAGTGTGGCAGCGGGAACACGATTGCCGACTTCGCGAGTCAACGTCTCAATTGCGGATTTGGCCACCTCATTCGCCGCTTCAATTTCGAGCAAATAAACGCGCCGCTGTCCATTGGCATCGTTGACGAGCGGAAAGTTAGCGTCGTTACTGTCCAGCAACGTCGGCTTTAGCTTTGAGGCGTAAAACGTACGCGCTTGTCGCCGATATTGTGACGACATTGCCTCTTCAATAGCGACAGATAGGACGTCTCTCCAGCGCAGGCGACCGATGTGACCGTCAAAATAATCAACCGGCGCTTCGACGGATACCCGCTCGCTTGCGTACCGGGCCAGTTCGCCAACGGCAACCTCCATGTTCCACCAGCCGTTGCGGCGCTTCGCCTCTTGTGCCGCAAGCCGAATCGCTTCGATATCCGCAGGTGTCGCAGACAATTGATGTCGAGTGAGTGCCTCCACACGCACTGTTTGTGCACTTCCGACACCGGACGTCAGCGAAAGGCTTGCCTCAATCTTGGTGAAATATGCCTCCGCATCAGTGGCAATGAAGGCAATGGGGACAACGGCGAAATTCCCGTCACTTGCGAGCGTCATGAGATTTTTCGCGTGCCAATCTGCGGCCACCGTCACCGGCGCTTCGATGATGGTGCGGCGCGCACCTTCGCGCTCAAGGGATTCTAAAAACCGCTGCATGTAATCCGCCTTAATGCCGAACACCATCAAGCGCTCCAACAAAGGCAAATGCTCTGGCACATCGTCAAGCGTGTCGAGCCCGGAGCGTTTCAGGTCACCGCGTTTTCCCAGCAGCCGCACTCCTCGGCCGAACATCTGCACAATCTGGCTACCCTCAGACTTACCTACATTCACCAGCCCCATTGCGGCAACACGCCAGGACGACCAGCCTTCGATAAACCGCTTGGCACCGATCAGCACCTTGATATTCGGCGAACGATCTATCGCCGCGAACAACGAACTGGTTAGCTTATCTTCACCGCCGTCATCACAGCCGAGCACCACCAATGCCTCGTGAACCTTCCTCGCGTCGCCAACGTTGATGACGCCGAAGTAGCGATCATCGCTGGCACCCGCCGCACGCAGGCCGACCTCGTTTTCGTTGACGCGAGTCGCGATCAATTGGCCGCTGCCACCGAAGAGTTTTTGTGCGACCGATGTCGCCGTCGCGCTACCGGTTTCGTTTAGCGCTCGCAAATAGCTGAAATCAAGCGGATCACCATTCAGCGTTTGCTGTACACCGCTGATGGAGAGCACCTTGTCCGCCAAGCCTGCGAACCACGTTGGCTCTGCCGCAACACGCGCGAGAAACTTAACCACCGTCGCCACATCCGAACCATCGGTGGCAACTTTGCTGCCGAGGAATACGGCAAGAGGCGCTTCCAGCCGCCATTGCCGGGCGACATGCGTATTTGCGTCGTACCAATGCGTTTGTTGGTAGAACGCAAGCAACCCTGCCGCCAGCACTAAATCGGTCGTTGCTTGGGAATCGGCGTGTGCCCCTGTCTGCGCATTCAGCACCCGGAAGTCTTTGCCATAGCCGTCTTTCCAGAAGCGACCGTACGCAAACTCAATGATCGCCGCCTTGGCATATGCATCACTCAAGCTCGCATCGAGTGCCGCCATTTGCGCGAAGGTGGCGGAGTACTCAAAGGTAAAGCCCGGCTTGATGGAAAAACGATCATCCCCGCCGGCCAGCGCCTCGCGGATCGCCCGCCATGCGCGTTCGGTGGAGTCATCACCCTTGGTACCTTTATGACCCTCGTCAACCAACAACAAATTTGGGCCTTTGAATTGATCGACGGCAATCGATTCGCCGCCCTTGTTGCGCGCGCCCTTGTCCGGTACGTAGAGCTTGGTGATTTCGCGTATTTCCACGCCCATAAATGCCAAGTCAGATTTCTCTAGTTCCTCGCGATGCTGCCGGGAGAGCTCTTCGCCCGGTGTGATGAGCAAAATCGAATCTGGCGCTTTGCCGGCGGGGAACGGTTTGTAATCCAAAAACTGCAACAAGTTGATATGCATCACCAAGGTCTTGCCCGCACCAATGGACATAAAGATGGCGAGCTTGGCTAATTCATCTTCGCGGTACGGCGGCAAGTGTGGTGCCAGTTCTGCGCGTGTCGCTTCCAAAGCAGCCAGCAGCGCCCGCCGGTCGCGCGTGAGCTGATCGAGATAACACTCCGTAAACAGGCAAGCCAAATACTGAAAGTAGGTTAGCTGGAAAGCTGGTGTACCGGCACCGCTGCCACTACCACTACTGCCACTACCGCCGCCGTTACCACTGCCACTGCCACCCCGCCGTCTGCCGATGCGCGCCTCATGACGGCGGATGTTGGCGTCATAACGACGTAAATCAACATCGCTGATGCTGCGACCTGCCACCGCTTCCAAGACATGGCAAAAGTACGAGGCACCGTCGGCTGCCTTGCCGGCTTCGGTCTCCGCGAGCCGCTTCAATAGCCAGTCGTAACTCAAACCAAACGCGCGTGCGAAATGGCGCGTCAGCACGAGCTGCTTCACAAACGGTGGGCGCGGTGTGGAAGCGGCCATCGCTAGATTAGGGAACTTCTAAAAACCGTCACGAGCGGGTGAAGTTGGCAGTGAGGAGCGGACACGTACCCAGTGTACGGCGAGCACCGGAACTGACAGATTCGCCCGCGCAGTAGGTTTTTAGAAGTTCCCATTACCGAAAGTCCAATATTGGCGGTGGCTTTCAGGCAAAAATGTCTGGAAATGCCCGCCGATAGGTGAGTTTCACTTCTGGGCACTTCTATTGATCCGGCAACTAAATATGAATAATTAAGAAAACCCCGCTCGCGCGAAGGCGGGAGTCTAATATCGGAATCTGTCGCGTTAAATAAAATTGGGTTCCCGCCTTCGCGGGAACGGGGATGGCTGAAATGGTTTTCCATATTTAGTTGCCGCATCAATATCAACCTGCTGCGCGGGCGAAGTTCGCGACGGTTTCGAGAAGTTCCCTTCTCACCCGGCACGCTCCGTCATCACCCGCTTCACAATCCCATCGAGCGCCTGCGCGTTTTCCTCGCCGAAAAAACTCATGTCGCCATTAAAAAACACGGTGGTGTAGCTCGCCAACGAGCGACCGAGTTGAGATTGCACTTGGCTTTCAATCCAATCGTATTCGTCACGGCCAGACGCAGGCACAGCCTCAATCACATCGCGCAAGATGATGAGCGCACGCTCTGCGCTTTCGGCCGATTGCCCTTCCTGCACTAAGCGGCCTTCGATCAGGCGTGCGCGTTGCACAGTCGCGGCCTTACCGTTACCGACCTTACGCGTCGCTTCACGAATGCGGGTGGCAACCAAGCCGAGCATCAGGCACGTAGTCTCGGCCAAATCAATGGTGAGAGTTTGGCGCTCGCCCGCCACGCTGGCATGTAAGCGATAGTCAAACGGGTGATCAAACGCCATCGCGTTCACAAACACCGGCTGCGGCGCATCGCCAGCGTTCTTCGCCTCACGCAGCACATAGCGAATGTCGTCGCCGTCGCGGTCACCTGTCGCGGACGCAAACACCTCACCGGCCTTGCCTTCGGCTTTTCCGCCATCCGTTCCGTCATCCGGCAATTCGATAGCGTTGAGGCTATCTTCGTAGCCTTCCAGCCTCAGCACTTTGATGATCGGCAGGGTACGCGCCGAAAAATGATCGTCATCGTTGGCAACGTGCTGCACCGTGTCGCGCGGCGCACCGTCCTTCCAATCTGGAGATGTCATCACCTTGGCAATGCGCGGCAACAACACCGAATCAAAATACTCGCCCATTTCCACCAGCATAAAGCGGCGCGTGCCGCCGTCTTCGCGGTTGAGATTCATCACGGCGTGGCCGGTGGTGCCGGAGCCGGCGAAGAAGTCGAATACGCTTTCAGCGGTACCCAGCATGAACGGAAAAATCTCCGTTAGCAAACCCGGCGGCTTCGGGTTGCTAAACCGCTGCGCCGCAGTGAACAGCGATCTAAACTCATTTGCGCCAGAGCGACCGTCAAGCACGAGCACACTGCTTAGCTTGTCCTCGTATTCATGGGCATACACCTTCAACTCAATGAGCTTGGTCTCGTCTTCCCCAAAAATGACCCTTTTTTCGTCGAGCAATTTCTGCATCGTTTCATATGGAAAACGGTAACCCATCAGCGGCATCTTGCATTTGCGTCTAGTGGTCGGATGGAGCAGATCGTAGCGATAACCTTCTTTGCCTGGGTTGTGGACACTACGGCTACCCGCATAAACACCGCCTTGGTCGATAAAGCTGTATCCGGCTAGCTTGCCAAGGTACTGCTTATTTGCGGCGAACCACTCTTGATAGGCAGTAGAGAGCGCCTCCAGCTTTTTGTGTCTCGCAAGGAGTTCGTTACCAACCCGAATGAGCATGTCGCGCGCTGGCACACGTCGTGACTTCCATTCGTTTGGCAAGCTCGATACATTTTTTGCAGAAACGAGCAAGTACTCATGTTCGTTTGCAATTTGAGTAGGGTTGTTGTCCGTCACGTTTTGCCAGACGATTTCTCCTAGGCGATTGTTCTTGCCAAACACGCCATCGAGCAAATTTCCAAGCACCACTCTTTCGTTGTGATCAATGGATTGCACCAATACGCCATCGCTTCGCAGATGTCGACCAGCCAACGTCAACCGGTTGAGCATGAGAGTACCCCATGTGCTGTCTGGGTATTCGTCCTTATAGGCAAACTCATCCTTACCGGTGTTATACGGCGGATCGATGTAAATACACTTCACCTGTCCCCGGTAGGTCGGCTCCAACGTCCGCAACGCACCGTAATTCTCGCTGTGCACCAGCAAGCCGCCGCAGGCCGCTTCCATATCGTCAAAGCCGCTTAGTAGTTGCAGCGTAAAGGCATCATCAAAATGCCGCGTGTGGATCGGCAAGTGCGGAAAGCGTTTGAGCAAATCTTTACCGAGCTTCGCGGTGTGCGATTTACCGGAAGACGGCTGTAGCGGATCGTAGCTTTTGTTTTCCCCCACCCACCACGCCCATTCGGCGACCTGTGCCGGGTTGGCGCAGGCGGCTTCGCGCAGCGTATCGGGGACGCGGGAAGCCATGACCAAATAGTCCGTTTTAGTGACAAAGCGGCGCTTCTCAAACAGCGCGGCCTGCACGTCTTCGATCTCACCGAGAAAGGCGATCAGCGATTCGCCAATCGATTTGGCGATTTTGAATTTCTCGCGTTCGCGCACGAGGCCGTCGGCGTCTTTATCCCAGATGGCGAGGAATTCGTTTTTCAAAAACCAATCGAGCTCGCCTTCCAGAAACTGGCGTAGCTGTGGATGCACAAAAAAATCGGCATTGTGCTTGGCGGTAAATCGCTTGACGTGTTCGGCGAGTGTCACCGGGCCGCTGATGTCATCGTTCGACCGCGATTCTGGAAAGCCGCCAAGAATGGCAGCGGGCAAATTGGCGGATTTGAAATCGCGCCCCGTCAACCATGCTTCAATAATGGCGTCTTGCGCGGTTTTGCCTTCGTATTTTTTTGCCTCCTTGGCGTCCAACGCGCGCCACTGAAACGTGACGCGATGGGTGTTGCCTTCCGCAGCATAGGCGCTGGGGACAAAGTAGCGCTTGTCTTTCGCTTTGTTGTTGTCTTTCGGCAGCTCCGCACGATCCACCGCCAGCGTCAACGTGTCGCCACCTTTATGCGCGAGCTTGACCGCATAGGTATCAAAGTACAGGCCAGATTTGACGTAATGGCTACCTTTGGTCGCCCAGTGAAAATGTACGTCCTCACCGTTATAAGGCACGGAGTAGGCGGCTTCGCGACCGCGCCGCGCCTTCATGACGAAATCGCCATCCTCGTAGTAACGCGAGAAAAAATCCGTTAAGGCGGCGTAGATGCGGGTTTCCTCGGAAGCCTCGGCACCGGGTAGCCGGGCAAGCTGCGCACTGACTAAAGCAGGCAGCGTTTCTTCCAAGTAGCGCGTGATGACAGCACGGCGGAAGTTAAGAATGCGATAGATGCCGAAATCGAGCGTGGCATCACCCAAGCGAAGAATGTCATCTCGGATCAGTCGAATGAATTTTTCACGTGGGGTCATGTGGATGCCTCGGAAAAATAGGCCAGCGCGGCACGGCCCAGCGCATGGTCAAAAGTCGCCAGTGGTGCGCCGTATTCTTCGGCTACGCAGACGTAGGATGCGTCGTAGGTGCTGAGTTTGAGTGTGGCTGCGATCATGAGCAGCCGATCTGGCGATACATCGACCATCTCGATGCTAAGAGCGCCAAATGCGCGCATCGCTTCGGCTGCGCTTTCCAAAGTGGTTTGCGCGCTACGAATCTTGTTCATGCCGATGTTGGCGACCTCATAGGTCATGATGCGTGGTGCGGTTAGCGCCCAGCCATCCATCCGCGCTTTGGCTTCGTCACTACGAGGCTCGCCGAACAAAAACGCGCCGACTACCGAGCTGTCAACAACCAATGGTCGCCGGACGGCATAGGGTGTCACTGGCTCGGCAACGAATATGCGATTCAAGATTTATGGCCGGTGACTTTTTTCGCCGCCGTCGGTTGCTTGTGCGCTTGCGGCGCTTTCATCTGAGCCGACGCAAATCTGGCATCACGCGCATCTAATTCATCACGCATGCGCCGCACGATTTCCACGGATGACTCGCCGGGTGGCAATTGCTTGACGATGGGAAATAGCTTGCGCAAGGCAGCGTCGATTTCTTCCAGTGATTGCGTACGTGGCTGAGCTTCAATCGCTGAGCGCGATGCCAACGTGCTAGGCGAATGAGCAGTTGGTCGTCGCCCAAAGGTGCCCACATTCGCGCCCACGTTCGCCGTCAGCATCGCCATCAACTCCCCCTGCAACGACCTGTGGTTCGCACTCGCCTTGGCCTTAATGGCCTCAGCCAACTCAACAGGCACATTCTTAATCGACAAGTTCACCCCCATAACGCCTCCAAAAAAATCAAAGTGGAGGCATTATGGAGCCAATTTGAACCCACCGCAAGCGCGATGTTAGTAGCGATAGGTATCCGGTTTATACGGCCCCTGCTTTGTCACATGAATGTAGTTGGCCTGCTCGTCGGTCAATTCCGTCAGTTGTGCATTAAGCGTTTTGAGTTGAAGACGTGCAACTTTTTCATCCAGGTGCTTCGGCAGCGTGTAAACGCCGATCGGGTATTTCGCGGTGTTGGCGAACAACTCGATTTGCGCGATCGTTTGGTTGGCAAACGATGACGACATCACGTAGCTTGGGTGGCCGGTACCACAACCCAAGTTGACCAGACGACCCTTGGCCAGCAAGATGATGCGCTTGCCGTCGGGGAAAATGACGTGATCCACCTGCGGCTTGATCTCCTCCCACTTGCAGGCCTTTTCGATCGAGGCAACATCGATTTCATTGTCGAAATGACCAATGTTACAGACGATGGCTTGGTCCTTCATCTTCTCCATGTGCTGCTTGGTGATGATGTGATAGTTGCCGGTAGCGGTGACAAAAATGTCCGCCTTGTCCACAGCGTAGTCCATCGTCACCACGCGATAACCTTCCATCGCCGCCTGCAACGCGCAGATCGGGTCAATCTCGGTGACCCAAACCTGGGCCGACAGCGCGCGCAGTGCCTGCGCTGAACCCTTGCCCACGTCACCATAACCTGCGACGACTGCTATCTTTCCTGCAATCATCACATCGGTGGCACGCTTAATGGCATCAACCAATGATTCGCGGCAGCCATAGAGGTTGTCGAACTTCGATTTTGTAACGGAGTCGTTGACGTTGATCGCCGGAAAAGCGAGCTTGCCATCTCTGTGCATTTGATACAGACGATGTACGCCGGTGGTGGTTTCTTCGGTGACACCTTTGATTTCTTTCAAGCGCACCGAGTACCAGGTTGGGTCTTGCGCAAGTTTTGCTTTGATCGACGCATACAAGATGCGCTCTTCGTCCGAAGCGGGATGATTCAGTACAGAAGCGTCCTTTTCCGCACGCGTGCCGAGATGCAGCAGCAGCGTTGCGTCACCACCGTCATCCAAGATCATGTTTGAATATCCGCCGTCCTTCCACTCGAAGATACGGTGGGTGTAGTCCCAATACTCTTCGAGCGTTTCACCTTTTTTCGCAAACACCGGCGTGCCGTTAGCCGCGATTGCCGCGGCAGCGTGGTCTTGGGTTGAGAAAATATTGCACGATGCCCAACGCACATCCGCTCCGAGCGCTTCCAAGGTTTGGATCAGAACGGCAGTTTGGATCGTCATATGCAGTGATCCGGTGATACGTGCGCCCTTCAGAGGCATGGTCAAGGCAAATTCCTTGCGAATGGCCATCAGACCGGGCATTTCAACTTCCGCGATCTTGATTTCTTTATTGCCCCAGTCGGCCAAGCTGAGATCGGTGACAACGTAGTCGTTGTCGATGATGTTTTGCGGCTTTAACATTGCGTTCATGTGGGTGTCCTAGCAAGTGTTTTTCAAAAAAACGCGGGCGAAAAAAAACGCCCGCATCCATTTCGGATGCGAGCGTCGTTGATTCTTGGGGCAGTTGTGGAAAACGGGAACACCCATCACCCTTCCACCCTTGCTGAGCCTGGAACCAGCCACCAGTAACACTGGTGCGGTAGTCGCAACGCTCCTCAGCAACAAGCAAATTATAAATGCGCCGGCAAAAACTTGCCAGCCCGCAAAATTCACCGGCCCCCTGCTTACGGCAGGCGCGCCCGATTCTTAAATTATTTTCCGGCAGCCGCCTTCAATGCCGCCGCCTTGTCGGTCCGTTCCCACGAAAATTCCGGTTCTTCACGTCCAAAATGGCCGTACGCAGCGGTTTTTTGGTAAATCGGCTTCAGCAGGTCGAGCATTTTTACGATACCCCTTGGACGCAGGTCGAAATGTGATTCCACCAGTTTGGCGATTTCCGCGTCCGGGATCACGCCTGTGCCTTCGGTGTAGACGGTGATATTCATCGGCTTGGCAACCCCAATCGCGTAGGCGACCTGCACTTGGCACTGTTTTGCCAAGCCAGCGGCCACCACGTTCTTGGCAACGTATCGCGCCGCGTAGGCCGCAGAACGATCCACCTTTGAAGGATCCTTACCGGAAAACGCGCCGCCACCATGCGGGCATGCGCCGCCATAAGTGTCCACGATGATTTTCCGCCCCGTCAATCCGCAGTCGCCCTGTGGCCCGCCAATCACAAACTGCCCCGTTGGATTCACCAAATACCGCGTGTTTTGCAGCCACGCTTTTGGCAATACCGGCTTGATGATGGTTTCGATCACCTCTTCGATGGCCGCAGGCTTCATGCGCTTGTTTTCCGACATCGACGGGTCGTGCTGCGTCGACAACACGACCGTATCGATTGAGTGTGGCTTGCCATCGACATAGCGCATTGTCACCTGCGACTTGGCGTCTGGGCGCAGCCAAGGCATACGGCCATCACGACGTAATTCGGATTGCCGTTGCACCAGACGATGCGCATAGTAGATCGGTGCCGGCATCAGTACCGGTGTTTCGTCGCATGCGTAACCGAACATCAACCCCTGATCGCCAGCCCCTTGATCGAGACCGTCGTCCTGGGCATGGTCAACACCCTGTGCGATATCGGGGCTTTGTTTATCGTAACAAACCATCACCGCGCAACCTTTGTAGTCGATGCCGTACTCAGTATTGTCGTAGCCGATGCGTTTGATGGTGTCGCGCGCCACACCAATGTAATCCACGTTCGCATTGGTGGTGATTTCACCTGCTAATACGACGAGGCCGGTGTTGCAAAGTGTTTCCGCCGCGACTCGTGAAGTTGGGTCCTGCGCTAGAATCGCATCCAGAATCGCATCGGAAATCTGGTCCGCAACCTTGTCCGGGTGCCCCTCGGAGACGGACTCGGACGTAAATAGAAAGTCATTCATTGGGTATCCCCTCAGTCTTGGTAATGTCGGCGAAACAAACCCCGGAGTTTAGCAAATCGGGCTGTCGATTCATATTCCGCAAATTACGAATAGGCATGCTAAATGCCCGTTCAGGCACGATTTGATGGTGGCATTGCTGTTTCGACTGTTTGGTGGACTACCCCTGGCTCTCAACCACCGCATTGGCGCGTTTATTGGATGGTTGGCAGCTGTCGTGTCTTCGCGCCATCGCCGAACAACCCGGGAAAATCTCAATCGGTATGCGGCGATGACTGGTGAAGCAGCGGACGACGCAATGCTGGCGGCGGCATTTCGGGAGCAGGGCAAGGGCCTAACCGAGCTCGCCATCGCCTGGACGGCATCAATTGAAAAACTGAACAGACTTTTCGTACCATGCGATTCATGGCATCACGTTGAGGCGGCTAAACAGGCGGGGAAATCGATCATTTTTGTCTCGCCGCATCTGGGCTGCTTCGATATTGCCGGTCGTTATGTGGCCAGCCGCTTACCGCTCACCGCGTTGTACCGCCCACCCAAACAGCGCTGGCTACAGCCGATCATGGAGAGCGGTCGGGCGCGAGGCGGTGCGGTGACCACGCCGGCCGACGCATCTGGTGTGCGCGCGTTGCTAAAGACACTAAAACAAAAAGGCAACATCATGATTTTGCCGGACCAAGTGCCAGCGGCTGAGCGTGGCGGTGAAGGCGTATGGGCACCTTTTTTAGGCGATCGCGCCTACACCATGACTTTGCTTCCGCGGCTCGCCAACACCAGCCGATCTGCCGTAATCTTCTTCTTCGCCGAAAGACTCCCTCATGCTCGTGGCTACCGCATACACTTTGTGCCGATGAATGCGCCATTCGCCGAAGATAAGTTCGCCGCCGCCACACAAACTAACGACATGGTGAAACATCTGATCGATATGGCCCCCACCCAATATCTTTGGGGCTACAACCGTTTCAAACAACCGGCCGGTGCGCCCCCTGCGTCAGCCACTAACAAAAAATAAGTCCGCCGATGCGTCTCGTGCTTGTCTTTTTGTGGCTACTGCGTTGGCTACCCGCATCGTGGGTCGCGGCACTCGGTCGTGGCTTGGGCAATCTTTTGTTTCACTGGGGGCGCAAACGTGTCACCCTCATCAATCTCGAAAAGTGTATGCCGGAAAAGTCTGCTGCCGAGCGTGAAACCATTGCACGAGGCGTGTTCCAGGCATTGGGAAGATCGACCCTCGATTTGGGACACCTGTGGTACGCGCCGGTTGATCAGGCGATGGCGCGGGTCATGGTGCGTGATCGTCACTACGTGGACGAATGGGCGGGGAAGGTGCCGGTGATCATGCTCGCCCCCCACTTCGTCGGTTTGGACGCCGGGGGTGCACGCGTGTCCTACGACTACCCAGCGGCGTTTTCCATGTACTCAACACAGAAAAACAAAGTGTTCGACCGCGCATTACGCCGCGCCCGACAACGCTGGAATGGTGCCGAACTCGTCACGCGTCAGCAGGGGCTGCGGCCGGTGTTACGTGCTCTACGGGAGAAGCGACTGTTCTACTACCTTCCCGACATGGACTTTGGTGCAAAAGATGCCGTATTCGCCGATTTCTTTGGTGTCAAGACTGCAACGGTTACCGCCCTATCGCGGCTTTGCCAAGTGACTGGGGCAAAGGTGATCCCGGCTATCACCCGACAAACTGACAGCGGTTATGAAGTGCGTTATTACCCTGCTTGGGAAAACTTTCCGACCGATGATCCCGTTGCTGACGCAACCCGGATGAACGCTTTTATCGAGGCGCGGATTCGCGAAATGCCGGATCAGTATTTTTGGGTGCATAAACGTTTCAAGACCCGGCCTGAAGGCGAAACCGGTTTTTATTAGTCAGTTGATGGCCTAAACATGGGATATAGCAATTTCTGGAATTTAATTTAGAATGATTTTATGGCTTTCTTCCATATCCTCGTCCAAGGTGAGAACTTCCTGATTGATCAAGGCGGCACCCAGTCGTGGATGGGGTTTTTTAAGAATATATACGTCGACGCCGGCACGGCCGACGAAGCCTCGTCGATCGCGGTGTCACGGATAGCGGCCGACGCCGCTTTCCGCGCCTCGGTAAAGAATCCTCCGGATCGACCACCTGAGTTAGCCATTGAAGAAGCCAACGAGATTGAACATGACCCAGCGCTGGTGGATTCCGGCTTTTCCTTCTTCCCCTCCCAGTACGCTTAACGCAATCGCTCCGGAGCGGTCTGCCCACGCCACGTTATGCGGCTAGCTTTTACCAAGATGCAAGGCCAGGGTAATGACTTTGTGATGCTCAATGGCATTGCCAATGCGCAAGCCCGCAGGCTAACGCCTCAACAAATCCGCGCCCTCGCAGATCGGCATTTCGGCATTGGCTGCGATCAAGTGCTACTGGTCGAGCCGGCGTCGTCCGAGACAGCTGATTTTCGCTACCGCATCTTTAACAACACCGGAGAAGAGGTCGAGCACTGCGGAAATGGCGCGCGCTGTTTCCCCATATTTGTACGAGATGAAGGCCTCACCAACAAGACGTCCCTCACCGTTGAGACGATGAACGGCCTGATTCGCCCTGCCATTCAGCCGGATGGCAGCGTTACCGTCGATATGGGCGCGCCGATCTTCACGCTGGCGCAGGTGCCTTTTATTGCTAACCCGGCTGATATCGATGGTACTGCCTGCTATCTGGTGGTAGGTGACACACGGCGCCGCATTGGGGTCGTGTCGATGGGCAATCCACACGCTGTTCAAGTCGTGGGTAATGTAGAGACGGCCCCCGTCACTACTGAAGGCCCGGCCATTGAGCACCACCCGCAGTTTCCGCGCCGCGTGAACGTGGGATACATGCAAATACAATCTCGCTCACATATCAAATTACGAGTTTGGGAGCGTGGCGCGGGCGAGACGCTTGCCTGCGGCACTGGCGCTTGTGCGGCGGTTGTCACGGGGATTCGCTGGGGATTCCTCGACGAGACGGTGAGAGTCAGCACGCACGGCGGTGAACTTTCGGTAACATGGCAGGGATTGCAAAGTCTTCAGGCACCAGTGCTGATGTCCGGTCACGCAAAGATAGTGTTTCGTGGCGAAATCGACGTCTAACCTGCGCCTTTCTACTCCAGCCAGAAAGCCAAATGTCCCAAGCCGAACTATCCATCGAACAAGTCGCTGAATTTCTTCGCGAATATCCCGACTTTTTTGAGCAGCATCCAGATGTGTTGCTCAATATCGAAGTCCCCCATCCACACGGTGGCCGCACCGTATCCATCCCCGAGCGCCAGCTGATTGCAACACGAGAACGCGGGCGCCTGCTGGAGTCTAAACTTGCTGAGCTCATCAAGTTTGGTGAAGAAAATGATGCACTGTCAGACCGTGTCCATGCGCTGACACTTAAGCTGGTCGCCGCTAAAGATCGCGAACAAGTCATCAATACCTTGTACCTCGATTTGCTCGATACGTTTCAGATCCCACACGTTGTGGTACGCCTTTGGAATGTCAATGTCGACGCAGATGACAATGCGCCCGAGTTTCAGCCGGCGGCTGCGGAACTGCGCCAGTTTGCCGAGGCGATGACCGCCCCCTACGTCGGGGCGCACCCGGTGTATGGAACCAATCTGTGGTTTGGTGAGCACGCTCCGCATTTGAAATCTTACGCGATGGTACCGCTCAAGACATCAGGCGTTTTTGGCGTTCTGTTGCTCGCCAGCGAAAACAGCGAACGGTTTTACACTGGCATGGGCACGATGTTCCTATCGAGAATAGGCGACGTGCTCGCTGCAGCGTTGGCCCGTGAACTCCTGTTTTCCAGCGAACTCTAGCGTTTACGTTTGCGACCAAGCGTGGGGTCAGGCGCGTTGATGAGTACCGCAGGTGACACCTCAAGCCCGCAGATGCCACCATTGGCGCATGAGTACCTCGCCCACCTAAGGTTTGAGAGACGTCTCGCCGCTGGCACCATCGCAAACTACCAACGCGACCTCGCGGACTTGGCAGGTTTCGCTGCTTCTGCCGACGACCCGCGTCGCGCGCTTGCCATTGGCCAACTGACCAGCAACGACGTTCGCCGTTTCCTTGCCTCGCTTCACAGTAAGGGCATGACGCCCAAAGCAATCTCGCGTTTGCTTTCGGGCTGGCGGGGCTACTTTCACTTCGCCCTCAAACAGGGCGTCGGTCATGCAAATCCCTGTGATGGCGTACGTGCTCCCAAGGCGGAAAAGCGACTGCCACGAACATTGTCGCCCGATGAAGCTGTTCGCTTGCTCACCTTCTCCGACGACTCGCTCGCCGGCGTGCGCGATCGCGCCGCATTCGAACTTCTCTATTCATGCGGCCTGCGCGTCGCCGAACTGGTCGCACTCAATCTGGACAGCATCAACTACACAAGTCGGGAAATTCGTGTGCTGGGCAAAGGTAACAAGACGCGTATCGTCCCGGTCGGCGTTCCCGCGATTCAAGCCGTTAGGCTTTGGTTGGCGCGACGCCCCGCGCCAAAGAATCCTGGCGAGGCCGCACTGTTTCTGGGTGCGCAGGGCAAACGCATCTCCGCCGGCGTTTTGCAAACGCGCATCAAAATGTGGGCTATCAAACAAGGTATTGACGTTAATGTACATCCACACATGTTGCGGCACTCGTTTGCGTCACACGTCCTGCAGTCATCGCAGAATTTGCGCGCCGTACAAGAGATGATGGGACACGCCAGTATTGCCTCCACGCAGGTGTATACGCACTTGGATTTTCAACACCTCGCCAAGGTTTACGATTCATCGCACCCTCGTGCAAAGAAGAAATGACGGACATTGTCTTTGGCCGCGCTGCGCGCTTAACTTGTTGGCAAGTTAGCCTACGACGCAATGCCGCGTCACTGCGCTGGCAACACCTCGCCAAGGTCTACGATTCGGCACACCCACGAGAAAACAAAAAGGACAACAAATGAGCTTTCAGAGTCATGACACCAAGGCGATTCGTTGGCTCAAAGTATCGCTGGCAGGTGTTGGTGTCATTGCCCTCATGATCGCCGTGACAGCAATTGCGCTGTATTTTGTGCTTCATGCGAGTGTGCCGGTACTCGACGGTGAAAAACCGCTGGCGAATTTGCAGAAGCCGGTCAGCATTGCGCGCGATACCAACGGCATGGTCTCGATCACCGCCGATACCAACCGCGACGCCATCCGAGCGCTCGGCTACGTCCATGGTCAGGAGCGTTTTTTTGAAATGGATCTCGCTCGTCGCTCGGCAGCCGGCGAACTCTCTGCACTGTTGGGCAGCGCCACCGTCCCGATGGATAAACAGAAGCGTCCTCACCGTTTGCGTGCCAGGGCTGCGGCGGAGTTTGCCTCCGCCCAACCGCAGGAACGGGCTTGGTACACGGCTTATACCGAGGGCGTGAACGCCGGTGTTGCCGCGCTTGGCGCGAGACCATGGCAATACTTGGTGCTGCGTGCTGAGCCAGAACCCTGGCGCGAAGAGGACTCTTTGCTGGTGGTTGCCGAGATGTACACCATGCTACAAGCCGGCGGTTTTGAAAGTCGTTTTAGCGATATCCGCTTGCGTAAGCTGCTCGGTGACAGGTTGTTTGAATGGATGCGCCCGCAAGGTGGCCCATGGGACGCCACGCTCGACGGCATCACGCCGACGATGGCAGTAATGCCGACTGCGGACGACATTGACCTGCGCAAGACTGTCGTCGCGAAGCCACAGGTATCCGCAAGTACTCAGTATTACCCCGCTTTGCCAGCAGACGGCGCTGAACCCACAGAATCCTATCTTGGCAGCAACAACTGGGCAGTGAGCGGGTTACGCACCGCAGATGGTCGCGCGATTCTCGCCGACGATATGCATTTGGGATTCAGTGCGCCGGGCATCTGGTTTCGCGCGCAAATGACGTTTAACCAAAACGGCAAGCCGCTTCGCGCAGTCGGCATGACCCTGCCCGGCGTCCCACAGATTACCGCTGGCAGCAACGGCCATATTGCCTGGGGATTTACCAACAACTACGGCCAGTTTTTCGACTGGGTGGTGCTGCCTAAACACAGGGCAAGCCCCCTCGCCCCTGCCACCATCATTCGCACCACCAACGAGACGATTCTCGTGAAGGGTGCTGAGCCAGTCACATTAGAGGTCAAACACACTGACATTGGCCCGGTACTCAAAAGTGACGCGCAGAACGACTACGTACTCTCGTGGGTATTGTATCGGCCTGGGGCGATGGTGAACCGCGTACCGGGGTTTATGTTTGCAACTGATTTGGAAACAGCGATCGGGTTCGCTCACAACACGCCGATGCCGCACCAAAACATCCTCATCGCAGACAACATCGGCAATATCGCCTGGACCGTGGCCGGGCGTATCCCGGCGCGCCCAAAATGGCTGGTCAGCCGCGGTACCCCGACGCCGGTGGATCAGCTACCGAACGGCTGGCTCGATCCCGGCAGGTACCCCTTGATCAAGAATCCCGCCGACGGATTGCTTTGGACGGCAAACAGCAGACAACTCGGCGGTGCTGGCAGCGAGATCATCGGCGACGGTGGTTTTGACTTGGGCGCACGCGCCATGCAAATTCGGGATCGGCTACGAGAAACCCCCAAACATACGGAACGAACGCTGTACGCCATTCAGCTTGATCGCGAGTCGCGTTTCTTGAAACGTTGGGCCGCGCTTGCGGTTGCTCGCGGCGCGGCACCTTCAACACCGCCACCAATTGTCGCACTTGTGACAAAACTGAAAGCGTGGAATGGTGCGGCGGATATTGATGAAGTCGGCCATCGTGTCGCCAGGGCGTTTCGCGAACGCGTACAGAGCGAGTTATGGCGCGCATGGCTGGCCAGCAAAAATGCGAACACCACAACAATTGACTCGCCGGAAAAAAGTGACGCTGCGCTGAGCCACGATGCGCGTTTCGAGTATGCCGCCTGGCAAGCAATTGAAGCCGAAGCGCCGCATTTGTTGCCACAGGGCTACCTATCCTGGCCGCATTTCTTGGATGCCCAATTG
>JADCIX010000060.1 GCA_020247545.1 Rhodocyclaceae bacterium | reverse complement strand
GTATCTTTCGTCTAGGGTAAGGTCCGAACGTTTCATGGCAGTGTCCTTTCGTCTTGAGAAACAAAAGGGTACCGCCGTTCGATACCTTACCCCCTAAATCAACCCCCTAAAGGTCGTCGACATTTGCTGTTGAATTCACGTTTCGGCTTGAAGATGCCCGTGGATAGGGCGGTTGGCTTGTTTCTTTTCGATGATAACTAGTACGGCAATGGCACGTCTGGCTTGGCGCTTTGCAACACGCGCCGGAAGTCTTCCTTGATCCGTTCGAGTCCGGCTTCAGTCTCCGCTTCAAACCGCAACACGATGACGGGCGTGGTGTTGGAAGCACGCGCCAACCCAAAACCATCTGCATACTCCACCCGTAATCCGTCGATGGTGATGACCTCAGTGGCGTCGGTGAAGCTTGCCGTGTCTTTCAGCGCGTTGATGATTGCGTGCGGTTCACCTTCGGCAAGTTTCCAATTCAGCTCCGGTGTGGAAAGTGCATCGGGTAACGCTTTTAATGGTGCGTTGGCATCGGCAAATTTGCTGACAATTTCAAGTAATCTTGCACCGCAATAGAGAGCATCGTCAAAGCCATACCAGCGCTCTTTGATAAAGATGTGGCCGCTCATTTCACCGGAAATTGGTGAATCTACTTTTTTCATTTTGAGCTTGATCAACGAGTGTCCGGTCATCCACATCAACGGCACGCCGCCGTGTTGACGAATCCACGGTGCCAAGTTGCGTGAGCATTTGACGTCAAAAATCACCGTGCCACCAGGGGCGCGTGACAGCACGTCGGCCGCAAACAACATCAACTGTCGATCGGGGAAAATAATCTCACCATCTTTGGTCACCACGCCGAGGCGATCTCCGTCACCGTCGAACGCAATACCAATTTCCGCATCAGTCTCCTTCAGCGCGCGAATCACATCCTGCAAATTTTCCGGCTTGGAAGGGTCGGGATGGTGATTGGGAAAGGTGCCATCAACATCGCAATAAAGCGGTACGATTTCGCAGCCGAGTGATTCAAACAACCGCGCCGCGATGATTGCCGGCGAACCGTTGCCACAGTCCATGGCGATTTTCATTTTGCGCGTGAGTTTGACGTCACCAACAATGCGATTCACATACCTATCGTTGATGTTGAGGGTGCGATAGCCGCCGGGTGACGCCGCAACAGTAAAGTCATTTGCTTGAATGGCACGCAACAAGGACTGGATGGCATCAAGCGCAAGTGTTTCCCCTTCAATCACCATCTTGATACCGTTGTAGTCAGGCGGGTTATGGGACCCCGTAATCATCACACCGGAGCGTGCGCCTAGTTCGATCGCCGCAAAATAAACCATCGGGGTGGCGACAACACCGATGTCAACTACATGGACGCCGGTTGACTGCATGCCACGCGCCAGGGCTTTGGCAAAATCCGGACCCGATAGACGACCGTCGCGGCCGATGACAATTTCAGTACCGCCACGTTTGATGGCTTCAGTGCCCAACGCTTTGCCAATCAACTCGACAACCTCGGCGGTGAGCGATTTGCCGACAATTCCGCGAATGTCGTAGGCCTTGAAGATTTCGCTGGCGATGGTGTTCATAGGTACTCAATATATCGAAGAAAATTCGGTGACTTGCGGATGGATAATGATGAACGCAGAACAAGGATTCGGCGGTGCCGTAGCTGCCGTCGAGAGAGGGCGGTGACCCAAAATGATGCTAAACAACTCCGTGAGTTTATCTGTGTTCACCTGCTGGCATCTGTAGGTGCCAGCTTTTTGCGCGGATAAATCCCTCAATCGCCGTATTCAAGAAAATGGACTACACGCCGCGCCATCCAGCGGCTATTGCCCGGAAAGGCACCGCAGAGAAAGCCCACGTGGCCACCGTGTTCGGGAAAGTCACAATGCACAAACGAAGACACTTGATGGTGATTGGGCAATGCCGATGCCGGCAAGAACGGATCATTGCGCGCATTGAGCAGCAGCGATGGCACGCGTATATCGATGAGGCCAGGTTTTGCCGAGCCACGCGTCCAATAGTCATCGGTGTCGCGGTAGCCGTGCAGCGGCGCGGTGACTTCATTGTCAAACTCGCGCAACGTAGATGCCCGACACACCACATCCCGACGAAAAATTCCCGGATGTTTCGCCAGCTTGGCGAGCGCATTTTTCTTCATGGTGCGCAGGAAATTTTTTGTGTAAATCTTGCAGAAGCCGCGCTCAAGCGCCGCACCGGCTGCCATCAGATCCAGCGGTGCGGAGATCGCCGCCGCTGCGGTGACGATCGGGCTCGCTTCGCTGCCCGCATCGCCAAGCCACTTCATGGTGGCGTTGCCGCCGAGTGAAATTGCAGCAACATATAGCGGTTGATCTGCCGCTTCCGCCTTGGCGCGTCGTAGTATCCATTCGATTTCCGGCGCATCACCAGAGTGGTAAGCGCGCGGCAACCGATTCATTTCACCGCTGCAGCCGCGAAAATGTGGCACCAACCCCCGCCAGCCGCGGCGCTCAGCTTCAGCCATGAGGTTCAATGCGTAGATGCCTCGAGAGCTGCCCTCAAGCCCATGGAATACCACCAACATTGGGCGCAGACGGTTGTTGGCAGTTGAGGCTAGACGGTCTACGTCAATAAAATCGCCGTCGGGTATTCCGTGTGGTGTGGTGTCCCAGCGTTCCCGTGTGTAAGTGACAGGCGGGCGCGAGCCAAACAAAGACGGATAAACCGTCTGCGCGTGAGCGCCAAAACTGCCGCCGCTTCTTCCGCCGAGCCACCAAGGTGCGCGATAGGGGGTGTACCGGAATGGGCGTGCCGCGTTATCCACTTTGCGTGCCTTACCAAGTGGTCTGGTAGTCGATGCTGACACGACCGTCGGATGTTGCGCGGCCTAATGTGCCGATGGCGTTCGCCAGCCAAACGGGGCTGCCGGAGAGGGCAGCGGCAAAACCTTGGTACTTGAACTCATTCGGCTTTCCTAGCACCATGTGCCCGCCGCCATTGAGCGACAACAGGCCGGACGACTTCTCGATTTGATAAACGATGCGCTGGCCGTTGAAGATTAAGTGCCCGCCGTAGCTGCCAAGTGGAACGCCTAGCGGTACACCGGCGATGGCCTGGACTCGCACACGGCTGACCTTGAAGTTGAGGCGACCTGCCATCGCGTTTGGCGATAAGTAGTCGACCTGCAATGGATGCCCCTCGGACAAGAATTGCAGTTCGCCAGCCGGCCGAAGAAATGCGATGTCTTTATTGAGCTGTGACAAGCTCTCGATTGCCAGACGGAGGTCTACGTTACGTAGCTGCACACTCAGCAACCCGGCCTCTACCGTTGTTTTGCCCAATAGATGGCGACCGGTAGCAACGATATTAAATCCTAGTCGAAGTCGCATCAAGCTCGTCGGTGCAAACGACCATTGGATAGGAACTTCGATGGCCGGTGTCGAGGGGGATTGCCGCAGGACCTGGCCGCCGTCCAGCTGCACGCTCGCGCTTCCCGACCAAATCGTGCCGCTGGTGTTACGCACTTGCGCGACGGGCGCGAGCGCTTTGTTCAAAGCTGATTCAAAGATGCGCGCCGGTATGAGGGCGATGACGGACGCTATGAACGCAATAATCCCGACGATGACAAAGTTCCGGCGCGTCACTGCCAATCAACCAACAAGATTTCACCGGAAACCAACGCGGGCATGGTTGCTTGCGGGGGCGCGCCGCTGCTGCGCGCCAGCGCCATTGACAACACACGAACACGATATCGATTGGTTGCCTGTTCGAGTCGATCTATCAATAGGCTGTAGGGCGCTTGATCAACCGCGATCTTAAATGTGGCCACACCGGTTGCGTTGCGGGGCAATGGGTTTATCGCAATCGTCACAATTGTCCTCGGGCCGAAGAGAGCCTGCAATCCAGCGACATCGGCAACACTTGGTGTTGCGCTTGCGGCGACCGGTGCCATGGTGCGGATGGATTGAACGGCGGCGGCCTGCCCGCGCATTATTGAGGCTTGAGCGCGCAGCTCTTGGATGCGAATGCGATTCTTGGCGAGGCTGGATTGGAGCGGCTCATACACCAGCGCCCAACCCAATCCCATCGCCAGTAGTGCCGCACAAATGGTGATGACCCTACGACCGGCCCATGACAGCCCCGACCAGCGACGGGCGGCTTGATTACGCATATCACGCAGCGGCGGAATAAGAGCGCGGCCTAGGCTGGCATTCATCTATCACCCATCGCGCGAATCACGAGTGACACGTCCCCGCCAGACTCGGCCACACTCGCTGCACCAGACCTTGCCGCCGCAATACGAATTGCGCTGAGATGATCAGCGGCCAGGTTTGTAAAGGATAGGGTCAACACACCATCCTTGGCGCTGATGTTTGAGATCTGCGTTGCGACGTCGCGTGTGATTGATGCCGCGAGCGCCAGCTGTGTCACAACCGGTTCAGCGCTTAATCCGCGCTCATTTTCCAGTTGACGCAGGTTGCGTGCCATCTGTAGCGGGGCGTTTACCACCACTGTGGCTTGCGGGAAACTGGCGAGGAATATGCTGCGGAGTTCTGTCTCCAACGTTTGTCTCTCACGTGACATGCGCCAAGCATCCAGCGACAACATTGTCACGTGCAAGGCGAGCGCCGAACACGCTAACAGCGCGGCGAATCTGAATTGCCTGAGTCCGACCGTCACTTCGCTGACGGTCTTGAAGGCACCGGTCAGCAAATTAGACGCTGATAGCTTTCGCTCGGTCACGTTCGGCGACATGGGCTGAGGTAATGCGGTAACACTCAGCACAAGGCCCGCGACGCTACCCGTGCTGAGACTGTTTTGCCAACTTGCTTGATCAATGGCGGCAGCGATATCAGTAGATGTGTATATCTGCAATCGCGATGGCAAGGCACGCGAGCCGGCCGATGCGGCCGCTTCATTGAGCGCCAGCGTCAAGGCAAACGGTGGCGCATTGAGATCGGCTCGGTCGTAGTCGATGCCATAGGCAAGTCCATCCGGGCGCACCGCACAACTATCCCGTTGCTTGAGCACGATAAGCCATTCGTCGTCGGCAACATTTTGCAAAGCGGTCTCGGCGACCACGACTTGCGGCTTGATTCCGGCCGACTGCAACCATGCGAGCGCGGCGGATAACCATGCGCGGTCGATGGCCGCCACCACGTACTGATGAGGGCCTGAGGCGGATTCACCAATCACTACCGCGTGCACCGTTGAGGGATCGATGGTTAACTTGTCTTCGATGGCGAAATTGAGTAGCTGTTCGCGCTTTTGCTGCGACACCTTCGGCAACGTTGCATCGATGAATGCGATCCGCCCGATGGGTACCACCACCACGATTCGATTCGCAGCGGGGAGCTCACTTAGCCTACATTCGCCACTGCGTACGGGTGTGTCGTTGGCGTTGGCCGCCTCGCCACTAACGATCCAGCGGACGGTAGGCCAAGACGAGGCTTCCGCGCGGTCGACACCAAAGCGGTCGGAATCAGACAGATAGATGTAAAGAGTCACGTCGGGAAACTATCCGTTTTCTTTGACCCAAATTATAGCTGGCCAGGCAATGCTGCTCGCCCCGGCACCTCCGGCTTGCAGCTGTAGCAGCGCCACTTGCCGTATTTGTGAATATTGGCCGGTGATGGCAAGGGCGGCTTCGAAGTAGCGGCTCTTGGTGTCAAGAAACAGCTCCACAATGGCCGCCGGTAGCTGCTTGCGACGTTCGGCGATGTCCTTGGCGTCAATAAACGGCAGCTCGCGTACACGAATGGTCTCGAGCAGTTGTTCGGCGGGAACGTCAGCGAACAACGCTTGAAGCATCTCGATTGAGGTGGTGTTGATATTGATGCGTGTGCGTTCGCCGTTCGGGGTCGGCAGCGCCGTTACAAACGGCGATAGTTTGCGCAGCGTGGTCTCGTCGATACCTTTCACACGCAGCAGTTCCTCCACTTGGCTGATGGGTCGATTGGCCGCGCCATAACCGGCCTGCGACCAGTAGTAGTTGTTTTCCGCGCCGCCTGGAGTGGAGACATCGTCGTCGCGGTCGATCCAATCAACAACGGCCGTTGCAATATTCGGGTTTAGTTTGAGAATCTTGAGCAAGCGTGAGAAGGCATCAACATCCGGTTCACGTCGTTTGCCGTCGGCACCCACCAGATTATTGATGTTGAACTTCGATTGCGCATCTCGCAGCAAGCCGGTGGCAACCGCCGTATCAATCGGCCGGGCGACGAGGCCCTGCGCCCAGGGTTGTGAGAGGGCAACGTAAGTGCTGTTCTTCTGCTGCACCACCAACGCGCTCCGCGCCCATTCCAGCGTCGTGGTGGCGTGTAAGCCTAGCTGTGCGCGTTCGGTGGCGCGTTCGACACGGCTCAAAGCTTCCGCTTGTTGCGCCAATAAATAACTCGCAACCGTCGTGGCCAGCATCACCACCAACAAGGCTGTGATGATGGCGACGCCTCGTTGGTGGGCCCGTGAGGCATACGACCGATCACGTCGGTATGGAGCACGACTAGCCACCCGATACCTCGCGAAGGGCAAACAATCGGACGATGGGGGGCGTATCGCCTTGTGTCAGCGTGAGTTCGAGTGCGGCGGGTAGTGCGGTGGAGGCAAAACTTGCTGTGCTGCCGTCGTCGCGAGTGGGCCAGTCCGTCCGCCAGCTTCCGCCGGCATCCAGTACTCGCCAGCGAAATTCACGCACGTTATTCAGTGCCGTATAGGCAGCGGGCTGTGCGCGCGGTGCCACGTCAACGCCTTCCCAAATCAATAGTTCGAGTTTGCCCTCGTTCAGTCGGTAGCCAATGCGCTGGGGCGCCGCGTTGATGCCCGTAGCGCCGGCGAACCCCGAGCGGCTAAACACAATGACAGGGTCAATCGCCGATGATGCTGCGGCAAGTACTTTCAAGGCCGGTTCGGACACACCATCCGCGTTCTTCACCGTGCGCGGCAAGATGCTGCCCAAGTCGGACTCAATGCGGGTAAGAAACAATGCTTGGTCTCGTAATTTGCTCGTCTGCACGGCCAGGTGTTGGCGAGCGTCAAACATGCTCGATACTGTCCGGTAGCCGATCAGCGTCAATACCGCGAACACCAGCAATGCGACCGTCACCTCAATGAGCGTGAAGCCTGATTCTCGATACCGACCCTGACACCTCGCGTAGCACCTCACGAAGCACCTTGTTTAGGTTGAATGACGGGACGCGCGAGATAGACGGTGAGGGTTGCGAACTTCCGTCCGTCCGGGGCACCCGCCGGAGAACTCGCACCTGTGACGGCAATCTCGACTTTGCGAAATGCACTATTCGGTGTTTCATTGGTGCTGGCCGTCCAGCCAAACGCTATACCGGCGATTTCGGCTTGCCCGTTCTCGACCCCCACTGCCGGAAAAACGCGGCGCGCCGTCATCTCCGCCGCGCGGTTTTGTGCGACCCAGGTCGCGTACGTTCGCAACTTCAATTCCTGGGCGCTGGTAGTTGCCATCGCCGTGGCGCGCATTGCTGCTGCAAGTGCGATAGACAAAATCGCGAGCGCAATCAGCACTTCAATGAGTGTGAAGCCCGAAGTTCGTGCAGGCGAGTGATTATCGGAATGGTGCATATTGATCTACCTACTGCCGAAACGCGACGTTACCGAGGGCATCACCATCGATCACGCGCTGGGATTGGTCGGAATAAATCCGCATCGAAAATGGCACACCGATACCGGTGGGTAGAAAGGTGACGATCTGTTCGCGTTGGGGATTGTTGACTGGATTGGTCGCGGAAGTCGCCGCAGAAAGGGCGACCGAATTACTCTCAGCGCTGCGTGCCGCGTTTGGCATCGTCTTCAGCACCGTAAGTTCGACACGAATGCCATCCCGCCAGGCTCGTTGCCGCAGGCTCTCAGCGGCGGCGGTGCGCCAAGTTGGCTCGACAGTGTTTGGGTCACGCTCAAGAAATTCAATGCCATCGCCAGTTAAGCGCATGGCGATTGGATAACCCGATAGCACCGCCTGATCACGCGTCTTTTCGACCAATACCAGCATGCGCTCGGCCTCGATGCGCACGCGTTGCTCGTCGCCCACAAACAGATTCGAAACGGCAATCGATAACGCGATGCCGACGATGACTACGACGACCATGATTTCGACCAGCGTGAAGCCTGCGATCCCTGCGGGTGTTTTTTTCGGTGCGGCGGCAAGTTGCGATGGATGTCGTATGCTCTCCACAAACGCTCCTTCATCAAAAGGGAGGGGCTTTGCTTTCCTCTCCCCACGCGGGACAAGGGCACACTTGGAGCGAAGCAGATGGATCGAGGGAGAGGGGGACTGGCGCACCATCACCATCCTTAAACGCGGGATCGTATTGATGCGGCAACTAAACATCGTGAATCAATCGCAAATTTCACCTGTCCCCGCGAAGGCGGGGACCCAATTTCACGGCGCGCTTGCCACGTAATTAGGCTCCCGCCTACGCGGGAGCGGGGGTTCTTTCTATCATTCAATGTAAGTTGCCGGATCAATCGGTGCGGACTTGAGTCAAAGTCGCCTATTGGCGGGCAGATTCGGACAATTTTGGCTGAAACTGCCCGTGATTGCTTGGGTTTTGACATCTGCTGATCGGAGTGCTGGTCGCGAGACTAGAGTGCCCACGACCCAATGTCGGCGTCGTTACCCTCGCCGCCGGCTTGTTTGTCTGCGCCGTAACTGAAGACGTCGATCTCCCCCTTGATTCCAGGATTCAAATATTGGTACGGCGTCTTCCACGGGTCGGTCGGCAAGCGCTCGATGTAGCCGCCTTGTTTCCAATTAGCCGGTTGCGGATTGGAGGTTGGTTTTTGCGTCAGCGCCTGCAGACCCTGATCGGTCGATGGATAAAAACCATTGTCGAGGCGATAGAGCTTTAACGCCTGCATGATGATCGAGATATCTGCTTTAGCCGCAGTGACCTTGGCCTGATCCGGGCGATCAAGAATTTTTGGAATGACCACTGCGGCCAGGATGCCGAGGATGACCACGACGATCATCACTTCAATGAGCGTGAATCCGCTGCCGCGCAGGGTATTTCTTGGTTTCATAATTACTAACGAGAGACGAGTTGGTTAAGTTCAAAAATTGGTAGCAGCACAGCCAAAACGATACACAGGACGATCACACCCATCACCACGATCATGGCGGGTTCGATCAATGCTGCCAATCGAGTGGTGCGGGTTTCGAGTTCGAGTTGTTGTTGCCGTGCCGCACTGGAGAGAGTTTCGGGAAGGCGTCCACTGGCCTCTCCTGAGGCCACCAAATGCAACATCACCGGTGGGAAGAGGGCGGGTTTGGTGTTTTGTGATTGCAACGCACGTGAAAGTGATACCCCCTCGCGCACCTGATTGGCCGCGCGTTCCAGTGCTTCGCGCATCGGCAGATTACTCACCACACCGACGCCGGCGTTCATGGCGGCCAGTACCGGCACACCGCTACCGACCAAGATTGATAAGGTGGCCGCGAGTTGTGAAGCTTCACGCACGCGGATCAAACGACCAACGATTGGCAGACGCAGTAGCAGCGCGTGGAAACGGCGACGTTGTGCCATTTTCTTCATGGCCAGCCGGAAGGTGATCGTGACGCCGATGGCGGCAATTAGCCAAAGCCACCAAGTGAGTTTCAATAGGGTCGAGAGACCGAGCAAAGCGCGCGTCATCAATGGCAGGGTTTGTTTGGTGGCGTCAAATACACCAACAACCTGTGGAACCACGTACAACATCAGCCCGACGACGACTAGCGCACATATCACCACAACGATGGCAGGGTAGACCATCGCTGTGATGAGTTTCTGTTTCATCGCCTGTTGGCCCTCAACATAGTCGGCGAGTTTGAGCAACACATCTGGCAATTTGCCAGACGTCTCACCGGCACCCACCAGCGTGCGATACAGTTCGGAGAACGACTGTGGGAACAGCCCCATCGCTTGTCCGAGCGATTGCCCCTCGCGAATGCTGGCGCGTAGCTGCACCACCACTTGGCGTTCCCGTTCAGTTTCCGCTTGTTCGACGAGTGCGCCTAAGGCACCTTCGATGGTGAGTCCAGCGCCGACCAAGGTGGCGAGTTGACGGGTGATACCCGCGAGCTGCTCGGTTGATAGCGAATCTGTCCTCCGGCCAAAGCGGGTGAGGCCAGAGCTGTTTGAAGCATCATTCGCCGCTTCAATGAGTGCCACTTCCAGCGGAAACAATCCCTGCTCTCGGAGCGTGGAACGTGCAAGACGCGGGCTGTCCGATTCAATGACGCCACGTTGTTCACGTCCGTCAATATCGTAAGCAAGAAACTTAAATCCGGGCATGCTCGCTCCAAGTACGTTGCTTGGTCACATTCGCCACTTCAGTCACGCGTGACGCGAATCACTTCTTCGATTGAGGTGACGCCGCTCTCCACCCAACGCATGCCGTCTTCACGCAGCGTTTTCATTCCCGCCTGGCTTGCAGTAACGGCGATCTCGGCTTCGGATTCACCATCGTGTATCAAACTGCGAATAGTTTCATTCACGGTCAACAATTCATAGATGCCGGTACGACCGCGGAACTTGGATTTATCTTGCCGGTCCACCTTTCGCACTAGGCGTTGCGCCAAGACGCCGCTCAAGGTCGATGCCAGCAAGTACGGTTCAATACCCATATCGACGAGGCGCGTCACCGCACCTGCGGCAGAGTTGGTGTGTAGGGTCGCCAACACGAGATGCCCTGTCAGGGAAGCCTGCACTGCAATTTCGGCGGTTTCCAAATCACGAATCTCGCCGATCATGATGACGTCAGGGTCTTGACGCAGGATGGCGCGCAGTGCGCGGGCGAACGACATGCCAATGCGTGAGTTGACTTGCGTCTGGCCGATGCCATCCAGATCGTATTCGATCGGATCCTCAACGGTCATCATGTTGCGCGTCGAGGCATCTAACCGCGAAAGGGCGGCGTACAGCGTGGTGGTTTTCCCGGAGCCGGTGGGGCCCGTCACCAGAATTATGCCGTGCGGTTGCTCGATCAGTTTGTCCAGTTGCGCGAGTGTATTGGCAGACATGCCGAGGCTGTCGAGCGACAAACGCCCCGCCTGTTTATCAAGCAGGCGAAGCACCACCCGTTCACCGTGGCCGGTGGGTAGGGTGGAAACTCTCACATCGACTGGGCGACCCGCAATTTTCAGAGTGATCCGACCGTCTTGGGGCAGTCGTTTCTCGGCAATGTCGAGTTCTGCCATCACTTTGACGCGCGACACCAGCGCTGCGTGCAACGCTCGGCGCGGTTCAACGATGTCGCGCAGTGCGCCGTCCACACGAAACCTCACCAATGACCGGCGTTCAAAAATTTCAAGGTGAATATCAGATGCATTCTCTCGTACAGCCTGCGTCAACAGTGCATTGATAAGCTTGACGATTGGCGCATCGTTCTCAGTTTCAAGCAGATCGGTGATTTCGGGGAGCGACTCGGTCAGTGCCGCCAGATCTGCCTCGGACTCAATATTGGAGGTAATGTTGGCAACGGCGTCAGCAACTTGGTCGTCAGATGTCGCTTCACCAAAAGCGTACGCTCTGGCGAGCCGCGTTTGGAATTCTTCAGTCGAAAGCAGAACGTGTTTGACGGTTTTGCCTGTCAAACGTCGCACCTCAGCCAATGTTGAGGATTCTGGGTTTGGAGCCAACCAAACCTCGATCTCGTCGTTGCCATCGGGTTTGGCCAATATGCGTGCAGTAATCACACCGCGTGCTTTGGCAAAGTGGTACGGCAACAGGCGTACTGCGGCCCGGTCTGCGACCTCGACGACTTCGCGTTGTTTTGCCTCGTGTGCACCCACGTTATTTTTTCTCAGCGGCCTTTGATTCCATAGGCGGTGTTGCTGTCAGGGGTAGTACCGACAGCTGCGGGCCACCGGCGGGTGGCAACAAAGAATCGGCTTCCTTCAAATGGACGGCTTGTTCGCCGCGAATGTAATCGTAGCGCGACCCGGTCAGCTGTGCCGCAATCTTGCTGTCGCGAATGACTAGTGGTCGCAAGAACACCATCAAGTTGGTTTTCTCTCGGCTGCGAGTCTGGTACTTGAACAGGTTGCCGATGACAGGAATATCCCCAAGCAGTGGTACGCGGCTGTCGCCATTTTTGGCATCATCCGAGATCAGGCCGCCGATCACCACGGTCTGTCCGTCATCCACCAGCACGGTGTTTTCGATGGAGCGTTTATTGGTAATCAGATCAGCCGAACGGACGGTCGATGAGGTCGGCACCACGCTTGACACTTCTTGGAACACTTTCAGTTTTACCGCACCACCTTCAGCAACCTGCGGCGTCACCCGTAGCGTCAAACCAATGTCTTTACGCTCGATGGTTTGGAACGGGTTGGTGGCAATGCTGGTCGATTGTGTGTAGCTACCAGTCACAAACGGCACGTTTTGGCCCACCACAATCTTGGCTTCTTCATTATCAAGCGTGAGGATGTTCGGTGTAGACAGCACATTAGCGCGCTGGTCGTTCTCAAGGGCGCGCGCCAGTGCGCCAAGGTTGAGCACGGTGCCGATCCCGGGCAGCGTCACTTGCCCACGCACCACGCCGATATTGAGGCCCTGGCCGATGGTGCCGATATTTTGCGCGCCGGTGATGATGTTGGTGCCGGGGCCACCGAAGTTGGTGCCGCCGATCACCTGCGCTCCACCACGGGTGACACCGGTTAAGTCCTGCCATTGAATACCAAACTCGGCGGCAACAGATGAGGTCACCTCAACGATCAACGCTTCGACATAAACTTGTGCGCGCCGCTGGTCCAACTTGTCGATGACACTGCGTAGCGCGTTGTAGACATGGTCCGGTGCCGTGATGATGAGTGAATTGGTGGCGGCGTAGGCTTGAATGTTGCTCGCCGGGGCGGGGCTCGAAGACACCAGGTTAGGTTGGGCTGCGCCAGTATTGTTGGCCGCAGGCGTCGCGCTGGTGCTGGCGGATGCGCCGCCCATCAGACCGCGTAGTGTCTCGGCGATTTTGGTCGCTTCAGCATTTTTGAGATAAACCACGTTGATGTTGCCGTTCGCGGCGGTGGGCGTATCGATCTGCGCTACTAGCGCTCGAAGACGAGTGATAAGCGCCGGCGAATCGGCACGAATGATCAGCGAATTGGTACGTGGCTCCACGCCGACTGAGAGCTTCGCGGGCGCACCGGGGTTGGATGGGTTTGCCGACGCTTCCGGTAGCAGGCGTACCATGGTGTTGGCGATATCGACCGCGCTGGCGTATTGTAATTTGACTGTTTGCAAGTCGGAACTTACGGGAACATCAATGGCGCTGATGATCTTGCGGATACGTTCGACGTTGCTCGCGTAATCTGTAATTACCAAAGTGTTATTACCCGGATAGGCGCCGATAAAATTGTTTTGCGCCACCAAGGGGCGCAACACGGTGGCCAGTTGCGCCGCAGATTCGTTTTGTAGTGCAAACACCTGCGTGACGATACGGTCGCCCTTTGTTGCCACACCTGGTGCCATTAGCGAACCACTGGTCTTGGCGTCCGCTTCCGGCACGACCTTGATCGCACCACGCTCTTCGATGGCCGCAAAGCCATGCACGCGCAGGGTCGATAGCAGGATTTCGTAGGCGAGATCTTTGGTGACTGGCGTCTGCGAAACGATGTTCATATTGCCGGTGACACGTGGATCGATGATGAAGTTCTTGCCGGTTGCTTTGCCGATGGTTTCAATCACCGAACGGATGTCGGCATTGACAAAGCTCATCGTGATGTTGTCCTGCGCAACCGCCGGGGCGATGCCTGACGTTGACGACAGGCTCAAGGCGGCAGCGGTAGCAATTACCAGCATCAACTTTGGCGCGTAACGTTGCTGCAGGGTGGTCCGACGGTTTAGCGATAGTTTCACGAGCAATCTCGACTCAGGATGGGGGGCGAACTCAGGTGGTGAATTCGGCGGCGAATTCCGGAGGTGAATGTAACCTGGCTGCGCCTGATATTGTACGATATGCACACTACGGCTTTATGACAAATGACACGCGCAAGCTCGCAAACGACCAACAATTTTCGGCTGCGATTTGATGCGGCAGCGCGGGCTTTGAACAGCAATAAATGAAGGGGGCTAATGCCCCCCTGTGTTTTCTGCGGTAGTTGACGTTAGTTGTCTTGACGCACGGTCAGGATCAAGGCACCCGGTACACCGCCGACCACAAAGGTGTAGGTCGCGCCGGCTGTAAGGTCGGTGCCGGTCAGGCTAAGCACCGGTGTGGCTGCCGTACCCTGCGTGATGGTCACAGGGGTGCCTGCGCCTGACGCCACTTCGATGTAGTTGGAGGCAGAGCGGGTCGCCACGGCCGGGGTGGTCGGCGTGAAAGACAGGGCCAGCGCCAAGTCTGCTGCGCTGGAGGCATTCACCAACCGGACACGTACCTTGCCTGAACTTGGCGGGAAGGTAGTATCCAGTGTGCGGAACGCGGTAACCGGGCCACCGGCTAAACCCGGTGCCAAGAACACTGAATAGTCGCGGCCACCGGCAAAGGTACCGCTGAAGGCGGAAAGAGTGGCACCTGCGGTTGTGTCAGTGAAGGCCACGCTGCCATCGCCAGCTGTGGTACGGGTGTAACTGCTGATACCGCCAAACGGGATATTTGTGAAGGCAAGTGTTGTACCGACACGTACGTTAACTGTTGCATTGGTCGCTTGGGCGTTGATGGCGCGTACTCGGCTGACGGTGCTGGTCAGCACGGTTGGTGCCGTATCATCGTCTTGGGTGACAAAAAACGCATTCGGCAAAGCGCCCGAGCCCTCGTTAAACAGCCCTAAGTTGTAGTACTTGCGGTCTTCAAAGGCGCGTGCTGGCATCTCAAACAACAGGTCTTTGGTGCCAGTCGAGGTCAAACGTACCGTGTACGTGCCGACCGGTGTTTCATAGATACCACCGGTCACGTTGCGCAGTTTGGGCTCGACCGTGCGGTAGTCTTCGGTCGCCGTTGTCATGTAGACATCAAAGGCAGCGAGGCCAACAGCGTAGGAAACGACGCGCAACTTCGAATTGCCTTGACTTGATGCGGCGATGTCGTTTTGCAGAACGCTTACACCGACGCTTGATTGGCCGCCGTAGACCACCAACAATTGTTTACGCTGTCCGCTGAAGCCAATGGTGGTGTCGACAATCACGCCACCTGCATTGCTGATGCGGACGCGTTGCGAGCCGTTACCAATTGACTTAAATTCTGTGCTCGCCTTATAGGCTACATTGGATTGCCAGTTACTGGACTCGGTGTTCAGCAAGACATTCAGGCTGCCAGACTCAGGTGCTAGGTTGATCATGCGAACCGAGGCATCTTCACTTTTTGCCGCATTTTTGCCGCAGCCTGTCGCAAGGAGAGACATCGCAACCATCGCGATGCTCGAAAGCAACAAGCGGACTGCTGCCGTAGAACTAAAACGACCCATACTGAATTTCATTTCTTCAACTCCGTTAACGTAGACGCGTATTTCCGGGTGCGCGGGTACTGCTTGCGCGGATTAGTCAGCCTCTATTCTATCGCGAACGCATCTTTCGGCGGGAATTGCCGCCGAATCGCCAAACAGCGGTGAACACTAGTCGACCTAGCCCTTTACACGGCGCGCTTCTCCAAGCAAAAATGCTCGAAAACGCCCGCCGTTATTGCACATTACGGATTGATCGCGTAGGTCAACAATAACGGTGCGCCGCCGCGTTTGATCTCCGCTCGAATACTGTTAGTTGAGCCGAATTGGCCATAGAAGCGCGCCAAGTCACCCGGCCCGGTTACCGGTTGCCCGTTAATGGTGGTGATAGTGTCACCGACTTGCAAACCAAGCTTCTGCGCTAGTGAGCCGGATGGCGCGTCCTTCACCTGAACGCCGCCGCCTGGTGCTTGAGCGATATTGCCGAGGAAGTTGATTTGATTCGGGTCTTGAAGGACGTTGTTAAGTTCACTGCGCGAGAGACTGTAGGAATTGCGGGATTGTGAGGCGACGTTCAGGCGGAAAGTGGCCTGCGGCGCTGCGTTGGGCCGTGCACCCGCGCCCGCCACGGTATTTCCGCTACTGGTGTTCGACGCACTCATACGCTCCATCGGGATGGTTTCGCGCACGCCCGCACGTGAGATCACGATTTGTGCCGCCGACACTTCGACCAGTTTGACGCCCTCACTAATGGTCTCGCCAACACGAACGCTGGTATCGCGCCCGCCGGTATTGATGATGGCGGCGGAAAGCGTCTTGCCGTCAACGGCAAACACGCCTTTGAGGCGGATGCCGTTGTTATTCGCGGCTGCACCAGTCGCAACCGGTTCCACCGCACCCGGGTCACCCAGCAGGGTTCGCGCGAGGCTGCGATCAACCGGCGCGATGTCAGCGGTTTCTGCCATCTGCGTCACGGGGGTAGCGAGCCGCCAGCCCCACCATGCCAGCTGCCAAGCCAACACTACCACCAGCACGAGGCTGGTTAAGTTGGCAAGGTGGGTGATCTGGGGGGAGGGGATACGCATTTGTCGGCGCTATTGGCGTGGCAGTTTAGTGAGGTCAATGTCCAGATAACGCCACGGCTCATGACCAAAAGGATGTTTTTTGTAGCCAATGACCCACGGGTGCAGTAATACTGTGCGTTGCCGGAGGTAATGCACACGCCACGGATTATCCACCCACAACATCTTCACCATCTTCCGGTAGCGTTCAGTGCGGGCCGGGCTGTCAGGCATAACCTTGACTTGCTCATACAAGGCGTCGTATTCAGGCTTGTTGTACATCGAATAGTTGGCACCCCCGATCGACTTACTCCAAAACAGCTGCAAGAAATTCTCGCCATCGGGATAGTCTGCAATCCAGCCGTAAGTCCACATCTGCACCTTGCCGGCCTGCGCCTGTTTACGCAGATCGGGTAACTTTTCAATCTTCCGGAAGGTCATCCGAATGCCGATCGCATCCATCGCCCGCTTCCATAACTCATTGCGCTGACGTTCGCGCAATACTGGGAAAGAGGCAAGGTCGACCGACAATTGCGAGCCATCAGGCGCTTCGCGCCAGCCATCGCCGTCACGGTCTAGGTAGCCATACAAATCCAGTAACGCTTTGGCTTTGGCAGGATTGTACTCGTGCCACGTGGCACGTTCGTTGGTGTATCCGGCCATGCCTTGGGCAATGGGCGAAAACGCTTCGATGGATTGGCCTTTCTCGAGGATGGCGATCTCGTCGGCTACTGGGTAGGCGATAGACATCGCCCGGCGCAGCGCGATTCGCTCCGGCGTATATCCGCCGATCATGGCATCTTGCATATTGAACATGGTGTAGACCAGCCAAGCCTGTTCGTTGGCGACTTTCGTGATTCCGCGTGCAGCGAGATTGGGCGCAACCTTGCCACCTGGCAACGCAATATCTGCATAAACCTCGGGCACGGGGCGCAGGTAGTCGTGCTCGTTATTAAGAAAGGCCAACCAGCGCGGCTGATCTTCGTCGATGATTGAGATCTCGATTCGATCAATCTGCGGAAATTTTTTACCGCGCAGTGCGTTGGCAATCTCTATGTCACGCGGGTCTTTGTCGGCAACGGTCGAAAACTCCTCCGACCGATAATTTGGATTTCGTACCATCGTAATGCGTGAGGAGCGCCGCCAGTCCTTCAGCATGAACGGGCCAGTGCCAACCGGGTTCTCCGCAAACGCACTCCCATAGTACTCGACAACTTCCCGCGCGACCGCTGCCGTCGCCGGCATCGCAAGGATGTAGTTGAGGTTGTAGTCCGGCTCTTTCAAGCGCAGGATGAGGGTGTACGGATCCGGTGTCTCGATTCCACGCACGGGTTTATCGTAGTCGAACTTGCCAGTCTTCTTGGCCTCGGCTTGTAGTTCGTCAAGGCCAATAAACTTACCCTCGACCAAAAACTGCCACTGCGCTTTGACTTTGGGGTCAAGCAATCGCTTAAGGCTGTAGGCATAGTCGTGTGAGGTCAGTTCACGGCGTACACCACCAAACACTTTGTGCTCAGTAAAAAAAATGTCACGCTTGATGCGGAACGTGTAGACGCGGCCATCTGCGGAGATCTCGGGCATCGCCGCAGCCGAACGCGGTTGAAGCACGACTGGGCGTGCGAGGTAGTCGTATTGCAGTAGTGAGTCGTACACGCTGTCGCAGAGCGTACCGGTGACCTCGTCGGATTCCGCCGCGCAGTCAAATCCGCGTTCTGCTGACGGGAACGCGGTACGGATCACTTTTTCGACGTAGGTCTGGCTTGCGCTTGCGCAGGGGAATGTGAAGGCTGCCGCAACCATCAAACCGCGTAACCCAACAACAATGGAGATCATCTGCCAACCCATCGACGCATCAGTGCAGGATCCGCGATACACCTTGTTCTTCGGCAACGGTGCCCTGTGGCGACAGCGACGCATGGTGCACGATCATGCGCCACCCGCGGGGCGTGAGCATGTAGACATTCGTCGCCAATATGGGAGCTGCGGCAACAACTTCGCTACTGGTCGAAGCGGGCGGAGGATCGGCAATAAATGACTCATACACAGAATGGATGGCCAAGGTCTGGCTCTGATGCTTGCGTAGTTCGCTTACCTTGATGCGCGGCTTGCTTGCAGTAGGGGCGTGCGAAAAAATTTCGGCGAACGAGTCTCGAATCGCCGAAAATCCCGCCAATCTGGGGCCTTGGGGGTGCACACAAATCGTGTCCGGCTCGTCGGACCAGATAGCCATCATCAGCTTAAGGTCGCCGCGCTCAAAAGCGTCATAGAAGGCGAGTTCGCAGTCAACTGCCGTGGGAAATATTTTGCGCGCCATATGGATCGAATTATATAGCTGGCTTGGCGGCCTCTAGAATAAGGGGATGTCAATTCGTTGTGAAATCGACTTTCCGTTGTTTCCCGCCCGGCCGGGTGAACAGCGGCAACGTCTACAGTTTTGTGCGCCAATTGCGGTGCACATTGCCCATCGCATTGAGCAAGTCGCGCCGGTGTTGGATGCGGTCTGTGATGCCGCCAACCGTGGCCGCTGGTGTGTAGGGTTTGTGGCGCACGAGGCGGCACCGGCTTTTGATCGCGCCTTGGTGACACAGGCGGCTGTTACACCGCTTGTTTGGTTTGCCGAGTTTGCGGGCGCAACGTTGCTACCCGCAACCCCAACTCTGCGCACCGACGACGAGGCAACCTTTACGCTGGCAGATTGGGTATCTGACGTCACCGCTGGCGAGTTTTCCGCTCGTGTCGAATCAATTCGTCGTGATATTCGTGATGGACGGTTTTATCAAGTTAACTACACCACACGGTTAACTGCGGCGTTCACCGGAGACGCGCTCTCTTTTTACCGCGCACTTCAGGCCAGCCAGCCCAATGGTTATCAGGCATTTATTGATGCGGGTGGCTTTCAGTTGTTGTCGGTGTCGCCCGAACTTTTTTTCTCCCTGCGTGATGGACAAGTCACCACCCAGCCGATGAAAGGTACCGCGCCGCGCGGCGACTCGCCCGAGGCTGATGCCGCACTCGCCGTCGCGCTGACCCACTCCCCGAAAGACCGCGCAGAGAATTTGATGATTGTGGATCTACTGCGCAACGATCTTTCACGTATTGCCGAGCTGCATTCGGTCAAGGTTCCATACCTGTTTTCATTGCACGCCTTGCCCTCGGTGTGGTCGATGACTTCCACCGTGCAAGCGAAACTTCTGCCGGGATTTTCGCTACACGACGTGTTCCGCGCGCTGTTCCCATGCGGCTCGGTAACCGGTGCGCCGAAGGTGGAAGCGATGCATGCGATCCGTGACTTGGAGGCAAGCCCGCGCGGTGCCTACTGCGGCGCGATTGGTATGGTTGAGCCGGGTGGGGCGGCGTGTTTTAACGTCGGCATCCGCAGTGTTTGGATCGAAGGTGATGGATCGGCGCGGAAAGCTACCTTTGGTGTTGGTAGTGGTATCACCTTTGACTCTACGGTCGAAGGTGAGGCGGCGGAGTTGGTATACAAAACGCGGTTTGTGCAGCGCGCGTCAAAGCCGTTTGACTTATTCGAGACCATCCGACTGGCTGAAGGTGAGTTAGTTCTACTCGATCGCCACTTGGCAAGGATGGCCAACTCGGCGCGGCACTTCCGGTTTGCCTTTGACGAGGCGGCAGCACGATCAGCGCTCGCCAGCCTCGCCCGAGAACATGCCAGCGGCGATTGGCGGATACGCTTGTCGAGCAAGCCAGATGGGGCCGTTAGCGTAGAAGTGTTTGCTCTCGAATCGCCACCGCTCAACCCACGCGCAATCCTTGCCAAGTCGCCGGTCTCCAGTGTTGACGAGTTTTTACAACACAAAACCACCCGCCGCGAAACTTACCAATTGCATGCGCCGCCGGACGGCATATGGGACACACTACTTTGGAATGAACGCGGTGAGCTGACCGAATTTATCCGCGCCAATGTTGTGTTGGACTTGAATGGCAAACGGTTCACACCGCCGGTAACGGCTGGCCTGCTTAACGGCACCATGCGCGACGAATTGATCGCTCGGGGCGAAGTTGCCGAGCGGGTGTTGACGAGATCTGACTTGGAACGCGCAACCACGGTGTGGTGGGTGAACGGGTTACGTGGCGAGTTAAAAATTGAAATGGAGCAGCCAGACGGGGGATGGGGTAGTGGGTGAGAGCGCAGCGTCATCGACTAACTATTTGGTGCCGGACTTGCTGGTTCCGGGGTTACGATTGGTGTTTTGTGGCACTGCGCCATCGACAAAATCTGCCGCGGAAAAATCTTATTACGCCAAACCGGGTAATCGGTTTTGGCCGACGCTGCATCAGACGGGCATAACGCCACGCCGATTCTTGCCCTCGGAGTATCCGCAGCTACTCGATTTGGGAATCGGCCTGACAGACTTGTGTAAGGTGCACTGCGGCACCGACGCCCAATTGCCGGACAACGCGTTTGATGCCGATGCGTTCTTGGCAAAGATCGAGCATTACCAACCGAAGATTGTGGCGTTCACCAGCAAAAATGCCGGGCGCGAAGTGTTAAACCGCCACCCTGACTATGGCCTTCAGCCCGAGCGGATTGGAAGCAACAGCACCACCCGTCTGTTTGTGTTGCCGTCACCTTCAGGTCTTGCCACAAAGTTCTTTGATATCCGTGTTTGGCAATTGTTAGCCGATACCATCGCTGAGAAGTCAGGCGGCTGAGGGTGGCTGGGGTGCCTTGCGAGCTTCGTGAGACGTCACCCAGACTAGAATAACGAAATGTCCATGATCACGCCAAATACCGCACCGAATATAAATCTGATAGAGGCGAAGTCTCTATTGCGTGAGGCCGTTCTCCACCAGCGTGAGGCGATGCCAACCATCCGCCGCGCGGAGGATGCGGCGCGATGTGTTTCGCGCCTATTGGCGTTACCCGCTTTTGTTGATGCCAGGACGGTGCTGATTTACATGAGTTTTGGCACTGAGGTGGATACAAATGCCATTTTTTCAGAAGCGTTGAGGCAGGAAAAAGTTGTGGTGTTGCCGAGGATGGTTAGCGCGCAAACATCACCTGATGTATCACTACTCGCGCTGCACCGAGTTGATGGCGAAGCGGATTTAGTAGTGGGGAAGTGGGGCATTCGTGAACCGCTAGCCTCTTGCGCCGCCGTGCAGCTCGATATCGTTGACCTTTTGCTGGTTCCTGGTGTGGCCTTCGACCGTCGCGGCCATCGCCTTGGTTACGGCAAGGGATACTATGATCGCTTGTTGCCTGCAAGGCGACCCGCTGCTCTGCTGGCAGCGCTAGCATTTGATTGCCAGTTAGTCGATGAGGTTCCGGTTTCAGAGCATGACGTATCAATCGATTTATTGATCACCCCTTCACAACAACTCTCATTCATAACATGACAGCAAAAATTATTGATGGCAAGGTGATCTCGGATTTTTTTCGTTCGGAATACAAGCTGCGTGTAGACCGGCTGCTTTCCCAAGGCATTCGGCCAGGGTTGGCGGTTGTGATTGTGGGCGATGACGCCGCGTCCCAAGTTTATGTGCGTAACAAGGCCAAAGCTTGTGAGTCTATCGGTATGTACTCGGAAGTACATCCCCTTCCCGCAGCAACTACACAGGCTGCCCTAACGGCGTTCGTCGAGCAACTCAATGCCAACCCCAACATTCACGGCATCTTGGTGCAGCTGCCGTTGCCAAAAGGGTTGGATGATCGTGCAGTGATCGAAGCCATCTCGGCAAAAAAGGACGTTGACGGATTTCACTTTGCGAATATGGGCGCACTGGTGATTGATGAAAGCCCTTACCCGCCGTGTACTCCATATGGCGTCATGAAGATGCTTGAGTATGAGGGCGTCCCAATCGAGGGCAGACATGCAGTGATTGTTGGTCGATCAAATATTGTCGGTAAACCGCAGGCCATGCTGTTGCTAAAGGCGGGCGCGACCGTGACCATATGTCACTCCAAGACGCAGGATCTGCCGGCGTTCTGTCGCAGTGCCGATATTTTGGTGGCAGCGGTCGGTCGGCCAAATTTTGTCAAAGGCGGTTGGATCAAACCGGGGGCGGTCGTGATCGATGTGGGTATCAATCGATTGCCAGACGGCAAACTTTGTGGAGATGTCGACTATGCCGAAGCACTCTTGGTGGCCTCAGCCATTACGCCTGTGCCGGGGGGCGTCGGTCCGATGACGATCACGATGTTGCTCGGTAATACGTTAAAGGCTGCCGAGCGCACAGCAGGTATTCCCAGCACGACCGGGTTTCAGGAGACCAGACTTGCATAATTATTTTGTGCCCTGCCAGTCTTCCGCTGGTAGTCATCGGGTACATGTCACCGAATGGGGCGACGCCGCAAATCCGAACGTGTTGATATGTGTCCATGGCCTGACACGTTGTGGTCGTGACTTCGATGTGATGGCGGAAGCGCTGGCCGACCGTTATCGCGTGGTATGCCCAGACGTGGTTGGCCGGGGTGAGTCGGACTGGTTGGTCAACAAAGCCGATTACACCTACCCGCAGTACGTGTCGGACATGGTGAGGGTGATTGCCAAGACAGGGCAGAAATCCGTCCATTGGCTCGGTACCTCGATGGGCGGCATTATCGGCATGGTACTCGCCGCGCAGCCAAACACACCAATCACCCGCATGGTGCTTAATGATTTAGGCTCGTTCATCCCCAAGGCATCACTCGAACGTATCGGTATGTATGTCGGCGTGAGTCCACTATTTCGCAGCGTCGATGAGGTCGTAGAGGCGATGCGCTTGGTGAGCCCCTTTGGTCCGCTTACCGACGACCAATGGCACACCTTGACCCTTCCCTTGATCAAAAAGACAAGTTCCGGCATGTGGCAATTTCGTTATGACCCGGCGATCGGCGATAGCTTCCGACAGCAGCCGATTGAGGATGTTGATCTGTCGGAATTCTGGGATGCGGTGCAGTGCCCTGTACTGTTGACGCGTGGTGCAGAGTCAGACCTGCTGCTAGCGTCAACGTTTGAGCATATGTGCACCAAGCCAAACGTTACCGGCGTCACGTTCGCCGCAACAGGACATGCGCCGATGTTTCAAGATGCGTACTCGATTGCGGTCGTTCGAAAGTTCTTACTTGGCACCTAGGGCCGGTGCCAAAAGAACAAACCGCCGTCGATCAGGGCAGCAACGGAAACACCTGCGGACGCGCGAGGCGCTGTTCGATCCAGCGTGCGGTATCAAGCAGACGTTGATCGTCTCCCCAGCGGTGAACCAGTTGGATACCGAGCGGTAGTCCGTTGGCCGACATTGCGGCGGGCAGTGTGATCGCAGGACCACCCAGCACGCTAAATGGAATACAGAACACCGCGTCGCCGGTGTCAGCCAACCCCGGCGGGGCCTCGCCGCGTGCCGGTGCAGTCAACACCGCGTCAAACGGTGCCAGCAACTCGTGAAACTGAAGCACGAGTGATTGTTGCGCGGCCTTTGCATGCTGGTAATCGGAGGCCGGACGCGCCCTGCCACGTGTGATCAACTCCAAGATATGGCGGCTGACACGCGGTGGATTCTCATCCATGAATTGGGCATTCACTTCTGCACCCTCGACGTCGCATAAGGTCGCGGCGATATCCCAAATGGCATCAAACCCTGCGGGAAGTTCGAGTAGGGTGACGTCGGCACCTTCTTCGGTAAGTAGCGCGGCTGTGTCGTTGATCAATTGTTGTTGCGCCGCATCCGCCCTGTCCCATCGTGAGGTATGCAGGAGCGCAATTTGTCGTGGCCGTTGGTCCGGTGTCGTCAAGCCAGCTGCTAGCGCGGGCGGTACTGTGTTGCCATCGTGTTGCTGCACAGTACCCGCGTCAGTCCACAAACAAGCGCTGAGTAGCGCCGCGTCGGTGACAGTTCGCGTGAACACACCAACCTGGTCTAGGCTATCCGACATTGGGTAAATGCCGGTGCGTGGGATCGTGCCAAAACTCGGTTTGAAGCCAACCACACCACAAAACGCCGCTGGCCGAATGACTGAGCCAAACGTCTGTGTGCCGAGCGCTGCGGGCACACAACCTGCAGCCACTGCTGCCGCCGAGCCGCTCGACGAACCACCCGGCGTGTGGTGCAGCTGCCAAGGGTTACGCGTCTTGCCGGGCTCGCGCCAGGCAAATTCGGTGGTAACGGTCTTGCCAAACATGATGGCTGACTCGCCAGCGAGTTTATCGACAACTTTGGCCGAGGAATTCGGGATGTGGCCGCTAAACGGACCAATAAGCGCGGCTGAGCCCATCTCGGTTGGAACACCACGTGTGGCCATGATGTCCTTGACGCCGATTGGCATATTGGCGAGTTGACCGGATGCGCTGGTTTGCGGCCTTACCTGCGCGCGTATACGGTCGGGGTTAAAATGGACGAATGCACCGACACGCTCCTCGGTCGATATGGCGCGCTGAATACAGCTTTCGACATAGTCATGCGCAGTGAAGCGCCCCTCGGTAATGGCGGCCATGGCGTCAATCAAACCAAGCCGATAGAGGTCTGCGGAACTGGGAGAAAAGGCTTGGCGCACCGTCTATTTGCCCCGTTGGCGACGACCCTGTTGCTCGGCTTCGCGTTCAAGGCGTCGCTCGATGCGCTCCGCTTCTGAGTCAGCTTCGCGGAACATCAATGGGAAGGTGCCTTTCAAATACACCCACTCTCGATGCTGGAAATGGCTGCGCATCTGGATCAATAGTTGCAGGTCGCGCATGCCGCGCAGTTCCAGCATATGAGAGCCCATCAACTCACGCATGCGATTTTCGCAGGCAATGTGCAGCTGTCGTAACCCGCGTATTTCGTTTTGGTGCGACGCCACCTCGCCGCGAATATCGAGCATCCCAAGCTGGAGCACATCGCGCATGTGTCTGGCCTGTCGGATTTTCACCATCCGGTATTTGCACTCGAGTTCAAGCGTGGCGATCTGCTCGTTTATCGGAGCAACTGGCCTCGGCGTGGGGCTCGGCTTATCGGATTTGCTTGGCACGCCCCGATTATTGGCCAAGCCGATGACTTTGGCGATAGCTTGTGGTGTCGCCATCTGGCGGGCGTTTTCAGCCGTTTTTGCTCGGAATCGCCCAGCAGATGGCGGGTGTGTCGGTGTTGTTCGTAGGGGTGGCGGATGCGACCTTTCAACCGCCGTGGGCGCAGCGCGTCTGCGACTGGCAAAATAGCGCCTCACCGAAATAATTGATGGAAAGCGGCACATGGCACAGTACGTATACACGATGAATCGCGTCGGCAAGATTGTTCCGCCGAAGCGCCAAATTCTTAAAGACATCTCGCTGTCGTTTTTCCCCGGCGCCAAAATTGGTGTGCTGGGCCTCAACGGCGCGGGCAAATCGACCCTGCTCAAAATCATGGCGGGCGTGGACAAAGAAATCGAGGGCGAAGCCGTCCCCATGCCGGGCATCAAGATTGGTTACCTGATGCAGGAGCCGCTGATGAATCCCGACCAAACCGTGCGGGAAGCCGTTGAGGCCGGTTTAGGTGGCGTGTTGGCTGCCAAGAAGCGGCTAGATGAGGTCTATGTGGCCTACGCGGAAGATGGTGCGGATTTTGATGCACTCGCCGAAGAACAGGCGAAGTTGGAAGCGATCATCGCCGCCGGCGATGGTGACTCGTCGGAGGCGCAGATGGAAATTGCCGCCGACGCGCTGCGTATCCCGCCGTGGGACGCGGTGGTCGGCAAGTTGTCTGGTGGTGAGAAACGCCGCGTGGCGCTATGCCAACTGCTTCTTTCCAAGCCGGATATGTTGCTGCTCGACGAGCCCACCAACCACCTTGATGCCGAGAGTGTCGACTGGCTCGAACAATTCCTCGCACGTTTCCCCGGCACCGTGGTCGCAGTCACCCACGACCGGTACTTTTTGGATAACGCCGCCGAATGGATTTTGGAACTTGACCGTGGATCGGGCATTCCTTGGAAGGGTAACTATTCGAGCTGGCTGGATCAAAAGACCGATCGCCTGCAAAAAGAAGAATCGTCGGAGTCGGCGCGCCAGCGCAACTTGAAGAAAGAGCTTGAGTGGGTGCGACAGAACCCGAAAGGGCGGCAGGCGAAATCCAAGGCGCGTATGACACGATTTGAGGAGTTATCAAGTTACGAGTACCAACGTCGTAATGAGACCAGTGAGATATTTATCCCCGTGGCAGAGCGTCTGGGCAATGAGGTGATCGAATTCACCAACGTGACCAAGTCATTCGGCGATCGGGTGTTGATCGACAACCTGTCGATGAAGATTCCACCTGGCGCGATTGTGGGTGTGATCGGTCCAAACGGCGCGGGTAAATCGACCTTGTTTAAGTTGATCCGCGGCACCGAGCCGCCGGATTCCGGCGAAATCAAGATCGGCCCGACGGTGAATCTGGCGTTTGTTGACCAATCGCGCGATGCGCTCGAAGGGGAAAAAAACGTCTGGGAGGCGGTCTCAGGCGGCTCCGATATTTTGCAAGTCGGCAAATTCGAAATGCAGTCGCGTGCCTACATTGGCCGCTTTAACTTTAAGGGTGGCGACCAGCAGAAATTGGTCGGGAAACTGTCCGGTGGAGAGCGCGGCCGTCTTCACTTGGCGATCACGCTGCTCAAGGGCGGCAATGTTTTGCTGCTGGATGAGCCATCCAACGACTTGGACGTTGAGACGCTACGCGCACTGGAAGACGCACTGCAAGAGTTTGCTGGCACCGTCATGGTTATCTCCCATGATCGCTGGTTCCTAGACCGCTTGGCGACACATATCCTCGCCTGCGAAGGGGATTCGCAGTGGGTGTTCTACAACGGCAACTACAATGAATACGAAGCCGACAAGAAGCGCCGCCTGGGTGAGGAAGCCGCGCGGCCGAAGCGGGTACGTTTTAAGGCGCTGAAGTAACGTCTTCAACCGCACAAAACAAAAAGAGCGCCACGCGCTCTTTTTGTTTCCAACGGTGTAACGGTTTAGACGCTATATTATTTAGCTGGTGTTGCGTCTTTTTTAGCTTTTTTAGCTTTTTTCTTGGCTTTCTTTGGCTTATCAGCGGGTGCTGCGTCAGCTTTGGCAGGTGCTTTGTCCGCTTTTGCCGGTGCTTCGACTTTGGCAGGTGCGGCCGGTGCAGCTGCTGGTGCCGTTTTTGCTGACGGGGCAGCTGGCGCCGGTGTCTGGGCGTTAACGATCACTGGCGCGCCGAGGGCACCAATTGCCAATGCAACCAAGAGCTTTGATGTGTTGATCAGTTTCATTTCCGATTTTCCTTTATAAAAGAGAGTCCTGCTAGAGCACTTCTGACGCTAAGTTCACGCACGAGTTTTTTGTGGCCTGCTTTGTGGTTTTACAACGGCGACCCAATTGTTTGATGGGTGCCGCTGCCACAGTGTTTACTTAACGTGGCAGCGCCGCGTTGGTTTACACGGGGAGGCGAGACGTTAGGGAATTTTCGCGGGCACGTAAACCCATCCTGCCATCAAACGCCTCGCGCTTCGACTCATTACGGCTTTGGTGATGCGCCATCCGCCAATGCTGTCGCTGGCCTCGGCGCTGATTGCCAAGATGCCTGATGTATGGCCAATTCTCACTGGTTTTAGCAGGTCGTGGGAGCCAACAATTCGGTGCACCAGGGTGCCGGGAAAGGCTGCGGCGACGGCTAGCGCAATGGCACCGGAGCCGGGTAGGGCATGATGCAGCGTTTGCATTGTGACCATGCGCGCAAGTACGTCGATACGGTCGGCAGTGATCGTGCAGCCGTTTGACGCCAAGTAACTAGTTGGCTCGGCGATAAATGCGAGTTTGGGGCATTGCGGGTGCAGTGCAGTCGCTTCCTCTGGTGATTTGGCGATACCCATGGCCACGGCGGCGGCGGCGCGGATCAGTTCAATTCGAGCGAGCAGCGCGGTATTGTTGTTTATTGCTTCCTTGGTTTCAGTAGCCGTGAGGCCCAATGCTTCGGCGAGTACCAACACCGTGGGATTGCCGGCGTCAACCATCGTCACTTCGATGGTCTCTCCGGGGGCGATGTTAAGCAAATCGCGTGCATTGCCGGTCGGAAACAATCCTACATGCGAAAGATTCTCTGGCGCGGTGAGATCCTCCGCGGCAGGATCGAGGAATTCCATGCGAATTTGTGCCGCAGGAAAGGCAACGCCGTCATCAACAAAATCGCCTTCCTCCACCACTTCGCCACCGTGCATAGGCACGTACGCGACGATTTTTTTCCCGATTCCGGCCTGCCACATGCGCACTGTTGCCATGCCTTCGGCCGGCGCATCACACAAGTCCTCGCTGATGGCGAACGGGCCTACGGCAGCCGCTAGATTGGCGAAGTTGCCCGACCAATCAATTGTCGGCGTGTCGATGCCCACCTGGCCGCAAATGAAGTCAACATCGCAGTCGTCGCGATACGATGTTGAGACCAACACTACCCGGTTGGTGGTCGAGTTGGCGTCGCCCAGCCCATCGAGCTGGTTGCCGTAGGGGTCGGGACTTCCCAATGCCCTGAGCAAAATGAGGTCACGTTTATAGCTGTCAGCAGGTAAATCTTCTGCTTTAAAAAATATCCCTTTGCTGGTGCCGCCGCGCATATAAACGGCGGGAATCTTATGTTGCCTCATCCTAGCCTGACCTCAACGTTAACACTTTACCTAAACATTTTGCCGCGCCGGAGCTACCCCAGATAAGTCTAACCATGCCAATCATACAAAATTCATGGCGACTATGCGTTTCTGCATCAACCGGGAGGGTAGCCTAACCTTACTTCGACAGGCATTTCTGCGCAGACGAGGGGACACAGCGGCTACCAGTGGGATGACCGATTGCACAATAGCGCAGAGCAGACGTGAGGTTTACTCGCTGATACTCGGGTGCCCTACCTGTATCGACTTCATCAGCGGGCCTTCAGTCGGGATCGGTGGTTAAGTTTGCCAACCGAGGGCGCGGGCTCTTTCCCCATTATCGTTGAGCCGCCGGATAACTCACCTAACTGCACCAAGAAGTGTAGTAACTCGCGCGGCGTTGAGAAGGCCGAATGTTTTGCCGGAAAGCTCCGATGGGCACCCCGCACGCGCCTTAGCGATTTCCGGCGTCACCTTCGAACCTGGAGTATTCCACCGTGCCCGGGCTTGGTGCCTTGTGAGAGTGTGATCTGATCATTTTGACTTGATCGGACGCGGCGTTGGTACGAAACTGTTCGGCGTTGAATGTGCCGTTATCATTGTGGCATTCAAAGTCGCCGGAGCCGATCTCCCACACGAGGTCGCCTCCACCGGCGCGATGGTCGCGTGATACCAAGCCCTCACCCGTGTCAGGTTGCTGCCCGGCGTACTACCACCATTGCCTCACCCGAACGCACTACCGGCTAGCGGATTGATACGCGAAGCGTGATTCGTTACTCGTTCCAAGAGTGGCCGTTGCGTTCCGTCAAAGCGATGGCGGCGCTAGGGCCCCAACTGCCGGCAGTATAGGGCTTTACTGTGTAGCCGGTGCTTTTCCAGCCGTCGATGATGCCGTCGATCCACTTCCATGCCGCTTCGACCTCATCACGCCGCACAAACAGTGCTGAGTTGTTGCGCAGTACATCCAGCAGCATCCGTTCATAGGCAATGCGGCGGCGCGACTGGCCGAACGTTTCACCGATCGACAAATTGAGTGGGACTTGTGCAAGTTTGACTTCATTCATGCCGGGCTTTTTGTGCATGAGGGTGAGCGTGATCATTTCCTCCGGTTGCAATTGGATAAGTAGCGCATTCGGCGACAGGCTGGCACCAATATCGGCAAAGATGTTGAATGGTGCGGGTTTGAACTGGATCATGATCTCGCTACAGCGCTTGGCCAGCCGTTTGCCGGTGCGCATGTAAAAAGGCACACCTGCCCAGCGCCAATTGTCGATACCGACCTTGAGCGCAACGAAAGTCTCGGTGTCACTGGTCGTCGCCGCGCCTTTTTCGTCAAGGTAACCAACTGCTGCCTGTCCGGCGCTATAGCCGCCCACGTATTGGCCGCGCACCGTGTGAGACTCAACATCGGCAGCGGTTATCGGGTGCAGCGACCACAAGACCTTTACCTTTTCATTGCGCACAGCGGTAGGGGTGAACCCTGCCGGCGGCTCCATTGCAACCAAGCACAACAGTTGCAGCATGTGGCTTTGTACCATGTCGCGCAGCGCGCCAGTGCTGTCGTAGAACCCCCATCGCCCCTCAACGCCGACCGCTTCAGCCACGGTGATTTGTACCTGTTCAATTGCGCTGGCATTCCACAACGGCTCAAAGATCGCGTTGGCGAATCGGAGTGCCAGTAGGTTTTGCACTGCCTCCTTGCCTAGGTAGTGGTCGATGCGAAACACTTGATTTTCTTCAAATGCCGCACCGATGGCTTCATTGACCTCATGAGCGGTTCGGGAATTGGTGCCAATCGGTTTTTCAATCGTGATTCGTGAGTGCCGGTCGATTAACCCCGCGTCGCGTAAAGCCAGGCAGATCGGACCAAACAGTTGGGGGCCAGTGGAGAGGTAATACATCACGCCACCATCGCCGGGGCTCAGCGCACGCTTTACCGAATCTAACCCGCCTGGGGTCTGAATATCAACAGTTACGTAGCAAATCCGCGCTGCGAAAGCCGCAAACTTGGCTTCATCAAACACGCTAGCATTTGCGGATGTGAAAATTGCATCGCGTACTTTCTGCCGGAATTCATCAACTGTTTGTTTTGAAGTCGCCGCACCGATTAACTGAAACACTTTCGGCAATAGGCCATCGATGTCGAGTGCATAGAGTGAAGGCCACAACATACGTTTGGCAAGATCACCTGTTGCACCAAACAATACCAGAGCGCGGCATTCCGGGGTGGTTGCGGATGGGGTCGCAGTCATGGAGTTTGGTCCGTTCGAGGGGTGGCGCGAGTGAGTTGAGAGTTTGAAGGAAACAAGGTTACGGGAGTTCTACCGTGATGTCTTGCCAGACGCGGTGGCAACTGCTCGCAACGCAGAAGCGGCAACAGCCCTTAGACGAATTGCTTCCCAGTCGCCACTGTTGACGAGATTGGCTGGGGCAAGCCACGATCCGCCAACGCAGGCCACATTGGGCAACCTCAAGTAGTCAGGCGCGGAGAGTGCGTCGATGCCACCAGTTGGGCAAAATGCAATTCTAGGGAACGGGCCGCCGAGGGCTTTGAGCATCTCAACACCACCGGCCTGCTTTGCAGGGAACAGTTTTACCGCATCAAACCCGGCTTCCATGGCACGCATCAAGTCTGAAGGGGTCATACAACCAGGCAGAAACGGCAGTTGCTGCTGCGCAACATGTGCCAACAGGTGATCACTGCTGCCGGGACTCACGCCGAAAGCCGCACCTGCTGCAACCGCCGCATCGAAGTCCGCGACGGTGACGATGGTACCCACACCTACAATCGCCTCCGGCACCTGGTGTCGAATTGCGCGGACAGATTCAAGCGCGGCCGGGCTACGCATTGTGACTTCAAGAACACGGATACCGCCTGTAACCAAAGCGCGAGCAAGTGGCGCGGCATCTTCCACGCGATCCAGTACGATCACAGGCATCACCGGGCTTGCTGCAAGGATATCGCGGATGTGTGGCGAGGCAAGGGTCAAGCGATTGTCTCCCGATTGGTGACGCTGCGGGTCACGCTGCGGGAATAGGGATGACGCCAAAAGTGCCAGCACCATCTTCCGCGGTCAGCGCAGCTGCGCGTGATGCAAAAAATAGTTCGCGGCCCGAGCCAAATTGGTTGGCTTCAAGATTCACGGCAGCGATGTCGCGTTTGGCCCATTCGGCGGGGTCAACAACTACCTCCAGCGTCCCAGCGTCGACATCCAGGCGAATGATGTCACCGTTGCGCACTTTGCCGATGGGTCCGCCGGCAACACATTCTGGTGAGACGTGAATTGCGGCAGGTACTTTGCCCGATGCACCCGACATACGCCCATCGGTGACAAGTGCAACGCGAAATCCTGCATCCTGTAACGAGCCCAGGGCGGGGGTAAGTTTGTGTAACTCCGGCATACCATTGGCGCGCGGCCCTTGAAAACGAACCACTGCCACAAAGTTTTTTTGCAGTTCACCACGCTTAAACGCGGCCAGCACGTGGTCCTGATCATCAAACACCATGGCGGGTGCCTCGACAATGTGGTGTTGTGGCTTGACCGCAGACACCTTGATCACCGAACGGCCTAGATTGCCGCGCAACACACGAAGGCCGCCATCGGCGCTAAATGGAGCCACCGCCGTTCGCACAACACTCTCATCGCCGCTGGTGGCAGGTGCACTTCGGCGGGCGATACGGCCCGCTTTTAGGGTGGGTTCCTCGGTGTAACGTGCGAGTCCGCGACCTGCCACCGTCGCTACGTCTTCGTGTAACAACCCAACCGACAAAAGCTCCCGAATCACAAACCCCGCGCCACCGGCCGCATGAAAGTGATTCACGTCAGCACTCCCATTCGGGTAGATACGAGCTAGCAGGGGTACCACGGCGGACAAAGCGTCAAAGTCGTCCCAATTGATGATAATGCCAGCTGCACGCGCGATGGCGATGATGTGGATAGTATGGTTGGTCGAGCCGCCGGTGGCGAGCAAGCCGACGATGGCGTTGACGATGCAGCGCTCATCCACAATATCTGCGATGGGCGTGTATTCGGTGCCAAGATGCGTGAGGGCGACAACACGTTTGGTGGCCTCTGCAGTTAACGCATCCCGCAAAGGCGTGTTTGGCGTGATGAACGCAGAGCCGGGTAAATGCAGCCCCATGACTTCCATAAGCATTTGGTTGCTGTTGGCAGTGCCGTAGAAGGTACAGGTGCCCGGACCGTGATAGGCGCGGCTTTCAGCTTCAAGCAGTCCTGCACGGTCAACCTTGCCTTCGGCGAACTGCTGGCGAATCTTTGATTTTTCGTCATTAGACAGGCCGGTGATCATCGGCCCCGCCGGTACAAAAATAGTGGGCAGATGACCAAACTGCAACGCGCCGATCAAAAGCCCCGGCACAATCTTGTCACACACACCAAGGCACAAGACGCCGTCGAATACGTTATGCGACAAGGCAATAGCCGTGGCCTGGGCAATGATGTCGCGTGAAAACAACGACAGCTCCATACCCGCTTGCCCCTGAGTCACACCATCGCACATGGCCGGAACACCGCCTGCAAATTGCGCAGTGGCACCCGCGTCACGAGCGGCGTGCTTGATGATGTCCGGAAAACGCGCCAGCGGTTGATGTGCGGAAAGCAGGTCGTTGTAGGCGGACACGATAGCAATATTCGGTGCTCGAATTTCGCGCAAAACCAATTTGTCGTTAGGTGCCTCGGCAGCAAAAGCGTGCGCCAAGTTGGTACAGGAGATCCGGCTGCGGGCGGGGTCGGCGTGTTTCGCGGCGGCTACATGCGCCAAATACCGGGCGCGGAAAGATCGGCTTCGTTGGCAAATGTCGTCCGTAATGCGCGCGACTGTGGGGTGTGGTGTGGGATGAGTACGCATGCCATAACTCCGAACCAATTGGAATGGCTGACGATGGAAACAAGCGAAATTGTAGAAAATCTACAAATTTCTGTCAAGTTGATTGTGGTGGCCTCATGGGTGTCTCCTGTGCAAACGCAAGACGGAAGCAGGTCGAACAAGGAGCCTGCGGTTATTAGCTGTTGACAATCTACAAAAAGTCGTTGAGTATGCATATATGCCGCAATCTCAGACCTCGTTAAAAAAATATGCCGCCAAAAGCGCCAGTTGCGTCAACTACACTGTTGGATCGTATTGAGGCGTTGATCGACACGCTGCGACCTTCAGAGAAATTGGTGGGCAGGTTTGTACTGCGCCATCCTAATTTGGTAATCAGTTTGTCGTTCCCTGACATCGCAGCCAAGTGTGGTGTCAGCCAGCCGACGGTGGCGAGGTTCTGTGTGGCGGTCGGCTTCAACGGATATCGGGATTTCAAGTTGCGTCTCGCACAAAGCCTCGCGCTCGGAGTGCCGTTCGTTCACCATGATGTGGGAATGCAAGACTCGATGGCCGAGGTGGGTGCTAAGGTGTTTGATCGCGGCATCGCTGCCTTAGTCAGTGTGCGAAACCACCTTGATCCGCACGCGCTTACACGGGCAACAAAACTACTCGCGGAAGCGAACCGAATTGAGTTTTATGGCTTGGGTAATTCCGGGATCGTTGCCTTGGACGCCCAACACAAATTTTTTCGGTTAGGGGTGCCAGCGGTCGCATACTCCGATCCTCACATCCACGCGATGGCGGCATCGCTGCTTGGCAAACAAGATGTGGTGGTAGCCATCTCCGGCACCGGCCGCACCCGCGAACTGATTCGCAGCGCGGAAATCGCTCGGGACGCTGGGGCATCCGTGATTGCCATCACGGCAAGCGGCTCACCCCTAGCGCGCTTAGCGACGGTAGTATTGTTTGCGGATGTTCGTGAAGATCTCGATGTTTATGCGCCGATGACGTCTCGCATGGTGCATTTGGTGTTGCTTGATGTGCTGTCGGTGGGGGTTGCGGTGGCGCGCGGACCTGCGTTAGCTAAACGACTAAAACGCGCAAAAGAGGTGATTGCTGACCGGCGCACGGAAGATGCTTAACGCGAGTGCTGCTGGCCTGAACATTTCATGGGGCGTGTTCGAAAGCGGGCGAGTGGGCGAGCGAACCCGCAGCCCGCATCCACAGCAAGAGAGAAACGAGCCAAATTGGTTTGCCAATTGCCCAGAGGCAATGTCCTTCTAAGCAACCGGCGAGCCATGAAATATTCAGGCTAAAGAACACAAGCGAACGGTCCGCCTACAGCGGACGTACTGAGTGTTCAGGCGATGCCGGCTGCGCCCCGCAATGCAAATATTGGTTGACAGTCAATAAAACTGATTTCACTACTAATCCCAAATGCGCCAGCGATCGCCCGGCTCAACCAGGCTGGTAATACCCGCGATACCAATCCACAAACTTCGCCACACCATCCTCCACCTTTGTTTGTGGTTTAAATCCGATGTGCGCTTCGAGGCGCGCAACACTGGCCGAAGTGGCGTGCACGTCACCCGGCTGAATAGGCAGCATCTCCATGTTTGCCTTTTTGCCTGTCGCTAACTCGATGGCACGGATGTAACGCATCAGCTCGATCGGCTCGTTGTTACCGATGTTAAAAATTCGGTAGGGCGCGCTGCTTGTCTCGGGTGTTGGGTGGGCGCTGGACCAATTTTTGTCCGGTGTTGCCGGGCGGTCAATCAGCCGAACGACACCTTCAACGATGTCATCGATGTAGGTGAAGTCCCGCACCATCTTGCCATGGTTAAACACTTGGATGGTTTCACCGGCCAAGATCGCCTTGGTGAATTTGAAGAGAGCCATATCCGGGCGACCCCACGGCCCGTAAACGGTGAAGAAGCGCAACCCCGTCATCGGAATGCCGAACAAATGCGCATAGCTATGTGCCATAAGCTCGTTGGCTTTTTTGGTGGCCGCGTAAAGGCTCACCGGATGATCGGTGTTGTGCGATTCATCGAAAGGTAGGGTGCTATTCAAGCCATACACTGAACTGGTTGAGGCGAACACGAGATGCCGCACCTTGGCATGGCGGCAGCCCTCCAAAACATTCACAAAGCCTTGCAAGTTGGCCTCAACGTAAACGTGCGGGTCGATTAACGAGTGGCGCACACCAGCCTGTGCGGCTAGATTAACCACCGCATCAAAGTTATGGTCGGCAAAGAGAGCTTCCATCGTGGATTTATTGGCGATATCCGCTTTTATAAACGTAAAGGCGGCATGTGCGGCCAGCTGGGCTAAACGAGCCTCCTTCAACGAAACATCGTAGTAGTCGTTGAGGTTATCAATACCAATAACAATGTCGCCGCGGGCGAGCAGGTGCAGGGCGAGGGCATGGCCAATAAAGCCGGACGCGCCGGTAACGAGAATTTTATGCATTGCCGTACTTTACCTAATGCTTGGGGGAATTCTTTGAGCGGCATGTTGCTACGCGTGAAATGTCGGCGTACAACCGCTGCCTCGGAGGGTCGCAGCGCCATGTGCGACGTACTGAAGGTGAGTGAGAGTGGTAATGTAGTAGCGCGGCGCGCAGGGTCGACAACCAGCCAAGTTTTGGGGCACCATGTCACGGTTGGGGGCCGTTATTCGCGCTACCCATGCCAAGTTGATGTGGCCTTTGGTTCGCTGTAGATGGCCCGAGAAATCAAGGCGCGGTGGCCTGCCGGTGAGCAAGAAGTGAGTTCGTAAGCTGATGCCGGCCGATGGTATCCATGCCAGGCATAAACGCCGCTACCGCGCCACAAAAAACCCGGCGCACCATTTGTTCCGATAGCCCAGAATGTACTCAAGCGCCAATTTCAGACGACCGCGCCGGATTAGTTGTGGACGACCGACATTAGCTAGATTCCGACCGCTGGTGGTTGGTTGTGTCTGGAGGTGGTGATGGATTTGGATAGCCGAATGATTGTCGGTGATGCGATGCACCCGCTACTGACCAAGAAGCTGGCGCGAAATGCAATTCGCATGGTGCGCTTCAAACGCAAGCCAAAGCCTGGGATGATTCATCATGGCGATCACGGCAACCAGTATTGAAGCTATGACGGCCAAGCGTTTATCGCAGATAGGAAGGCGGCATCAAGCAAGCGTCATTAGGGTAATTGCAGGGGTCATGCGCCGACGCATAACTGGTTCGACAGTTTGAAGAGGCAGCGCGCCTTCCATTGGCGCTATCGGACGCATGGAGGGACTCGTGCTGAATACATCAAAGTGTTTTTTGATCATCAATGCGGACGCGCTGGAATTGGTTGGATTAATAAATGCCGGAACGGTGAACCCTATTTTTGCAACCGCTACACACGGCCAATCTCACCATCATAGCCCGACGAGATTGCCGAGAAAACTAGCAATTGACTGCGTTGCATCCTAGGCGGGAAACGCCAAGGGAAGATGCGACCGTTGGAAATTAGCAGATGCTGTAAACATTCTTTCCTGAATCGCTCCCCCTCTTGTGAACGAAACGAGATAGCTCGATGAATAGCTAGTATTTGCCTAATTAACATCCGCTGTACGAGAGGTGTCTAATTAATGCGGCACAAGCGCTTTTCTCATAGATCTCATAGATAGTTATCACGTCTTGGCAATGTTCCGCGATTTTCAGCGACGGTTTTCAGCGAGAATATTTGGAAAGTCCAAGCTCTTAGATGCGTACTCAACTTAAGCGTACGTTTGGATCACAAGAAAATTGAAGCGCCTATTTTTTGGACGCAGGGGTTGCCTTTCTGTATGAAAATTTGTGGAATTGACGCCGTCGTCAGTAGGGGCTGGCTTGTTAGTCGATCTGTGTTCGCGCTGACGATGGCAGCGGCGTTACTTGCAGTACCTAACATCACATGCGCACAGGTGACGGTCAACGCGGTTAATGTGCAGGCCAACATCGGTCGAGGCCAGGACGCAACGGTCGGGCTTGACTACACTCGGACGAACGTAGCGGCCGCTACAATCACTGTCCCTATTCCCGCAACCCTATCTATCAATCCGCCGACAGTTGTCGCGCCTTGCACTGCGATTGCCGGACCAGCGGTGCAATGTGCCATTCCGCCTGGTGCTCTTGGTGACACGGGGACGATCAATTTTCAAGTTCGTGGGGCATCCACCGGTAGCGTGGTCCTTACTGCAACGGCAACTGGTGGCTCGAACGCGACCAGTACCAGCAACGTACGCACTGCCGGCGACCTGCAAGTTGCGAAAACGAAAGCAGCACCCGCGGGCAATCCGATCGCCGGCCAGTCGGCCACATTCCGATTAACGCCAACCATAAACCCGATTAATGGGGTGGCGGACGATATCCCGATTGGTGCAACAGTTGTGGTAACCGACAACCTTCCAGGCACCGCTACTGACTTTAGTGTGAGCTCGATTACCGCCAGCAACGGCGCTGCGGTGGCATGCAATGGTGCTTCAGCGGCGAATACTTCTCGCACGGTGACCTGTACGATTTCAGGGCCTGTGTTGGCCAGTGCGCTGGGTAGCATCGATATCACCGGTGTTGCCAATAGCGTTGGGACCTTTAACAATGCAGCCAACATCGCCTCGGGTGGTATCGACTATATTGATCTGAATCTCGCCAATAACCTCGTCAACTTTGGTTATGTGGTTGAAGTGGGTAGTGATTTGCGTCCCAACGGCTCGATTTTTCCATCTGGCAGTGTGCAGACGGATTCCGTGCAAACCTTGGTGGTTGCCTATAACAACGCTGGCCCAACCAACGCACCGACCGGTGGCATGGTGCGCGCCGCGATACCGGTCGGCTTCACCATCGGGACTCTGCCTGCCGGGTGCGTAAATAGCGGTGCCGGCACGGTCAATGGCGTTACGGGTACGGTAATCACTTGCACCACGGGAGCCGTCGCCGTGGGGGCGACGCAAACGTTCAACATTCCACTCACCATGCCCGCAACTGCGGGTGGCGGGAATTTCGGCGTCGAGGTCTCGCCGCCGGTCGGGTTTGGCGATACCAATCCTGCCAATAACATGTTGCTCATTCCTTATGCCGTCGCTGTGCCGTTCGCGGACCTGCGTGCAACCAAGACAAAGTCGGGTGGCCCACTAGCGGCTGGCAGCAACATCGTCAACACCATCGTGTTGCGCAATGAAGGAATTTCCCCGGCTGTCTACACCGTCGGCGCGGGTGCGAACCCGCTCTTCTTCGTCGACACTATGTCGATGGACGAAGAGTATGTGAGCGTGAGTGCTGGTTGGACATGCAGTGCTGTTGATAACTCGCCTTCGGTCGGCTTGCGCCGCGTGACCTGCACCAAAGTCGCTGCCGGAACGTTGAACGTGGCGACCAATGAACCAGCAGTGACACTTACGACGCGCGTTCGCGCCGCAATTATCACGCCGGTCACATTAACCAATACCGTCTGTACCGGGGCAACTGGGATGATTCAGTCGGGGCTTACTGGCCCGCTACCGGCGGATAGCGTCAGCGGGAATGACTGTGATAGCAAATCGGTCATCGGAACGCCAGTAACGACTGGGCTGGCGCAGGCGAGCATTATCAAGGCTACCTCGGTCGATGGCGCCTCCTACGGACCGACATCGACCATTGGTGGAGCAGACAACAGCGTTTACTGGCGTATGGTCATCACGACACCAACCACCGGGACCAATCCAACGCAGGCTGTTATTCCGACACTATTGCTCACCGACAATATTCCGGGATTGCTCAATGTAACGTCACCCGGCGCGCCGGCTCCCAGTTATGTGACGCCTGCAATTTCTGTGACAACCAGCGTGACGGCGGGTGCCGCCGCAGGTACATGTCCGAATCTCCCGGCTGGAAGTTCTGGTTCGCTGTCGTGCGCCTTCACTAACGTGGCTCCGGGTACCACGATTGAAGTCTCGTTCAGGGTTGACCGCCCGTTTGACGGCGGTACGCTTTCCAATACCGGCACACTCACGTCACCCGATGCGATCCTGACCGCGAGCAGCGGCGGGCAACTCTCGAGTGTTGCAACCGCAACAGTGCTGCCACGCGTCGATATCGCGCTGACGACCAAGACGCTTAATCCTACGAATACCGCTACGTCCCCCCGTATTGGCCAGCTGCTTGAATTTACAGTCTCAGCGCAAAATCTCGGCCCCAACAATGTGTCAGGTGCAATGACCATCACCGACAACATTGATCCGGCGAAATATCAGGTCTTATCGATTGCGGGTGCTGTCGGTGGAACGATGGACTGCTCGGCGTCCAACCTCGTGACCGGGGCGCTTTCATGTACGACGTTAACCACAATCAATCGATACGCTGTCCGTTCGATTTTGATCACGGTTCGCCCGCGAAAAGTCGGTGTACTGCCAACTGGACCTAACGACGTTGCCTATCCAGGTGAAACCAATACCGCTGTGGTATCACTAAACACGGCAAGCAACTGCGAATTCAAAACTGAAACTGTGACCAACGGTTTGGTTTCGACGTCATGTAACGACGCCAGTTCAACCAGCAACAATTCCCGAGCGGTCACCTTCGACATTAAGGTACCGCGATTCGATTTACAGCAACGTAAAACGCGGGTGTTACCGGGGGGGCAAACCGCATTTGGGATCGGCGATCCACTTCGCTATCGCTTCCGTATTCAGAACAATGGGCCGTCACGAACGGAAAAGGTCCGCGTGACGGACGTCTTGTCTGTCCCAGCCGGCTTCACACTGTCGCTGGCATCAGTCGAGAACGTAAATGCAGTAGCGGCGGAGGCGGGTTACACCATCGACACGTCGAAGAACGCTTCAGTGAGCTGTGCGCAAGCTGCGGCGAACGCAGATGTCATCTGTGTACTGGCGGGGGTCGCCCCAGACGACACGAGTACCGGCAATTTTCTTGACGCGGCGAGAGAAGTGAATTTTGAGCTGGTTTTGAACATGAGCGGTATCGCGATTACCCCGGTTTCGTTCGGTAACTCCGCACGCGTGTGCGGCGAGGAGTCCGTGAATTTCGAAAGTTCTGGTGCGTGCAGCCCCATCCCCGTAGTTGCCGGAAACAACTTAGCGTCGGTAAACGATGTGGTGTTTCCCAAGACGGATCTCACGATTAGCAAAACAACGGTGACTGCCCAATCTGCGGATATCAATCAACCGATTCGTTACGACCTCGTGTTGAAAAATCTCGGCCCAGCTGCAACGCCGCAGATGCGCGTCGCCGACGTCTTGCCTGCTAACTTTGAGTTCATCGCGACTGGGTCAAATGCGCCGTCGATCAGCGTGGGTTCGTTTGTGACGGGTTCAGGACTCACCGCGCAAAATGTCAGCTGTACTGCGACTCCATCATCGATCACCGTGGTGGGGCAGATTCAAACCGTGTCTTGTATTGCCAACGCGACAGGCGGGTCAGCGGCGTTCCCGGGTAGTGCCGACGTCAACAACACGGTGACGGTCACGATATTCGCGAGAGCCAAAGAGGGTTTTTTCGCAGGACCTTATACGCCGACCAATCTCCCCAATACCGCCACGGTTTCGCCAGGACGCAACACGGTCACCGATGAAGCGTTTTCGATTGATCTTGTTAGCGGCAACGATTCGGCGTCGTCGAACTCGAGAATTCAGTCGGCATCTATCAGCGGGCGCGTATTCCGCGACCGTAACAATAATGGCCTGCAGGATGGCACTACCTCTACCCAAGATGAAGGGATTGGGAACGTCACCATCACGCTGACGGGCACCGATCTTTACGGTAACGCGGTGAGTCGTACCACAACGACCAACAACGCCATTGGCGCAACACGCGGCGACTATATATTTGCCAATCTCCCGCCATCAAATTCGAGCGGCTACACACTTGTTCAGTCGCAACCGGCCGGGTTCATAAATGGTATTACTAACGGCACTCCTGGAAGTGGCAACGGGGGTACGGTAGGCGCTGCTCTTAATACGGGACAGGTCTCAAGCACCATTCCAGCATTGGTGCTCACGGCTGGCTCAAATGCGATTAATTTTGACTTTGCAGAAATTCCACCGGCTACGATCAGTGGATATGTTTATCATGACCGCAACAATAACGGGCAGAAGGAGGCTGGTGAACCAGGTATCGCCGGTGCGCAGATGCAGTTGGTCGGCACCGACATCATCGGTAACGCGGTATCCCTCAGTGCGACGACCGACGTCAATGGCCAATACACCTTTACGGTAGCGCCGTCAGACCCAACTGGATACACGGTTCGACAGGTTTCACAACCAGCCGGGTTTTTTGATGGAAAGGAGATTCGCGGACAAGTTGCGGCGGGTGAGCCGCCAGTGGGTAACGTAATCGCCAATTCCAGTAACAGCGCAGGTGCTATCAACTACACCGCAGCTGGAGTGGCACCTGGAACGACCGCCATACCCGTCGGTACGTTTGATGTCATCACCGGCGTTGTTGTTGCTGGGGAGACCAACCACGACAATAACTTCGGTGAAGTGTTGCCGGCGTCCATCAGTGGAACGGTTTATTTTGACCAGAACAACAACGCGAGCAAAGATGTCAGTGAGACAGTCGGTGTTGCCGGCGTGGTCATGACCATCACCGGTACTGACCTCAACGGTAATGCGGTCTCGCGCACCGTATCCACCGATGCATCTGGGAACTACATATTCGCAGATCTTTTGCCGGGGACTTACGCAGTCGCACAGGGCGCTGCAACAAACTTCAATAACACTGGCAGTGCGGTTCAAGGCCCCAACGCACTTGGCCTGAATTTTCAAAATCGAAGCGGTGGCTCGACCACCACTGTTGGTAACGGCTCTAGTGCGGGCGGAACCACGTCACCGGTGGTGAACACTATTGCCATCGGCCCTAACGGTTCTTCGCAGGGTAATAACTTTGGCGTACTGGGCAGTGTGATTAGTGGTCGTGTTTGTTTGGACGAAGGCGCAGGTGCCAATGCTAACAATGGCAGGTGTGATGTCGGTGAGGTGGGCGTCAATAACGTCACAGTCACACTAACTGGACTCGCTTCAGATGGCGTGACAGCTGTTAATCGTAGTGTGATAACGGATGCAACCGGTGCGTATAGCTTTGCGAATGTGCCGCTACCGAATGCCACCGGCTACACGTTGACCCAAACACAACCAATTGGCTTGCTTGATGGCAAACAAACTCCCGGAACGCTAACGCTGATTCAGGCCGGTCCACCGGATGCAGGTGCGAACGCGGGAACAGCATCTACAGCAACCAATACGGATACGATCAGCGGTATCCGCTTCACCCGCGCAACCAACGCAGCAGGTTTTGATTTTGGCGAGTTGCGACCCGCCGTCGTGCGCGGATTCGTGTATGAAGATAACAATAACAATGGTCAACGCGAGGCGGGTGAGGCACCAATTGTCGGCGTCAACATCCGCATAACCGGCACCGACATTTTTGGCCAAGCGGTTAACCAGACGGCCGGCACAGATACGACGGGCGAATATGTTTTCAACGTGCCGCCGTCGGACACCACAGGCTACACCGTCGAGCAGGTCGCCCAGCCCGCAGGATACTTTGATGGAAAAGAGATTCGCGGACAAATCGGTGCGGGTCCGCCGCCACCAGCGAATGTGATCCCAAACTCGAGCAACGCTGCCGGCGCAACCGGCTACTCGGCTGGCGGTGTCTCAACGGGCACAACGAACGCCGCAACGGATCGCATCACAGGTGTGGTGGTAGGGAGTAATCAGATCTCTCAGGACAACAGCTTCGGCGAATTGCGCGTCGCGCAGATTTCCGGCGCCGTGTTCCTTGACCAAAATGGCAATGCCATTCGCGATGTTGGCGAGACCACGGGTGTGCCCGGAATTGTTATCACCCTGACGGGTACCGATTTGAACGGCAATACGGTAACCGCGACGGCAACCAGCGATACGTCTGGCAATTACACCTTCGCAAACCTGTTGCCCGGCATTTACAACGTTACTGAGGGGCCGGTCGCAGCCTATACCAACACCGGGGCTGCCGTTCAGGGGCCGCAGTCGCTTTCGACAAACTTCACCGATCGTGCTGGGGTGACGACCACTACCGTGTCGGCGGGCTCAGTTGCCGGGGGCTCGACCGCACCCGTAGTGAATAGCATCGCGATAGGCTCCGGTGGCACCTCTCTGGGCAATAACTTTGGTCTGCGACCATCGCGCCTTGCGGGCCGGGTGTGTATTGATAACGGTGCTGGTGGCGGCACCATTAACAATGGGCGCTGTGAAGCAGGGGAAACCGGTATTGCTGGGGTGACAGTGACACTATCCGGCACGGCTGCCGACGGTACGGCGATCTCATTGGCGGCATTGACGGATAGCGTCGGCAGCTATGTATTTAGTAGCCTGAAGCTGCCGAACGCGGCGGGCTATACGCTCACCGAAACACAGCCGAGCGCATTTGTTGATGGTCGGCAAGCTGCTGGAACGCTAACCCCGTTTGCCGGTGTTGACTTGACGCCACTCATTGGTGCCACGACGAACGTGGTCGGAAATGATGCGATTACCGGGATTCGTTTTTCGGTCGCCACCAATGCAACTGGGTATGACTTCGGCGAGTTTCGACCGTCCAGTGCCTCTGGCTTTGTCTATGCAGATTCAAATAACAACGGCGTTCGGGATGTTGGTATCGATCCCGCGCTACCTGGGGTGACCATTACCCTGACCGGCACCGACATCGACGGCAATGCCATCTCCTTAACCACTACGACTGACGTTAATGGTCAATATACCTTTGCCAACCTCCGGCCTGGTACGTACCGGATCATCGAGACGCAGCCGCCGTTCGCTTCACAAGGTGCGAACAATCTAGGTACTGGCTTTGCGACCGCAGCAACAAACACGCCGTTGGATACGTTCAATATCACTGTCCGAGAAAATGAGACTGGAATCAATTTCAATTTTGGCGAACTGACGACGTCTATTTCCGGCGCGGTGTACGAAGACTTGAATGGCAACGGCTTGCGCGATATAGGCGAGCCGGGTATAGCAGGTGTGACTATTCGATTGACTGGAATCGATTCGAGTGGCGCAACGGTCGATCGAACGACGCTTACCAATACGACAGGCGCTTATAGCTTCCTTGGATTAGTGACAAGTAATCCAGCGGGCTATACGATCCGCGAAGTGTCCCAACCAGCTGATTATGTCGATGGTGCCGAGTCGATTGGTACTGTTGGCGGCGTCAGGCGTGGCACCAGCAATGTGAATGACCAATTCACGGGTTTGGTTCTGGGGCCCGCCGATACGGCGATTGACTATAACTTCGGCGAACTTCGGTTGGGTTCGATTGCGGGGTCTGTCTATGTGGATGCCAACGGTGATGGCATACGGAATCCTTCGGAAGCAGGATTGGCGGGGGTGGTCATCACCCTTACAGGAACAAGTGGGCTGGCGATTACCACGACAACGGACGCGGGCGGCAATTATGTTTTTTCCAATCTCTTTCCGGACACCTACGACGTAAGCGAAACTCAACCGCCTGACTACGGCAATGGTGCCACTAACGTTGGTTCCGGAGGAGGGTCGCCGAGTGTTAACAGCGTAACAGGAATCGTGGTGAATTCCGGCCAGAATTTCACCGGTTATAACTTTGGCGAAGTACTAAAGGAGATCGTGCTCGGCTCTGTGACTCCTCGGTGTACACGTGATACCTTGTTCGTTGACTATTCGATCAGTTCGCGCGGTCTTCCGCTAGACAGCCCTCTCACGATTACCTGGCAGAAAATCAACGGCGAAGTGGTTCGTATACTGACCAATCAACCGTATTCAGGTTCTCTGCTCTGGCCGGGGACAGAGGTAGACACGGCCGGCAACCCGACGGCGTGGCCAGGCTGGCAGTTCGTTGATGGGCAGTGGAGCCAGATCGCAGACGGCTTGCGACCGGAAATGAGGGTGTTGTTTCAGATCAACCCGACGGTCAGTGGCGTTGTTTCGTACCTACCGGGAACACCTACTTGTGCTGCCAATCCGCCCGTGAGTTTCATTGACGGGGTTGTGTATATCGATACCAACAACAACGGTCTCCAAGACGGAGGTGAGCTCGGTATTGCGGGCGTGACTATTGTGCTTACCGGGGTTGATACGAACGGGAAGGAAGTCGCCGCAACAACAACGACCGACGCGGCGGGACGTTATCGGTTTATCAATCTGTCTCCAGGCGTATATCGCGTCACGCAGACCAATCAGCCGCCAGGCACGTCGAATGGGATTACGACGCCGGGAAGCACAGGTGGCCAAGCAACCGCAGTTTCCGTGCTCCCCTCGTCGATTTCCGCCGTTCCACTTTCGCGGGCGCAGGGATCGACCGGGAACAATTTTGGTGAGTTGGCGCGAGGAACGATTTCGGGTCGTGTCTACGTTGACACCAACAACAACGGGGTGCCGGATGGCGGAGAACTCGGCATTGCCGGCGTGACGATCGTATTGAGCGGGACAGACGAACTGGGCAATGCGGTTAACGAGACGACGGTGACGGACGCCCTTGGCAATTACCGCTTTGTTATTCTGCGTCCGGGCATCTATCGATTAACGGAACCGGCGCAGCCATTTGGTACGACTAACGGCATTACCACACCCGGGAGTAGCGGCGGTACGGCAACGGCGCTGTCGGAGCTACCGTCGGTCATTTCCGCCATCGCGTTGGCCGCAGGCCAGAACTCGATCAACAACAATTTTGGTGAGTTGGCGCGAGGAACGATTTCGGGTCGTGTCTACGTTGACACCAACAACAACGGGGTGCCGGATGGCGGAGAACTCGGCATTGCCGGAGTAACGATTGTTTTGAGCGGGACGGACGAGTTAGGCAATGCAGTCAATGAAACAACAGTGACGGACGCCCTTGGCAATTACCGCTTTGTTAATCTGCGTCCGGGCATCTATCGATTAACGGAACCGGCGCAGCCGTTTGGTACGACTAATGGCATTACCACACCCGGGAGTAGCGGCGGTACGGCAACGGCGCTGTCGGAGCTACCGTCGGTCATTTCCGCTATCGCGTTGGCCGCAGGCCAGAACTCGATCAACAATAATTTTGGTGAGAGACCCGCAACGCCTGATTTAGTTGTCAGCAAGACTGTGAGTAGCACACTGTTTGTCGAGGGCGGTCGTTACGAGTACCAGATAGCGGTTAGAAATGCGGGCGTGGATTCATCGCAAGGCGAGTACGTAGTTTACGATGTCCTGCCGCTCACACCAGTGCCGCAACGATTCGAAATTGAAGGTGTTCCGACGGGTACTGGATGGACATGCAGCGTCGATGCTTTAGTGTTTCTGACATGCCGATCATCGGCTGTCATCGCCCCTAACGCCATCAACCCGAACAGAATCACGGTTCGGGTAAAGGTTGGAGTAGGCGCGAGTTCATTCTCTCCATTGCGAAACGCCGTGCTGGTGCGTGGCGGTGCGGAACCTGCCGAAAGCGATCCCTTTGGCGATCCGCTCCGTGTCGTGACCCAACAGGACCTCCGTACCATTGTTCGCGAAGCGCCGACTTGTCCAGCGCAGGCAAATCCACCAGTACACAACGCGTGCATCGTTGAAACGCGCGTCGAGTTCCCGGTGGCTCTTGGCGGGCGCGTGTGGCTTGATGGTGGACTGACGTCTCTTGGGCGGCGCATTTACGACCCAGGGCTCGACAAGGACTTCCCAGATTGGATCGTCGAGGTGCTGGACCCTACGCTCCCGGGGGGCAACAACATTGTCGCCACGGTGCGCACTGGCACCGATGGTCGTTACCTTGTGGAAAACCTAATGCCGGGTCGCGCCTATCGCATCCAGTTCCGTGACAGCGAGGGCAGGGCCATTTTCGCCGGACCAGTCAACGGTGAGCGTCGTGTTCGGCAAGCATGCGGTGGTAGCGAGACGGGCAGCGAACTGGGTAACCGTCAATCGGCGCTAGATATCGTGATGCCGCCTGGTACCTTCCCCAACCAAGTAACGTGCGCTGAGCAAAGTCTGCCAATCGAACCGAATGGGGTGGTCTATGATTCAACCACCCGTCTACCGGTTCGCGGTGCCATCGTCACGCTGAAGCCCGAGGGTGCATGTGCAGGGTACGATCCCCAACGTCATGTGATCGCCTACGAAGGTTATGGTCAGTACGACGCAGCTGGTAACCCGCGCATGGCGGTTGGACCCGACGGGTTCTACAAGTTCTTGCTTTCTGCCGATGCCCCGAGGTCTTGTCTTTTCAGGCTGGGGGTTGCGCCGCCTGGCGGCTATCAGTCACCGTCGACCCGAATTCCCGCCGCGCCGACATTACAGACTCCGGTTGGCGTCGGTAGCATTTTCTATGTGCAGCCGCAGCCGACGCCGCCGACGGGCAATCAATCAATTACCTACCACTTTGTGTTGTTGGGCGGCAGTGGGCATTTCGAGGTATTCAATAACCATATCCCGCTAGACCCAAATGCGGCACCAATGATTTCGATTTCGAAAATCGGTGACCGGCAGGTTGGCGAAATCGGCGACTCTGTGCTCTACACCATAAGCGTCTCCCAGTGGGCAGGACCGCCGCTATCGGGATTGCAAGTGGTGGATCGACTCCCAGCCGGCTTCCGCTACATCCGTGGCACTTTCCAGTTGGGTACAACCGTGTTACCCGACCCACAAGGTGGTGAAGGCTCGGTGATCACGTTCAATCTGCCGAATCTGACTGCCGGTGGGACACTGCAATTCACATATCGCGTCAGGATCGGGGTGGGTGCGGCCGAAGGTGACGGCATCAACCGCGCCCAAGCTCGCAGTGGGCAGACCACCTCGAACGTGGCGCAGTATCGTATTCGCGTCACAGGTGGAGTGTTCACCAAAGATGCGTGTGTCATAGGAAAAATTTTTGTTGACTGCAATAACAACCATGTCCAGGACAAGGACGAGCTTGGTATTCCTGGGGTGCGTCTGTACTTTGAAGATGGCACATTCCTCGTTTCCGATATTGAAGGTAAGTACAGCTACTGCGGATTGAAGCCCCAAACGCATGTCCTGAAGGTCGACAACACGACACTACCAATCGGGTCGCGTCTGACAACAACCAGCAACCGTAACGTTGGTGATGCTGGCAGCTTGTTTGTTGACCTGAAGGCCGGTGAGCTACATCGCGCTGATTTTGCCGAGGGTAGTTGCTCGAATCCGGTTCTTGAGCAAGTCAAGGCGCGGCGTGCAAAGGGTGGGTCGGCAACTCCAGAAAATGAACGGGCTGGTGGTACGGTGCTCAAGTTTGAGTCGAAGTCGATGGCGAACCCCAAGCAGGCCACAGACTCCGCGAATCAGCCCGCCGTACGTTCGCAAGTCAATGCTGGTGAGGGGTCGTCACCGCCTCCGGCCGAAAAACCACCGCCTGTCGATTCATCACGAGGCCGCGATGGAAAATAATCGCCACCCGTATAGACTCGGTTCGGAACCCGCCCGCATTGTCCCGACGGCGTCTGCATGTTTGGGCCTTTTGTTATGGCTGTCTGGCAATACCGCTTGGGCGGTACCACGCTTCGACCCTTTGCCAGTCAACGCATTATCGGACACGGGAACAAATTTGCCAGACGCGCAGCCGCAGGTGATCAGCACCCGTTTGGGCGTTGTGGATTTTGCAGAAAACGCACGGGTCGGTGGCATTGTCATCGAAGTCTTTCGCAATGCGTTTGTCGCCGACGGTCAGGGGGCCACGCGGTTCAATATCCGGCTGTTTGACAAGCGCAAACTACCGCTGATGGGGGTCGCCTATGCAACTCTTGAAGTTAGCGGCGGTAGCGTGTTGCTGCCGGGTGCGGCAACAGATGGGAGCGGCCCGCAGAGGCTCGATCTCGACCGACTGACGCGGGGAATTCAGATCAAGGTAGAAAACGGGACGGCAGCATTCACACTGATTGCGCCGAGTGAACCGCAAGACGTTCGGGTCCGCGTGACGGCGGGCGAACATGAGGCAAACGGGGTGGTTACTTATGTGCCGGAATTACGCGAGTGGATTTCCGCCGGTCTCATTGAGGGCGTGGTCAGCGTAAGGCGGTTATCACAGTCATCTGTACAGCAGGCACGTTTCGATGACGGTTTTGAGCGAGAAATCAGACGATTTTCTCGAGAGTTCAATGGCGACCGTGGTCGCGCCGATTTGCGCGTTGCGGCGTTTCTCAAGGGAAAAATCCGCGGTGATTACCTGCTAACTGCGGCCTATGACTCAGACAAAGAAACCCGTGCAAGACTGCTGCGTGACATTAAGCCGGACGAGTTCTATCCGATCTACGGTGATAGCGCCGTGCGGGGATTCGAAGCGCGGTCGGCCGAGAAGCTTTACGTTCGAGTAGATAAGAACAAGAGCTACCTGCTGTATGGAGATTTCAGAACCGCTGACGGGACAGCCGAGCTGCTCTCGGCTGCCAATGCAGCGGCGCTACGCGTAAGTGACCTAGGGCAGTACAGTCGAACCACGACCGGTGCAAAGTGGCACTACGAAACACCCACGGTCGTTGCGAATCTGTTTGCGACGAAGGATACCCTGCGTCAGATGATTGAGGAGTTCCGCGGTCAGGGTATCTCTGGACCTTTCACACTCGCCAACAATACCGCACTCGAAAATAGTGAGCGTGTTGAGGTTATTGTTCGTGACCGCAATCAGCCGTCGGTAATCCTGCGCACGACGTTGCTTAATCGGCTTGCAGACTACACCTTTGAACCGTTCTCAGGCCGTATTTTGTTGAGGCAGCCCTTGCCTGCGCTGGATTCAAACTTCAACCCGGTATCGTTGCGTGTGACTTATGAGTTTGATCAGGGGGGAGCGGAATATTGGCTGTATGGCGTGGATGCACAGGCTAAATTAGGCACCTCGGTTTCGGTGGGGGGTAGCTATGTCGAAGACAAGAATCCACTGGTCCCCTATCGTTTGAGCAGCGCGAATGTTGGATGGAGTATCAATTACAAGACTATGTTGGTCGCAGAAGTTGCCCGGAGCCAGTCTGTTGTTAACACCATCGATGGTGTAAATGCGGTGACTCGTCCCGGGCTTGCGACACGCAGCGGCGAGGTGGAGGGCGGTGCGGCCCGGTTAGAGCTTCGCCATAAGGACGAGCAATTGGAAGTTCGCGCCATGGTCGGAAGATCTGATCCAACGTTCAACAATGCGGCGGCGACTCTCAATGGCGGACGCAAGGAAGCCGCAGCACGTGCAACGTTTAAGGTCAATGATGTGCTCAGTGTGTTCAGTCAAGCGATCCGTTCCGAAAATCAAGTGAATGGTAGCGAGCGCAAAGCCGGCGAAATAGGCGCTAGCTTGAAACTCGGTACTGGGATCGAACTTGGCGGCGGGTTACGGTCGGTCCGCGAGTCGGGGGCAATCTCCGGTGCAGCGAACACCGTGTTGAGCACCACCGGACTCGGCGGCACGGGAGGAGGCTTCTTTGGTGCGGGCGGCGGCGCGGTTAACCCCGTGACTGGCAACCTCGTCGTCAATCCAGGTAGTAGTTTTGAAACTAACTCTGCGTCCAACACTGGGAGCAATCTCGACGGTCAAAGTGCCTTCGTGCGAGCGCTCCTTCGTCTGACAGAGCGAGCAAGCGCAAGAGCGGAGGTTGAGCGCGGTACGAATGATGCCGAAAAGAACCGCTGGACTCTTGGTGCGGACTACCTGCTTTCGGAACGCAGCAAGCTCTATGCCCGATACGAGAGCCAACGCGGTCTTGCGTCCAGCTTTGCGTTGAATCCTGCCGAAAAGAGCCGTGCGTTTGTGTTTGGAGTCGATACGAGCTATATGCCGGGTGGACAGCTCTTTACCGAGTATCGCATGCGTGACGCCATTGATCAGGCAAGCGCGGAGGCACGCGATTTGCAGCTTGCATCCGGCGTACGCAACGGTTTTGATCTGGCCGCAGGGCTGCGCGCAACCACCAGTGTTGAACGCCTGACGGTCGTCACGGGTGCCGGTCAGACCGCTACCGCAATTAGCGGTGGTTTGGAATACGCTGCTAATCCGCTTTGGAAAGCCTCAACAAAACTTGAATATCGCACTGCAGGCGACAATCAGCTCACGCCGGAAACCGATGGGCAAGATTCATGGTTATCGACATTCACCGTTGCCCGGAAACTTGATCATGATTGGACGTTGCTGTTGCGTAACTACTTGCTTTGGAGCGACGCGAAAAATCTGCCTGGCGCGCATTTGCAGGACCGTGTCCAAATTGGTTTTGCCTACCGACCAGTCGATGACAATCGACTTGATCTGTTATCCAAGTACGAGTATAAGATTGAGCGTAACCCCGAGATTGCGCCGCAGATCAATGAGCGGGCGCATATCGTTTCTCTGCATGCAAACTACCATCCGACTCGCGCGTGGTGGGCCACCGGTCGAATTGCGGCCAAGTGGCAGAGCGATACATTCGGTGGCTACCGTGCCGCCTTGCTCGGTGGTCGTCTGACCTACGACCTGACTGAGAAGTGGGATGTTAGTGTGATGACCAGTGTCTTACAATCAAGCGGTGGTCGATCACGCCAATGGGCGCAAGGGGCTGAGGTTGGTTATGCTCTACAGCAGAATCTCTGGTTGTCTTTCGGCGTGAACTGGGCAGGCTTCAAGGATGCCGACCTCAGCGGATCGGACTACACCAGCCGCGGCGGGTTCTTGCGGCTGCGCTTTAAATTTGACGAACGCGTGATCGTCGGCAGGGATCAGAACACCAATCGCACTCTTAGCCGACTCGAAACGCGTTAGTCGGGAACAAAGGCAGGCGAAACGCTGAACGCCCTGCTAGCCGACAGCATCGTCAGCCATGTCGTCGGTGCCTTGCCGGGCGACGTGGCCGAGGGCATGATGGACTTCACACAACGCGTTTCGCTTCCGCCGTAACCGTCTAGTGAATTCGGGTCACCCATTAGCTGGCCTGTGTCAAGTAAGCGAACGAATTTCTCGCTGTTGATGCGATCAGGTTAATTCAGATACCGCTCCTGTTCCAAGTTTCTTCATCACATCCGTTTCTTCGATACATTGGCTGCCTACTCGGGT
>JADCIX010000006.1 GCA_020247545.1 Rhodocyclaceae bacterium | reverse complement strand
TAATCAAGGCGCCCGTGTTGAACCACGAGAAAAGCGCCGCGAACCGCTTTCTCGCCAACGTCTTTTGCGACGGGCCAGCCGTGTTGCGCCACAAGCTCATCTAAACGAGCCTGATTGGCCTTATCGACAACTTGCATCTGATCAAAAATTGCCCGCATCGCCTTTTGATCCATTCCACGCTGAATGCCCCCGCGCAACTTCTGGTCGCTTTCAAGTAGCGCCTCAAACTCAGCCTTTAGCTCGGCCAGCTTTGAAGTCTTGCTCGCATTGTTCTGTTCAGCGATTGGCGCAGCCGCTTCAGGGATTGCGGTGCAGGCGGAAATCAAGACACACGTCGTTAACGAGAGGAATAGATGCTTCATTCGCTGGTTCGGTTGGCTGTGGTTTGATGGAATCACAAACTGATTCTGCGGGAAAGTCACGCACGCACAAAACGAATCGACCCTGCCTTTTGCAGAAACGGCAAAAGTCTAGATAGGACGGGCGTTTACAAGCAAAACAGGCTGAAGATGCCCGTGGATGCTAGGGTTTGCCGGAAATAATTGTGGTCTGTCCCCGATTATTGCGTTGGGTCTGTCCCCGATTATTGGTCTGTCCCCGATTATTGGTCAAATGCTTGAAGATGCCCGTGGTCTCTAGGAACTTGAGAAGCGCTTAACTCCGCCTCAGGCTTCGTTTGCCAAAAAACATATCGCCCCTAGCCCTGTTGATTCCGTAACCGTTCACACCGGGTTACTACCGTTCGCGCAGTTTGCGAGCGTTTCAGCGCATTTCGTTCAACCTTGCCGAAGCCTCCGCCGATAATTCGCCGCATCATCTTTTTACGTCGCGGCACGTTGACAAGGGGCTTCCATGACAAACACACCAGCCATCAAACTGGCGGCGTCGGCACTTCAAAAGACCTACGGCCAGCGTCGGGCGGTTACGAATGTTTCGCTCAGCCTAAACCCGGGCGAAATTGTCGGGATATTGGGGCCTAACGGTGCGGGCAAATCGACGACGATTAGCATCTTGGCTGGCTTAGCCGCGGCAGACGCCGGACAGGTCACACTCAATGGCGAGACGGTAAAAACCGGGGCCGCTGAATACCGAAAACATATTGGCTTGGTGACGCAAGATATCGCTTTGTTTGAGGAGCTGACCGCGCGCCTCAATTGCGAAATATTTGCGTCCCTTTACGGCATCCAAGGTCGCGCGCGGAGTCAGCGCATTGCTGAGGTACTCGCGCAAGTCGGCCTCAGCGAACGCGCCGATGACAGGGTACAAAACTATTCAGGGGGAATGAAACGCCGACTCAATATCGCCGTCGCGCTCCTGCACAACCCTGAAGTGATTCTGCTGGATGAACCCACCGTGGGTGTTGATCCACAAAGTCGCAACGCGATTTTTGATCAACTTGAAGCGCTACGCAGCAGCGGCAAGTCGATCCTGTATTCGACACACTACATGGAAGAGGCGGAGCGGCTCTGTGACCGGATTGTCATCATGGACCATGGCCAAGTGATTGCCAATGATACGGTCGCCAACCTAAAAGCGAGGTTGCCGGTGAGCGATCTTGTTGATCTCGAACTGACTGGCACGCTCGATTCAGCGCAGCGCGCAAGCTTAGAAGCGCTAGGGGAATTCACTGTTGTCGATGAGAACAATGCGCGTCTCACGGCAAGCCTCAAATCCCTTGCAACTGAGCTCCCCATCTTGCTCGAAAAGATAGCCAACACCTGCGCAACAATTACGCATTTATCGACGCGTCGCGCGGGACTAGAGGCGCTATTTTTACAACTGACGGGGCGTCAATTGCGCGATGAAGATGATCCTGCAGGAGGCGGTGGCGGGCCGCCCGTGACGTCTACTGAGAACACTCGTGTGAGGGTCGTATGAATATCATATCCACACTCGTCCGCAAAGATGTTTTGCTGTATCTACAGAACCGCAAGGCGATTGTGATCACGCTTATCGCGCCGATCGTCATGGCGGCATTTTTTGGCTATGTGTTTAACTCTAGTAGCAACACGAAACCCGCAAGGACACCGATTGCGCTGGTAGACCTCGACAACACCAAATTGACCGCTGCGGTCGTGGCCAAATTCCAAGCTGATGAAACGCTGAATCTGCTTGTTACCAATGAAGAAGAGGCTGTCAACCTCGTTCGTAGCGGCAAGCGCCGCGCGGCGATTGTGCTGCCGAAAGATTTTTCGCGTGATCTGGAAGCCTCGATGAGTGGCGCTGCGGCCAAACCCGCCATCCGTATTAAATACGATCCATCACAAGCGTTCGTCGTCGGTTTAGTGAATGGTTTGATCGGTCAGCATGTCATGCGGGCGATTGCGAGCAGTCGGTCTGCGCAATCTGCTCAAGCCTTGTCCCTACCTTTTGACGCCAGCGCATCCGCAGTTACGGCGAACAACGAAAAGAAATACAACAGCTTTGCACATTCATTCGCGGGCATGAGTGTGCAATTCATTTTGTTTATGGGCATCGAGTTTGGCATCGGGCTTCTGCTGATGCGCCGCCAAGATATATGGAAACGGCTGCGCATCGCGCCGATTACACGCGTCGATATGATTGCCAGCCGCGTCATTGCCAGCAGCATGATTGGTATGGGGTTCGTCTCAGCTATCTACGTCGTCGCCATTGGTGTATTCGGCGTGCGTGTGTCCGGTAGCTGGATTGGATTTGTCGCCATCATTCTGTCCTTCGCCATCCTGAATGCCTCATTTGGGCTACTCATCGCTGCCATCGGGAGATCACCCGAAGTCGCCCGGAGCATCGCCATCTTTGCTACGCTCATCATGGTCATGCTTGGTGGCGCGTGGGTGCCGTCGTTTGTCTTCCCTGAATGGTTACAAACCATCTCCCAACTGACGCCCACCTACTGGGCAATCGAAGGTTTATCCGCGATGACTTGGCGTGGCCTGGGGCTAGAGGCTGCGATCACGCCGGTTGTTGTGATGCTAGGCTTCAGTGCCGCATTCACGGCACTGGCGATGCAACGATTTCAGTGGGATGAGTGAAGTGAAGTAAGTGCAGGGACGATGTATTTGCGTTGCGATAAATTCGACTCGGACCCATTGAACTAACGGGGAAAGTCTAGACAGGACGGGCATTTTCAGGCAAAACAGGCTAAAGATGCCCGTGGATTCTGGTGCTTGCCGTAATAATCGAGCCTTATATCTTGCGAATTAGGTATTGTATCTGCGGCGCGGCAGTCTGATGAGCCTTGAGGCTGAGCAATCAAGCCTGTGGGCCAGCGTATGACGCCGCGCTGTTTTCTTGATTAACCCGAACAGTTGTCTGGGGCATTCAAAGATGACCCCGTATCAGTAAGGAAGGGTGCCGAGAATGGATACCGTTACGACGCAATACATAGGAATCGATGTCAGCAAAGCGCAGCTTGATTGCGCGATGTTGCAAAGCGATATGCAGTTTGTCTCAATGCATTTTTCCAACGACGCCAACGGCCATGCCGCGCTGCTGGCGTGGCTCACGCAACACACCAAGGACAGCTTGGTTGTCGTTGAAGCCACCGGTGGATACGAAGCCGCCATGGTGGCCAAACTGGCGACCAGTGGATTACGGGTGGCCGTGGTTAATCCGCGTCAAGTCAGAGACTTTGCCAAAGCCACCGGTGTGCTCGCCAAGACCGATGCCATTGATGCACGTGTGTTGGCGCAGTTTGGCCGCGCGATCCAGCCGCAAGTGCGTGCGCCGAAGGCCGAGGAGTTGACTGAATTGGAGGCGGTGCTGACAAGGCGGCGTCAACTCATTGAGATGATTACCACTGAAACGCATCGTCGCAGCATGGTGACCAGTCGCGTGATTGCCAAACAGATTGATCAACACCTGAAATGGTTGGCCAAGCAGGTTGATACGGCAGATACGGATTTGGGAAACATGATCAAGCGCAGCACGCTCATGCAACGCAAGCTGGATGTGCTGACTTCCGTGCCTGGTGTAGGTCGGGTGACGGCAGTTTCGTTGATCGCACAGCTTCCTGAGCTCGGCACACTCAATGAGCGGCAGTTGAGCGCATTGGTCGGCGTGTGTCCGTTCAATCGGGATTCGGGCACGCTGCGTGGACGGCGCACGATCTGGGGTGGCCGTGCTCGAGTGCGTGCGGCGCTCTACATGGCGGCACTGGTGGCGGCGCGCCACAATCCTCTTCTAAAAACGTTTTACCAGCGTCTACTGGCCGCAGGCAAAGCCAAGAAAGTGGCGTTGGTCGCGGTCATGCATAAGCTGCTCTTGATCCTGAATGCGATGATC
>JADCIX010000059.1 GCA_020247545.1 Rhodocyclaceae bacterium | reverse complement strand
GCGAGGACCATCTGAACTTCGTCGGCTACTGTACGTCGCTGCCATGTCAGCGAAAAAGACCAAGACCTGGAAGCCAATCTACGAGCACTACAGGGCGAAAGGGCTCTCAAGTACGGCGTCCCTCGTTGTGATCGCACGACGACTGGCTCGTATCGCCTGGTCGATGTATACCCACAACCGTGAATTCGAGCCAACGCGCTTCAAAAATGCGTTGACATAAACCATAGAATCTTCTGGCCACATTGTACGGGCCTTCAATTGCATCAACGAGTGGAAAGCTGTCGTCATACGCCGGGGTTATCCCGCCACATTTTTTTATCAGCTCCTGCCGAGCGTTTGGCGTCATAGAGGTCGTTGTAAACGATTCAGGAATACCGACATTTCCTTGGCCGCTTGTTTATCACCCTTCGCTTCGGCCGCTGATATACCCTTGGTATAGGCGTTTACCGCAGCGGTTGTTTCCCCGGTCGCGGTCAACGCCTTGCCGAGGAGTTTCCAAGCCGCGGAGTATTGGGGGTCCTGTACAACAGCGGCTTGTAAATGTGGCGAGGCGGATACCGCATCACCCGCCATCAGGTACGCATTGCCAAGTGAAAACCGGAGCAGTGCCGTATCTTTGCCGGCCGCAAGCATCGCTTCGAAATTGTCAATCATCGACATTGGGTTGTCGCTTTTGGTAGTTTGGTGACAAGTAGATTGTGAGCCAATTCAGCTATTATTTCCGATTCGGGGATTCGTCTTCGATAGCCCATAAAAACAGGATACTTTCTATGACTCTCGCATACCATCGTTCCGCAAAAAACGCGCTGTTGACGACTATTTGCAGCCTGGCGTTATTGGCACTACCGGCGACTTCAAGTGTTGCCCAAACTAAAACCCGAGAGGTGTCGATTGGCCTGCAAGCCGCCATTACTTCGATGGACCCGCACTATCACAACGTAGGACCCAACAATAGTCTGGTGCGCCACGTGTTTGAATCGTTGGTACACATCGATGAAAATCAGAAGCTGGTACCCGGCTTGGCGACTTCCTGGAAGGCGATCGACGACCTGACATGGGAGTTCAAACTTAGAAAAAACGTGCGGTTTCATGACGGCTCACCGTTTACCGCCGAAGATGTGGCCTTTAGCATCAAGCGTGCGCCCAACGTGCCGAATAGTCCCTCTTCATTTGCCACGTTCACACGCTCCATTGCAGACATAAAAATTGTCGATTCGCACACAGTTCTTGTCAAGACGACTTCTGCCAATGTTCTGCTGCCGTCTGATCTCGCGGTGGTTCGCATCATCTCAAAGAACGTTGGTGAAAAGGCCTCCACAGAAGATTACAACTCGGGCAAGGCCGCCATTGGCACCGGCCCCTACAAGTTCCAGGAGTACATTCCCAACCAACGTGTAGTCCTGAAGGCTAACTTCGGCTACTGGGGCGGGGAAGAGCCGTGGGATGTAGTGACATTCAAGATGCTCACGAATCCAGCTGCGCGGGTTGCCGCGTTGCTGTCTGGCGATGTACAAATGATTGAGACGGTGCCGACTGCGGATATCGTGAAACTTTCAAAAGACGCCAAATACAGTCTGGTTGACAAGATTTCTAATCGGGTGATTTACGTACACCTCAACCAAAGCACCGAAAAATCACCGCCATTTGTCACTGCTAAAGACGGCAAGCCACTCGACAAGAATCCGTTCCGCGATCTGCGGGTTCGTAAGGCGCTATCAATGGCGATTAATCGTGATGCTATCGTTTCACGCGTGATGGAAGGCAAAGCGCAATCCGCTGGGCAGCTGTTGCCGGAAATATTCTTCGGTACCAGCAAGAAGCTCAAGCCGCAAAAATTCGATCCTGAGGGCGCCAAGAAGCTGCTGGCAGAGGCGGGATATCCGAACGGTTTTGCCATGACCATCCACGGGCCGAATAACCGTTACATCAACGATGCCAACATCGCCCAAGCGCTGGCGCAAATGTATACGCGTATCGGACTTGACATAAAGGTCGAGACGATGCCGTCTTCTGTCTATTTCACGCGAGCCACGAAGTTAGAATTCGGCTTCATGTTGTTAGGTTGGGGCACAGAGTCGGGCGAGCAGGGCTCAGCCATGCGCTCGTTACTGGCGACTCACGATACTGCCAAAGGCATGGGTGTCACCAATCGCGGTCGATACTCAAACGCAGAATTCGACAAGGTGTTGTCGGCTGCCCTAGTGACAATGGATGAGAAAAAGCGCGAAGCCATGATCATCAAGGCGGCCGAGATGGTGATGGGCGACGTTGGGCTCATTCCGTTGCACTACGAGTTTTCAACGTGGGCAACGACCAAAGGGCTCAGATACGCCGCCCGAACCGACCAGTACACACTCGCGATAGGGCTAAAGCCGACCAATTAGACTGCCTCCCATACCAGCACCAGCGGCACAACGTATGAATGCGTAGTGCACCCCCCCATGTTTAATTACTTCCTCCGTCGGTTCGGTCAGTCCTTTCTAGTCCTGATTGCCATGTCGTGCATCGTCTTCTTGGGCGTGTTTGCGATCGGCAACCCGATTGATTTACTGGTCAATCCGCAGGCCGATGAAATCGAGCGTGTACGTGCCACTGCTGCCTTGGGATTAGATCGGCCACTTTATGAACAGTACTTTACGTTCCTCAAAGGTGCGGCAAGCGGCGACTTGGGGCGGTCGTTTGTGTTTGGTGTGCCGGCGTTGGAATTAATTCTCTCGAAGATGCCCGCAACCATCGAACTGGCGTTGTTTGCGATGGTAATCGCTGTTGCAATCGGCATTCCGCTCGGGCTCGTGGCTGGTCTTCGACCCGATAGTCTTATCGGCCGCAGCATCATGGCATTTTCTATCGTTGGTTTTTCGCTGCCGACCTTTTGGGTGGGCTTAGTGCTGATCATGTTTTTTGCTGTGCAGTTGGGCTGGCTGCCGTCGAACGGTCGCGGCGAGACAACCTTGTTGTTTGGCGTGCCAGTGAGTTTTTTATCGTGGGATGGTTTGTCACATCTATTGTTGCCGGCACTGAATCTCGCGTTGTTTAAACTCTCGTTGTTGATCAGGCTCACACGCGCGCAAGTACGCGAGGCGGTGCTGCAAGACTACGTGAAGTTCGCCAGAGCGAAAGGGCTCTCGCAAGGCCGGGTGATTGGTGTGCATATCCTGAAGAACATCATGATTCCGATTGTGACCGTGATCGGCCTTGAGTTCGGCTCGGTGATTGCGTTTGCGATTGTCACGGAATCAATCTTTGCTTGGCCGGGCACGGGAAAGCTCCTGATCGACTCAATCAATCAACTTGACCGGCCGGTGATTGTTGCGTATCTGATGGTGATCGTGGCGTTATTCATCGCAATCAACTTCATCGTCGATCTTGTGTATTCACTGCTGGACCCGCGTGTGCGGCTTGGCCAATCGAGTGGCGGGGGACATTGATGACTGGTCTGCAAGAAACTTCACAAGCATCACCGCATGTTCAGACGCCGTTCGACCGCTTCTGGCGAGAGTTCGCTGAATCGCGTCTGGCGCTGTTGGGGCTCGCCGTGTTGATCATCGTGATGGTAATCGCCATTGCCGCGCCGCTGCTTGCGCCACAAAATCCCTATGACTTGGCGCAGCTCGATGTGCTCGATGGCAAGCTTGCACCCGGCGAACAATCCATGGGTGGCAAGACTTATTTGTTAGGCACCGACGATCAGGGTCGCGATATGTTGTCCGGCATTTTTTACGGACTGCGCATCTCACTTAGCGTTGGCGTGATGTCCACGTTGTTCGCACTGGGACTTGGGCTGGTGTTCGGCATGTTGGCTGCCTACTTCGGCGGATGGGTCGATACCCTTATCATGCGTATTGTTGATATTCAGTTATCGTTCCCCTCGATTTTGATCGCGTTGATTTTGCTGGCGGTGTTTGGCCAAGGGGTGGACAAAGTCATCGTTGCACTGGTGGCGGTGCAATGGGCCTATTACGCCCGAACGGTTCGCGCGTCGGCGCTGGTTGAACGACAGAAGGAATATGTGGAGGCCGCAACCGTATTGGCGTTGTCGAAACCGCGCATCGTGTTTCGCCACATGCTGCCGAATTGCCTGCCGCCGCTGATTGTTGTGGCGACGGTGCAGGTAGCCCATGCGATTTCGCTTGAGGCGACCTTGTCTTTTCTTGGGCTCGGTATGCCGATCACTGAGCCATCCCTGGGATTGTTGATCTCCAATGGCTTCACGTATTTGATGAGTGGTAAGTATTGGATATCGTTTTACCCCGGGTTGGCGTTGCTGATCACGATCATGGCAATTAACCTCGTGGCGGATCAACTGCGTGACGTACTCAACCCGAGGCTCAAAAAATGAGTGTTGTCCTCGAGGTTGAAAACCTACAAACGCATTTCTTCACCAAAGCCGGTGTGGTTAAGGCGGTTGATGGTGTATCGTTCTCGATTTCGCGCGGCAAGGTGCTGGGGCTCGTTGGTGAATCCGGCTCGGGAAAATCGATGACCGGTTATTCGTTGATGGGCTTGATCGACCCACCCGGCCGCGTGGTGGACGGCCAAATCCGTTTGAATGGTGTGGATGTCACGGGTTACGATAACGCGGCGTGGCGATCCCTTCGCGGTAATCGACTCGCGATGATTTTCCAAGATCCGATGATGACCTTGAATCCGGTATTGCGAATCGACACGCAGATGATCGAGGCCATCGACGCGCACCAGAAAGTGAGCAAGCGATCTGCGCTTGATCGTTGTCGTGAGGCGCTGGCGCGTGTCGGCATTCCCTCTCCGGACGAGCGTTTACAAGCATACCCACACCAGTTTTCCGGCGGGATGCGCCAACGGGTTGCGATCGCCATTGCGCTTCTGAATAAGCCAGACCTCATCATTGCGGATGAGCCTACGACCGCGCTCGATGTGACGATACAAGGCCAGATCTTGTTTGAGATGCAGAAGCTATGTCGCGAATCCGGTACCGCATTGATCTGGATTACGCATGATCTCTCCGTCGTCGCAGGTCTCGCCGATGAGATTGCGGTGATGTATGCGGGCAAGATCGTTGAGACCGGTAGTGTTGCGCAAGTGCTGGATCGCCCGATGCATCCCTACACAAATGGTTTGCTGAGTTCGGTGCCGTCGTCAAATGTGCGGGGTCAGCCACTTAAACAGATTCGCGGCATGACACCTTCGCTGCTTGCGATTGGCGGAGGGTGTGCGTTCCGGGATCGCTGCGATTATCGGCAGGCGCTGTGTGACGATATGCCTTCGCTGACCACGTCGGCAGTAGCAGGCGCTGTATCTGATACCTCACACGCGGTGCGTTGTCACTACCCCAGGAACTATCCTGGGCACTACCCGAGGGTGGCATGACGCGACTAATGTTTATTTGGGCGCTTCCAGAAACCCTAGGTTCAACGGGTATCTTGGAGCAAAAATGCTCGAAAATGCCGGCCGATATTAGGGTTTTAAGAGTTGGTGCAATCCGGTGGTGGGCCCTTTGATGACGCCATTACTTGAGTTACAACAAGTCTCAAAGCGATTCGTCAAATCACTTGATGTTGTGAGCCGATTGGCCAATGCTTTTGGTGCCAACAACATCGCCGAAACGGTGCTCGCTGTGGACGGTGTGAACCTAACCATCGACAAAGGCGAAGTGGTAGGTTTGGTGGGCGAGTCCGGCTGTGGCAAATCGACCTTGGGTCGCGTTGTTGTCGGGTTACACCAGCCGAGTGACGGAACCAAACGTTGGCGGGGTGAGCTCGTCGCGGACATGAGTGCAGAACAGGCGCGCGCCATGCAGTTGGAGGCGCAGATGATTTTCCAAGACCCATACGCCTCGCTGAATCCGCGCTTTCGCATCCAGAAAGTCATCGGTGAAGCGCCATTGGTGCATGGTTTGGTTACTACAGCCGAACAACGAGACTACGTCGCAGAAATGATGGCCAAGGTGGGACTTGATCCGGCGCTGATTGATCGTTTTCCGCATCAGTTTTCAGGTGGACAACGGGCACGCATCGGCATCGCAAGAGCCCTCGCCGTCAAGCCGACGTTCTTGGTGTGCGACGAAGCAGTCGCAGCACTCGATGTCTCCATTCAGGCGCAGGTGTTGAATTTGTTTATTCAATTGCGCGAGGAGCTGAATCTGACCTATTTGTTCATCAGCCATGATCTCGGCGTGGTGAACCATCTTTCAGATCGTGTGGTCGTGATGTACCTCGGCCGTGTGGTTGAGGAAGGGCCAACCGAAGAGTTGTTCGCCACTCCGCAACATCCGTACACACAGGCGTTGCTGAAAGAAGTGCCAACGCTACAAGTTCGGAAGAAAGACTTTGTTGCCGTAGCAGGCGAGATACCATCGCCGCTCAATCCGCCGCCGGGCTGCCATTTCCATCCACGCTGTCCATCTGCAAGCAGCGTTACCGGCAACCGTTGCCAGACAGAACGGCCGCAACTCAAACAAATCGCCCCGCTGCGTTTTGCCGCCTGCCACTTGCATTCCTCACCATCGAGTAACTGACATGTCTACTGTGATCCAACCGCATTTTCCTTCCGTGGCCTACGTACTCACGACTCCCCGCACTACACACGATCATGATGTCCCCGTGGTGTTTGATTCTCCGCATAGCGGTACGCGTTACCCGGCAGATTTTGGCCATATCGTCGATCCAATCGTGCTGCGTCGCGCCGAGGACACACACGTCGATACGCTGTTTGCCGCCGCCCCCGACCTCGGCGCGACCTTGATTGCGGCGACTTTTCCACGCAGTTATATCGACGCTAATCGCTCTTTGCTTGATATCGATGCCGCGCTGCTCGATGCGACTTGGCCGGGGCCCATCAATGTATCGAGAAAAACGGAGAAGGGAATTGGGCTTGTGTGGCGGCTGCTCGACACCGGCGAGGCAATTTATGCGCGCAAACTAAGCGTTGCGGAGGTCCAAGCGCGCATTGCCAAGTGTTATGCGCCGTATCATAAGGCGGTACGTGACGCGATCAATAGCGCCCACAAACACTACGGTGCGGTTTGGCATGTGAATTGCCATTCGATGCCGGCTACTTCTTCTGTGATTTCTGAAGAAGGGCCGGGCATTGCCCGCGCCGACTTTGTTTTGGGGGACCGCGAGGGTACAAGTTGTTCGCCGGCGTTCACCACGTTTGTCTCGGTCGTCCTCAAAGAAATGGGGTACAACGTAAAAATCAATGACCCTTACAAGGGAGTTGAACTGGTGCGGGCCTATTCAGACCCGGAAACAAATAAACATTCACTTCAAATTGAGATAAATCGACGGCTCTACATGAATGAAGACACGCGTGAGCCAAACGATAACTTCGGCAAGTTACAGCAAGACATTACCCGACTGATTGAAGAGATCGCGGCTTATGCGCATGACAATATGCCTGGGCATCGACACCACCATGATTGTGGACATGACCACGCCCAGCATGACCACGCCCACCATGACCACGGCGGCCACGGACACTCACACGGCAACGGACATAAACACGGGGACGGGCACAACCATGACCACTAAAGTCGCCGTGGGAGCGACGCCCTACCGCGTCGAACTCTCGCCGCCCGACATCACTGCTTACCGAGCGGGAAACACCGGTGTTGAATACATCACTACGTTCGATTCCGGCGTGGCAGGGCCACACGTGATGGTCAATGCCGTGACACACGGTAATGAAATATGCGGCGCAATCGCGGTTGATCGATTATTCAAGATGAATGTGCGGCCCACACGCGGCAGATTATCTCTCTCGTTTGCCAACGTTGAGGCGTACCACGCCTGGGATCCTAAACATCCGCACGGCAACCGCTATGTTGAGGAAGACTTTAATCGTGTGTGGACACCGGCGACACTAGATGGGTCCCGCCAGTCCGTTGAATTGCAGCGCGCACGAGCGATGCGACCCATCATCGACGATGTTGATCTATTGTTAGACATTCACTCGATGCACGATCCGCACGGCCCAGTGATGATCTGTGGCGCGCTGGAGAAGGGAATTGCTTTCGCGCGCGATGTCGGCCTGCCTGAGTTTATCGTCAGCGATAAAGGGCATGCGAATGGCACACGTATGCGTGACTACGGTGGATTTGGTGAGCCGGCGTCAGCGAAAAATGCTTTGCTGGTGGAATGTGGCCAACACTGGGAAGCCTCGGCTGAGGATGTCGCCTGGCAATGCACGTGGCGTTTTTTGCTGGCATCCAAGTGTGTTGACGAAGCTCTTGCGGAGAGCCAGATTGACACCTCGCCGCTACCAGCTGCCAAGGTGGTCCGAGTCACGGACGCACTGATCGCCAACAGCGCCGATTACCGCTTCCGTGAAGGGACAAAGGGCTTGGATATCATCGCCCGGCGTGGCGACTTAATCGCGCATGATGGCGGCAACCCCGTGCTGGCACCGTATGACAACTGTGTGTTGATCATGCCGACGTTGGTTCACGTCAAGCCGGGATTGACGGTTGTGCGTGTTGGGCAGCTCATCGCCTAGCGGCGTCGCCAACACATCGGTGACCCGGCGTTATTCGGTCTTGCCCGACGGACGAATGCCCAACTGCTTCAACTTCCGATAGAGATGTGTTCGCTCCAGCCCGACTTTGTCGGCAACGCGTGACATGTTGCCTTCTTCGTGTCGAATATGGTGCAGGAAGTACTGGAATTCAAAACGTTCGCGTGCTTCGCGCAGCGGCAGGTCAAATGGGATCCCACCCATCGGCAAATCACCCACAGCGACGTTCAGCCCCAGTTCTGCGGCAACACGAGCAACATCATCGGTCGTGATTTCAGTGGCAAGGCTGGTGAGGGCAAGCGTCTTCACGGCATTTTGTAATACGGGCAAATTTCCCGGCCACTCTAGGTTGCGCAGTGCGTTTAATGCACCGACGCTGAATGAGCGCATTGGCGATTCATTTGACTCAACCATTTGCAGCAGCATGGTATTGGCAAGGTCGGGAATATCTTCAGCGTGCTCTCGAAGCGATGGAATACGAAGTGAGATGCCCGACAGTTGGGCGTGCAAATTAGAGTCAAACTCGCCGGCTTCAATCATCGGGATTAAATGGTGTGATGTTGCCGCGACTAAACGGACGTTAAATTTTTCCAGCTTGGTGATCAGCTGTGATAACCCGCGTTGTTCGTTCCTGGTGAGGCGTTCGATGTTCTCAACAAACAGCACTCCGTCTCGCGCTTCGGCCAGCGGCGCGAAGGGATTCTGCGCAAGCCATGCATGCTCGGACGGTGCAAACCAAGGGGTGTTGCGCAGATGGACCATCCGCGCGATCAACTCAAAGCCACAACCACTCTCGCCGGTGAGCAGTAGCGGCATGCGAAGCCGGCTGACTTGGTCCAAGCGTTGGCGTAATTCGGCAATCACCTTGGCGCGCCCTAGGTGTGCAAATGACAAGCCGGGTTTTGCAAGCACACGTCCACCGGCGAGCGCCTTGCCAACTGTGGCAACAAGTTTGGGCAGGCTAATTGGTTTTTCAAGAAAATCAAATGCCCCGATGCGTGTGGCCTCGATGGCGGATTCAATCGTGCCGTGGCCGGACATCATTACAACCGGCATTGTTAGCTGACCGGATTGTGCCCACTCCTTGAGCAGCGAAATACCATCCATGTCCGGCATCCAGATATCGAGCAGAACAAGATCTGGCCTCGCCTCACGGCGGGCTACTCGCGCGGTGGCTGCGTTTTCGGCGACGCGGACGGAGTAACCTTCGTCCTTCAGAATTTCGGACAACAATTCCCGAATTCCAATTTCGTCGTCAACAACCAAGATATTGTTAGCTGGCATGGTGAGTTCCCTAATTCTCAGTTTAGCGCGTCTAAGTGATTTAGCTTGCCAAATTTTCGACGGGCAAGGTGATAGTGATCATGGCACCATGCGGAGCAATATTCTCAGCTAGGATAGTGCCACGATGTTCATCGATAATTTTCTTCACAATTGGTAGTCCGAGCCCTGTGCCACGAGGCTTGGTAGTTATATATGGCTCGAATATGCGAGCCATCACATCAGCGCGAATGCTGCTGCCGTTATCTGCAACGCAGAGCGCGAGGCCGCCCCCTGTGGGATTGACAACTAGGCGGGTCGTCACCGTCACCGTGGCATTCTCGACGTTTGTGAGCGCATCTTGCGCATTCTGCATGAGGTTATGAATCACTTGACGCAGCAGCGCCGGATCTGCCGATATCATCGGTAGCGCTGGTGAGAGGTCCGCTACCAACTTGGCCGGCATCGACTGATACAGCGCCAACACATCCAGCACCAATTCGTTCAAATCGAGCCGCTCAGGCTTCATGCGGGACGCCCTTGAGTAGAGACTGAAATCGTCGACCATGCCCTTGAGCGCTGCAACTTGAGCGACGATCGTGTGGGTGGCGCGATTCAAAATGTCGCGCTCGGCCTCGGGAAGCTTGTCAGCAAGTTTCAACTGCATGCGTTCCGCGGAGAGTTGAATCGGGGTCAGCGGATTCTTGATCTCATGGGCCAACCGCCGCGCCACCTCTCCCCAGGCCGCGTCACGTTGCGCTTGGATCAGGCCGGTGATATCGTCGAACACCAAGACATATCCGGCGTCGATATCGCTCGGCAGCTTAGTTCCGCGTACCAGAAGCGCCCTCTTTCCGGTCGCACCCATTGTCCCAGTCGCTTTCATTTGGAGGGTCGACGTCGGAGGGGCCAGACTCGTTTCCGCGATCTCGATGGTGAAATGCCTTTCCCAAGGGCGCTCGCGCGGCGTTTCACGAGCTGTAGCAAGCAGTTCAATAATCTCGCCGATCATTGCCGCCAGCTGTGGGTATGAGGCTGGCCACTCTGGCAGGGGTTTGCCGTCGGTCAGCTCCGCAGAAATTCCCAGCATTTCACGAGCAATACGATTTATCGTTTTTGCATTTAGTTTGTCGTCGAGCGTCACAACGCCAGAAGTTAAGTTTCCAAGGATGGATTCAAGGTAGACGTTGGCGGCCTCAAGCTCGACTTGTTTAAGGGCAACTACCCTAGACGCCTCGCTTAGTTGCCTCGTCATGGTGTTGAACGACTGCGTAAGTACACCAAATTCATCCCGGCTCTTGACGGGGTTAAGCTTGGTGAAATCGCCCTTGGCAATCGCGCGCGTCGATTCTGCTAGCGCCGACAGCGGCGCGGAGAGGCGCTCGGAGAGCAGGAAGGAAAGAGCGATCGCCGAGAATAGTGTCAGCACCATCGCCAGAGTTAGCGTGAGTGCAAAAACACGTTTGAGACCGTCACGCAACAACTGCAGACGCTGGTAATCGCGCACACCAGACTCCACACCCTGCGCGTCGTTAACTAGTTTTTTCGGTGCCGACTGCATGATCTGCAACACCTGCGCACCCGCGAGGGAGGGTGCTGTTGGAATCAGGATGACGACACGGAAATAGATCGCACGATCACCCAACGTCTCGGTGAATTTCTGTGGTCCTTTGGTGATTGCATCACGCACTTCAGCGGCAGAAGGCTTGTCCGGCATCAAGCGCACGCGATTGCCAAGGGCTTCTTGGCCCGCGCCCACCCATGCTTTGATGCTGGCATCTTCGCCGGCGACCAGCACCTCGTCAAAGTTGTACTGGGTACGGATTTGGTTGGCGGTTCCCGCAGCGTCTGTTGCATCATCTACGGCGCGGAGGGCCGCATCCCGCGAGCGACGTACTAGGTCATTCGCATTGGCCTCAAGTGCCGCCCGACCGAGGTCGAGGGCACTTTCGAAAGCCTGATCAACCGGGACGTCAAACCAAGAATCAATCGAGCGATTTAGAAACTGAACTGAAATGGAGTAAACCAAGCCGCCAGGAATGATCGCCATGAGGGCGAACACCGCCATTAACCGAAGGCCTAACTTTGAGCCAAAGACTTGCGACCGAAGTTTCTTTACGAGGGAATAGACTTGGCTTGCAATGAGGGCAAGCAGGCCTGCGGTGAGAGCCAAACCCAGCCAAAACAATAACGCATAGTTTTGTTCGAACACCGCGTTGTTACTAGACGCACGAAACATCGTTGCGATGACGGCGATACCTAAGGCAATACAGCCAAACACGATGGCGCGGATCATGGCAACACGCCCCCGTCTTTGCCAATGGTCACGGCCCAGCGGTGCCAGTCGCTCGATAGATTCCATTCGCGCGAACCGAATGTGTTGAGCTGAAACGGTTTCGGCAGCTGCGTGGTATCTAGTCGGAAACGAATCGCGGCTTCATACTTTTCGCCTGGCCTGAATTTGCCGCGATCGGCGATTGTCCACGAGCGGATGCGTGACAATACCCGCTGGACGTCTTCGGCTGTCGCCAGAGTCTGTGAAATGCCTGCGGTATTGAGGCGATATTGTTCTGTAAGCGGCGCGTACGAGACGCGACGTTCACGTGATGCTCGCGCTGCGACGTCATCCAACCAGTACCATCGACCGCGTTTGATCTCGAAGTCGACAGTGAAATACAAGGGAACACCCTTGCGAATGGTTTCAAGTAATGAGGACGCCAACTGTAAATCAAAATCCGCGTTGAGCTGATAACCGTCATCAGTCAGTTCCATCTTTACCGACGTCAGTTTTGCACCGTCCGCGCGTGCGACAGTAGGCGACGCTAAGCAGACGAGAAAGAAAACTGCGTGCAGCAGCGACATGAAACCTGCCCACGACTTACCACTCGGGGTTCGCAGCCAACAGGACCGGCATGCGGCGGAATCAGACCGCAGTCCGGATAGCATCCGCGTTAGCTGCGACCTTCTCGAGCAGCGCAAAGTAAAAACCGTCATGTTGGTCAGCTGGCAGCAAAACGCCATCAGCAATCGAATCGATCGGCGCGGATTGCCCGACGAGTCGATGTCCAACGCCACTTGCTAAGGCGACCGAAATCGATAACCGACGCGCCGTAGGTTGCTCCACCAGAAACTGTTCGATTACGCCTTGATTTTCCTCGCGGAATACCGAGCAAGTCACATATAGCAATCGGCCGCCAACCCGCAGGCAGTTCCAGATCGAGGCTAGTAGTCGGTGTTGAGCGATGGCGAACCGCTTAATATCGGTCTCGCGCCGTATCCACTTGATGTCCGGATGGCGGCGTGTGACGCCCGAGCCGCTACAGGGGACATCGAGGAGAATGCGATCATATGGTTGTTTGTCCCACCAAGTATCGACAACCGCCGCATCGGCGTGTTTGACAGTTGCAGACAGCTTGAGCCGGCCAAGATTGTCGGTTACTCGTTTCAGCCGGAGCTTATCACTGTCCAATGCGGTCAGATGTACGTTCTTGAGTTCCAAAATGTGGGCGCTCTTCCCGCCAGGTGCGGCACACGCATCTAGCACCCGCATGCCGTCTTCGGCACCGAGTAGATGTGCTGCTTGCTGCGCACCAAAATCTTGCACCGAAACCCATCCCTCGCTGAATTTGGGTAGCTGAGAAACGGGTACTGGTGACTCGATTGCGATTGCCTCCGCGCCTAACGAGTGTGCAGAAATCCCCAAATCGGCGAGAAGCGCAATATAGGCTGTTGCATCGGTGTGCCGCACATTGACTCGAAGATGCATCGGCGGGCGTGCCCGAGCGGTATTCATGATCTCTTGGTAGAGGCTTGGGTACTCTACTTGCAGACGATTAATCCACCAGCGCGGATGGTCAAACGTTGCCACCGCATCTTTGAAGCGTGAGCGTTCAAATTTTTCTGGGGCGCGCAATAAATTTCGCAAGATCGCGTTCGCCAGCCCCTTTGCCCGGGCAAAGCCCATCTCTACACAGGCAGTGACCGCGTTATCGACAACCATGTGCGCAGCGACCTTGGAAAACTGGAGTTGGGCAAGTGCCACCAACAGCAAGAATCGAACTGGTTTATCGGTCAAGGGCTGGGTGAGTAACACGTCCAATTGCGCGTTCAGCAAGCCATAATGGCGCAGCACATCAAAACTTATCGAATGTACAGCCTGACGTTCATTCGACGAAAGTTCTGTTTTTTTTGACAGCGCCTCGCTTAGCTCACGATCAAGGTTCTTGCCTCCGAGAACACGTCCGACAACTTCGGCGGTAGCTATCTGCACCGCGACCATACCGCGTGTTTGCGCTATCGTTGGTGCAGCCGTCGGTGCCGATGGACGCGGGGCCGCAGCGCCCGGCGCATTTGAATGCTTTGACTTGCTGTCTGGGGGGCGATATTGCTTGGATGTTGTCATTTGCATTTCTGCCCGGTTGAAATCGAACAAGATCGCATGAATTCAGCCGCCGCAATGCGGCGTCCGCCTGGTCGTTGCAGGGTAAGGATGCGTAATCCTTGTTCCCCGCACGATATCGCAAAACTGTCGTGAGAAATCTCGAACAAAATACCGGGCGGAACGTTTGCCGGCTTTTCACAAATGGCCGCTCGCCAGATCTTTATCCGCTCTTCGCCAAGTGATGTTTCGCACCCTGGAAAGGGATCAAAGGCGCGGATGCGGCGCTCGATCGTTGTCGCCGGTTGATGCCAGTCTATGCGGGCTTCTGTCTTCTCAATCTTCTTTGCATATGTCGCACCAACATCTGACTGCAGCACGGGCCGTAACTCAGAGATGCGTTCCAGGGCTTCCACGATACTTAGGGCTCCGAGCTTGCCTAGTTTGGCGAAGAGAGTACCACTCGTTTCCTCCGGTGTGATGGCGACGGTATGTTCGAGCAGGATCGGACCGGTATCCAGTCCGGTCTCCATCTGCATGATATCGATGCCGGTTATCGTGTCCCCCGCTTCAATGGCACGCTGCACAGGTGCGGCACCCCGCCAGCGCGGAAGCAACGATCCATGAATGTTGATGCAGCCATATCGCGGAATCTCTAGTATTGATCGGGGAAGCAGCAGACCATAGGCGGCCACGACCATGATGTCAGCATGGACCTGTCTGACTAACTCGAGGGCTTCGTTCGTTTTCAACGAGCTGAGCTTTTCCACTCGAATTTGGTTAGCCGCTGCAAGTTTCGCGACCGGCGAGGTGTTCAGCTTCAGGCCGCGACCTGCCGGGCGGTCGGGTTGGCTAAGGACTAGCACTACCTGGTGCCCCGCAGAACAGATCGCAGCGAGGGCTGTGGCAGCAAATTCTGGTGTGCCAGCAAAGATAATTTTCATGAAAGATCTGAACTCGTAGCAGCAGAAACGCGATTATGATCACTGCCGACGACGGCGGGTGTTGCGAGCTTACCGCCGCAGGCTGCGTTCGAGAAAAACAAAAACGCCGACCTAGGGTCGGCGTTGTGCATGGTGCGCAAAGGCTATCAGGCGCGTGCAGCCGAAACTCGACGACGCGGCAATGAAAGTTCGGCCTCGCGATCGAGTTCACGCTGCCGCTTGATCAATTTGTTCTTAATCCGATTGGATTTCAGGGGGGAAAGATATTCCACAAATACGTGACCGTCCAAATGGTCGATTTCGTGCTGGATACAAACCGCCAACAATCCAGAGGCATTGATCGTAAAACGTTGGCCTTCCCGGTCCAGAGCTGTCACCATGACGGTTTCCGCGCGCTCGACCTTGTCATAAAAGCCCGGCACCGAGAGGCAACCCTCTTCATTTACCGCAGTGCCTTCCTTGCGAATAATCTCTGGGTTGATAAAAACGCGGAGCTGGTTCTTTTCTTCGGTGACGTCAATAACCATTAGGCGCTTCAATTGGCCGACTTGTGTCGCCGCTAAGCCGATACCCGGAGCTGCGTACATCGTTTCGGCCATGTCGTCCACTAACTTCTTGATTTTATTATCAATAATCTTAACCGGCTCAGCGATACGCTGGAGCAGTGGATCGGGATAGGTCAGGATGTCCAAGATAGCCATAATTGCTTGCGAATTGAATAAATTGAGTGCAGAATCTTAAAGTGAAATCTTAAGTTTGTTTATGAATACTGATTGCTCAGTGTATTAGAAATCACCAAATTAGGCAAATTGGAACGAGCAAGGGGAATTGCCTATGTGACCCCGTGGGGGCCTGAATAGGTCGTTTTGTGTCCAGAAAGCGCATTGTTGCTGTCTGGGGCAGTGAAAGAGACAAAATACGCGGTTCCGCTCCATCGTTTACGTGCAGCGTCATCGGCTGATTGCGCGAGGTACACCACAGCAATGAAAAAAATTCAGGGCATCCTTCTCATCAGCCTTGCTGTCATTTCGGCGGGAAAGATTGGTACCGCGCCAGCGCAGGATGCTGCAAACCCCGCCGCACCAGCTGACAAAAGCCACGCTGACAAAGATAATCCGCTGCTTCTGACAAAAGATGCGCCAACCATGTACACAGTGGTCAAGGGCGACACACTTTGGGATATTTCCGGAAAATTCTTGAAAGAGCCGTGGCGCTGGCCTGAAATCTGGAACATGAATCGTGACCAGATCAAAAATCCACACTTGATTTACCCGGGTGACATCGTCAAGTTATCCTTTCAGGCCGATGGCAAACCCGTGCTATCGATCACTCCCGTTGCTCCCGGTGTTACTTCAAAGCTCTCACCCCGCATTCGCGCCGAGGCCATCGACCAAGCGATTCCATCGATTCCTTCACGAGTCATCGGCCCATTTTTGACCACGCCGCTCGTCGCGGAAGAGGGTGCCTTGAGGAGCGCGCCGCAGATCATCGCCTCGGAAGACAGCCGAGTCGTTGTAGGGGCGGGCAACCTCGTTTATGCTGTGGGCCTTAAGCCCGAACATGGCACAAAATGGCAGATTTACCGTCCGGGCAAGACCCTTGTTAACCCAGCAACCAGAGAAGTGCTGGGTTATGAAGCGCAGTTTCTGGGTGAAGCAAAGGTGAATCGTTTTGGCGAGGGCATGACCACCCCAAGCACACTCGAAATTGTTAAGTCCACTCAGGAAATTAATCGCGGTGACCGCTTGATGCCAGCCGGAAATGCGACACTTCCGCAATACAGCCCACGCGCGCCTGAGAAGAAGGTTAAGGGTAATGTGATCTCCCTCGTAGGAGGTGTTTCCGAGGCGGCGCAATACTCAGTCGTTGTGCTGAGTCTCGGCAGACGCGAATCGATGGAAGTCGGTCACGTGCTCGCTGTTCAGACAGGGGGGCAGGTTGTTAGCACTCGGGTGTCTGACAAAGGGTCACACGGTGGGCTATTAACACCCTTATTACCGGATTCCTGGCGCGCGGGCACAGGTGGTGTGCCGCCGGAAGTTGTGCTACCGACAGAACGCAACGGCCTGCTCGTTGTGTTCCGAGTGTTTGATCGTGTCTCCTATGCTTTGGTGATGTCTTCCAAGCGCCCCATTAAGGTTGGCGATAGCGTTCAAACTCCCTGAGGTGCCGATCACGCGCTGCGGCCCGGCATGATTACACTAGCCGAAGTCGTAAACGATTTAATGCCGCATCGCGTTAAACGACTCTGCTAACTAGCAAGTCGCCCCGTTTTGGGTGCCCCCTTCACATGCCACTACCTAACCAAGGGTCGGATTCGCTCAGCTGGATAAACTTGGACTTGATACCCGGCCTCGGTGGAGACGGCGCACTTGCGTTGCTCAAGGCATTCTCGACACCGGGCAATGTGTTTGCGCAGGACGAAGCTTCCCTCACGCGGGTGGTCGGACGTCAGAGAGCGCAGGCGATTCGCGCAGGCGCGGATGAGAGCCGAATCCACGCCACATGTAAATGGCTTGATAACGATAACAATCACTTGCTGACGATGGCGGACGAAGACTACCCGCCCGCGTTGTTACAAATTGCGGATCCGCCGCTTGTGCTTTATCTGAAGGGTAGGCGAGCGCTATTACAACAAGCAGCGATCGCAGTCGTGGGGAGTCGCAACGCGACGCCCGTCGGAATCAAAAATGCGGAGACATTTTCGCAAGTGCTTTCCGATGGGGGACTAACAATCGTCTCCGGACTTGCGCTGGGAATTGACGCGGCCGCGCATCGTGGCGGGTTGGCTGGCAGGAGTTCTACCATCGCAGTTGTTGGTACGGGGCTCGATCTTGTTTACCCCGCGCGAAACAAGGCACTCGCGCATGAGATATCCGAGCAAGGGTTGATCGTTTCCGAATTTTCGCTAGGAATGCCGGCCTTGGCCGCGAACTTTCCTCGTCGTAACCGAATCATATCCGGGCTGGCGAGAGGTGTGCTGGTAGTCGAAGCGGCGATTGCCTCAGGCTCGCTCATAACTGCGCGGCAGGCGGGTGAGCAAGGGAGAGATGTTTTTGCCATTCCCGGCTCGATACATTCACCGATGTCCAAAGGCGCGCATCTGCTGATTAAGCAAGGGGCAAAATTAGTTGACGATGCAAATGACATTTTCGATGAACTCGGGTGGGACAATCACAATGTTTCGACGGGGCAGACGGAGATCAGTTGCTTGGCGCTTGACCATCCCTTATTGCAAGCGCTTGGCTACGATGCTGTCTCAATTGATGAACTCTGCGCCAGAACGTCTCTACCGCCGGGCCAGTTGGTCGGACAGTTGACTGAGCTAGAGCTCTCGGGTCGGGTGGTACAAGTCGCTGGGGGCCGGTACCAGCGCCTAGCCTGAACATTTCATGGTGGCGCGTTCGAAAGCGGGCGAGTGGGCGAGCGATTTCTTGCCTGACCGACCACAGCATAGCGGGCTATGCTTCGGGAGGAAGGCGGAAAATCGCCGTCCACTCGCCCGAGAGCGAACGTGCAGCCCGCATCCTCAGCAAAACAGAAACGAGCCAAATTGGTTTGCCAGTCGCCTAGAGGCAACGTCCTGCTAAGCAACCGGCGACCCATGAAATATTCAGGCTAGCCTAAGAGAAAATTTATTGCTTGCTTCCGCAAGAGCTCCGCGTCTATCATGTGCGCCCCACGTGGTCGCTGTGATGGCGATCGCGGACGCGTGAACCGAGCCTATGAAAGCGCAGAGCATGTCAAAAAGCCTCATCATTGCCGAGAAGCCCTCCGTTGCGAGTGACATCGCCAAAGCCCTTGGCGGATTTACCAAGCACGCCGACTACTTCGAGAGTGACGACTACGTCCTCTCCTCCGCAGTGGGTCATCTCGTCGAAATCGCGATGCCCGAGGAAGAGGAGGTTAAACGCGGCAAGTGGACATTTGCCCATCTGCCAGCAATCCCCTCCTACTTTGCGCTGCGTCCAATCGAGAAAACAGAGGCGCGTCTAAAGGTCCTCCTTAAACTCATTAAGCGCAAAGATGTCGGCGCACTGATCAATGCGTGCGACGCCGGGCGCGAGGGCGAGTTAATTTTCCGGTACATTTATCAGTACGCCAAGGCCAAACAACCGATCAAGCGTCTGTGGCTACAGTCGATGACGCAATCATCTATCCGCGACGGATTCAAGACATTAGCCAGTGGTGAATCGATGCAAGGCCTAGCCGATGCCGCTGTTTGCCGATCCGAGTCTGATTGGTTGGTCGGCATCAATGGTACACGAGCCATGACGGCCTTTAATTCGAAGTCAGGCGGCTTCCAGCTGACAACCGTTGGTCGTGTGCAAACACCTACTCTGGCGATCATGGTTGAGCGCGAAGAACGTATCAAGGCGTTCAAGCCACGCGATTATTGGGAAGTTCACGCAAGTTTCTCGGCCAGCGGAGGAGACTACGCCGCGCGCTGGTTTAATGAACAGCACCATAATCCGGAAAGTGATGAACACTTGAAGGCTGAGCGACTGTGGGAAGAGAAGCGTGCTCGTGCGCTCGTCACCAAGTGTCTCGGCAAGATGGGTGTTGTAGAGGAAGCTTCCAAACCTACGACACAGGCCTCACCACTACTCTTCGACTTAACTTCGCTACAGCGCGAGGCGAACTCTCGCTTCGGATTTTCCGCCAAGACAACACTTGGCCTAGCGCAGGCGCTGTATGAAAAGCACAAAGTTCTGACCTATCCACGAACAGATGCGCGCGCGCTGCCGGAAGATTACTTGCCCACCGTAAAACAAACGTTGGAGATGCTTAAAAGCGGCGAATACAATGTCGCCGCAAAAAAAATCCTTGATGGCGGCTGGGTGAAGCCAAACAAGCGTATCTTTGACAACTCGAAAATTTCCGACCACTTTGCCATCATCCCGACACTGCAGGAGCCGAAGTCTTTAAACGAGATTGAGCAAAAGCTGTACGACTTTGTGGTGAAGCGATTCCTCGCCGTGTTTTATCCTTCAGCTGAATTCATGCAGACCACTCGCATCACACGCGTCGAGGGTGAGGCATTCAAGTCTGAAGGAAAAGTGCTGGTTAACCCTGGCTGGTTGGCGATATATGGACGTGATGCAGATGAGGACGGTGCAGCATCACACCTCGCAGCGGTGAACCCCGGGGAAATGGTAAAGACTGAGGCTGTTGAAGTGAAAGCCAATGCGACAAAACCGCCACCACGCTACACTGAGGCGACACTTCTCTCGGCAATGGAAGGCGCAGGCAAGGCGATTGACGATGAGGAATTGCGCGCCGCCATGAAGGAAAAGGGGCTCGGCACACCGGCAACCCGCGCGGCCATCATCGAAGGGTTGTTGTACGAGAAATACATTCATCGAGAAGGGCGCGACTTGATTCCGACGGCAAAAGCGTCTTCATTGATGATCGCGCTGCATGGACTCGGCATTCCCGAGCTCTATTCGCCGGAACTCACTGCCGAATGGGAACAGAAACTAGCACTGATGCAGAAAGGAGAGATGTCACGCGCCAAGTTCATGGAAGAGATTGCCGACATGACCGAGCATATCGTCAGTCAGGCAAAGAACTTTGAACACGATACCATTCCAGGAGATTTTGGTGCCCTAGCAGTGCCATGTCCGAAGTGTGGCGGTGAGGTGCATGAGAACTACAAGAAATTTGCCTGCATCAAATGCGACTTCGGCTTTTGGAAAATCTTGGCGGGTCGACAACTGGAGGCTGTAGAAGCTGAGGCCCTAATTCAGACTCGTGAAATAGGACCGCTTGAAGGGTTCAGGAGTCGTCAGGGGCGCGCTTTCTCTGCGAATCTCGTTCTCAACAAAGAGAACGTCATCGAGTTTTCATGGGGTGATGGCGTTGCTGATGATGAGGAGATCGATTTTTCCGCACAGGAGCCGGTGGGGCGCTGCCCGAAGTGCAACGCAAACGTTTATGAAACACCAAACGCGTATACCTGCCAAAAGGCGACCGGCCCGGCCAAAACATGCGACTTCCGATCAGGGCGAACCATCCTCAAGCGTGTGATTGAGCGCGAGGAAATGATCGAGCTATTGAAGAAAGGTAAGACGCCATTGCTGGAAAGATTTATCAGCAAGAAGGGTCGGCCATTCTCGGCTTTTTTGGTGAAGCAACCGGACGGCAAGATTGGCTTTGAATTTGAAGAGCGCGACCCCAAAACGGCAAAGGGGAAGGCTACCGCAGCGCGCAGCCCGGCCGGCGCGCTTCGAATTCTTGGTAACCACCCGGAAGATGGTGCGCCAATTAGCGTCTACTCTGGTAGATATGGCCCCTACGTAAAGTACGGCGATATCAATGCCACGATTCCTGACAAAGACAAAGTGGATTCCATCACTTTGGAGGAGGCGCTGGCATTGATCGGCGAAAAGACGGGGAGCGGAGTGGCAAAGGTTGCAAAAGTCGCAAAAGTCGCGAAGGTCGCGAAAGTAGCCAAGCGTAGCGCGAAGCCAGGGCCAACCAAGGTCCCTGCAAAGCGCAGAGCCCCCTAGGTGGGGGCGCAAACTTAACATGCAACTTCTGCGTTTATTTCGTATTGCCAGCGTAGTCGTTCGTTATGGGCTCGACGAGTTTCTGCCGACCGGCGCGACTAGAGCGACAATTCGCGTGTTATTTTTCTGGCGTAGCTTCGACTCTACTCGCGCGGTCCGGTTGCGCAAGGCGCTTGAAGCGCTGGGTCCGATTTTCATTAAGTTTGGCCAGTTGCTTTCTACGCGGCCCGATTTGGTGCCTGCTGATATCGCAAAAGAGCTCGCCCGGCTGCAAGATAACGTTCCGCCATTCGAAGAATCGAAAGTTGTCAGCATGCTACAAGCCGCGTTTGATACACGTTCGATCAACGAACCTGCCGACGCTGGACGCACTTGGCGCGATGTCTTCGCTAGTTTTGAAATGGTGCCGGTGGCTGCGGCATCGATCGCACAGGTTCATTTCGCCACTATGGGTGCGGGGAAACTAAGCGGCCGGGAAGTGGCGGTAAAACTGATTCGCCCGGACATCCACTCGGTGATAAGAAAAGATGTCGGCCTGTTATACGCGATTGCGGATTTGGCAGAGGTGGTTCTCGAAGACGGCAAGCGGCTTAGGCCGCGAGAAGTCATTGCAGAATTTGACAAATCGATTCACGATGAGCTCGATCTAGTGCGGGAAGCAGCGAACGCATCGACCCTGCGAAGAAATTTTGCCGATGGAAAATTGCTGTACGTCCCCGAGGTTTTTTTCGACTACACCACGCCAAGTGTCATGGTCATGGAGCGCATCGATGCGATCCAAGTTAATGACGTCGAGCAGCTCAAAACTCACAACATTGATCTGGCACGGCTGGCCACTGATGGGGTAAGGATATTCTTCACTCAGGTTTTCCGTGATGGGTTTTTCCATGCCGATATGCACCCAGGCAATATCTTCGTTGGCAAAAACGGAATCTACTCAGGCGTTGACTTCGGTATCATGGGCACCTTATCTGACGCCGACAAGATATATCTGGCTCGCAATTTTGCGGCTTTTTTTGAGCGCGACTACAAAGCGGTGGCCGTTGCGCATGTCGAGGCAGGCTGGGTTCCAAGAGATACGCGGGTAGATGAGTTCGAGGCCGCAATTCGTAGCGTCTGTGAGCCGATCTTCGATAAGCCTCTAAACGAAATCTATTTTGGCAATGTGCTGCTGCGACTGTTTGATGTGTCGCGCCGATTTCGAATGGAGATCCAACCGCAACTCGTGCTGCTACAAAAGACCTTGTTACAGGTCGAGGGTTTGGGCCGACAGCTCTACCCTCAGCTAGACCTACGGCCGGTAGCGCAGCCCATCCTTAAACAATGGATGGATGAACAAATTGGTTGGCGCGGACTGGTCAGACAGATTCGCAAAGAAGGGGGGCTGTGGTCGTCAACTATTCCGCAGCTCCCTCGCTTGATTCATCGCACCCTTGAGAATAGCCCCTCTGAGCGCCTGGCTAGCATTGAAGCGGCTATCAACCGGGTTAACAACACCCAGCGCTGGCAATCCGCCCTAATTGCCAGCCTGGTCGGATTGTTCGCCTTGGTCGCTGCTGCGTACCTCTATCTGCTCTTGTTTTGGGGTAATTAATGTGCCACTTTTCAGCACTAATGTTCCACGTTAATCTTTAAACCTGTTGGACTTGGGATGATTTTTTCATGACAGCCTTGCTCGCATTTGTTGTCGTTTACTTGCTCGGAACTCTGGCAATTGGCCTTTATGCCGGAACTCGCGTCAAAACCTCCACTGACTTTGCCCTAGCCGGTCGCAGGTTGCCGCTGGTGATGATTATCACCACCACCTTTGCTACTTGGTTTGGTGCCGAAACCGTCATGGGAATCTCGGCCAAGTTTGTGCAGGGGGGGCTCAAGAATGTTGTAGAGGATCCTTTCGGGGCGTCGCTTTGCTTGATTTTTGTCGGCATTTTTTTTGCGTCTAGACTCTACAAGATGACACTGCTGACCATTGGCGACTACTATCGCAAGCGTTATGGCAAGGGCGTCGAGATTTTCTGTTCAGTCGCCATCATCCTCTCTTACTTGGGCTGGGTAGCCGCCCAGGTTACAGCGATTGGGTTGGTGTTCAATCTGGTGTCTGGGGGTGCGATCAGCGTCGAGACTGGCATGGTGATTGGTACACTCTCAGTGCTCATCTATGTGGTGTTTGGCGGTATGCTGGCCATTGCCTGGACAGACTTTATCCAGATGATCGTACTGGTCGCAGGACTCACCATCATCGCGATGATGGCGGGCAGCATGGCCGGAGGCCCGGACAAAGTGCTAAATCTCGCAATATCGAATGAATGGTTCCAGTTTTTCCCCGAGCCAAAGTTTCACGATGTTGTTTTCTTCATCGCAGCAGCAATCACAATGATGCTGGGCTCGATTCCGCAACAGGATATTTTCCAACGCGTTATGTCGGCTAAAGATGCAAAGACCGCCTCGCGCGGCGCGATCATCGGAGGGCTTTGCTACTTCGCGTTCGCATTTGTGCCGATGTTTATCGTTGCCTGTGCGGTATTGGTGATGCCCGAAGAATCCAAACAGCTGCTTGCCGACGATCCGCAAAAGGTGCTGCCCACGTTGATCCTGAATCATATGCCGTTTTTTGCCCAAGTTCTGTTCTTTGGTGCGTTGCTGTCTGCCGTCAAATCGACCGCTTCGGCAACGTTGTTGGCACCGTCCACGAGTTTTGTTGAGAACATCTACAAAAACCTGCGAGGCGGATTAACCGACAAACAGGAGTTGATTGCTTTCCGCGTGACCTTGGTTGTATTCACCGCCGTTGTGTTGACCTACTCAATCATGATGCGCGGCACACCCATTTACGAAATGGTATCAACTGCGTACCAAGTGACCTTGTGTGGTGCGTTTGTGCCACTCGTCGCTGGCCTGTATTGGAAACGCGCTAATAAGCACGGGGCGATGGCCTCGATTGTCATGGGCATCACCACTTGGCTAATGCTGCTCGCCACGCCGCTGGGCGAGCAGTTTCCAGCGCAACTTGCGGGCGTGATCATGGCGGGCCTTGGCATGGTGGTTGGTTCACTGATGACAAAGCCGCATGAACACCATGCGCACCCAGCCAACGCTGACCACTCGACCCCTGCGGTCAATCATTAGCAGAGGCTTGGCCGTTTAATGTTGTCGTACCCGCCGTCCGTGTCTGCGGTTATCGGCTGCACGGTCGGCCAATTGGGCATTTCACGCCATTGGTTTTGCGTTTCGTCGCTTTGCGCTCGCATGAGCCGCGCAGGAACTTTAACCTGTCGATATCGCACCAACCCAAACAACCCGCACACCTTGCGTTTGATCCGTGCAACAGGAGTGACCCAATGCGACCAGCAATTAATGCACTGCAGTCTGGCAGAAAAGTAAGCATACTCTTTTGGCGGCAGCACTCTTCGTCACCATTCTTAGCGCAGCCGGTTTGGCATCTTTGTACAGCGGGCGGTCGATCCATACTAGCGCGTTAATGCTTGCAGAACATCTCCAACTGATTGTTAGGGCAGCGCGCTTACAAGCCGGTGATATCCAGATTGCTCGGCTGGTTGGGCGCAACCAACCAAACGCCTATCGCGGCAATTCGATCACCCGCTAGAAGTTCCAGTCAAATGCTAGTCCCCTAGTCGAACCTCCCTCGACTAACTCGCCCGGGCCGGAAACGGCTTGGGCATTTTTTCCGAGGATGGGCATTTAGTTGATTTCCACGCACTTCGCCACCGCAGTGTCATCGGAAATTCACATTCGTGCGTCAATATCTTCCCCACAAATTTAAAGTTTTTTCCATTTAGTGCCGTAAAAATTAGCATGATGTCCGGAATCGCCAACTACTATCCAGTTACCATCTTTTTTGCCATCGCGTCTGCGGTTTTGATTCCTTTCTGCGTAGTGGGTGCCCGTCGATGGCCTGGAGCGGCAGTGGTCGGGAACACCACGACCGTGTTGATGACGACGCCCGCGACCGACACCGGGAAAGTTCGAAACATCGGACTTAGACGAGTGGCGATCTACGGGTCGGTCGATCAGCCAACCGGGCGAATGAGGTCGATAGCCCGCCAATCTGTAGCCAGCCGCATACGTGCGTTGGAGGGTGGGGTGTCAACCAGCCCGCATGATCTACCCGGATTGGCATCAATCTTCGCGGCGAGGCGCCCTGGTTTGCAGAAAGCATCGCCGCGTGGCGGCCACCGCTTGCCAGTTGTTCGTTAGGTCGGCAGGCGGCCCCAGCATATAAGGAAGAAACAGCTGTAATCGCGGAAAAGGCGCGCTGTGGAGCCGCTAAATCGCGTTCGTATGGTTGCGCTTATTCCAAGTTCCCGGCCCCCATTCATGCTGCGCCCACTTTGGCGGCAACGTGGTTTTTGGCAATCTGGCGCTGACTGTTCATCAGGCTTGGTCATGATGGCCAGCCCCATTTATCCAAGAGGGTTTCCAAGAAAAATGTGCTAATGAAGCCTGTCAATCAATGGGCTCCAAGTTTCGTTGGATCGAGTTGTCAAGATTGCCGGGCATCCCGGCTGTCCGCCCTGCAAACCGCGCCATAGATTCTGCACTTCACTCCCAAGCACATAGCCTTGGCAGAAGCGGGGCGCTATGCTCACATCCTCATAGACCACACGCGCATCCGGAGTCCGGTATGGAAGTGATGTACTGGTTATCGCAGCAATCGCCATGGGTTTGGGTCATGGCGTCGGTAGGCTCGTCCGCGGCAGCCCTGTTGTGGGCGGTTGCCGAACACTAACGATACACAACTTTTGTAATAGCGGACGACACCTTATCCGCCGTAAACTGACTCCATGTTTAGAGCAATCAGCAACGCTGTTTATCGCACACCTTGGTGGGCAATGGGCCTAGGCGGCCTTTTCGTCATTTTGTTACTGGCCTTGTTCACGGTCCCCTTCAATGTGCTGCGGCTGACCGAATCCGGCAAAAGCCAAGCCGAAAGTCAGGCGATTCAACGCGAGATCGACTACACCTTCGGCGATAGCGCATTAGGCATTGCCGAACGGGTGGTGAGCGCGATGGGGCAACGAACCAGTGATCCGGCGCGCAAGTCCGAACTTGAAAAGGCCCTTAAGGATATCGCAGAGGCGCGAAGAGACATGTTTAACGCCGAGCGTGAAGCGACGCGCGCCATCGGCGATGCGAAACGTGATGTCGCTCGGGAAGCCAGTCGTGCTGCTAAAGAAGCAGCCAATGCCGCCCGCTCCACCGCTCGCGATGCGGCAATCAGCGCGCGCGATTTGGCCAAAGAGCGGATCGAAGAATTGCGCACAGCCCGGCGGGAAGCGGTCGATTTACAGTCGAGAGTTGGACTGAAAGATGCGGCGGCACTGGAGCCTTTCGATAAGGCCATCAAGGCAGCCGAGGAAAACGAACGAGCCGCCGAAGAGGCACTTAAACAGCTTAAGGATAAACAACTCCAGTTTTCTCTCGGTATGGGCGCGGACGGCATTAAATTCATGGGCAACGTGCCTAAGGAAACGCTCGTTCCGGCTGTCCCTGCACCCTCGAAAGCAGACAAGGCTGCCGTCGCACCACCAGCGTCTGACGCCTTGAATTTGGAAGGTGGTAACAAAGACAAGCGCGCCCGCGGAGTTATCTACGTTGGCCCCGACAACCGGCAAGTCATTACGATAGATGTTTCTGGTGAAGTCGGTGCAGAGAAACCGCCGCTACCGCTATTACCTGCCGAGCTGCGTGAAGATATCCGTCGCAAGGTGACGAGTGACTTCAGGCGCATGGGGATTGGCTCCGCGTTGATTGTGACGTTCATCCCGTTATTCATCATGTTGCTGATTGCGAAGTTCTACATCGGGCGCTCGCGGCGTGCGCTGGAAGTGGCTAACCTCAAAACAAAGGAAGCAGAGTCGGCAAACGTTAATCGCCAAATCGTCGAAGCGAAACTGATGGCGCTACAGGCACAGGTTGAGCCCCACTTTCTCTACAACACGTTAGCAAATGTGCAAGCACTTACAGAAGTCGATCCACAAAAAGCGAATGAGATGACCGGGCACTTGATCCAATACCTGCGTGCGTCATTGCCCAAAATGCGCGAAAACATTTCCACTGTAGGACAAGAAATCGAACTGGTACGTGCCTACTTAAATATCCTCAAAATGCGCATGGGCGCACGTCTTGAGTTTGGTATTGACGTACCCGAAGACTTGCTGGTGCTGCCGTTTCCACCGTTGATGCTTCCGTCACTTGTTGAGAACGCGATTAAACATGGCCTTGAGCCACAACGGGAGGGCGGGCGCGTTGATGTCCTGGCAGAACGCGTTGGGACGGGTGATGACGCCATGATCCGCCTGATCGTCAAAGACACTGGCCGAGGATTTTCAGATGCTCCAGTTCAAGCTGGCAGCGGGGTAGGTCTCGCCAATGTCCGCGAGCGGCTGGTAGCCTTGTTTAGCGGACGAGCCCATCTCACGCTTGAGGCAAACGCCCCCAAAGGATGTATCGCCACGATTGAAGCTCCCGCCAAGGGGTCTGCCCCATTTTCGACGACGGCAACTGCGCCGGCTGAAAAAACGATACATAGGACTTGGCGCAGCAAGATTCTTCATTTTGCCGCCCGCACCCATAGTTTCTGGGCGAACCTTCTTGTCAAAGCATTTGGCTTCATTGTCGCGCTACTGGGCGTCATGTTTATCATCGGCATAATTGGCCTCGCTTCGGGGCTGCTGCCCATGACTATTGGCGACACGCGGATTTCCGGAATTGAGGGAATGGCGCTTGGTACGATTGCACTGCTGTTGGCGTTCGGCGCCCTTTCAATAGCTGCTCTTGTCGTTCTAGCGGTTATCTATGGACTGGGATTTCTGCTGCTGGCCGTGGCGATCGGTGTGCCAGTCATTGTGCTGTTGAGCATTTTCCCGGCACTGTTGCCATTTGCCGTCATCGGCTTTGTTGTTTACTGGTTCTGGTGGCGCAAGCGCACCAAGGCTGCCGCTACCGCGTTGCCTAAAGCGTGATGTAATCGAGTCGGTAGCAAGTGGAGCGCCGCCGAGCGCAAGAGACATGCAGGGATCGCGTGAGTTTTTCTTGAGTCAACCAACTTCTGAATAGCCGACATGAACTTAACAGCAATCATCGCCGAGGACGAACCAATTCTCCGCGCACAACTAAAGACCAAGCTCGCCAAGTTGTGGCCGGACCTAACAATTGTCGCGGACGTTGGTGACGGCGAGGCAGCGCTTGAGGCGATCGCAGAACATCAGCCGCAGCTGGCGTTCCTAGATATTCAGATGCCGGAGATGACGGGTATTGAAGTGGCACGAAGCCTCGCGGCAAACAAGACGCTGAAGTGCCACATCGTTTTTGTAACGGCGTTTGACCAATATGCGATCGACGCATTTAATACCGGTGCCATCGACTATGTGCTGAAGCCGTATTCGGATGATCGTCTCCAAGCCGCGGTTGAGCGCCTCAAGGAGCGTTTAAGTGCGGTTCCTGTACAGCCACAGAATCTCGACTCGCTGATGCAGCAACTGGCTGCAAAATTCAACCCCACGGCGGAGAAGTTGAAGTGGATCAAGGCGAATATCGGCTCGGCTCTCCGATTGATCCCGATAGATGAGGTGTTGTTCTTTCAGTCCGATGAAAAATACACACTCGTCGCGACCAAGGAGTTTGACGCATTAATCAAGACGCCCATCAAAGATATTTTAACGGGTATCGATCTGGACAAGTTCTGGCAAATCCATCGCTCTACCATCGTGCAGGCCGCGGCGATTGATGCGGTCACACGGGATTTCCGCGGACAAGCCACGGTGAAGGTGAAGGGCCGAAAAGAAAATCTGACCGTTTCGCGTCCGTTTTCGCATCTTTTTAAACAGATGTAAGCTGTCTGAGCCAGACTCAGACCCCCACTTTTGCCAATTTCATCGCTAGAAACTTGGCTTTGTCGTTGAAATCGCGCTAGTCGCTTTATGCTCCCGCAGAATTGAGGCTTCTTTCATCGGAGCGATTTCATGAATTCCCTGCCCTGGCGGTTTTGGATCAATTTTGTGTTTGCGGTCGGGCTCGGACCCGCGTTGGGGGTGGGGGCTGGCATGGGTGCCTCCACTGGGTCGGTTTGGATCGGCGTCTTCTGCGGTCTTTTGTTCGGCGTTTTGTTTATGGCGGGTGCCGCGCTACTCTACCGGCGCGCCATGCGTCGCAGAAATCCAGGCTTCACCTTCAGCGATGCAAACGTGCGACAGGAGGCAACCATCGAGTTGCCCGTGGATGCGGCAGACGCATTCCATTTGTGCACCGACGCACTGAACGCGCTGCCAGGATTCTTCGCCACAAAATCCGATCCTGCTACTGGCTACATCGAGGGAATCACCGGTGGCGGCGGGGCGGCATATTTGGGGTTCGGCGCACCAGGGGAAAAACTTCGGGTCAAGATTGACGCGGCTGGCGAAGCGTCGTCACGGGCCTCGATTGTGAGTCAGCCAGAACCACTATTTGCAGCTCTGGATTTCGGGAAGAACAGGAAGAATATTTCAAGTGTTTCTGCGCACATCTACGCAGCGTTACGGCTTCGTCTGGATGAAGCGAAGGAGTTGGCAGAACGCGCCGAAATGCAGCGCGCGCTGACGGTTGCGAAGTTGAACGCATTGCAGTCGCAAATCGAGCCACATTTTCTATACAACACGTTGTCTAATGCGCAGTCGTTGACACGTACAGATCCGAAACGCGCCGAGGTTATGCTGGGTCACTTGATCGTGTTCCTGCGAGCATCGCTGCTGCAAGACGCGGAGGCTCAATCGACGTTGGGACATGAGGTCGATCGTGTTGTGTCATATCTGGAAATAATGAAAATTAGAATGGGCAGCCGTCTCCAGTATCGGATTGATATCGAAAAGTCGGTGAGGAGCCACACATTTGCCCCACTCATGTTGCAGACGCTGGTTGAGAACGCGATTAAACACGGGCTCGAACCGAAGCCTAGCGGTGGCATGGTTGAAGTGACGGCCGAAGTTACCCATAAGCAGCTGCTAGTTCGTGTGGTTGACAACGGCCAAGGCTTCGTCGCCGATAGTGGCGGTACCGGTATCGGCCTGCGTAATGTGCAAGAACGACTGCGAATCGGTTACGGCGAACGTGCGACGTTTGCACTGCAATCGAGTCCAAGTGGCGGTGTCACCGCAATCATCTCAATTCCGCTAGTGACTTAAACATCTGCCGATCTCAAGAGAAAGAACAAAAATGCCCATCACTGCAATGGTCGCCGAAGACGAACAACTCCTGCGTACGGATCTGGTGAATGCGCTCGCGCAGGTCTGGCCTGAACTTGTTTTAGTTGCTGAAGCGGAGGACGGGGCAACGGCGTTAGAGTCAATAGCAGCGCACAAGCCAGATGTGGCGTTTCTCGATATTCGCATGCCGGGCCTCACCGGTTTGGATGTTGCCGCTGCGCTTGCAGATACATCGCCGTGTACCCAGATTGTGTTTGTCACGGCTTATGACCAATACGCGATAGACGCCTTTAAACAAGGGGCCGTGGATTACCTGATGAAGCCTATTTCAAATGATCGGCTCGCTGAAACGGTAGGACGTTTGAAGAGTCGCGTCGGCGTCGGCAGCAACACGCTTCAGGTCGCAGAACTTATCAGGCAGCTCGCAGGTGGCGCACAGTTAGCGGCCCCACGAACGCCATTGACTTGGATCACGGCGAGCGCCGGCCGTGAAAGCCGGCTCATCATGGTCGATGATATTGCATGTTTTCAGGCAGACAACAAGTACACCGTATTGATGACCGCTGAAGGAGAGGCGTTGATCAAGAAGCCAATAAAGGAACTGATTGCCGAGCTTGATGAAGGCCAGTTCAAGCAAGTCCATCGGTCAACGATTGTTAATCTCAGGGCGATTAAATCTATTGCCCGCGATGACACTGGCAGGGGCCTCATCAAATTCAAATTTGGGACTGGATCGGTAACCGTTAGTCAGCCATTTATGCATTTATTCCGAAATATGTGACCCGGTCGCATGAAGCCGGGCTTTGCGAGAAAATGACGTTTTCCTTTCCCATAGCCTGCCCACATGATCTATCGACTCGGTACGACTGCCCCGCAACTCAGAGGCAATAACTACATCGCACCAAATGCGGCAATCATTGGTGATGTTGTGATGGAGAAGAATGCCAATGTCTGGTGGGGTGTGACGATACGGGGCGACAACAACACCATCACACTTGGCGAAAACGTCAATATTCAGGACGGCGCGGTGTTACACACCGACGATGGTGTCACGCTTCATCTGGAGAAAGATGTTTCGGTCGGGCACATGGCGATGTTGCATGGGTGCACCGTAAAAGAAGGCTCGTTAATCGGTATCCGCGCCGTTGTGCTTAACAATGCGGTGATCGGACGTGAATGTCTCATCGGTGCCGGCACCCTTATTTCCGAAGGGAAGGTGATTCCCGACCGTAGCCTGGTGTTAGGCGCACCCGGTCGGGTGGTCAGGCAGCTGACTGACGATGAAGTGAAAATGCTTCGTTGGATCGCCCAGCACTACGTCGAAAATGCCGAACGATATCGTGACACGCTGGCTGAGGTGAGTTGAGCTGGTCGGTCGATGAGCGCGAGGGCGAACACGATGGATGCTGATCTGGATCTGCATCAGACGGTCGCGTCAAGATTTGTTGGCTGGGCGATTTTCGCGTATGTGCTGATTCTTGTTTACGCCAGTCTCGCTCCATTTGTTGGCTGGCAACAGCCGCGCGGGATCACCCTCTTTGATTGGCCGCGCTACATCACCTACTTTGATGTATTAATCAATGTCGCCGCGTACACGCCGCTCGGCGCACTGGTTGCTGCACAGCTACAACATCCGCTCAAGCCTTTTGTCGGTGAAATTCGTCGATGGTTGCTCATCGTCGGTATTGCTGTTGCTGCCGGATTCGTCCTCTCCTTCTCGCTGGAATTCCTACAAGCGTTTCTGCCTGGTCGTGTATCGTCGCCACTCGATTTTCTGGCCAATACCGCCGGCGCGGCGTTGGGTGCGGTGTTTATGTTGGCATCCTTTGGTCGGCGCGTCATCCACTTGTTATTGGTGGTGCGCCGCCAACATTTCTCCGATGCGCAGTTGACCGACTGGGGGGTGCTGCTGCTTGTGCTTTGGTTGATCGCACAGTTAAACCCGGCCATTCCCTTCTTTGAGGCGGGCATGCTTGCAGAGCAAACTGCATCGGTCGACTTGACAACCGGCGGTATCGTAACGCCCTACGACCCGCTGTTCTTGCTTCCCCAAGTGGTTGGCATAGCGCTCAACGTTGCTGCGTTCGCGATGTTTGTTTCCGTATTGATACATTCCAACCGGTCGTCACTTCCGCGCATCGTGGTGATTTTGGCCATCGGTTTTGCCGCCAAACTGACGATGGCGTCGTTGCTGCTAAAGACGCCACAACTTGTTTCCTCTCTGTCGCCGGCAACGGTCATCGGGGTAACATCGGGGTTATTGATGCACCTGTTCTTCTCAACGCTGCGTTATCGATGGCGTGCATTTTGGGCGGCGATGTTTGTTTTTGCCGGTGGCGTGATGGCGAAACTAGCCAGTGTGTACGCAGCGCTTGATCAGGCCCTGCGACTCTTCAGCTGGCCGTACGGGCAACTCGCGAATTTTGCGAGCCTCACTCGATGGATTAACGAAGTATGGCCGCTGGCGGCTCTGTTGTTGCTTGCGGTCATGTTTGTCTCAACGAAATCGGAGTCGACATGAGTTATTTCAAGCAACACGTCTTCTTTTGTGTAAACCAACGGCAGGCGGGAGAAAACTGTTGCAACAACCACTGTGCTGAAGACGTACGTGGTTATGCAAAAAAACGTATCAAAGAGCTAGGCCTGAATGGTGAGGGAAAAGTACGCATCAACACGGCGGGATGCCTAGATCGTTGTGACGAAGGCCCGGTGCTCGTCGTTTATCCTGAAGGCGTCTGGTACACCTACGTGGATAACGCTGACATTGATGAAATTATTAGCGAGCACATACAAAACGGGCGTGTCGTTGAACGCTTAAAGATCTAGGTTGGCAATGGCGGCTCAGGTCCCTAGTGCTCGTTCTGTATTCCGCGGCCCGGCGGGGAGTATCGAAGTGGCAGCTTACATGCCTTCGGAGATTGCGCCTCGCGCCATTGCCGTCGTGGCCCATCCACATCCGCTGTTCGGCGGGACGATGGACAACAAGGTCGTCACGACGATCGCCCGTACGATGTTTGACGCCGGTGCTGCGGTGTTTCGTTTCAACTTTAGAGGCGTGGGTAATTCCGAGGGAGTGCACGACGAAGGTCGCGGCGAAACTGAGGATATGCTGAGTGTTATCTCGCACGCACGTGCCGCAGCGGCAAGCGACACTCTGCCCTTGTGGCTGGCGGGATTCTCGTTTGGTGGCGCCGTGACATTAGCCGCCTCTGAAAGGGCAACAGCCCACGAGATGGTGCTTGTGGCACCGGCGTTTCAACGTATCGCCCATTGGGCTAACGTACAAAACGGCGGCAGTCCACCCGCCTCAACGCTGTTGATTCATGGCGAAAACGATGAGACCGTGCCGCTGGCGGGCTCAATGGACTGGGCGCGGAGCAGGGATATGGCGGTGACAGTGGTGCCCGGCGCAGACCACTTCTTCCATATGCGGTTACACATCATCAAGCGATTGGTTGCAGGCCAGCTTCGGTGACACGCGCTGAGGGGTAGGCAGTTTGGCCAGTCGCTTCGCAGGGCGAGTTGTGTCATATTAGACGGCGATCTTTCGCTCGTATGTCTAATCACCGTTCGCCTTCCCTACGCTGAACATATGCTTAACGCAATTCCGATCTTTACCAATCTCAATCCGATGCAGCTCGCTAGCATCGGCGCGCATCTAGCGCTCAAGGTTTATGAAAAAGGCGAATATGTTTTGCGCGAGGGTGTGGTTGGCGATTCGCTCTACGTGATTCTGACCGGCCAGGTGAAGGTGTTTTCGGTGGATCCAACCGACCCCACTCGAGAAGTGATCCTCAAGACTCTTGGCCCAGGCGAATTTTTTGGGGAGTTGCCGTTGTTTGATCAAGAGCCGCGCAGTGCGAGTGTGGCAACGATGGAGCGTTGCCACTTGCAGATACTCTCGTATCGCTCGTTTCGTAAAGCCATCGAAGCCTCTCCCGACATTGCACAACGGGTCATGGAGACACTCGCTCGCAGACTGCGCGCTGCAACCCGCAAAATCGGTGACCTTGCACTACACGACATTTCCAGTCGGGTATCAAGAACGCTGCTTGAGTTGGCGATCATGTCCAACGGTAGACGGGTTTTCGGAGAGCCTTTCACCCAACAAGATCTTGCGAACATGATAGGCGCGTCGCGCGAAATGGTGAATCGCACCTTAAAGGATCTCGAAGAGGGCGGCTACATTTCTGTGGAACGAAAGTCCATCACCATCCTAAATGATCGAATGCCGAACTAGGTGAAAAAAAGCCCACTCTCAAGTGGGTTTTTTTTGCTTGAAACCGATTACTTGTACTTCACGCTGCAGCCGTAAGGTGTGGTTGAGGCGGTGCTTATGGGTTTGTTCGCTTTGGATTCATCCAACGCCGCTACGACAAAGTTCTTCGCCGTCTTGATCTCTTCTTGTTTGGTGCCACGCTTGTCGTCGATCGCGCCTGCATAAACCAACATCCCGGCGGGATTGATGACGTACATGTGTGGCGTGGTTTTCGCCCCATACAGCTGCCCCACTTTGCCATCGGCATCTACCATGTAGTTATCGGGCGCCGCTTTCTTGTCCGCGATGTAGCCCTTGAGCTTGTCGTTATTCATGTAATCCTGATGCGTCGGATTGGTTGAGTTGACCGTTAACCAGACGGTATCTTTTGCATCGTATTTGTTTTGCAGAGATTGCATATTGCGGGAATCGTAGTGTTTGACGACGAAAGGACAGGCGGGGTTATGCCACTCGAGAACAACGTGTTTACCTTTGAAGTCCGCAAGCCTTACGGCTTTGCCGTTGATGTCGTTAAGGCTGAAATCCGGCGCCGGCTGTCCGACCGATGCGGTATTGGCGGTGGCAGCGGTGGCAACCAGGGTTGAGGCAATCAAGGATGCGAGAAGTGAGTGTTTCATGGCTTTCCTTACTGAAAGATTTGGTCAGAATTGGTGGGGGAACAGAGCCCGCAGCACCCAGAGCTACTAAGAGCGAAGAGTGCCAAAATAGTTGCAGTGCGCGCATGATACACGCCAATAAAAAAGGCTTCCAATGGGAAGCCTTTTACTAAGATGTGGCCAGTTAAGCCATCTGCTTTTTGAGTTCCATGTCGACCGCGTGCATGTATTGTTCGGTCGTCAGGTAAGGATGATCCGGGCGGATCAAGATTGCCAAATCCTTGGTCATTTCACCGCGCTCGACCACATCCACACAGGCTTTTTCGAGCTTCAACGCAAAGTCGACTACCTCCGGCGTGCCGTCCATGCGACCACGCGCCTGCAGCCCGCGTGTCCATGCGTAGATCGACGCTATTGGGTTAGTCGAAGTTGGCTTGCCCTGTTGGTGCATGCGGTAGTGGCGCGTCACCGTACCGTGCGCGGCTTCGGATTCAACCGTCTTGCCATCCGGGGACATCAAGACTGAAGTCATCAGACCAAGCGAGCCGTAACCTTGCGCCACGGTATCGGACTGCACGTCACCGTCGTAGTTCTTACACGCCCAAAGGTAGCCGCCGCTCCACTTTAGGTTGGAGGCGACCATATCATCGATCAGGCGATGTTCGTATGTCAGCCCTTCCGCTTCAAACTTTGCCTTGAACTCGGCGTTAAAAATTTCTTCGAAGAGATTCTTAAAGCGGCCGTCGTAGATTTTTAGAATCGTGTTCTTGGTGGACAGATAAACAGCGTATTTGCGTTGTAAGCCATAGTTAAAGCAGGCACGCGCAAATCCGGCGATCGACTCGTCGAGGTTGTACATCGAAAGTGAGATGCCGGCCCCCGGTGCCTTGAAGACTTCTTTTTCGATCGGCGCGGAGCCATCACTCGGTGTGAACTTCACAGTGAGGGTGCCTGCGCCCGGGAACTGAAAGTCTGTTGCGCGGTATTGGTCGCCAAAGCCATGACGGGCGACGACGACAGGTTTGTCCCAGTGCGAAACCAAACGCGGGACGTTTTTGCAAATGATCGGCTCGCGGAAAATGGTGCCGTCCAAGATATTGCGGATGGTGCCGTTCGGCGACTTCCACATTTGCTTCAAGTTAAACTCTTTGACGCGTGCCTCGTCTGGCGTGATGGTGGCGCATTTGACGGCGACACCGTATTGCTTGGTTGCCATCGCCGATTCAACGGTGACCTTGTCGTCGGTCGCGTCGCGATGTTCCATGCCCAAGTCATAGTACTTGAGGTCAATGTCCAAGTACGGGAGGATCATTTTTTCGCGAATCATCTGCCAGATGATGCGAGTCATTTCATCGCCGTCCATCTCAACGACTGGGTTTTTGACTTTAATTTTGGACATGGATTTTCCTAGGGGTTGAAGGAGCCCGGCGACTGCGAACACAATGCCAAGGGGAACAACAAAATCTAAAATTATAGCAAACAGGTCAGCCCCGCGTGCGACGTCGACTGTTCAAACCCTAGCAAAGACAGGCGTTTCCAGCAAATTTCGCTTTGAAACCCCCGTCTTTTTTAGACCTTTGCTACCCAAGCCTCTGCCAAACGCTTACCGTCGGCGCGTCCCGTGACCAAATCCGTGTTGGTTCGATTTTCGCGCGCAACAAACATTGACGGATGAAGGCAACCAGCCCGGTTTTAGAAGGATGCGCTTTTTAGAAAAAAAGCCCCTAGCGCGTGGCGCTAAGGGCTTGATTTTGGTGGCCTGGGGCGGAATCGAACCACCGACACAAGGATTTTCAGTCCTCTGCTCTACCGACTGAGCTACCAGGCCGTTATTCCCATAGCAACTGCAAATTTTTTCGCTGAGATCGCAAGCCTTTGCTCCTCCACGAAACCCTTTGCAGGGCTTTCGCTTCGTCGGGCGCAAAACGGCGGCACGCGAATTTTCTGCCTGACCCGACTGCGCTATCAGGCCAAAATTTGATCTTTACCGAAGTCAGCGTACGAAGTGATGCGGAAAACCGTTGATTATACTGTCATTGTCCCTCGATTCCAAATTGTCCTATACGTCCAGAATCATTGTGGCTCTTCTGGCTTTGATTTTCTCGGGGGAATTGGTTGCAACACAGGGTATTCGACCCTTGCTTCGGATGACGGATTCCGCCAAGGCTGAGATCGAAAAAAAGACCCGCAGACAAGTATATCTGCGGGCCAACTGGCCAGGTGGAGGACTCAACTCAACCCAGGCACTTAGCCTGTCCGCAAGATGTTGCGCGCAGGCTAATCCTGCCGAAATCAATAGTCGCGGTGAACGTCCATATCCTTTGTTTCACGGATAAAGATCATGCCGATAACGAATGTCCCTAGCGCCACCACGATTGGATACCAGAGTCCGTAATAGATATCACCAGTCGCCGCGACCATGGCAAAGGCGGTGGTTGGTAACAGACCGCCAAACCAGCCATTTCCGATGTGATATGGCAGGCTCATCGAGGTATACCGGATTCGTGTTGGGAATAATTCAACCAGCATCGCGGCAATCGGTCCATACACCATCGTAACCAGCACCACCAGCACGAAAAGAATTGCAACGACCATGATTTTATCCATCTTCGCATCATCGGCAGTGGCGGTAAGCCCGACCGCCTTCGCTGTTTCCAGAACGTCTTTTTTGAAGGCGGCGATTGCGGCGGCACTTTCTTTGTCGAATCCATCCTGTTCCGAATTGAGCTTTGCTTCTGGCGCACTAATGATTTTGTCACCTATCGTGACCGTCGCAGATGCGCCTGCCGCACCTGCCAAGTTTCCATAGGGCACAAATGCCTGAGCAAGTGTTCGCTTGGCGATATCACAGGACGTCGTGAAGTGAATTTCACGCGCAATCGGGCTGCCTTGAAAAGAGCAAGTGGCCAAATCCGACGTAACTGTGACCTTGGTGGATTTCTGCGCGGCAGCGAGTGCAGGATTCGCTGCGGTCATCAATGCCGGAAACAGCGTGAAGTACGAAAGCGCCGCAATTAGGCAACCTATCATGATGATCATCTTTCGCCCAATCTTGTCGGACAGCCAACCGAAGAAGACAAAGAAGGGTGTACCAAGCAATAGCGACACCGCAATCAGGATATTGGCGGTCTTCGGGTCGACCTTGGCAATGCTGGTCAAGAAGAACAGCGCGTAGAACTGCCCGGTATACCAAACCACGGCCTGACCCGCAGTGAGACCCAATAGCGCGAGAATCACGATCTTTAAGTTCCTCCATTGACCAAACGATTCAGTCAAAGGTGCTTTGGATAACTTGTCCTCGTCCTTCATTTTCTGGAATGCGGGGGATTCATTCATGGAAAGTCGAATCCAGACGGAGATTCCAAGCAATACGACGGAGAGCAAGAATGGCAACCGCCAGCCCCAGTCATCGAACGCAGTTCCGGTAAACTCGCGGCACGCAAGAATGACCAACAGCGACAGGAAAAGTCCTAGGGTGGCGGTAGTCTGAATCCAACTTGTGTACAGACCGCGCTTACCATGCGGCGCGTGTTCCGCCACATATGTGGCCGCACCACCATACTCACCGCCTAGGGCCAAACCCTGCAACAATCGCAATACGATTAGCAGCATTGGGGCGGTCAGACCGATTGCTTGGTATGTTGGCAAACAGCCGACCACGAACGTCGATGCGCCCATGATCAAAATGGTTACAAGAAAGGTGTATTTACGACCAGCCATATCTCCCAACCGGCCAAAAACCAGTGCGCCAAATGGTCGAACTAGGAAGCCGGCCGCGAACGCGAGTAGGGCAAAGATATAGCCAGCCGTCGGATCGAGACCGGAAAAAAACTTCTTGGCAATAATCGGTGCAAGCGAGCCGTACAAATAGAAGTCATACCATTCAAAGACGGTGCCAAGAGAGGAGGCAAAAATGACCTTGACCTCTTCCTTGGTCATCGGTCTTTCATCCGCATTGGTTTCTGCAATTGCTGACATCTTTTGCCTCCAGTTGTTTTTGTGGATTGTCGCGCCAGGTGCAAGGCCAAAAAAATCGCTGCACTCTTTTGGAGTGCAGCGTCAAGGCAGACTGCAACACTCACCGCAGTCCACTCGGGGTTCACATCACTGGTAACGAAATTAGGATAGGAGACTAACCTTACAGTCGGCTGACAGGGGAGAAGTGTTTATGCTGCGGTGCAGCAGCTCGCAGGCGCTATTTTGGGGATAGTCTTACAGACGTTTTTGCCGAACAATCGTCGATTCAGTTCGCTCCGAGCGAAACCTCAAAGCGGGCACCAGATCGACCAGGGCGCGCAACGAGCGCGACAGGCGCGTGATGCAGGTCAGCGATCTCTTTGACGATCGCCAGCCCAAGGCCGGTGCCGCTAGGGCTAGGCTTATCGGACGCGTCGGTTGGGGTTCCCCGAAAGAAGCGCTCCCAAATACGCGACTGATCCGCTGCGGGGATTCCTTTGCCGTTGTCCTCGACAAACAACACCCAACGCGACTCGCGGCCTTCGATGCCGACCGTAACCGCTCCGCCGGGCGGCGTATGACGTATCGCGTTGTCGAGCAAATTTGTAAGCATTTCCCCGAGCAGCAGTGGATTACCGGTCGTTGTGGCCTTCATTTCTCGGCAATCTACGCCGAGATCGATGCTCTTTGCAGCCGCATCCGGCAGACGATCCTCTACGACCCGTAAGATCAAGTCGTTTAGATGAACATCTTCAAAACTTTCGCTCCCGCTATGTTCGGCCCGGGTAAGCGTGAGCAGTTGATCGATCGTATGTGCGCTACGCCGGGTCGCCTGATAAATCAGCTCAAGCGCTCGCTTGCGGTCGGCGTCATCTTGGCTTCGAAGTGCAAGTTCTGTTGTGAGCAGGAGACCTGCGAGGGGTGTTCGAAGCTGGTGGGCGGCGTTGTCGATGAATCGCTGCTGCCGGATGTTTTCGGATTCAACGCGAGCCAACAGTTCGTTAAAGCCAACTACCAATGGCATCAACTCCAACGGTGCGCGTTGGACGTCAAGCGGCGTGAAGTCATTTTGATTACGAGCCACCAGATCGTTGGACAATTTGTTAAGTGGTTTTATGCCTTGACGCAATCCAAGTAGTGCGAGTGCTGCCGCCAGCGGAATGGATAGTAGTTGGAGGGGTAGCAATGACAAAAGCATATCGCTTGCCAATGACTCTCGCCTAGTGACAAGTTCAGATAACTGCACCACGACCGGCGACTCTCCGTTCGCGGGAATCATTGAGAGGGCGGCAACACGTACTCTGGAACCGTCAATGATCTGATCGGAAAAAGATATTCTGCGTTGGCTCGCCACGACAGGCAGCTCCGGTTTGGCCCGAAGAAGATTGCTGCTACCAATAAATGTGCCGTTTACGTTGTCAACGCGCATTTCATGCGCAGCGGCGTCATCATCGGCAAGAAGTGCCTGCAAGTCAACGTTTAGCAACACATTATCTGTCGCCGTGTTGAAAACGAGATTCTCGGCCAAACTACGAACCTTGGCTTCCAGACCACGGTCAAACACGCGCTCTGCAACCCCCATAGCGATGAAGTAACTTAGCACCATTGAAACAGGCCAAGCGATGATCAATGGTGCCAGCATCCAATCCATCACCTCGCGCAAAAGCGAGGTCCTCCCATGATCGGTGGCTAAAGCACGCATTTACTTATGATGTAGAAAAAGAATACTTATGCGTTGGCTAAGCTGATCACTCAATTGCAGGATCCAGACAATAACCCACGCCGCGTATGGTGCGTATGTGTACGCCAGCCACTTCCACCTTTTTTCGCAACCGGTGGATATACACCTCGACAGCGTTTGCGCTAACCTCTTCGCCCCACTCAAAGAGCAAGTCAATGATTACACTTTTGCTGATCACGCGCCCTTTTCGGGTTAGAAAAATCTCAAGCAGTCCAAATTCGCGAACCGACAGTTCGATCACCTTATCTCCCGCGTAGGCCGTTCTGGCGTTGGCATCGAAGTGTAGCCGCCCGTGCGTAACAATCAGTTGAGATTGCCCGGTCGTGCGACGCAGCAGTGCCCGAATACGAGCCTCCAGCTCGCGCAATGAGAACGGTTTTACCAGATAGTCATCAGCCCCGCGGTTAAGGCCTTGTACGCGATCATCAATGCCATCCAGCGCAGTGAGGATTAAAACAGGTGTGGCGTCCTTACGCTCTCGCATACGCCGCAACACGTGAAGGCCATCCATACTGGGAAGACCGATATCGAGAATGACCAGGTCAAATGATTGTGACGCGACGGCAGAGTCGGCGGCGGTTCCTGTGCTGACGTGGTCGGTGACGTAACCCGCATCACGTAGCGCGCGGGTTAGGCCGGCGCTGATGGTGGCATCGTCTTCGGCAATCAGGATACGCATTTAGGATTAATGGCGGTAGCAGGCGGTGAGCCCGCCCGTCGCCTAAGATGAATTACTTCTTCTGTTTGGCGATGATTTGATCCTTGATTTCGCCATAGACCTTTTCCGTGAGGACTTTTTTCTTCACAAGATCGTCTTTACCGCTATATGGGCGGGACTTGATGATCTTTGCCGCAGTTACTTCGCCGATACCTTTGAGAGTCATGAGCGTTTTTTCGTCGGCAGAATTGACGTCGACTAATTCCGTTTTTGCTTGCTCTTTTGCTGATGTTGCCGCAGGTGCCGCTGCTGGATTTGATTTTGGTGTTTCTGCTTTTTGCGCATACGCCGCAGTGGCCATGGTCATCACCACAGCAGTGAACAGTAGTTTCAATATCTTCATATGATTGTCCTTTCTTGGAATGAGATGAAGCGTCCTTGTTCAGGGAAGCGTCTTCTTTGTTACATCACAACTAGGTACGGAAGCGATTGATAGGCGATGAAGTTGACGCATGCCAAGCAAGGCAAATTCACTGCCTGAAAAGCGGCGGCACGCTGTTATGTGGTTCGGTAAGATATCTGCATGAAACTGCACCGACGAACCCTACCAAGTGAAGAAACCATGTGGCGCGCCTTCGTTGCGCGCGATACCACCTTTGATGGTGTTTTTTTGACAGGCGTAAAGACGACTGGCATCTTCTGCCGCACCACTTGCTCTGCGAGAAAACCGAAACGCGAAAATGTGTCGTTTTTTGCCAATGCGGACGAGGCCATGTTTGCTGGGTTTCGCGCGTGCCTGCGTTGCAAACCGATGGCGCGTACCTTTGATAAGCCAGATCTCGTTGATCCTCTCGTAGAGCTTATCGAGGAAAAGGTCGGCATACGCATCCGTGACGGGGACCTGTTGGCCTTGGGCATCGACCCTTCAACCGCAAGGCGGCAGTTCAAACGTTACTTTGGAATCACGTTTCAGGCCTATAGCCGCGCAAGGCGATTGGGTGCGGCGCTGGCAGCCGTGCGGGAGGCAACAATCACGGGAAAGGATATATTGGTGCTCGATCAACAACTCGATGCAGGCTTCGATTCGCCAAGCGGATATCGCGAGGCCTTTGCCCGCTTGTTTGGTTCGCAGCCTTCAAAAGCGGGTGGCGTTACAGTGATGTTTTCGACCTGGCTTGACACGCCCTTAGGGCCAATGCTTGTCGTTGCCGATGACGCTGGCATTCACGTGCTTGACTTCGTCAATCGGCGCGGCTTGGAGAAGGAGATTGGCCGACTGCGGGCGAGAAACAAATGTGTGATTGTGCCGGGGAAGCAGCGTTACCTGGTTCAGGCTGCGAAAGAAATCGGCGAGTATTACGCGGGTAAACGACAAACGTTCACACTTCCGTTGGCCGACTGCGGAACCCCTTTTCAGCGATCCGTCTGGAAACAACTTCTGGCGATCCCGGTCGGCCAGACACGTACATATGCGGATATCGCGAGGGAGATTGGTCAGCCAAAGGCGGTGAGGGCGGTAGCGAGGGCGAATGGTGACAACTATCGCGGTATTGTCATCCCGTGTCATCGTGTTATCGGCTCTGATGGCGCGCTAACGGGCTATGGCGGTGGCCTCGCTCGAAAGCAGTGGCTGCTCGACTTCGAGCGCGAAGTCGCCAGTCGGGCAGATTAGATTTGTACTGCGGCGATTGCGTTTTGTGCGGCCTCTGCGGAAGTGTAGCGATCGCCAGGTTCCTTGGCGAGCAGCCGCCGCAAGACAGGTTGAAATGGCGCAAATTTTTCCGGCAGCATCGGAACTGCGGCATTCACATGCATCGCCATAATTTCCACTGAAGTTGGCGCGAGATATGGTGGCCGACCTGTCAACATTTCAAAAAGTAAGACACCAAGTGCGTAGAGGTCACTGCGCACATCTAGTGGACTAGCCGTCGCTTGTTCCGGGCTCATGTAGTAGGGGGTACCAAGAGCAATGTTGTTTTGGGTAAGTGCCAGACCCGAGCCGATTTGTTTTGCGATTCCAAAGTCTGCAAGCACCGCTTCGCCGGTCATTCGCATCAGTATGTTGGCGGGTTTCAGATCGCGGTGGATGATGCCTGCGCCGTGGATGGCTCCGAGTGCTGCAGCGATTTGCTCAGCATACTTTTGCGCGCGTTTTGGAGCCATGCCGGCGTCAATGTCAAGCCGCAAATCGCCCCCAGGTAAATACTCCATCCCAATGTAGAGATAGTTTTCGACAAGCCCATGCTCAAATACCCGGGCAACGTTTCGATGCGAAATGCGAACCAACATCGAGTATTCGGTCAAGAATCGATTAATCACTTCGCGCTGCTCACCTGAACGATCTGGCAGCCGTGCCAGTTTCAGCGCGTGCTGGTCACCAGTGTGGAGGTGTTTCGCCAGCAACACCTTCGAGCTGGCTCCCTCACCTAACGTGCGTACTGTCTCGTAACCTGGAACCGAAAGCGCTGATCCACTTTCCCCTTTCAAGCCAAGCCCAACGGCGGCGTGCATCCCCATGCGGTTTCCTCGATCCGCCAGTCGTGAGGTAACCGCTTCGCCGAGCTCAGCTCCGCTAAAGGGTTTTATCAGAAAGTCACACGCCCCTACATTCATCGCCCGCTTAAACAAAGCGCGATCATCAGTACTGGAAATAAAAATCACCTCAGGCTGGCCGAGCGTTGGTGTCATTCGAACTGAGCGAATGAAGCTGAAACCATCCATGCCGGGCATGTTCACGTCGCTAAGAATCATATCGAACGCCCTGGAACGAATGAGGGCAAGCGCGTCTTCCCCGCTCGGTGCCACAGTAACCTCAAATTGACGAGCGCGCAGGGTTCGCGCGATTACCTCGCGAACGATTTCGTCATCTTCAACCAATAGTACGCTATTCATTGATGCGGTTCTTGTTTTGACTCACTGGCGCAATGATATACGGGTAACGGCGCGGCATAAACAAAAAAGCCCCGCTTTCGCGAGGCCTTTCGTTTTGTGCTGCGGCAATGTGTCGCCGGTTTGAGCGACGAGATGATAGCAAGGCGGATGGTTGCGACGTGTACAGATTGGTACACGAGGCACCAGCCAACGATGCCAGCGCCCGTAAATCAAAGCGGATTTACATGTCCATACCGCCCATGCCACCCATTCCGCCCATGCCGCCACCAGGACCGCCAGCAGGTTCTTCTTTCGGCAGCTCGGCAACCATTGCATCGGTAGTGAGCATCAGGGAAGCAACCGATGCCGCGTTTTGCAACGCATAGCGGGTGACTTTGGTCGGATCCAAAACGCCCAGCTCGACCAAATCGCCGTACTGGCCGGTTGCCGCGTTGTAGCCAAAGTTGCCTTTGCCTTCAACAACCTTATTTACTACGACTGAAGGCTCGTCACCAGCGTTTTGCGCAATCATGCGCAACGGCTCTTCGATAGCGCGGAGGATGATCTTGATACCGGCGTCTTGCTCAACGTTGTCGCCAGCAATCTTGCCTGCGTTGGTACGTGCGCGGAGCAGTGCGACACCGCCGCCCGCCACAATACCTTCCTCAACGGCTGCACGTGTTGCATGCAACGCGTCCTCTACACGGGCTTTTTTCTCTTTCATTTCAACTTCGGTCGCGGCACCAACGCGGATCACTGCCACACCGCCGGCCAACTTCGCCACGCGCTCTTGCAGCTTCTCTTTGTCGTAGTCGCTGGTTGCGTCCTCGATTTGCTTGCGGACGGTTGCAACACGTGCTTTGATCGCTTCTTGGTCGCCGGCACCGTCGATGATGGTGGTGTTTTCTTTCGCCACTTCGACTTTCTTCGCGCGACCGAGGTCTTTCAGGGTGACGTTCTCAAGCTTCAAGCCGAGTTCTTCTGCGATCACGGTACCGCCGGTCAGGATGGCGATATCTTCCAGCATTGCCTTGCGGCGGTCGCCGAAGCCAGGTGCCTTCACTGCGGTGGTCTTCAAGATACCGCGGATGTTATTCACAACCAGCGTGGCGAGTGCTTCGCCGTCAACATCTTCCGCGATGATCAGCAGTGGACGACCAGCTTTGGCCACTTGCTCAAGTACCGGCAGGAGGTCGCGGATGTTCGAGATCTTCTTGTCGTGCAACAGGATGAACGGCTCGTCGAGGTTGGCGACTTGCTTGTCTGGATTGTTGATGAAGTATGGCGAGAGGTAGCCGCGGTCAAACTGCATACCTTCAACGATGTCGAGCTCGTTTTCGAGCGACTTGCCGTCTTCAACCGTAATTACACCTTCCTTGCCAACCTTTTCCATTGCCTTGGCAATGATGTCGCCGATGTTGGCGTCAGAGTTGGCTGAGATCGCGCCGACTTGTGCGATTTCTTTATTGGTCGTGGTTGGCTTGGAAATCTTCTTGAGTTCGGAAACGATGGCAACCACTGCCTTGTCGATACCGCGCTTCAAGTCCATCGGGTTCATGCCGGCGGCAACATACTTCATTCCTTCGACAACGATTGCTTGTGCCAATACGGTGGCGGTGGTGGTGCCGTCACCTGCGACATCAGAGGTCTTGGAAGCAACTTCTTTAACCATTTGTGCGCCCATGTTTTCGAACTTGTCTTTGAGTTCGATTTCTTTGGCAACCGATACACCGTCTTTGGTGATGGTTGGCGCGCCGAATGAGCGCTCAAGAACCACGTTACGGCCTTTCGGGCCGAGTGTGACTTTGACTGCGTTGGCGAGAACGTTCACGCCATGGACCATGCGAACGCGTGCGTCGCCGGCAAATTTGACTTCTTTAGCTGCCATGATGAATACCTCGTATCAGAATTGAATTGGGTGCCGCGGAAATAGCGACGCGGCGAAATCGAAATGGGATTGTTGTCGAAGAAAGCGAGCAGTTGGTCGTCAGGCGAGGCGCGCGGAGAATTTCGAAGCGACGTGTACACCTTGGTACATAAGCGAGAAAGTCGAGCAGCAACAATGCATGGCGGCCAAATATGAAGCTTTACTTGGCAACAACGGCCATGATGTCTTCCTCGCGCATCACGAGGAGCTCCTCACCATCAACCTTAACGGTAGTGCCGGAGTACTTGCCGAACAATACTTTGTCTCCGACTTTGACATCAACGGGTGATACCTTGCCTTCTTCGTTTTTCTTGCCTGGGCCGATGGCGAGCACTTCGCCTTGGTCCGGTTTCTCGGCAGCCGTATCTGGAATCACGATGCCGGAGGCGGTCTTCCGCTCTTCCTCTAAACGCTTTACGATCACACGATCGTGCAGGGGACGCAATTTCATAACTCACTCCTAGTGGTTGGTTGAAACAAAAAACAAATCCGGTTTGCCGGTCCGACAAAGCGCGTTCGATTCGCCGGACAGCCTGCGCGACAGTTGGGTGGGAACTAATCGGGGATGATCTCTTGATCACGCGCGCCTAAACCAGTTAGCACTCGACTGCAACGAGTGCTAATTATAGTGCCGAAACCAACGTTTTCAAGTCACAACGCAGCGAAAGCGCTAGAAATCACCAATTTTGTGTAAGCGCACACTCATGTTAAGCCTCTTTCCGACTCAACTGTGTCCACAGCCACGGCTCAGCGCCAACCGAGCATTTGACCCAAATGGGCAGCTGTAGCGTAAAGAGCTGTAGGGCGGCAAATTTCGGTTACAGGTGCCCGATAACAAGAGAAGTGCGGACTCGCTTAGACCGCAGACGGTTTGCATTGCCCTTGGTGGTTGTGCGGCCGGGCAAGTGAAACCTGGCCGCTGCCGTGGGATGCGGCTCTGCTAACAACACCGCGTCAGCTAAAGAAATCAGACGTGTTGACGACAACATGAGACATCAAGTTGTCCAATCGTAAACCAAACGCCTTACTTCCTCGCACCCAGCCGGAGAACAGTAATGACCTCGATGCGCGTATCAACGATGCTGTTAAAAGCCAGCACGCTATTCGCTGATCTACCTGAAACGACGCTGGAAGAAATCGCCGAGGGGGCACAGCGCCAAATTGTCGCCAGAGGTGGCACGATCGCTTTTGCCGGCGAAACGCCACAACATCTCTTTATCGTTGTCTCCGGCGTTGCTCACGCTGTCGTGACTGATAGCGCGCGAAATCAAGTCATTCTCTCGACCTTTAAGGCCGGAGACCACTTTTGTGATGCCGAGTTGCTCGAGGATTCAGCCCTCACAGCAAGTGTCGTCGCTCGAAAGTGTTGCGAGGTTGTGATGATCGCGAAGTCGACTTTCAAGGATTTGGTCGCCCGATACTCTGCACTTTCTCTCGCATTGATTCGCATTCTAAACAAGCGCGTACGCACCGCTGATAACCGATTCGGCAGTATCGCGCTAAAGGGGCTTGACGCGCGCCTCGCCGATTTTTTGCTCTGCGAAGCACAGGTTGTCGACGGCACCCGCGTCGTAGGCACCCATCTGACTAAACGCGACATTGGTCGCATGATTGGCGCTTCAAGAGAAGGTGTAAGTCGCGCGATGAAAGATCTGCGAACCAGAGGCTACTTGGAGCAACGTGGTAAATCAATCGTGCTACGCGAACATATCGTAAATCTGGCCGCCCGCTAGACGCAGCGACAGCGCATTGGCAAAACACCATACAAGCATCGTTTTCTTTCTAGCCACCATCTATCGTCGATGATCGATTACCTTTGCAGAAGGTCCCTTACGAGGTATTTTTGCAAACACCGACATTCCCGCTTCATTGTTCTTAGAGCGCTACGGAGTACTAATGAGCGCACAATTTAGGCAGGGTCAAGCTGGGCAATTTGGCAAAGCGGGAGACACGCTCGTTACGATGGCAATGGTCATTTTCCGAAGCGACCCCCAAAACGCCGAAAAGAGCGGAATTGGATTGCCAAGGCGATTATTAGCAAGGACTTGCGGTGCGTCTACAGTTGAGCATCCCGACAGTAAAGGACGTCAAGTCTTCTGACCTATAGCGGCTGTTTTGTCTTCGAGTGCGCGCAGGATTTTCTTGTGTACCCCGCCAAACCCGCCGTTGCTCATGACGACAACATGGTCGTCCGGCCGCACAGTCGCGACAACCGCTTCAACCAGATTGGATAAGTCTTCAAACACGCCCGTTTTGCCGCTGATCGGCGTAAATGTCTCGCCCGCGTCCCAGCCAAGATTATGCGCGTGGATGATCACCAAGTCGGCATTGGCGAGGGAGGCGGGCAGGGCGTTGCGCATGGACCCAAGTTTCATCGTATTGGAGCGCGGCTCCAATACCGCGATGATGCGCGCCAGGCCGACATGACGGCGAAGGCCAGCGAGGGTGGTGGCAATCGCTGTGGGGTGATGGGCAAAGTCGTCGTAAACCGTAATGCCATGCACCACACCGCGCACTTCCATTCGTCTCGCCACACCGTTGAATTGATTTAGTGCTTCGATCGAAATCTTGACCGGCACACCGACATGGCGCGCCGCCGCGATGGCGGCAAGTGCATTCATTTTGTTATGTGTACCGGTGAGGTCCCATGTGACTGTGCCCCGATTTTTTTCGTCACAACGTACCTCAAACTGATTCTCCTCGTCCCCGCGACGAAAATCCCACTGCATACCCGGGCCGAAGTATTCAATCGGTGTCCAACTGCCCTTGTCGAGGGCGTTGGCGAGATGTGGCTCAGTGCCGTTTGCAACGATGAGACCATTTGCAGGCACTGTACGAACCAGATGGTGAAACTGTGTCTCGATGGCTTCGATGTTCGGAAAGATGTCCGCGTGATCAAATTCAAGGTTATTGAGAACGACAGTGCGCGAACGGTAGTGTACGAACTTCGAGCGCTTGTCAAAGAACGCCGTATCGTATTCATCCGCCTCAATCACGAAGAACGGCGAATCAGTGACAGGCAGGCGGGCAGAAATCCCAAAGTTTTTAGCGATGCCGCCAATCAAAAATCCGGGGCCAACCCCCGCATAGTCGAGTATCCACGCCAACATCGATGAGGTGGTGGTCTTGCCATGCGTACCGGCAACCGAGAGCACCCATTTGCCTTGCAACACGTTTTCGCCCAACCATTGGGGCCCGGAAATATACGGTAAACCGCGATTGAGGATTTCCTCGATGATTGGCTTGCCACGAGTCATGGCGTTGCCCACTACGTACACGTCTGCCGGGTACTTTTCGAGTTGCTCCGCATCGAATCCTTCGTGTAATCCGATTCCCAGTGCTTCGAGCTGCGTGGACATTGGTGGATACACGTTGGCGTCACAGCCGGTGACCGTGTGGCCCATGTCCATTGCCAATGCGGCAAGGCCGCCCATGAAGGTGCCGCAGATGCCGAGGATGTGTAGGTGCATAGGAGGTGAAGATATGTCGAATTGGCTGGATTCTCCCATGCAAATGGTTGAAGTGATCGAACGTCGAAATAGTCGAGCGGCGTCGGAGTAAACTCTCAGACCGTCAGTCAGTCTCGCAGTCTAAGCGGTCGGTTGAAGTCTTAACACAAGGCCTCACCTTTAAGCACCGACGGTTGAATATAAAAGAGGGTTACCCATGGTTCCGCATCTCACCACGTCACTGACCGGCCCGCTGCTCGAACTGGAGCAAAAAATACTTGACTCTAGGCCGACCATTGAACGTTGGTTCCGTGAGCAGTGGCAAACCCACACCCTGCCCTTTTATTCGTCCGTGGATTTGCGCAATTCTGGCTTCAAACTCGCGCCAGTGGATACCAATCTGTTCCCTGGCGGCTTCAATAATCTAAACCCTGCATTTTTGCCGCTGTGTGTACACGCGGCGATGTCCGCCGTGCAGCGTATCTGCCCTGACAAGCAGCGTTTTCTATTGATCCCTGAGAACCACACCCGCAACCTGTTTTACCTCACTAACGTCGCCGCGATTCGTCGGATTCTTGAGGGCGCGGGGTTAGATGTTCGAGTGGGTTCGATCAATCCAGAAATTACCTCCGCCACCACGCTCGATCTGCCCAACGGTGAGAAGCTCACCTTGGAGCCAGTCGTTCGTATTGGCAATCGTGTCGGCGTTGAGGGATTTGATCCCTGTGCGGTGCTGTTGAACAACGATTTGTCTGCGGGTGTGCCGCCGATCTTGGAAAACATCGAACAGCCGGTGGTGCCGCCGCTTTACTCGGGATGGACCAACCGCCGCAAGACCATCCACTTTCACGCCTATGACCGCGTGGCGGAAGAGTTTGCCAAGCTCATCAATATTGATCCTTGGATGATCAATCCTGAATTCTCGCAATGCGGACGCGTGAACTTTTCGGCGAAGGAAGGCGAAGAGTGCCTTGCTGCGAACGTCGATGCGGTACTCAAAGAAATTCAAGAGAAGTACAACCAATACGGCATCAAAGAAAAACCCTTTGTCATCGTCAAAGCCGACGCCGGCACCTACGGTATGGGTGTGTTGACGGCGCGGTCGGCGGACGACGTGCGCGACTTGAATCGCAAAGAGCGCAACAAGATGGCGGTGATCAAAGAAGGATTGGAAGTCAACGAAGTCATCATTCAAGAAGGTGTTTATACCTTTGAACGCGTCAACGATGCCGTGGCCGAGCCGGTCGTGTACATGATCGACCAATTTGTTGTTGGTGGCTTTTATCGCGTCAATACTGACCGTGGCATTGATGAGAACCTCAACTCGCGCGGCATGAGTTTTGTGCCGCTTGCCTTTGAGACCGATTGCCACACGCCTGATTGCGCCGGCCTGCCCGATTCGCCACCGAATCGTTTTTACACATATGGTGTGGTCGCACGTCTAGCGATGCTGGCAGCGGCAAAAGAACTTGTAACGCTCGGGGAGATGGTTGATGCTGACAAAGCGAAAACCGCGCCCGCAGCAGGTGCGTCGACGTTGATTCGTCCTAACGCGATTGCGGCCGAATAATGGATATTGTCTTTATCGTTGATCCGATCGCCGGCCTCAAGGCTTATAAAGATTCGTCGGTGTTTATGATGCGTGAGGCTAGCAAACAAAGCCACAGCGTGTGGGCGTTTGAAGCCAAAGACATGTTCTCGCGTGGCAACGTCGTCTGCGCGAATGTCAAGCAACTCACATTATCAGCCGACAATCATGCGTGGTACGCCGTAACGCAAGAGGCAACTAAACCGCTCACCGAGTTTGGCGCGGTGCTGATGCGCAAAGACCCGCCGTTTGATCAAGAGTATCTCTACGCCACATTACTTTTGAGTCTTGCAGAGTCGCAGGGCGCGCGAATCATCAACCGCCCGGCATCACTGCGCGACTACAACGAGAAGCTGGCCATCTTGAAGTTTGCGGAATTTACTTCGCCCACACTTGTGACTTCGGATATGTCGAGTGTGCACGCGTTTATCGACGAACACCAAGACGTGATCCTGAAGAAACTCGATGGGATGGGGGGCACCTCAATTTTCCGTGTGACCGCGACTGATGCAAACCGCAATGCCATCATCGAAGTGCAAACCGAGTACGGACGCTCAAGCATCATGGCGCAACGCTACATTCCAGAAATTGCCAAGGGTGACAAACGCGTACTCGTCATCGACGGCAAAGTGGCGGATCACGCACTTGCACGGGTTCCCAAAGCAGGTGAAACGCGCGGCAACCTGGCGGCTGGCGGCAAAGGTGTCGCCATGCCAATCACGCCACGTGAACGCGAAATCGCTGAGGCACTCGGGCCAACACTCAAGCGCGATGGCCTCACCATCGTTGGCCTCGATATCATCGGCGACTACTTAACGGAAGTGAACGTGACTTCTCCGACTTGTATGGTTGAGATATTTGAGCAGACTGGTGAGAACATCGCGGCGAAGGTGATCGGGGCGATCGCTCGGAGCTGATTAGCCGTTGATTCGGGCGAAGGTCTTGTACACTTCCGGCCAGAAGCGGACATCTAAGCGCGCCGCCCAATTGGTAAATTGAACCCATTAATCGAAGCAATCTTCGAAGCGAGCCCAGCGAAATGGCGCTGCTTGGTTCCAGTCTCCCACCGATTAAGTACCAAGTGGTTTTCCGGTGAACCGCTGACGCCCAACTGGTGTACGACGCATTGGTTTCTTAAGCGAAGACGATTGAATTATCAGAACGGCTTCAATCAACCCTTGGCCAGCATGGGCGGCGTCAAAAGTAATGGCGCATTACTGCGGCAATCAGTCTTCACATATCAGCTGTTCTTCCTTACAAGCCAGAAAACAAGGCTTCCGGCCCCGATCGGTATGCATCCGAACATTGCAGCACGTACCAGTGCTTCTGTTAGGTCAAAACGTCCGTAGTTAACCACCAACCAGAATGTCGCAAAAGTAAAAAAGGTGCCCCACAAAGTCATATTGCGGCGAAAGCCGTGCTTCCGGATGCTGGGCGGAACGACGGCGACACCAACGTATCCGAGCGCGAGACTTTGTATCACAATGATGTAGTCGTGCATCTGCTTCCTCCTGTAGTGAGACGGGGCTACGATTTCTCGTAGCCCCGTCGATATCAATTAATTGCCATTAAGCAACCTGGTCCCGGCGGTTTTGAGTTGCATGACGCAACGTTGTTTGTCGGCTGGGTGGTCACGACTGCCGTTCCTGCACCGCCGAATCCTACGGCCGCCGTGCCGTACATGATTCGAACAACCCCAGTAGTCAGACTCGCGAGCGCACCATAATAGCCTCCGATCGCGCCGGCGCCAGCCGCCAGAAATACTTGGCGAGCGCTCGCGCCGGTCACAATCGCGCCAGCAGCACCCTGCCCAGCTCCGACGATGATACCGATTGCTAGAGCTCCTGCAGGTCCTAGCTTGTCGATCACCTCTTGTGCGGTCATTACCTGACCAGTTGAGACCAGCCTTATCACACCATTTGCATCAACATGATACGTCTCTGCAACTGAGTAAGTGATTGTGAGAGGGGGATCATTCTCGCCGCCAGACCCCGAAATCTGCGCAGACGCCTTATCGATAACGCTGCCAGCGAGCACAGTCATACTCAAGGCAGAAAGCGCGAGTTTTTTCCACGCTGATTTTCTTGAGTGAGACAACATTGATGCGCCACTACCGAGGTTGGGTTTACGTGTAGCCAGATGATCAATGAGTTTCATGTTGCATCTCCTTAAGTGAATGGAAGGCGCTGAACGCGAAACTGCTGCCCATCCATTTGCACGTTCAGCGGTGCTGTGACTCCGTTGCAACTTGGAACTTCCACCTCGCTGGATGAAGATGAAAATTATCGCTCGGGCACGTCGCCATTTCCCGACGAAAGGCCACGTAAGTGGTTGCGTTAGTCACAACACACCGACTCTTTTGTGTCGCCGAAGGCCGAAGCGCCGGAATTGCACAAGAAACTGATCCGATTCGGTGGAAAACTGTGGCGGCTGTTAACTTGATAGTCGGCTGCCGAGTCCATGATCAGATGGATGTTGCAGAGATTGAAGCGGTCTATATCAATATGCAATCCACAGATCAAATTGCGGCGCAATTTTGTACTCCTCACTTCTTCCAGCTTGGTGATCCTCTAGGCTCAGCTGTGAGCTGGGTTCACAAGTGGGTCGGTTTTGGTTGACGCTCAAGCGCCGCTAACGGGAAAATCGAATGACCGCAATGGGTGTGCGCCGTGCAAAGGCGGCGCTTTCTTGTGGGTGTAAGCCCCACCCGGCGAAATGCTCCAGCCGGAAGCAACCGGAGCAGTCATGGAGGTAACAAAATGGCTGAAGCCTTCGG
>JADCIX010000058.1 GCA_020247545.1 Rhodocyclaceae bacterium | reverse complement strand
GAAACCGAAGAAAGTGGCCATCGTGGCGTGTATGCGAAAACTGCTCGTAACGATAAACGCAATGATAAAAGCTGACACGCCGTGGAACCCAAAAACAGTCGCGGTTAGTGCGTGAAATCAAGACAGTTGCTGTCCCCGATTGTTCCCGCCGATTGTTCCCCGATTGTTCGTTAAGTTGAAATTCTCTATTGCATTTGACCATCCGGTTTTTCTGGAAAGTACGGGCGTTTTTAGGCAAACAGCCTAAAACGCCCGTAGTGGCTGTGCTTTAGGCTTCCCGCAGTGCGCCTAGAAGCGCAGCATCAAGCCAAGCGACGCCGAGTCCACTTTCGTGTTGTCGAGCCGCTTCCACTCAAGCGTACCTTCGACGCTTGGCGTAAAGGCATAGCGCAATCCCAAGCCGTAAATCGCCTCGGACTTCTTTGCGCTGGTTGACACGATCACGTTGTTAACGCGCACATTCGCCGAGCGATCCGTGCGCGCTGCACCCAGACGTCCGTAGAGGGACAGGCCGTCGATCAGCGCCACACTGGAAACTAGCGAAAGATGTGTCGCCTTCGCTTGCGCATCGCCGGAAATGTTATATAGCGCAAGCGTGCAACCAATCGCGACGGGCGGACACGGAGTTGCACCCAAGCCAGAGATCTTCGCCTTGCCGAAATCGGCAAAACCAAGTTCGACGGCAATACCCTTGGCAAGCTGTGCACCCACCGCTACCCCTGATTGAGTGTCCTTGCGGTCAAAGCTCCCTCCAACGATGCCTACGTCGCGAGACTCGGTACTGTACTTGCTCTGCCCAACATCAGCGGCGATATACCACCGTGTTTCTTTAGCGACCGCACCCGACGAGGCGACTAGAGCGACTAAGCCCACGCCGAGGACTATACTTGCGCGACGGTTAGGTTGATTAGCGAAGAAATGCGTCATTTCGTAGCTCCGAAAAATGTAGTAGCTCAATTTTATACATCATGGCAAAAACGATCACCAGGGTGATCGATTCACGCCCGCTAATGGCCAACAACTGCATTTGGGGCGGCACGACTTAACGCTCGGGTGCGTAAACGGCTTGGCGGGAAGTTGCCCGCTCAGGTACTATCTGCAATGGCTGCCCACCGGTATGTTGAATGCGAATCTACCCAAATGCCCGGAAACGTCCGTCCCTATTGGTATTATTCATAATCAACCGTTGCATCCGTGCATCGCGCGACGGAGGCAGAAATGCGAACGGCTAAAATTCGACCTGTGTTTTCGCTCAAAACGTTCCCATGATTCGCCAACGCACCGTTAAAAACAAAGTCCGCGCGACCGGCGTCGGTGTTCATCTCGGCCATCGAGTTGAGATGATCATCCGGCCGGCACCGCCAAATACAGGAATCGTTTTCCGCCGCACCGACATGGCGGGTGCGCCAACCGTGCGGGCGCATGCGCTTAATGTGAACGACACTCGCATGTCGACGCGCATCGAAGATACCAAAACCGGAGCCCATGTCGCCACCGTTGAACACTTGATGTCGGCCTTCGCGGGACTCGGCATCGACAATGCCTATGTGGATTTGAATGCGGTCGAGGTGCCGATCATGGATGGCAGCGCCGCACCGTTTGTGTTTCTGATGCAAGCGGCCGGCATCGAAGAGCAGGCTCCAGCCAAGAAGTACATTCGTGTGAAGAAGACCATTGAGCTGAAGGATAAAGACAAGCTCGTGCGGCTTGAGCCGTTTAATGGGTTTAAGCTGAAATTCTCGATCGCCTTTGACCATCCGGTGTTTCACGGTCGGCAGAATGAGGTGGAAGTTGATTTCGCCGAGACACCGTTTGTGAAGGAAGTTGCCCGTGCCCGTACGTTTGGTTTTACCCACGAAGTCGAAGCGATGCGACAGGCTGGCTTGGGGCGCGGCGGTTCACTCGATAACGTGATCGTGATTGACGACTTTCATGTACTCAACCCCGATGGCTTGCGCACCGAGGATGAATTTGTCAAACACAAGGCGCTCGACGCGGTAGGTGATTTGTATATGCTCGGCCACCCGTTGATTGGTGCATTTACCGGCGTGAAGTCCGGGCACGCCATGAATAACCAACTGGTGCGCGCGCTGCTGGCGGATGCATCGGCCTATGAGATGGTCACCTTTGATCGCCGGGATGAACTGCCCGGTGCCTTTTTTGTGATGGCGCTCAGCGCGGCGCTAGAGAAGGCCTGACACGATGTTGATCGGGCTTCGATTCTTGTTGTTGTTCGCGGTGATGGGTATTTCCATCACGTTCTTGGGTTATCTATTCACCAAGAACCCGCGTTTTCTAGCGGCGACCAAGATGATCATTAAGGTGACGCTGGCCTTTGCCGCACTCATTGCGGTGATCTATATCGTGGAACGACTACTTTTTGTCTGATTTTGCCTTGTCGGTAAGCGCCCGCTTACTTACATTCTGCCGCTTGGCTTGAATCTTTCGCAACGCAAGTTTCAGCGGCGAATCGGATAATTTCTGCGTCAAATCATCAAGTTGCTGGGCACTCATCGAGATTTTGGCCGAGGCCAGCTTAATGGAGGTTGGGGTGGGTGGGCGCCAGGTCGATATCTCCGGTTGCACAACGATCCGAATTGATGTAACCTGTTGTTCCTTCATTGTTTTTTTCTCAAGAACGTTCCGAAAATTCTCAAGAAGTCGTGGCGAATAAGCTTTTAAGTTCGTCGCAATGGCCCCGTTGGCCGCCGCAATAACTAGCGTAGACCCCTCCACTGCAGCGACCCGGCACAAGGAATTCCAACCGGGAGGGAGAGTGTCCTCAAACGATTGTTGAAGGCGGGAAAGACGTCGATGCTGCGCCACTAAAGGTGCCATGAAGTCATTCTCTCCGATTAAGGCTCGAATTGGTTTGGCGAAGTTTTTCAACTGATTCTTGCAACAAGAGGTAAATGATGAACATCATTCTAGTCTCAGATAGCCTGGCAAAAAGCCGAATTGTCACGATATCGCAGTCGCAGATCATCATGGCGGCCATGGGTTTTGTCAGCGCCGGATTCATGTTTGCGCTCGGCACCTATTGGGTGACGATGAAGTATGCGGTTGATATCCAAAACCCGTTTATCCAAAGCCTGATCTCCACACTTACCCAGCAAAATGCCCAGCAAGCCGAAAAAGATATGCGCGAGCAGCTTAATTCGCTCGCTGTGAAGCTTGGTGAACTGCAAGCGCGCATGATGCGTCTGGATGCCTTTGGCGACCGGCTGGCAAAAGTGGCGGGCGTCAATGGCGAGTTCAATTTCTCTGAGACGCCTGGCGTTGGTGGCCCGGCACCGAGCGCCAGCATGAGTGGTGATGTCAGCTACAAGGATTTCTCAGCCAAACTGGCGGACGTATCAAGAGTGCTCGATGACCGCGCGGACAAACTCGGTGTGCTCGACTCGATTCTGATGCAGGGCCGGTTGGCGGCCAAAGCCATCCCGACAATACTGCCGGTTACCAGCGGCTACTACTCTTCAAACTTCGGCTATCGGATCGACCCGTTTAATGGTCGCAGCGCGTTCCACGCCGGTGTTGACTTTATCGCCGCCCCCGGTTCTAAAATTCTTGCCGCTGCCGGTGGTGTGGTCTCCGCCGCCGAGTGGCATAACGAGTACGGCAACTTGGTGGATATCGATCACGAAGGTGGGTTGACTACTCGTTATGCGCATCTCTCACAGAAGCTGGTGAAAGTCGGCGATGTTGTGCTCAAGGGACAATTGATCGGCACTCTCGGCCAGACGGGCCGTGCCACCGGCCCACACTTGCATTTTGAAGTCCGCGAAAACTCGGTGCCGCTAAATCCGAACCGTTTCCTCAATTTCGCCCGCGCCCAAGAGCCTGCACAAGCTGTAAAGACCGCTCGCGCTCCGTAGTTCTTCTGCAGTTGCTATCGCTGCTCACCCCTGAGGTGAACGGCCGATGCGCCTTGTCTCGCCCAGCTCGCTGCGGGTGCCCCAAGTTCCCCGCTTCCCCCTATTTGCTGTCCCCAAGCTCCGAGGGCGGCGAGCTCACTCAGTCCATCAGAATTAGTCCACTAGAAAGTCAGTAATGTTTGATTCATTCCTCAAATCGATATTTGGTAGCCGCAACGAACGTCTGCTGAAGCAGTATCAAAAACGTGTTCTCGCCATCAATGCGCTGGAGCCGACTTTTGAGGCGCTGAGTGACGAAGCGCTTAAGGCCAAGACGCAAGAATTCAAAGACCGCCATGCCAAGGGCGAAACGCTCGATCAGCTTTTGCATGAGGCTTTTGCAGTCGTACGCGAAGCCGGTAAACGTGCGCTAGGCATGCGCCACTTTGACGTGCAACTGGTGGGTGGCATGGTGTTGAACGACGGCAAGATTGCTGAGATGCGTACCGGCGAAGGCAAAACGCTGATGGCGACACTGCCTTGTTACCTGAATGCCATTTCCGGCAAAGGGGTGCATGTGGTGACCGTCAACGACTACCTAGCCAAACGCGATAGCGAGTGGATGGGAAAGTTACACAACTTCCTCGGCCTGTCGGTGGGGTGTAACTTGTCGCAGATGCAAGAAGATGACAAACGTGTGGCCTTTTCTGCAGACATCACCTACGGCACCAACAATGAGTTTGGTTTTGACTACCTTCGCGACAACATGAAAACCACAAAGGACGATCGGGTCATGCGCGGCCTCAATTTCGCGATTGTGGATGAGGTCGATTCGATCCTGATCGACGAGGCACGGACGCCACTCATCATCTCCGGCCAGGCCGAAGACTCCACCGCCATGTATCAGCGCATCAATCTGCTGATACCGCACCTGACGAAACAAGAAACGGAAGACGGACCCGGCGACTATTGGGTTGACCTCAAGCAGCATTCAGTGACGCTGTCCGAGCAGGGCCACGAGCGCGCCGAGGAGTTACTTGCGCAAAACGGCCTGTTGCCGCTTGGCGCATCACTCTACGATCCCGCCAACATCATGTTGATGCACCACGTTTATGCCGCAGTACGCGCCCATGCGTTGTACCACCGCGACCAGCACTACGTTGTGCAGAATAACGAGGTCGTCATCGTTGATGAATTCACCGGTCGCATGATGACCGGGCGTCGCTGGTCCGAGGGTCTTCACCAGGCGGTTGAGGCGAAAGAAGGTGTGCAGATTCAAAATGAATCACAGACACTCGCCTCGATCACGTTCCAAAACTACTTCCGGCTGTACGCAAAGCTCGCTGGTATGACCGGCACGGCAGATACGGAGGCGTTTGAATTTTCGCAAATCTATAGCCTTGAGACCGTCATCGTTCCGCCCAACCGCCCGATGGTGCGCAAGGACGAGAATGACCTTGTCTACATGTCTGTCGGCGAGAAGTACAATGCCATCGCGCAAGACGTGAAGGACTGTTATGAACGCGGACAGCCGGTGCTGCTTGGTACCACGTCGATCGAGAACTCCGAATTGCTGTCGGAGTTGCTCAAGCGGGAGAAAATTCCACACGAAGTGCTCAACGCAAAACAGCACGCGCGTGAAGCTGAGATTGTTGCGCAGGCGGGCAAGCCTAAAGCAGTTACGATTGCCACCAACATGGCCGGTCGCGGAACCGACATTGTTTTGGGCGGCAGCATCGAGCGCGAACTGCATGAAATCGAGAGCAATCAAAAACTGAGCGCCAGCCAGAAGGAGGCGAAGATCGCAGAGGCCAAAGCGGCCTGGCAAGAGCGTCACGATCTCGTTGTGAAACTGGGAGGTTTACATATCATCGGCTCGGAGCGCCACGAATCACGGCGTATCGATAACCAATTGCGCGGCCGCGCGGGACGTCAAGGCGACCCGGGGTCGTCGCGTTTCTACTTGTCGTTCGAAGACCCGCTGTTGAAGATTTTTGCTGGTGATCGCCTCAAGGCCATCATGGGTCGCCTGCAGATTCCGGAAGGCGAAGCAATTGAACACGGAATGGTGTCGCGCTCTATTGAAAATGCACAGCGCAAAGTTGAAGCCCGCAACTTCGATATTCGTAAACAACTTCTCGAATACGATGATGTCGCCAACGACCAACGCAAAGTGATCTATCAACAGCGTAACGAGTTACTCGATGCGGACGACATTTCTGAGACCATTACCGCGATGCGCAACGACGTCTTGGCGCAAACCATCCATACACATATTCCACCTGAGACGTTGGAAGAACAGTGGGATGTTCCAGCAGCAACTGCCGCGTTGAAGAACGACTTTGGTATTGATGCACCTCTGGCGCAGTGGCTGGCATCGGATGAAGAAATCGACACCGAGACGGTGGTGCAGCGGGTCCTGACCAACGCGACCGACGAGTACAACACCAAGTTTGCAAATGTCGATAAAGCGCTCCTGCACCAGTACGAGCGTTCGGTGATGCTGCAATCCCTTGATAACCATTGGCGTGAGCACCTTGCGTCGCTGGATTATCTGCGCCAAGGTATTCATTTGCGCGGTTACGCACAAAAACAGCCAAAACAGGAATACAAGCGTGAAGCCTTCGAGTTGTTCGGCAATATGCTTGAAAATGTTAAGCGCCAAACCACGCAGATTCTGGTGAACGTGCAAGTGCAGTCACAAGAGCAGGTCGAAGCGGCCGAACGCGCGGCCGAAGAAGCGGCGGCCCGGGCAGTTCACAACGTGCAGTACCACCACGCGGATACTGAGGAAGCGCTCGCCGAAGCTGCCGCAACCGCTGACCAGGCCCAGCAGCCGTTTGTTCGGGCAGGTGAGAAGTTGGGACGTAACGACCCCTGCTACTGTGGCAGCGGCAAGAAATACAAACACTGCCACGGAAAGTTGTCGTAGAGCTACTGCGCGCCGCGTCTCGCGGATTGCGGTGCTCGCCGTATAAGGCATACGGAGGTGCCTCTCGCACACGATTTAACTGCGCTCGCTACGCTTTCTGACAGCTTCCGGGTCGATTAAGTTATGGAGCGGTAATCCTTCAGGTATCAATGAAGCTGTCGCCCCGGCGCACTACCACCGGGTTTGCGCCGGGGCGTGGCCCAATTTTCTTGCCCGAGTGGAATTAATCTGCTTAGTCTCTGGCCGCTGACTAGCTAATCCAGTGCAACGCGCTTGCAACCTTCACCCTAAAGCAACTCGGTGTCATCGTGCGAGTACGCTGGCGAACACGCGCAGAGAATGTGCAACGGCTCGGTTCCCGTATTGGCGATGCAATGTGGGGTACCGGGTCGGATAACGATACTGTCCCCGACTCGTACGGAAAAGGTCTCGGAACCGAGCGTCATGGTTCCCAGCCCCTGCGTCAGGTGGTAAATCTCCTCGGTTTGCCGGTGCAAATGCAGGGCTGTCGTCTGGCCTGGTTCGACGACGGCCTCAGCGAGGCTCTGGTTGACAACGCCATGGCTTGACGGATGCAGCAACTCGCGGATGATCGAGCCATCTTTGGTGACATAGTCTGGGACATCGTCGAGGCGGCTTATTTGACGCGAGTCAGGCAGCGCTGAATTGAGTTGATGGTCTTCCATGCCATAATTTTTGCACACGTCTAATCCGGACGCCATTTATTACCTTTCGAGGTTTGCCACATGGCTGTTAATTACACGCCCCCGACTCGTGAATCACTACTGCCCGTGCCGGGGCTTCGGCTCGGTTACGCCGAGGCCTATGTGCGCAAGCCCAACCGCAAGGATATGTTGATTGCGGTACTCGATGAGGGGAGTGTTGCCGCGGGCGTGTTTACGCAGAATCGATTCTGCGCAGCACCAGTCACTGTTTGCCGCGAACATCTCGCCAAGACGGGCAATCAACGCGCCATTATCATCAATACCGGTTGTGCCAATGCAGGGACCGGCGAACGTGGTCTGGCTGACGCGCACGCAACCTGTGTGGCAGTCGCGGCCGCGCTGGGATGCAAGGCCGAAGAGGTGTTGCCATTCTCGACCGGCGTGATCATGGAACACTTGCCGATGGACAAGATCCTCGGCGGGATACCCAAATGTGTTGCCAACCTGTCCGCAGATGGCTGGTACGACGCGGCACACGCGATCATGACCACCGACACCGTGCCCAAAGCAGTCTCCAAACAGATCACGCTTTACGGTAAGACCGTGACAATCACTGGCATTTCAAAAGGCGCGGGCATGATTCAGCCGAATATGGCGACCATGCTTGGGTTTATCGCCACCGACGCTTGTATCGCCGCTGATACGCTACAGGACATGGTGCGCAATGCGGCCGAGGCGTCGTTTAACGCCATTACCATCGACGGCGATACGTCGACCAACGACTCGTTTGTGTTGATCGCTACTAACAAGGCGGATCATCCACCGGTTTGGGGCGAAGGCACGGCTGAGTACGGCCAACTACAACATGCGATTAATGACGTGGCCATCGCGTTGGCGCAAGCGATTGTTCGCGACGGCGAAGGCGCGACAAAATTTATCAGCATCAACGTGAGTGGTGGTAAGACGCGAGCCGAATGCATGAAGGTGGCGAAAGCGATTGGCCATTCGCCGCTCGTGAAAACGGCATTTTTTGCCTCAGACCCAAACTTGGGCCGTATTCTTGCGGCGGTAGGTTATGCCGGCATTGATGATTTGGACCAGAACAAGCTGACGCTGCATCTGGGTGACGTACTCGTCGCGGAACACGGCGGACGTGCGACGAGTTATCGCGAGGAGGACGGCTCGCGCGTCATGAAAGAGGCCGAGATCGACGTGAATGTAAACCTTGGACGGGGTGGCGAAAAGGTGACGTTGTGGACTTGTGATTTTTCCTACGACTACGTGAAAATCAACGCCGACTATCGCTCGTAACTAACCACTTTTACACTGTCATTCCGAACGCGCCCGTTTTTGCGCGCTGAGGAATCTCATCCGGATGTGAATGGAAGTTTTGATGGATGAGATCCCTCGTCGCCCAATGGGCTCTGTCGGGATGAAAACAGAAAGCACGTATGTTTCCTAAATTCGACAAAGTCGCCGCGAAGGCCGAAGCGCTCATCAGCAAGATTGACGCACTGCTGCCGGTGATACCCGAAAATGATTGGTCTGCGGTTGTGTATCGCTGGCAGCGTATTGACGTTGGTGCATTTGGTGGCGCGCGTGGTGTGTTGTGTCCGGTGACACAGCCGCATGTCATTCGGCCGGATGATTTACACGACATCGACGAGCAGAAAGAACGTTTGTTGGCCAATACCAAACAATACGTTGAAGGCCGAACCGCCAACAACGTACTGCTGACGGGTGCCCGTGGAACTGGCAAATCATCACTGGTGAAGGCGATGCTGCATCGCTTCTCGCGCCAGGGGTTGCGACTGATTGAGGTTGATCGGGCATATTTGATTGATCTGCCTGCCATCGCTGAAATGGTGGCCACACGCTCTGAAAAGTTTATTGTGTTTGCCGACGACCTGTCGTTTGAGGCCGGTGATGCTGCATACAAAGCGTTGAAGTCTGTTCTCGATGGTGGCGTGAGCGCACCGACGGAGAATATGTTGGTATATGCCACGTCGAATCGACGTCACCTGATGCCCGAGCGATTGAGCGAAAACGCAGAAGCGGTGCACACCGACGATGGCGAGATTCATCCCGGCGAGACTACCGAAGAGAAGATTTCGCTCTCCGAGCGGTTTGGCCTGTGGCTGAGTTTTTATCCGTTTGATCAGGAGCAATATCTCGATATTGCGCATCACTGGGTCGTTGTTTTGGCGGGCCGGGCGAAGTTTGACGAGGTCGTGTTCCGCAAGGCTGCCTTGCTGTGGGCATTGGAACGTGGCGGACGAAGTGGCCGTATCGCATATCAATTTGCGCGAGACTTCGCTGGTGGATTGTCGGTACCGCAAAAGGTGCCAAAACGCGCGGCGCGTGTAACGCAAGCGCCCCGCGCTCGCACGAACGCACGCACCAAAAGATAGTCGTTTGATGGTCAAGATCACCGACGTTGCGGTTGCCGTCTTCGTCAAGCCCGGCGGCAGTTTTTTGTTGTCATCGCGCCCCGACGGCAAGCCCTACGCGGGCTATTGGGAGTTCCCTGGCGGCAAGATCGAGCCGGGCGAGTCGGTGCGCGACGCACTGCGCCGTGAAATGATCGAAGAACTCAACGTCGTCATCGACGAATGCGCACCGTGGTTCACCTTCATGATGCATTACGAACACGCGACGGTTCGTTTGCACACTTGGCGTGTCACCGCGTGGCACGACGCGGATGCGGGCTTGCCAAATGCACGGGGAATGTATGGTCTGGAAGGCCAGCAGTTTGCATGGCAGACGAGTGTCGCCGCGCTCAATGTGTCGCCTACCTTGCCCGGCTGTGCGCCGATTTTTCGGGCGCTGTCGTTACCCACTCGATATGTCGTCACGAATGCAACAGAAGTTGGCGTAGATGCTTATCTCCAGTATTTACGGGCGTTTTCAGCTAAAAGCTCTCGAAACAGCCCGTCGAATGGAGAGTTTGCTATCCAGGTCCGCGAGAAAGCGATGCCGCCTTTTGCGTTCGCCGCCTTCGCACGCGAGGTCATCACCGTCGCCCGCGAATGTGGTGCGATGGTGTTCATCAACGCTGATGTAGCCCTCGCACAATCGCTCGGTGCCGATGGCGTACAACTGCCCTCCAGCCAGCTTGCGACACTATCGACTCGGCCCGACCTGCCATGGGTCGGTGCTTCCGTACACACACACGATGAATTACTGCATGCGGCAGAAATAAAGTGTGACTTTGCTGTGCTGGGTAGCGTCAAGGCCACCCAGTCGCATCCGAACCGGCCACCACTGGGCTGGCCCGCCTTTGCAGCGCTCGTGCTAAGTTCATCCATCCCCGTTTTTGCCATCGGTGGCATGCTGCCGGGCGATATCACGGAAGCGCAGCAGCACGGCGCGCATGGCATCGCGATGCAGCGACAGGCGTTTGCCGACTAAACAAACACTCCGCGTTGTGGAAGACGCACATTAGTGGCGACACAATTACTCACCTAACAACGCGTAACCATGCACACCACCATCTTTGATACACCCATCGTCAAAACATTGTTGAGATGGTTCTCCATCGCGTTTCTGAAAATCACCGGTTGGAAGGTTGAGGGTGCCTTGCCTCCCGGCGTCGACAAATGTGTGCTCATCGCCGCACCCCATACCAGCAATTGGGATTTACCTTACATGCTGATGGTGGCGTATCACTGCGGCTTACACGCCTATTGGATGGGCAAGGCGAGTATCTTCAGTTTTCCGTTTCGGCGTGTCATGATGTGGCTCGGCGGCATCCCGGTGAATCGCGAGCAGTCCAACAATCTTGTCGCGGCATCCGTAGACGCGATCACGAATGCTAGCCGTCCGTTGCAATTGGTGGTGCCGCCTGAGGGCAGTCGCGGCAAGGTACGGCGGTGGAAGACCGGCTTCTACTACATTGCTCTGGGGGCCAAGGTACCCATCGTCATGGCGTATATGGACTACGAGCGAAAACTGACTGGCATCGGCCCGACGTTGATTACAACCGGCGACATCGAGGCCGACATGAAGGTGGTCAAGGCCTTTTACGCGCCATTCAAGGGAAAAAACGCGCGGCAGTTTGATGCGGAAACCTAGGGCAAAGGGCTAGATCTAGTGATGAGAGTGGCCACCGGCTTTTTCCTGCCCCTTGGCGGCAACATCAACACTGAAGAGCTTTTTGTCCGGAGTCTCAAATGTGAGTTTGAGCGGGACGGCGTCGCCTTTGTTGATGGGTTTATTCACCTTGATCAACATGATGTGAAAACCACCCGGCTTGAGCGCAACTGATTTACCAGCGGGCACATCGACGGCCTCCACCGCGCGCATTTCCATCACACCGTCCTTCATCGACATATTGTGTATCTCGACGTTAGGAGTCAGAGGCGACTCGGCTTTGACCAACTTCAGCGGCTTCGCAGAACTGATTTGCATGTAAGCCGCAGAGACACTGCCGCCGGGCACGGTCGTTTTTGCCCAAGCGTCGATGATCTTTAGTGAAGGCTCGACGGATGGTGATTGTGCTGATCCCAGAATAGGCAGTAACGCAACGAATGTGCCAAGAAGTATTTTCGAGGTATGCATATTGGTTTCCGAAGTAGGTGAAGAATGAAGCAGTTAGGTGCCGTCAATCGAGCAACGGTTCAATGTTTAGGAACGTCGCCGCCACTTTAGCTGAAGCCGTCGGGCATGAGGGCGGCAGACGCGGGACGATGCCCAGACAAGGCGCGGGCAATGCGGCGGTGAGTGTTGCGACGTTTTCAGCAAAGCAAGACATGTTGGTGTCGACCGTGTTTGCCACCCAGCCGGCGAGACGCAGCCCGCGCGCGTCAATCGCTTCAGCGGTGAGTAGTGCGTGGTTCAGGCAACCCAAACGCATGCCGACGACAAGGATAACGTCCAGCTCAAGCGTTACCGGCAGGAACGACATCGATTCAGTGGCAGATAGTGGCACCAAAAATCCACCAGCACCCTCAACGAGCACCGTGTCGTGGGACGACCTTAACGTGTCGTATGCGGTGCGAATGGAGGCAAGATCAACCACGCGATTCTCATGGGCGGCGGCAATGTGGGGGGCAATCGGTTCCCGGAAACAGTAGGGATTCACCAGAGACGTGCGGAGCGGTTTACCGTAGGTTGCCAACAACGCATGAACGTCTTCGTTCGCACTTACACCATCTTGTTCAATCGTACCTGCCGCGATCGGTTTCATCGGTGCGGCGCTGATGCCGCGGTCACGAAGCGCGACAAGCAATCCGCAGGTGACGAATGTTTTACCGATTTCGGTATCGGTGCCGGTGATGAAGTAGTGCGAGTCCCCCATTACCGAGTCGCGATACACCGATTGAGAAACATCTCGGTTTGCCGCACCGCGTCGCGCAGCTCGGCGAGCCTGTCTGACTTCCCTGAGCTTGGCACCTCCAACACTTGCCGCAAGTCCGTACGAACACTCGAAGGTGACTCGACCAGCTCGAGCATCGCCTTGACCTCTCGCTGCGGACGATTGCCAGTAAAGATAGCAATCAGTGGAACTTTTGCCTGTGCAAGGATTAGCTGCGGAAGATCAAGTTGCGGAGCGCGGAGAGCTTGACCAAGCTGCCGCTGTAACGTCGGCGTGACAACGCCCGCACCCGACGCGTCTAGTAGCCGCCTCGCGAATGCCTCGGCTACGCTAAACATTCCGTCAGAGATGGTGACGTCTGGGTTGTGCAATGCGACGCAGCGCCAAGACGTTTGCGTGTTGCTTAGTGCAAAAGCTGCAGACAACGCGCCCGCTCCTGAACGTCCGAGGCCAAGTAGTGACACGGAGCTTAGGTCAGATATTTCCGCTTTTTTGAGCGCGAGCACCGTATCGTCGAGATCCTCGGCTATCTGCAATCCCGCAGGGCGCGTTCCGGCCGCGAAGGTTGTTCTGGAGAGCCGCAGCCACCTGGGGATTGCCTCAATAACGACGTAGCCCCGCGACGCGAAGTATGCAGCCAGCATACCTTCGCCCGCCGATTGCCCCAACGTGGGTGCAAGCGGGTAGAAGGTCGGCATGAGGACGATGACGGGTCGGTCTTTAATGGGTTTTGTTGCGGCAGCGTCAACGGGCGGTAACGTGAGCCATCCGAACAACTCCACCCCATCCCTTGCTGGAAAACGGATCTGTTGCCTTGCCGGTAGATCAACCGAGTTAAGCCAAGGCTGAACGCTCGCAATGCGTTTCAGAGAGCCCTTGTTGAGATCTAACGCGTATTGAACCGTAGGTGCTGAGTCCGACTTGGCCACGATGAGGCGGTATGGGTGTGAGACCATTTCTGTGACAATCGAGTTCACAGTATTGGGCAGCGCCCTATCGATCCCTCGGATAAGTTTCTGCATGCGTGAGTCGAGGTACGTGGTCTCTGCGATCTCGGTGTGCGCTACCACAGATGCGACCCCGTCTACTGATCCATCGAGCTCGGCGGTGTAGGCCGTTGTTCCCGTTGCCAATTGTTCGCCCAGGGCCTTGCGAGTGACATCGTAACGGTGGACGCTGGCCGTTCGGTTTTCGCCGAGCGACAGCACAATAGGGCCCGATGCCGTCACGCCGATCGGTACTGGGCCCCTACCGACGGAAACGCTACGCGCATCGACCCCCTCTGCCGTCTCGGTCGCGCGACGCTCGAAAATGGGTTGCCAAGCAGTTTCGCCAGTTTGTCGATACCACCACGTCTCTGTGTTGGTCTTTTTGTCATTCTTGTCCGCCTCGAGACCGACGGCGAGCCTCGGATCGCCAGAAGCATCGGCGAACCAGCGCACAATGCGGGGAAGCGGCGCCGCAGGAAATCGACGCGTGAATCCCGTTTTGGTGTTGTAGTTGTAAAGACGATGTACGCCGCCGACCGAGGCAACGGAAATTACAAGATTTGCATCACGATTTTCAGCCGGTACAGCCACGATGTTGTATGAATACGCGGGGTCGTCGTTTCCCATCCGCGGAGCTGCCGCTAAGCTTGTTTCCCCTGTGCGCAGGTTGACGATCGCCGAGCGCAGCAGACTCTTGTCTGGGCGATCTTCATCCTTCTGCGACGCGACAACAAGAAGCATCTCTGGATTCAGCCAGCGCACATTGCGTAACTCAGCATCGTTGAAGCTGGCCACAATTTTTGTCTGGCCCGAGTCCAGTTCGGTCAAGACTGCCGCGAGCCGACCGTTAATCGTCTCGAGCGAAACCACTTTGCTGCCGTCGGGACCGATAATGGGGTTTGCGCGATTTGGGTACCGGATGAACTCGTCGAGCGTAAGCGCGCTCGCAGGTTTGAGATCGACCACTTTCTTTTCGGTAATGGAATTTTCCTGAGCCAAGTTGGTACCCGTGCCCAGCACTGCCAATATCGCAGCGAGGCATGAAGCTGCCCAAGAAGGCAGGGCCCTAGCCGCGTGTCGCGTTGTCCGTTGACCTTTCACGTTCTTCCTCCGTCATTGTCTGATCGCCCCATTCTAGCCATCCGCTTGAACTCGCCCAGTGAAATCGCCTGCTGGCCGTCAACGGTTTTGCGCTTTGAAAACTCGGGCTTCCAAGCGTGGCCGTACACAACTTCATAAGTGGCGGGTAGTTTGCCGTCCGTACGAAAGTGTTCGTAGGCGGCGACAAGCGCCTGCCAGCGCCCCTTTCCCATGAGTCCGTTATCGCGCTGTGGGAGAACGTTGTGTGCGCCAATGCCCTTCAGTTCACGGAGCAAGGTCTCGAGCTCGCTATAGGTGATGGTAATTGTCTCTTGATCCATCACCGGATCGGAGAAACCTGCGGCGAGCAACATGTCACCAACATCGTGCATATCCACAAACGTGTTTACGTGGGGCTTGTCATCAACGCGACGAAACGCCGCGCGCAACTCCCCCAGAGTATCGGGCCCGAAGCTGGTGAACATGAAGAGCCCGTTTGGCTTGAGTACCCGCAGTGCCTCGGCCGACACTTTTTCCACATCGCACCACTGTAGGGTGAGGTTGGAGATCACGAAATCGATACTCTCGTCGGCAAACGGGATCTGCTCGGCATTCGCACAAACAAAACTTGTCGAGGCACGTTTCCCGAACAGACGAGCCATCATTGTTGGCCGCGGCAACTGTTGTTGTGCATAACGGCACATCCCGTCTGCAAGATCGAGCGCCGCCACAGACGATTCAGGAAAATGTGCCAGCAGCTTCTGAGTGACGTAGCCGGTACCACACCCAAGCTCAAGAATGCGCTCAGGTGCGAGCTTGATGTATTCGAGTCGCTCGAACAATCTATCGGCAATCTCACGTTGCAGATAGGCGTGTTCGTCATACGATGCCGCCGCCTGATCAAAAGAGCGGCGAACCTCGCGTGACAGCGGCAAGATGGGTCGGCGGGCGTTTTCCATTCGTCTTTAATCAGGCGCCGGTCACTCAGCTAGAAACGAAATGACATGGCCGAGAAATGCGTCTCGGTGAGACAAAAATGGCGCATGTGCGGCGTGTTGGATCAGGCAGTAGGTGCTGTTCGGCAGAGTGTCGGCGAGCCACTGCGCGGATGCGGTGGAGGTCAGTGCGTCGTGATCACCCTGTATCACCAACGATGGCTGTCGAATTGTTGGTACCAGCCCGCGAATGTCGCTCACCTTGAGGATTTCGAGCGCCGCCGCAAGGCTTGCGATATCGGGTGCGCCGTGTGCTTCAACGGCTTCATACAGGGTGCGAATGACCTCGCGCATCTCGGGTTGCGCAGTCGGCCCACTGAGAGCCTGCAAAGCAAGAAAGTTGCGGATGGTCGCTGCGTAATTGGTGCCGAGACGCGTCGCAAACGCCGCCAACACCTCGGCTTTCTTGCCTTGAGGCCAATCCGCCGACTGGATAAAGCGCGGCGTGCAGCAAATTGTCGCCAGACGGTTTACGCGGGCAGGATACTTTGCGGCCAGTGTGAGTGCCGTGTGGCCGCCTAACGACCAACCCATCAAATGCCCCTGATCGGGCATTGCGCGGGCAACTGCATCTGCAAATGCATCCATGGTCGTGACTGGCGCGCCGTGAGAACGCCCGTGGCCGGGTAGATCGATGATATGCAGCGTGAAGTGGGCGGAAAGGGCGTCACGCACACCGTTCCAGACAGCACCATTGAGTCCCCAGCCGTGGAGCAACGTCAGGTTCGGTGCCGACGGTGTCGGGCCTGCAACGACTTCAACAAAAACGCTCATGGCTTGTTGGATTGCCCCATCAGCGTAACCTCGATGTCAGTGACGGCGGTAATCAAGTCAAATACATCGTCGCCGACGTGGTTTGACGATAACGAAACACGTAATCGTGAAGTGCCCTGTGGCACGGTCGGTGGACGTATCGCCGGGACGAGAAAATGCCGCTCGCGGAGCAACTCGGCAAACTGTAGCGTGGTTGCGTTGTCGCCGATGATGATTGGCTGAATGGCGGTTTGTGAAAACGGCATCTTGGCGAATTGTAATTTCAGCGAGTCGCTGAAGAAGTCGATCAGCGTACGCAAGTGGCGTCTGCGTTCGTGATCCTCTGCCATGATGTCGAGCGCGGCGATACAGCCGGCGGCAATGGCGGGCGGGGTGGCGGTGCTGAATAGATATGTCCGCGCAGATTGCATGATCCAGTCGATGACGTCTTCGTTGCCCGCGACAAAGGCGCCGTATCCACCCATTGCTTTACCGAGTGTTGCCATGTAGACAATCCGATCGTTAGCCGGTTTTCTCTCAGTACCGATCAAGTTGAAGTGCTCAAGCACACCGCGACCGCGATAACCGAGTACGCCGAAGCCATGTGCGTCATCCAGTACCAAGAGTGCATCGTATTCTTCAGCCAGTTCGAGGAGCTCGGGCACCGGCGCAACGTCGCCGTCCATACTAAACACTGCATCGGTGGCGATGACGATCCGGGTGCCTTTTGAGCCACCAACGCTCCAACCGGCCAACATCGCGCGGAGTTTGGCCACATCGTTGTGCGGATATCGCTTTACCGTTGCGCGCGAGAGTTGTGCGCCATCATTCAGGCAGGCGTGGTTGAGTTTGTCAGCGAAGATGACATCACCACGACCTGCGAGCGACGACAGGATGCCGAGATTGGCAGCATATCCCGAGCCAAACAGTAGCGCCTTGGGCATGCCCGACTGCTTTGCGAGGCGCTCCTCAAGTTCCTCATGAGGAGCCATATGCCCCGTCACCATATGTGAGGCACCCGCGCCAAGGCCGTATTTTTTCAGTGCGCGCATGGTGGCTTCTACCACCCGCGGATGGTTGGCTAACCCCAAGTAGTCGTTGCTGGCAAAGGACAACACCCGCTGGCCGTCGATGACCATTGATGCATCTTGTGCGCTTGACACCAGCCGACGCGCACGCAGCTGGTCGGCCTGCGCGAGCTCGGAGAGGTGGGCGGAGAAATCGTAGGCTGACATTTAGCGGGAGCTGTCGGCGTGATCTAGTGCTGATCGCGCTGCGTACACGCGGCCTCGATCAAAGTGGTGTGATGCCCAGCTTAGAAAATAGTGCACGATCACGTTCGACGTCGGGATTACCCGTGGTCAGCAACTTCTCACCATAAAAAATGGAGTTCGCACCGGCCAGAAAACACAGCGCTTGGGTGGCTTCGTTCATTTCTTGCCGACCAGCAGACAATCTCACAAAACTGTTCGGCATGGTGATGCGTGCCGCCGCGATGGTGCGGACGAACTCCGTCCAGTCGATGGCGCGTTCACCTGCCAACTGATCGTGCATTGGTGTGCCTTCGACTTGTACGAGGTAATTGATGGGCACCGACTCTGGCGGTGGATCGAGGCTGGCCAGTTGTGCAATCAACCCGGCGCGTTCGGTGCGCGATTCCCCCATGCCAACAATGCCACCGCAACAGACGTTGATGCCCGCTCCGCGCACGCGGTCGAGGGTGTCCAGCCGATCTTGGTACTCACGCGTGGTCACGATATCGCCATATTTTTCCGGCGCTGTGTCGAGGTTGTGGTTGTAGTAATCTAGGCCTGCCGCCTTGAGTTGTTCTGCCTGTCCGTCTTTCAACATGCCCAGCGTACAGCACGTTTCGAGTCCGAGTGCCTTCACTTCCCGAACCATTTCGAGGACTGGATCGAGGTCGCGCTGTTTGGGTCCGCGCCAAGCGGCACCCATGCAAAATCTTGATGCGCCATTTTGCTTGGAAAGTTTTGCGGTGCTGACAACGGTCGCAACGTCGAGGATCGCCTCGTTTTCGACCCCCGTCTGATAGCGTGCCGCTTGCGGACAATAACCGCAATCCTCAGAGCATCCGCCGGTCTTGATTGAAAGCAGTGTGGACAGTTGTATCTTGTTGGCGGCGTGATATTCACGATGCACCGACTGCGCGCGGAACATGAGGTCGATGAACGGCAGCGCAAATAGTGCTTCGACTTCGGCCACCGACCAGTTTTGTGTTTGCCAGCGGCGGCTTAAGTGAACCGCCTGCATTTGCGGCGTTTCCGCCTTCGTCGTTGCTAGGTTCGGTGGGGTCGATGCAGCTTGGGGCGCGATAGGGCTCATGGTGTTTTTTGTGCGGTTTCGGGCCGCAGTCAATCAAAGTGCGAGCGCGCTGCCGGCGCAGCGAGATGTTGGCAATAAGAGTGCCCGCGAGGCTAAACTTTAACTATGAAGAACGCTGCACAATATGTCAACTCACGACTGGGACGTTTGCGACAATTGCCCATTTTTTGCACTGCGGTTTCTCACATCAGTAGATTCACCTTGGACGTGACGTACTAGCTTATGTCAATTGATTCATCACGTTTGTTCAACCGCCCCAAGCTATCGGAGATCGACCAAGCGTGTGCGTTGTGTGAAGCCACCGACCAAAGTGCGGTGTGTCGCGCGTGCGCCGACAGCTTGGGGCGCTCGGGGCGTGTATTTGTATGTGTGAAATGTGCTCTGCCCGGCGCGTCTCACGAGGTCTGCGGAAAGTGTTTGTCCGACCCCCCACACTTCGACTCCACAGTGGCCGCCTTCCACTATCGGTATCCGCTCGACAAACTGGTGCAGTCGTTAAAGTTCGGTGCAGATTTGAAGTTAGTGCGGTTCTTCAGTAACGCTATTGCCGAGGCGGTGCTCTCTTCAGCAGGGGGAAACCGTGTTTCCCCAGAGATTGTTATTGCCCTGCCATTGGCCAATCAACGCCTCAAGGAGCGCGGCTTCAACCAGGCGGCGTTGTTAGCCGCAGGGGTGGCGAAACAACTGAAGCTGCCGGTCGCGCATGGCGCAATGTTACGCATTCGCGAAACCCCGCCGCAATCCGGGCTCAACCGTGAAGCCCGCATCAAGAATATTCGTGGCGCATTTGCGTGTGATGCCAGCCTTGTGGGCAAAAGTGTGGCGATCATAGACGACGTGATGACCACGGGAGCAACTCTATCCGAGGCAGCCCGCACGCTCAGAAATGCTGGTGCGGAACGGGTCGAGGCCTGGGTGCTGGCGCGGGCTCTTTTGGAGCGAAGCTGATGGTTGACGTCGTGCTCGTCTCGCCTGAGATTCCGCCCAATACCGGCAACGTCATTCGCCTGTGTGCAAATACCGGTGCCAAGCTGCATCTGGTGCATCCGTTAGGCTTTGTCTGGGACGATAAACGTGTACGACGAGCGGGGCTTGACTATCACGAACTGGCGAACGTCACCCATCACCTTGACTGGTCCGAGTGTATGGCAGCCCTCGCGGGTCGCCGCCTGATCGCCATCGAAACCGGAGGATCTACACAACTCGACCAGTTTGCCTTTCGGCAAGGTGACGCGCTGGTGTTTGGACAAGAGACGGCAGGGCTCTCGAAGCAGCTTCTTTCTAGCTTCCCGCAGAGCCACCGAGTGACTTTACCCATGATGCCGGGCAACCGCAGTCTGAATCTTTCAAACGCGGTTGCTGTCACCGTCTACGAAGCGTGGCGTCAGTTGGGCTATCAAGGCAGCGTGATGCGGTAGGCCACCCGGGTATTTTGATCGCCCCAGCAACGAACCCGCATCAGCAGCGACTAGTTAATGGCAATGCGCTTCGACGCGGTTACCTGTTTCTTAGGCAGGACCAATGTCAACAGCCCGTTGGCGTACTTCGCCTCCACATTGGAGTTGTCAATTTCTTGGGCAACGACAAAACTGCGTGACGACTTGCCAAACACACGCTCAGAATGCACCACACGCTCGCCCTCACCAGTCAATGGCTCCCGCTTGACTTCGGCTTCAATAGAAACCTCATTTTTTTCCACATTGACGTGGATATCCTCTTTTTGAACACCGGCCAGCACGGCGGTCACGCGGTAGGCTTTGTCGTCCTCTGCAACATCGATTTTGATGCGCGGCTCCCCCACCGTTGCGTGGCCGAAGATACCCGCGAAAAGATCATCGGTCGAAGGGCGAAGACGGGTGTTCAAATTATGTAACCGAACCAAGGCATTCATTATTGTCTCCTCATGATAAAAATGCAGTTTGTCGCACCAGCTGGATTGGACTGCAGGCAAGTGCTTTGACAAACCGTAAGTAGTTGCAACTACCAAAACTACAAGCGTCCTCTGCATTTAAATTAGAAAAAAATTTGCCTCATTTCTTATGTACATTAGGTCTTGCATCCGGCGCGATTGCCCCCATACTGGCCGGCCGGAAGTTTTCGCTCCCATGCAGAACACGAAGCCAACCGTAGCGTAACTTTTCCTACAGATCGAGTGAGACTGCGCCGGTATGTTGCGGTTGGCCTGAATGAATCTGCAGGATGCGCAGCCAGCTTTTGAGGCGAATGGGTAGCATTTGTAGTTGGGGGATGACGCATTCTCGTCAGCTGCAATTGGGTATGTTGAATCGGTACCTTCGGCATTGAAGACGCTGAACAGAAATGGGTACCGCTGCACAGAGTGGTCGGTTACCAAATATTCAGGCGACCCGAAGACCCTCAAGCTTGCCGAAACCGAATGGATGATGCTGGTTGCTTTTCATGGGGAGAATCAAATGGCGGCGTTGGCACCAGCGCCACTAGACAGCGGCCAGCCAAGTGCGAAGCCCCGCAATCAAGTCACATTCAGTGGCAACTTTCATGATCAATTGCCGACGCAGGCTGAGATGAAGCAATATCGCCGATGCTTACGCGCGGCTGCCGCGGCATTAGCAGTTGGTGCACGGTTCGCCGGTACAGCCATAGCGCCTTCGCTACTCACAAGAGAAGTGGAGCGCGAATTCGGCAACGGACGTCGGTATGCCCAAGCTGATTGTTCCAGAAGTGCGCAGGAGCAACTGTTCGCGACGCAGCAAGACATCGCCACCGCCGGTGCTACATATGTAGGTGCCGTTCATGGAGTCATCAACCAGAAAAAACTGTCCGTCGCGGCGATCAATTCGCGCATGGCGTCGTGACGCCGTTTTTTCTGCAATGACCAGTTCACAGCTGCTCTCCCGACCCAGCCAGAGACTGGTCTTGTCGCTGGGGAAGGTTGTTTTGCTGTCGGCCAGCGTCAGGATCAGTTTTGCATCAGCTGTGTGGCGAGGTACCGCTGGTGCTGCTTGGGTTTTTTCAACGTCGTCGCGCCATACGATCTCAAACACATCCACCGCGCCCTGTTTGCCTTTGACGTTGATGGCGTCCAGGCGTTGCGCAGCAGAGCCTTGGCTTGGCAACAGCCAGTCTACGGTTGTTGCCGTTGTCAGGATTTGCCCGCGCCTCGCCAGCTTGGCGATACGGGCGGCGGTATTGACGGCGTCACCCCAAAAATCCTGAGCACGTTCCAATGCAGGGCCGAAGTGAAATCCAATCTTGAGGGCGAGCCTAAAACCATCCTTGCTTGGCAACGCGTCGACCGCGAGCTGCATGCCGCGAGCAGCCTCGCACGCCTCGCCAGCTGTCGGGAATACCGCCATGACTTCGTCACCAATTTTCTTGACGACCTTTCCCTGCCACTTGGTAATCTCACGCGCGAGCAGGTCGAGGCAACCATCGATCACGCTGGCAGCGGCTTTGTCACCAAACAACTCGTAGATCGAGGTGCTGTCGGCAACGTCGGCGAACAGGATTGCCCGCTCTTTGTAAACAAGAGTCGTCAACTTGCGCTCCGGCAAGTTGGTGCGACACGACGGATAAAAATCGCGTCAAGCGGCAAATCAATGAAACTTCCCATTCGGCGGGCACATCCAAAGGAAACTGCTTCAAAACCCATGTGGAATAAGGACTTTGGCATGTTACAGAATGTAGCGTGCGAGGTCCTCGCTTTTCGCGAGTGCGCCCAGTTTCTCGTCAACGTACGCCGGGGTGATGGTGAAAGCGGGCTGTTTGGCATCTGCGTCATAGCTGACATCCTCAAGCAGTTTTTCCATCACAGTGTAGAGTCGCCGGGCACCGATGTTCTCCGTCTTTTCGTTTACCGCAAATGCGATTTCGGCAAGGCGGCGCACGGTATCCGGTGGGAAGCATAATGCGACATTTTCCGTGCCAAGCAGTGCTTGGTATTGCTTGGTCAGGCACGCGTCGGTGTTGGTCAAAATCGCCTCAAAGTCTTCAACCGAAAGTGATTGTAATTCAACCCGAATTGGCAGGCGCCCTTGTAGCTCAGGGATCAAATCCGACGGCTTAGCGAGGTGAAACGCCCCGGAGGCGATGAACAGAATGTGGTCGGTCTTCACCATACCGTACTTGGTGGAAATAGTGGTACCTTCCACTAGTGGCAGTAAATCGCGTTGCACGCCCTGGCGTGAAACATCCGCACCGTGCATCTCGGAGCGTGTCGCAATCTTGTCGATCTCGTCGAGGAATACGATACCGTTCTGCTCGACGTTCTTCAGCGCTTCAATTTTGGTCTCGTCATCATTAACCAGTTTAATAGCTTCCTCGTCGGTGAGGAGGCGCAGTGCTTCTTTCACCGTCACCTTGCGCGGTTTCTTGCGGCCGGAGCCCATGTCCTTAAACATGCCTTGGAGCTGCTGGGTCAAATCCTCCATGCCGGGCGGGCCAAAGATTTCCATCGTAGCGGGCGTGACAGAGAGTTCGATTTCTATCTCACGATCATCGAGCTTGCCCTCGCGCAACATCTTGCGGAATTTCTGGCGGGTTTGGTTATCGCTTGCTGCGGTGTCTTCATTAGCGGGCTTGCCGTAGAAATCAAAGTTCCTCGCTTGCGGCAGCAACACATCAAGAACCTGTTCTTCGGCGCTGTCGCCGGCCAAATGGCGCATCTTTTGTGAAGCCGCTTCGCGCGCCTGTTTGATGGCAGTCTCGACTAAGTCACGAATGATGGTATCGACGTCGCGGCCGACATAGCCGACCTCGGTGAATTTTGTCGCTTCGACCTTGATGAAGGGCGCATTCGCGAGTTTCGCCAGTCGGCGAGCGATCTCGGTTTTGCCCACACCGGTCGGCCCGATCATCAGAATATTCTTTGGCGTGATTTCGGTGCGTAGCGGTTCATCGACCTGACTGCGGCGCCAGCGGTTGCGCAGTGCAATTGCCACCGCACGTTTGGCAGCCGCTTGGCCGACGATGTATTTGTCGAGTTCGGTGACAATTTCCTTTGGTGTCATCATCCCAGTGTCTCGATCGTGTGGGATTGATTGGTATAAATGCACAAGTCTCCGGCAATGGTCAGCGCCTTCTTGACGATGTCAGCCGGCGCTAGTTCGGTGTTTTGTAACAAGGCTAGTGCCGCCGCCTGGGCGTAAGGGCCACCAGAGCCGATTGCCAATAAGCCATGTTCCGGCTCGAGAACGTCGCCGTTGCCCGTGATGATCAGAGACAACTCTGAGTCTGCGACCGTCAACATCGCTTCTAGTCGACGCAGCACACGATCAGTACGCCACTCTTTTGTCAGCTCAATCGCTGAGCGCATCAAGTTGCCCTGATGCTTTTCGAGTTTTGCTTCGAAGCGTTCAAACAATGTGAATGCGTCTGCGGTCGCGCCAGCAAAGCCGGCAAGGATCTGGTCTTTGTAAATCCGGCGCACCTTACGTGCGCTTGCCTTCACCACAATATTGCCAAGTGTGACTTGTCCGTCGCTGCCCATTGCGACCTGTTTACCGCGTCGGACAGAAACAATGGTGGTGCCGTGGTACTGCTCGGGCTGTGGGGACATTTTCGTTGGTATGTGGCCGAGTGCTAAGTCGGGTTTATGTTGGATTGAGCTCACAACTAAGCCGATGTCTTGCGCATGACTGCTATTGCTTCACGGCCTCGGCGTTTGTCAGCCGGTAGAACAGTTGCGTGTCGTTCACCAACTCGAATCGTCCAGTCACAATGATCGGCTCCCACTGGTTGTATTCAACCGGAACTTTTGCGACGACTTCGACGAGTGAATCCGGCCCCTGGTAGACGCAGTACGGGCAGTGGGATGGCAGTGGCGAGAGCAGAAAATGTTTCTGACGCGCGGAAGTTGAGAGGGGCATAACAAAGCCGTAAAGCTTGACCTCTTTTTTGTCGAGCTCCTGGATGCGCGGACCGAACTCCGGCAGCATTTGTGGCGCACCAGCCTTAGCACTTTTGCCTTTGACCTCGACGAGTTTTACCTGGCGCAGCAGCTGCCATGGAACTGTTCCAGCAGGCAGCGGATCTTTGCCAATGAAGCCGAACAGTTGCTCGTCTGGAATTTTGCCCGGCAGGTTGCCAACCGGCGGGCTGGGTTGCGCTTGCCCGGTGGGCATCACAAGACCCAGCGTGATTACGGCAAGCAACGAAAAAAAATGCGTTGACATTCGTTTGCAGTCGACCGCACTAGTGTGGGAAAAACGGGGTCTTAACAGGTTCATTTCAACTTATCTCCTGCGCAACATGTTGCGCCAACATCTTCTAGTACCGAGAAACCAATTTGTGGTTTATCTCGCCGCGAGCAATTCCGGCGTGGCGTCGCGATAGGCGCGCCAAGCCGGCATCAACGACGCCACCAGCGCCAACAACAGCGCGCCGCCGATAATCGACCACTCTTGCGTGATCCATATGCGCCCGCCGATTGCCAATCGTTGGGACGCCGCATAAGTCTGTCCGATCCAATCTGCGGTCACGTGTCCGATTATCAAGCCAAGTATAACGCCGAGTATTCCGAGGATTGCCCCTTGGAGCAGGGTCGAAAGCACAACAACTGTCGGCGAAGCACCCAGCACCCGTAGCAACGCTAGGTCTGCGCGGCGTTCATCCAGTGCATTCATGAGTCCGATAAAGATGCCGAGCCCGGCGCATACCATCATGACAACGGCAAACCCTTTGAGCGCAGTAACGCCTACGCCCACCAGTTGGAATAACCGCGCACTTTCAAGTGCCGGTGAGGCGGCTTGCATGGCGGAGCTTGCGTTGACAGCACGCGGAAAACTCACGGCAGCCAGTGGTGTGGCGTATTGAATCAAATACGCAGTGACTTCACGTTTTTTATCTTCGCCGTGTTCATGGTCATCAACCTTTCCGGCGGGTGTTGGCTTTGCGTCGTGCGCATGGTCATGCTTGTTGCCGGGTTTGTCGCCATGTTGATGATTTACATCCTTGGCGGTGTTTTGTTTTGCTGGCGTCGATGGGGCAGATGCCATCGCCGGAGGGGAGGTGTGCTCATGCAGCTCCCATACACTAGTAAGATCAGTGAGTATGAGGCGATCCATGACAGTACCCGAACTCGCCAGTACACCCACCACGATATACGGATGATCACCGTGTTCGCTGCCGCCACCCTCTGCCAAGCCGTGGGTGCCGACAAACTCCGCGCCAACGCCCAACCCCGTCCCGCGCGCCGCGTCAGCACCAAGTACCGCTTCAAGTGGTTTCTCCCACAGCCTGCCGCCCGCAACTTTTCCTTGGTAGAGGTGCAGATAGTCCTTTGAGGTACCAACAATTCGGAAACCCTTGTAGCTATCCCCAAGCGCGAGTGGTACAGCACGTTTCACCATGGGGGATGAAATGATGGGAGCAGCATCGGCAGCAAGGATATTGCCGGTGGGAATATCGACCTGAAAAATTGACGATAAGATGATTTGCATCGGGCTGCCCTTGGCACCGATCACCAAGTCAATCCCTGCGCTGTCGCGCTCCATGCGATCTTCCGCCTGCGCTAGCAACAGTACCAAGGCGATGATGGTGCCAACGCCCAGGCCGAGCAACAAGACGTTGAGCGCGGTGGCGAGTTTCTTCTCGCGCAGATAGGCCGCAGCGATGGAAAATGCGGTGGCCAACTGATTCATGCGGCCCCCAGCAAAACGATGTTGGCAAAACGTGACTTGATACGATCATCATGTGTCGCAACAATCAGCGTTGCACCGTGTGACTCCGCCTGATCCAGCAACAGGCTGATGGCCGCCGAACAGTTTTTGTCGTCGAGTGCGGAAGTCGGCTCATCGGCGAGCAGCAATGCCGGCTTGTTTACCAACGCACGCGCAATCGCCGCCCGTTGTGACTCCCCCTGAGACAACTGATGGGGAAAACGATCGAGTTTGTCGACGATACCAAGCGCCTCTGTAAGGCGTTCTATGAGCGGATTGTCGACCCTGCGGCTAGCGAGCCGTTGCGCAAGCTGCAAGTTGGCGCGAATGGTCATGGCGGAAATCAAGTGGAGACGTTGCATCACCATGCCAATCATCGTGCCGCGCAGTTGATCCCGATTTCGGATGGACATGGAAACCATATCCGCGCCAGCAACTTCGATACGGCCAGATTGCACAACTTGTAGTCCGGCAATGCAGTTGATGAGGGTGGTCTTGCCGCTTCCCGACGGTCCCAGCAAAAGAGTGTGGTTGCCCCGTGTGACGTTGATATTGGGCAGGGCGATCCTCGGCCGCGCGCTTGCATTGCCTCCGTAGCGGCAGGTCACATCCTCCATGAAAACAAGCGTGTCCATGGCCACTATTTGATTTCAATCGCAGTTTTGGCAGTATCGGCGATGCAGTACGCGAGTCCCTCAACAAAAATTCGCTGCGGTAGGTTTCGCCCAATGAACACCATTTTCGATTCGCGGACTTCATCAGGGGCCCACGGCTTGCCGGGCGTGCCGCCCATCAGCATGTGTACACCTTGGAAGATCATACGATTCGGCTGGCCTTCGATGCTCAGCACGCCCTTGTATCGCAGCATGTCCGCACCGTAGGTTTGAATCAGCAGTGACAGAAACGCCTCGATCTTTTCCATATCGAGTGGCCGCGCATCCTTCCAGACAAACGATTGCACGTCATCCGAGTGGGTGTGGTGATGTTCCGAGAGAAAGGTCGGATCAATTTCGAGCATGCCGTTCAAGTTAAAGCCACGAATGTCGAGAATTTCCTTGAGATCAGTCGCTCCAAAATTGACTTTCTGATACGTCGCCCGCGGGTTCATCCGGCGTAGCCGAGCCATCAATTGTTGCGTTTGTTCGTCAGCGACTAAATCGGTTTTGGACAACAAGATACGGTCGGCAAAGCCAACTTGTGCGCGCGCTTCGCCGTTGGCAGTCAATGTATCGGCCCCGTGTTTGGCATCCACCACTGTCAACACGGCGTCAAGTACGTATTGATCGTGAATGTCCTCGTCCATAAAAAATGATTGTGCCACCGGGCCAGGTTCCGCCATGCCGGTAGTTTCGATGATGACGCGGTCAAACTGGAGAGTACCTTTTTTGCGCTTTGCCGCGAGGTCACCAAGAATGCGTACTAAATCACCCCGCACGGTGCAGCAGATGCAGCCATTGTTCATCTCAACAATTTGCTCGTCCCTGTCCTGTACGAGAATTTCATTGTCGATGCCCTCGGCACCAAACTCGTTTTCGATCACCGCAATTTTTTCGCCGTGGCGTTCGGTGAGGATACGGTTCAACAGTGTAGTTTTGCCAGCGCCGAGGAATCCGGTCAGTATGGTTGCAGGGATGAGATTAGGATTTGCCATGTCGGATGCCGTGTAGTTGTGTTGCGATAGATGTGCTCAGATGCAGGTGCAGGAGATGCGGAAAGTGGATTTTCTAAAGAAATTTACATGAGGGTGGCGGGCTACGAATCAAGGTCGCCCGGGTTATGCTGGCGGCTGGGGCGTGGCGTGATGCAACAGAAATTGATCGAGTGAGTCACCAATGAACTGAGTGTCTAAGTTCTTGACGATGAACACCAGCCTTGTTGAGTGGTCATCATCCGGCCAGGCCGCGAGCAAGGCCGGTGGGTAGAGGGTGTGTTGTACAGCATGAATGACGCGTGGGCGGGGTTCCCCGTCAACGTTCACGATCCCCTTGACGCGTAGCAACTGGTCGCCGCGTGTCGATTGCAGCATTTCGATGGCATTCACCAGCTGATACCAATCGACGGGTGCGTCATACTGCAACGAGATTGACGAGATCGATGCGTCGTGGCGAGAAGTGGATTTGCCCCTAGTTGCAGCCATTAACGTGCCAGACATTCCTAAACCGGTGCCGCGCACTGATCGGTAGGCCTCGGCATTGAGCCACTTGGCGACATCGGGAACTTTTCCGTCTGCCCGGTAGAGCCCGTTGTCAAACAAGTGTTGAAACGACACTCGTCCATTTACGGCGTCAATCATGCTCGCACCCGGATTGAGTCGTGCAATTCGCGCCCGTAGCGCGTTCAGCGGCGTTTGTATCTTGCCGTTCACAAGATCGGTCTTGGTCAGGATGATGCGGTCGGCCACCGCAACTTGTTTGACAGATTCGGGATGCAAATTTAGCTGCTCGTCGCCATGAGTAGCGTCGACCGTGGTCACCACACCCGACAACACATATCGCGCCGCGATCACCGGCATCTCGAGCAAGGTGTGCATGATGGGTGCCGGGTCTGCCAACCCGGTAGTTTCGATGATCACGCGTGTGAAGTTGGGGATCTCGCCCTTACTGCGTTTGAAATAGAGTTCGCGCAGCGCGCTCACCATATCACCGGCAACGGAACAACACACACAGCCGTTGTTCATCACGCTGATACTGTCGCTGGATTTGCGCACGAGCAGGTGGTCGATGGATGCTGCACCGAATTCGTTGATAAGAACGGCCGTTTCCGGCACACCCGGCGAATTCAGGATGTGGTTAAGCAGGGTGGTTTTCCCACTACCAAGAAATCCCGTCAGCAAGGTTACGGGCGTGATGCCAGCATTGGCCGGTATGCTCATCGTTTTCGTTGCCGAGGTTAAGCGCAGTGCAGGCAGCGCCCGCGAAACTTCAAGTCCACCGTGCTCGGTTTGAATCCAGATGGCAGACGGAAATTGAGTTTGTTCGGCACATCATCCAGGCAGAAGGTCTGCCCGCAGCTGTTGCAGGTGAAGTGTGCATGTTGATGGTGTGGGGCAATTGATGCAGTCGGGTCGTTAATCATAAAACGCCACACGCGGTCGTCACCTGCGATGCGATGGGCGATGCCGACTTCAACCAGCCATTCGAGTACGCGATACACCGTGACGCGGTCGATGGGATGATGGTTTACAAGCGCTTGTGCGACGTCAAAATGTGACGCAGCGTGGTCAAGTGACATTAGACAGGCCAGAACCGCCACACGTGGCTGTGTCAGCCGGTCGGCGGTTCGACGGATGGCGGCCTCAGCCTCACCAATGCGTGAAAGGTATGCGGGTGTTTCCGGCGGTGCCTTGGTTTTGGCGTTGGATGTCATGGCGGGTTGGTGGCGTCTTGGCGCTCGGATAGTCTTCAGAGCAGTTGGTGGGCAGACACATTCTCCCCGGAGGAAGCGCTAGATGCAACTGAGTTGTTAGATGTACCTCATGCAAAAAATAGAAAGCCAGCAAAACACGGCTGATTTGAGGCAAAACGGTCTGGAAACGCCCGTCAATCGGGGAGTTTTCCACTTTTCGCATTTGGCGTCGCCTAG
>JADCIX010000057.1 GCA_020247545.1 Rhodocyclaceae bacterium | reverse complement strand
CAGAACTGGACAAGATCGCCTTCCAGATGAACGAACGACCACGTAAAACCCTCAATTGGAGAACCCCGAACGAGGTATGGAAAGGCATACTCGCCGGAAAGTCGTTTCAAGAAATTGTTGCACTTGGAACTTGAGAGCGCCAATTTCTATTGAGTCGGCAACGTAATATGAATAATCAAAAGAACCCCGCTCCCGCGTCGGCGGGAGCCTAATTTTGTGTGGCAAGCGTGCGGTGAAATTGGATTCCCGCCCGGCGCAGCCCTGTAGTTGTTCGCGGGATTGACGGCAGTTTTGAGGCATTTATTGATCCGGCAGCTTAATGTGAATCACTAAAGGAACCCCGCTCCCGCGTCGGCGGGAGCCTAATTTTGGCGTCACCTACGCTGAACAGAATTGGGTTCCCGCCGACGCGGGAACGGGGATGGCTCAAATGTTTTTCCATATTTAATTGCCGAATCAATAGAAGTTCTCAAAAGTGAAACACGCCTATTGACGGGTATTTCAAAGCAAAAAGCCGTGGAAGTGCCCGTGGATGCTAGAGGTTAACCAGTAAGCCGCTGAAGAATTTTCTTCACCGGCGCTGGTAGCGCGGCACCGGCAATATCATCCAAGTTCAGCCACATCACACCCGGCTCCGCAAGGTGATCATTGCGTTTGGCTACCGCAATTTCCATTGGATAGATGGTCAGTGAGTAATGTGTAAAGCCGTGTTCCACCTCCGGCAGCGGACGAGGCCGGCGACCTTTGCTGAGCGTGACGCGATATTTCGCCTTTGTGATTGCCATCACATCGGCTTCGACCGCGACCTCTGGAAGTGACCATAGTCCGCCCCAGATGCCGGTCGGCGGTCGGCGCTCGATCAACACCTCGTTAGCGGAAATCAGCACCAACATCTTGGTTTGCCGGTGCGGTGTTTCTTTTTTTGGGCTCTTGCCCGGCAGGTCCGCGATGCGCCCTTCGTTATAAGCAACACAGCCGTCGCGCAGGGGGCACAACAAGCAACTTGGTGTGCCGCGGGTACAGATGGTTGCGCCGAGGTCCATCAGGCCCTGCGTGTAGGCCTCGATTTGTTTTTTCGACACCTCGCGTTCCGCGATGAGCCACATGGCGTCTTCAATAGCCTTTGCGCGAATGTCGCCTTCAATGCCGAAATTGCGCGCAAACACGCGCTTGACGTTGCCGTCCAGAATGGCGAGCGGCTCGCCATACGCGAAGGCACATATCGCGGCGGCAGTCGAACGGCCGATGCCGGGTAGCGACCATACATCTTCATGTGTTCTCGGGAACACGCCACCAAATTGTTCGACGATGGTCACTGCGGCCTTGTGCAGATTCCGCGCACGGGCGTAGTAGCCGAGCCCGGCCCAATGCTGCATGACATCATCAATCGGTGCGGCGGCGAGCGATGCAATATGCGGAAACCGCGCCAAAAAACGCGCGTAGTAACCGATCACGGCGCTAACCTGGGTCTGTTGCAACATGATCTCGGATACCCATATACGATAAGGGTCCCGCGTGTTCTGCCAAGGCAAATCGTGGCGCCCGCTTTGTTTTTGCCAGCGAACGATGTTTTCAGAAAATGAAGGCATGGCGGCATTTTGGCGCAGGTGGGGCGTTGTGACAGGCCGATGTTTTTTGATCATTGGAATTGGCTATTGAAAACATAGGATCAATCTATTTGACCAATAACGTCGATTGCACGATAGTCACGGTCTGCGCAGTAAATGGAAGACCTGCGTAGTTGCAGAAATCTGTTCCAACCCGTTTCAACCGCTGTTTTTACCCCTGTTATTACCTTTGTACAAAGGAGTTTCACATGAGTCTCAAAGGCACCAAAACCCATCAAAACCTGAAAGATGCATTTGCAGGTGAATCCCAAGCCAACCGTCGCTATCTGTATTTCGCGAACAAAGCTGACGTTGAAGGCCATACCGAAGTTGCTTCGTTGTTCCGCAACACTGCGGAAGGCGAAACCGGTCACGCTCACGGCCACTTGGACTATCTCGCTGAAGTGGGTGATCCGGCGACCGATATGCCAATCGGCTCTTCCGAGCAAAACCTGAAGTCCGCAGTTGCCGGCGAAACGCACGAGTACACCGACATGTACCCGGGCATGGCCAAGACCGCGCGTGACGAAGGTTTCGAAGAAATTGCTGATTGGTTCGAAACCCTGGCAAAAGCTGAGCGCTCACACGCAAACAAGTTTGCCAAGGCGCTTGAAGGCATCGCAGCCTAAGTCGTTGTTTGGTAATCGGCAGGGGCACCTTGGGAAAACACCGAAGGTGTCTTTGTCGATACTCCTTGATCCATTAAATGCAGTATTTCGTTTTTTCGCAGAGAGTCATAAATGAGTGAACGCGAAGGTAGCCTCGAAGCCCCGACCCGACATCCCATCGATTGGCAGAACCCCGAGTTCTATTCCGTCGAATCCGTGATGAAAGAAATGGAGCGCGTGTTCGATATTTGTCATGGTTGCCGCCGCTGCGTCTCGCTGTGTAATTCCTTCCCGGTGATGTTCGACTTGATCGATGAAAGCCCGACGCTTGAGGTCGATGGTGTACCGAAGGAGATGTATTGGAAGGTGGTCGATCAGTGCTACCTTTGTGATGTTTGTTACATGACCAAGTGCCCATACGTTCCGCCGCATCCGTGGAACGTCGATTTCCCGCACTTGATGTTGCGTGCAAAAGCGATCCAATTCAAACAGGGCACCGCGACCAAATTCCGCGATGTCACGCTTTCCTCAACTGATCGCAACGGCAAACTCGCGACCATTCCGGTGGTGGTGCAGTTTGTCAACGCCGCCGCGAAGATGCCAAGCATGCGCGCCATGGGCGAATCGGTGATGGGTGTGGACAAAAATGCGTGGGTGCCGGAATTCACCACCAAAAAATTCCGGTCGCACTACACCCCGAGCAAAGCTTACGCGCCAAAAGATGGCGCGAAAACCAAAGGCAAGGTTGCGATCTTCTCGACCTGTTACGTGAACTATAACGAGCCAGGCATCGGCCATGACTTATTGAAAGTGCTCGACCACAATGAGATCCCATTTGTCGTTGTTGAAAAAGAAGCCTGCTGCGGCATGCCTAAACTTGAGCTGGGCGATATCGATTCGGTGATCGCGCTTGGCCGTAAGAACCTACCGGTGCTCGCCAAACTGGCGCGTGAAGGGTATACGATCGTCACACCGATCCCATCGTGCACGCTCATGTTCAAACAAGAACTCCCGTTGTTACTTCCTAACGACGCCGATGCACAGGCGGTCAAGGCGGCGATGATGGATCCGTTCGAATACCTGATTGGCCGCAACAAAGACGGGTTGTTGAAAACACAGTTCTCACAACCGCTGGGGCGTATCTCGTATCACATCCCCTGCCATTCACGTGTACAAAACGTCGGCCAGAAAACGCGCGAGATGTTGGAGCTTATTCCTGATACCAAAGTCACTACCGTGGAGCGCTGCTCAGGGCACGCCGGTACGTGGGGTGTGAAAAAAGAGTTTCACGCGATGTCGCTGAAGATCGGCAAACCTGTCTTCAAACAAATGGCGGATGCCACACCCGACTACATCTCATCGGACTGCCAGCTCGCAGGCCACCACATCGAACAGGGTATTGGCCTCCTCAAGAAAGACCAGCCCGCCACCAAAACCCAACTTGCGCATCCGCTTACCCTGGTACGCAAGGCCTACGGATTACCGGAGTAATGTAATGAACAACCAAGCGATAACTGCCATGAACAAAATCACCCGCGATTCATTGATGAGCCTTGAAACCTACGCTAAAGCCCGCCCTGAGTTTCGTGCCAAGGCGATTGCGCACAAAAAGCTGCGCACCGTGCATATCGGCGACCATGTCACCTTACTTTTTGAAGACGAGCTCACCTGCCGTTATCAGATCCAGGAAATGCTACGTATCGAGAAAACGTTTGAGGAGCAGGGCATCCTGGATGAACTAGAAGCCTACAACCCGCTGATCCCCGGCGGTCGTGATTTTCGCGCCACGATGATGATTGAATACGGCGACGAAGCCGAGCGCCGCGTCGCGCTCACCAAGCTCAAGGGCATTGAGCGTAAGACTTGGGTGCAGGTCGAAGGTGCGAAAAAAGTGTATGCGATTGCCGATGAAGACTTGGAGCGCGAAAATGAGACCAAGACTTCAGCGGTCCACTTCATGCGCTTTCCATTGACAGAAGAAATGGCCGCCGCGCTCAAATACGGCGTCACCTTGCAAATGGGGGTTGATCACCCGCAGTACACCGCAGCGGTAGATGTGAATGCCCAAACGCGCAATGCGTTGGTGAAAGACCTGAGATAGTTTTCCGCCTGTGACAGAAGCAAAAAAAAGGCAAAAAAATGGGGTCAGACACTCATGGCACTACCTTAAGCGATTTTCGCGCTTCGAGGATAGCGGCTCGGGCTTGATCACGTGGGACTGTCAAGTAGGCATGCGTTGTTGGTCGTCGCTTTACGGCATGAGGCTCTATTCGGTCTGGT
>JADCIX010000056.1 GCA_020247545.1 Rhodocyclaceae bacterium | reverse complement strand
CTTCACACGATTTGTCGATGACTACGAAGGTCGCCTGAAGAACTGGCGATTTGCGATGGACGAGAGTGCACGTCTGCGTGACGAGCTGGCCGAACTTATCACGAGTGGAGAAATCACAGCGCGGCTTAAGCCGCTCTAAGCTCCACGGATTACCAGAGTGCGGCTAGCTGTCGTTTGGCACCCATTGGGAAGTTCTAAAAACTCCGGCGTCCCAGCGCTGGTCTGGGACCCAGACCAGCGCACCTCATTGATCTTGCTGTGGACTGGATTCCAGCGCAGTTACCCATCAAAGCTGGAATGACGGCAATTTTGAGGTTTTTATTGATTCGGCAACTAAATATGGTGAATGTCTCCCCGCTCCCGCGAACAACCACATGGGTTGCGCCGGGCCGGACAACTTGGGTTCTCGCCTGCGCGGGCAGGTCAACATGGGTCCCCGCCTGCGCGGGGACGGGGTTAGATGACCGACCACTAAACCAATACCCCCCTGCTCCCGCGAAGGCGGGAGCCCAATATCGGAATCACCTGCGCGGAATAAAATTGACGGGTCCCCGTCCGGCGCAACCCTTGGGGTTGTGCGCGGGCAGGTCAATTTTGGTCCCCGCCTGCGCGGGCAGGTCAACATGGGTCCCCGCCTGCGCGGGCAGGTCAACTTGGGTCCCCGCCTGCGCGGGCAGGTCAACATGGGTCCCCGCCTGCGCGGGCAGGTCAACATGGGTCCCCGCCTGCGCGGGGACGGGGTTAGATGAACGACCACTAAACCAATACTCCCCCGCTCCCGCGAAGGCGGGAGCCCAATATCGGAATCATCCGCACCGAATAAAATTGACGGGTCCCCGTCCGGCGCAACCGTTGTGGTTGTGCGCGGGCAGTTCAACTTGGGTCCCCGCCTGCGCGGGCAGGTCAACTTGGGTCCCCGCGTGCGCGGGCAGGTCAACTTGGGTCCCCGCGTGCGCGGGGACGGGTCGGGTGAAATGGTTTGCCATATTTAGTTGCCGGATCAATAGAAGTTCCCAATTGCGAAACACTAGCATTGACGGCTATCTCGAAGCACTTTTGCTCTAACCTGCCCGCCAACAGCCGACTTTCACTTGGTGATCTTGAGCGCCTTGCCGATCGCAGAGAGCATTGCAAACAGGGCGGTGGCTAATACCATCGCACTTACGACGGTGGCAATGGCGAGCGGAACACCCTCGAGCCCGAATCTTTTCCACGTCCACGAGGATATGATCGCTGCGGGCACCGCACAGCAGAGAATCGCAATAACCGAGAGAACGTAAGATTTCATTGGTGAGGGAAAGTGTGAATAGGAGCCGGCACGGTTCTTGGGAGTATTCATCGAGCGCGTGGGAAATATTGTTGTTTAAGGCTAGGTTCAATTTTACGCTGCATTGAACATTCCTGTTCTCTTCGTTTCTTGACAGACGTAAAGCGACACTTTACACTTTGCGCATGATCAAGTCGTTTGTGCATAGAGGGCAGGAAGCCTTCTACCTAACAGGAAACAAGCGGGGCATCCAACCGCATCACGCGGATCGATTGCGGCGACAGCTTACTGCGCTTAACAATGCTTCTTCTCCGACCGACCTCAACGCACCGGGTTGGCGGTTACATCAACTTAAAGGTGAGTCACGCGGTTTGTGGTCGATTACCGTAAATGGCAACTGGCGTATTACCTTTCGATTTGTGAAAGCCGATGTCGAGCTCGTTGACTATCTTGACTACCAATGAGGACTACATATGAGCCAAATGTTTAACCCGCCCCACCCTGGCGAAGTGTTGAGGGACTACCTACCTGAAACTATTAGTGTGACCGACGCGGCGAGTCGCCTAGGTGTCACGCGGCAGGCCTTGTCCGCGATCATCAATGGTCGCGCTGGCATCAGCGCTGAGATGGCGATGCGATTGTCGCGCGCATTGGGCACATCGCCAGATTTATGGCTAGGAATGCAGATGCAATACGACTTGTGGCAGGTTCAACAAAAACCGTTGCCTAAGGTGCAGAAGTTGGCAGCTTAACTCAGCGATTAACGCGAGGGAATCGGCAACAATACTGGTCGATGCAACTACAAATTCGGTGCCAACCAGCGCTCAGCCATCGGAATACTCCAGCCTTTGCGTTTGGCGTAGTCCTCGACTTGGTCGCGGTCGATTTTGCCAACCGCAAAATACTGCGATTGCGGATGTGCGTAGTAAAAGCCCGAGACCGATGCTGTTGGCCACATGGCGTAGGAATCGGTGAGTGTGATGCCAATACGTTTGGTGGCGTCGAGCAAAGCAAACAGCGGCACTTTTTCCGAATGCTCTGGACACGCTGGATAGCCGGGTGCCGGACGAATGCCAACATATTTTTCGGCGATCAATTCTTCTGTCGAGAGAGCTTCATCGTTTGTGTAACCCCACTCATCCCGGCGCACGCGTGCGTGCAGATATTCTGCGAACGCTTCAGCGAGCCGATCAGCGAGCGCCTTTAACATAATGGCGCTGTAATCATCATTCGCCGCTTCAAAGGCTTTTGCTCGTTCTTCACAGCCGATGCCGGTGGTGACTGCAAAACCACCCAGATAGTCCAGTGTACCTACTGGCGCGATGAAATCTGCCAGACACAGATTTGCGTTACCAGCAGGCTTTTCGTTTTGTTGCCGCAAGTGATGGAACGTATGCAGTACCGTCGCGCGCGTTTCATCCGCATAGACTTCGACGGAGTCCCCGACACGGTTCGCAGGCCATAGTCCGAATACTGCATTGGCTTGCAACCATTTGCCCTTGACGACTTTGTCGAGCATTTTTTTTGCGTTGGCAAACACTTCACGCGCCGCTTCTCCGACCACGGCATCATCCAATATTTGCGGATACTTCCCCCACAAATCCCAGGTCTGAAAAAACGGACTCCAGTCGATGTAGGGCACGAGTTGTTCAAGCGGAAAATTCTTCAGCTCTTTCACGCCAAGCCAGGCCGGTTTCGGAGGCGTGTGATCGTGCCAATCTATCTTTGCTGCGTTTGCGCGCGCCGTCTCAAGTGGGACTAACTTCATGCCTTTTTTGCCAGCGTGTTGCTCGCGCACCTTCACATAATCCTCGCGCACTTCGGCCACGTAGTTGTTGCGCAATTCATCGGATAACAAATTGCTGCACACACCGACGGCACGCGAGGCATCTGGTACCCACACCACCGGGCCTGTGTAATGCGGCTCGATTTTCACGGCCGTGTGGGTGCGCGAGGTGGTCGCGCCACCAATCAACAGCGGAATGGTGAAGCCTAAGCGCTGCATTTCCTTGGCAAAGTGCGCCATCTCTTCAAGTGAGGGGGTGATCAATCCTGAAAGGCCGATGATGTCGGCCCTGTGTTCGACTGCCGCCGCAAGAATTTTTTCGGCAGGCACCATCACACCGAGATCAACAACTTCATAGTTATTACACTGCATCACGACACCGACAATATTTTTTCCGATATCGTGTACGTCGCCCTTGACGGTGGCCATGACGATCTTGCCCTTGGCTTGGCTATTCTCCGCGCCTAGCAGGCGCTTTTCTTCTTCGATGTATGGCACCAAATGTGCAACCGCTTGTTTCATCACCCGTGCGGACTTCACCACCTGCGGCAAAAACATTTTGCCCGCACCAAACAAGTCGCCGACCACGTTCATGCCGTCCATCAACGGACCTTCGATGACGTTGATTGGGCGTCCACCCGCCGCTGCGACCTTGGCGCGGCACTCTTCGGTATCTTCGACGATGTATTGCGTGATTCCCTTCACCAATGCATGCGTCAGACGCGCTTCCACCGAATCACGGCGCCAGGCTAGGTCTTCAATCTGATCTTTTTTCTGCCCTTTGAATTGCTCGGCAAAGGTGACCAAGCGATCCGTTGGTGTCTCATCCCCCGTTACCTTGCGGTTGAACAGTACGTCTTCAACACGCCGAAGCAGATCTTTCGGGATGTCATCGTAAACGCCGAGTTGCCCGGCGTTGACGATACCCATCGTCATGCCTGCTTTGCCCGCGTGGTACAAAAACGCGGTATGAATCGCCTCGCGCACCGGCTCATTGCCGCGGAAGGAAAACGACACATTGGAGACACCACCGCTCACCTTTGCGTGCGGCAGATTCTTGCGAATCCAATCGGTGGCGCGAATGAAGTCGATGCCGTAGGTCGCGTGCTCTTCAATACCGGTTGCGACCGCAAAAATGTTCGGGTCAAAAATAATATCTTCGGGCGGGAAGCCAACGTCTTCGGTCAGGATCTTGTAAGAGCGTGCGCAGATTTCGATCTTGCGTTCATAGGTATCGGCTTGACCTTTTTCATCAAACGCCATGACAATGACAGCAGCACCGTAACGACGGCAAAGTTTTGCCGCCTCGATGAATTGCGGGATGCCCTCTTTCATCGAGATCGAGTTAACAACTGATTTTCCCTGCACACACTTCAAACCCGCCTCGATCACACTCCACTTCGATGAGTCAATCATGATCGGCACACGCGAAATATCCGGCTCACTTGCTATCAAGTTCAGAAACTTGACCATTGCAGCTTGTGAATCCAACATGGCCTCATCCATGTTGATATCGATCATCTGCGCACCGTTCTCAACTTGCTGCCGAGCAACAGTCAGTGCGGCGTTGTAATCATCATTCAGAATCAGCTTGGCGAACACGCGTGAGCCGGTAACGTTGGTACGCTCCCCGACGTTTACAAACAACGAGTCATCACCAATGTTGAGCGGTTCCAAGCCGGACAATCGCAAACGTTTTTCGATCACCGGGGCGCTGTTGCCAAACCCGCGCGGCTTGCACGACTGGACGATATCAGCAATCGCTTTGATATGTTGCGGCGTGGTGCCACAACAGCCACCCGTGATATTCAGCCAACCCGCCTCGGCCCACTCGCGAATAAACGCGGCGGTTTCCGCGGGGAGTTCATCGTACTCGGCCATGGCGTTGGGCAAGCCGGCATTTGGATGCGCAGAAACACGGCAATCGGCAATACGTGCCAGCTCTTCCACGTGTGGTCGTAACTCTTTAGCGCCGAGTGCACAGTTAAAGCCGATTGAAATCGGATTCGCGTGCCGAACAGAGTTGTAGAACGCTTCCACCACCTGACCGGACAAGGTGCGGCCCGAGGCGTCGGTGATGGTGCCGGAAATCATCACTGGTAACCGATATGCCTGCGTCAATCCGCGCGCATCAAACTCTTCTTCGACGGCAAAAATGGCGGCTTTGGCATTGAGGGTATCAAAGATGGTCTCAATCAAAATGATGTCTGCGCCGCCGTCGATCAACCCACGTGCCGCTTCGCGGTATGCATCCTTAACTTGATCAAAATTAACCGCGCGAAAACCCGGGTCGTTTACATCGGGCGAAAGTGAAAGAGTGCGATTCATCGGCCCCAGCACACCAGCAACAAATCGCGGCTTGTTTGGCATCTTGGCAGAAAACGCATCAGCCACAGCGCGCGCCAGCTTCGCGCCCTCAAGATTTAGCTCATAGGCAAGCGACTCCATGTGGTAGTCAGCCATCGAGATCGCTGTGGAATTGAAAGTGTTGGTTTCGAGGATGTCCGCACCTGCGGTCAAATACTCGCCGTGAATCTCACGAATCACTTCTGGCTTTGTCAACGTCAACAAGTCATTGTTGCCACGCAGGTCGGACTTCCAATTGGCAAAACGCGTGCCACGATATTCGGCCTCGGACAACTTGTAGCGCTGGATCATGGTACCCATCGCGCCGTCCAAAACTAGGATACGCTGGTCCAGCGCACCCATCAAAGCGGCGGTACGGGCAGGGCGGTCAGACACTACGAAATCCATCATTGACATCCGGGAAAATAAAAAAACCTGTCAGCCTCGGCAGACAGGTTTGCATAAAACACGTCTCGTTTAGCCGCATTCAGGGTTACGGTCACTCATCATCGTACCGCCCCAGCGCCCGCAAGCAGAAGCAAATCAGCGCACACGTCGATTTTACGCTTTTGAGACCGCTGTGTCATGCACATCCGTTGGTGGTCGAACCCGTCCGTCCACCAACTCAATAATCCGGTCACAGCGCTGCGCGAGGCGCGGGTCATGGGTCACAATCAAAAACGTGGTACCTTCGTCCCGATTGAACTGGCGCATCAACGCGAAAACCTCATCTGCGCTCTGTGTGTCTAAATTGCCGGTTGGCTCGTCTGCCAGTACCAGCGGCGAACCGCGTGCCAGTGCACGTGCAATGGCAACGCGCTGCTGCATCCCGCCTGACAGTTCACCCGGCTTCTTGCCTGCAGCTGCTTTAAGGCCGACACGGTCAAGTAGACTCAGACCGTACTGGCGGTCAGCATCGCTAAACCGTCCAGCACGAATCAACGCCGGCATCATGACATTCTCAAGCGCGGTGAAAGCCGGCAGCAGATGATGAAACTGGAACACAAATCCCAGCGTATCACCGCGGCAGCGTGTCAGCTCCGTGTCACTCAGGTTTGCTACCGAACGACCCTCCAATAGATAATCGCCCGAACTCATGGGCTCCAATAGACCAATAATGTTGAGCAGTGTGCTCTTACCCGAGCCGGATGGACCGATCAAGGCCACGAACTCCCCCTGGCCGATCACAAGGTCCACGCTGTGAAGCACCTCTGTTTCAACCGGCGTACCCACACCATATGACTTGCATACCCGGCTCATGCGCAGCAGTTCAGCGCGCTCACTCATATACCCTCATATGCGAATGGCCTGTGCAGGGTCGAGCTTGGCCACACTGCGGGCCGGCGCGGCGGCAGCAAGCACGCCGCACAACGTTGCCACCAGCGTCACGATAACGGCAAGGTCAAGCGGCAACTCGGTCATAAACAGTGGTTTGCCGTCTGAGCCCAGCACAAACATCGAAAAGGCCCAAAGCAGCAGCTTCGCTAAAACCACCCCGAGCACCGAACCGACCAGGCCGACGATCCCGCCTTGCATCAAAAAAACCCGTGTCATTTGCGCGCGTGTGGCACCCATCGCCCGCAAGATGCCTATTTCTTTGCGTTTTTGCACCACCGACACAACCAGCACGCTCGCGATACCAAGCATCGCCACTAAGGTTGTGAAGCCGCGAATCAACCGGGTGCTGATGGTTTGCGCGTCGAGGGCAGACAGAAGTTGGGCATTTGATTCCATCCAGCTTTCAATGTCGGCACCAGTGCGCTGCTTGAGTAACGCAGCGGTTTGATCGGCGCTAAACAATTCCGTCACGGTTGCGTAGATATTGGTTGCACCGCCCGGAATATTGAACAAACTCTGCGCACTTTTGAGGGTGATGTACACGTTACGCCGGTTCAAGTCGCGATTGCCGAGATCAAAAATCGCCGATACTGTAAACGTGTCGGCAGCATCCCCGCCGGTGCGCAGCACGATACGTTCGCCGATGGAAACGCCCAGATCCTCGGCAAGTTGCTGGCCGATCATGGCTTCGCCCGGCGCAACCCGCGCCACGCCCTTGATGATTTTTTCGCGCAACGAAACGATACGATCATAGCCGTCAAGCTCAATACCGATCATCGCAACCGACCGGCTCGCTTCGCCGCGGATTGCCAATCCAGCGCCTGACGCGATCGGTGTCACAGCAACAATTCCAGGTGTAGCGGCGATTTCTGTGGCGAGCGAGCGCCAGTTATCAATGGATCGCGGTCGCTGCGCGCGCGGCTGAATGTCGCGCGCCACGAGTTCGCCAGGTCGCGCAACCAGACTAGGGACAGACTTTTCCTCGAACGGTTTGACCACGATATGCGCCTGGGTTCCGAGCGTCCGGCGAATCGTATTGCCTTGCAGGCCATCAATCAGCGCCGAAACATAAGTGACCACAGCAACACCGGCCGCGACACCAACGATGATCAGTAGCGACTGGAAACGACCCTCGCGTAAAAACCGGATCGCAATGGTGAATGCAAACCCCACGGCCTACTCACGCGTGAACGATTTCATGCCCTCAGCGGCGGCATCGCTGATCGGGTTGACGACCGCCGCACGGTGTGGGACGCCGCGCACACGCATGCCCTCGGTAACAGCTGGGTCAAGAATAACCTCCTCCCCGCCTTTTAGACCATCAATAATTTCAACCGCAGTGAGGGTTCGTACACCAATTTTTACCTCGCGGCGTACTGCACGGCCGCCATCGATCACCCAAATGGCCGGACCGGCGCGCATGAATTCTGTGGGTAGCGCAAACACATTGGCGCGGCGCGCGGTTTCGACTTCTAGCGACAGGGTCATATCGTTACGCAAAAAAATCGGCGGCGAATCAACGGAAAATTTCACCTCAACGGAGCCACGCTGAATATCAATCGACGGGGCAATACTCTGCACCTTGGCGGTAAAATGCTGACCGGGGAAAGCATCAGCGTTCACTTGCGCGAGTTGGCCAACTGCAAGTTGGCCGAGAAACTTCTCGTCAACCTGTGCAATCAACTGCACCGGTCCTTTGATGCTCATCTCGATTAGCCGGGCACCGGGCTGAACGATTTGTCCCGGCTCAGCCAGCCGCTCGAGCAACAACCCGTCTGCCGGCGCAATGATCTGTGTTTGGGTTTGTTTTGAACGGGCGAAATCCAACGCAGCGCGCGCTTCGGCTACCCGCGCCAACACCTGCTCCGCTTCCGAGCCTCGCAGATTGGCGATCGCCTGCGTCTCAGCGTTGCGCATCTGACTCTTGGCAACATCCGCTGCACGCCGCGCCTCATCCAGCCGCGCTTGACCGATAAAGCCCTTCAAGAACAATGATTCCGCCCGCTCGCGCTCGCGCTCAGCCGCATTGGCATTACTGCGCGCCTGTTCAAGTTGCTGCTGCGCGACCGGGCCGGATAAAAGGCGCTGGCCGTCTAGCCGCGCCTCAGCTGCACGTAACGCCGCAGCCGCCTGCCGCACCGCAGCCAACTGCTCTCCATCTTCGAGCTGGACAATCACCTGCCCGGCCTTGACGAGCGCACCCTCCCGAAATCGAACGTCACGTACACGACCGGTAATAGTGGCTCCCAGAAAGACACGCGACTCGTTGGCCATCCTTCCGGTGACTACCACGGTTTGTACCAGCGGCCCGCTTTTTGCCACCAACACTTCAACCTCTTTGCTGCGTAACGTAAAGTATGCAGTCAGCGCCGCGACCACCGCCATAGCGGCGATGAGGAAGAGCACCTGCTTGCGGGAAAGATTGAGCATTCTCAATTGTTCGATCAACACTCAACGGCGGCCAAGGCCAGTCCGCCGAGAGAGGTTTCTTTGTATTTGGTTTGCATATCGGCACCAGTACGACGCATGGTCTCGATGGCTTGGTCCAGCGTGACGTGATGTTTACCGTCGCCCCGCATCGCGAGAGAGGTTGCGCTAATTGCCTTGATCGCCCCCATCGCATTTCGCTCAATGCATGGTATTTGCACTAACCCGCCGATCGGGTCGCAGGTCATGCCAAGATGATGTTCAAGCGCGATTTCCGCCGCGTTCTCTATTTGCTCGTTGCTGGCATCAAGTACTGACGCCAAACCCGCTGCCGCCATTGCCGCTGCCGAGCCCACTTCACCTTGGCAACCAACTTCTGCGCCGGAAATCGACGCATTCATTTTGCAAAGCGCGCCAATGGCCGAAGCGACTAAAAAATAATCGCGTATCTTGGCTTGATCGGCGCCGCAAAAATCCCGCGCATAACGTAGCACGGCGGGTACAACACCGGCGGCACCGTTGGTCGGCGCAGTCACGACACGTCCACCGGCGGCATTTTCTTCATTCACCGCAATGGCGTAGACAGAAACCCAATCCATCACCTGGTGGGGCATCACAGAGCGCCCGCGATGTTCGGTGAGCAACTTTTCGTGAATGCCGTGCGCTCGACGTGGCACATCCAACCCACCGGGCAATCGACCCTCGGTGGCGATGCCACGTTCAATACAATCAAACATCGTTTGCGCAATGCGGTCCAGAAACACGTTGGTATCTGCGCGCGGTCGCAAAGCATCTTCATTGGCCCACAACACCTGCGCCATTGACAAGTTGCGGTCTGCGCAGGTGGCGAGCAGTGATTGCATCGAGTTGAACGGGTATGGTACCGCATGTTCATCGCCACGGGCTGTACCGACAAATGCCTCGTCATCATCAACAACAAATCCGCCGCCGATGGAATACATGGCGCGCTCAACAATCAGGCTGCTACCGTCATAGGCGCGAAACATCATGCCGTTGGAGTGCACCGGCAATAAGTCGCGAAGATTGAAGCGAATGTGTATCAGCGGCGAAAAGCCAACTTCGCGCGTACCAAGCAGCGACAACCTTCCAGACTTTGTTACGCTAGCAATGAAGTGCGAAACCGTTGCGGTATCAACGTCTTCAGGAATACCGCCGGATAGTCCCAATACGATTGCGGTATCCGTCGCGTGGCCCTTCCCGGTGTGGGCAAGTGAACCGAACAACTCGGCTTCAACTTTGGTGATCCGATCAAAGTCTGTGCCGGCCAGTTCGACCAAGAACCGGCGAGCGGCGCGCATCGGTCCGACAGTGTGCGAACTCGACGGGCCGATGCCGATCTTAAAGAGATCAAAACAGCCGAGATAGCTCACGAGCGGTCAAAGTTGTGGCTTATCGCTTGGCTTATGCGGGCGCATTTATGTTTGCGTCCAACCAGTCCAGCGCTAACGTCGCAAGTGCTTTCACACCAATTTTGAGGCCGCTTTCATCCACATAGAAACGCGGGCTGTGATTTGACGGCGCGTACTTGCAGTCTTTATCGTGCGGTGTACAACCGATGTTGAAGAACAGTCCGGGAACCTTTTGCTGAAAGAATGAAAAATCCTCTGCGCCGCAGGTCTTTAAGGTTAGGTTGACATTGGCATCTCCAACGGCGCGCTTCATCACCGGTACCGACCATGCCGTTAGTGCTTCGTCATTGATCGTCACCGGATAACCGCGCTTGAAATGCACGTGCGCTTTGGCACCTCCCGACTCGGCGATGAGTGTTGTAATTTTTTCGATGAAGGCGTGAATATCATCGCGTTGTGATTCATTAAAGGCGCGGATTGTCCCCTCCATTTTTGCTTCGTCAGGGATGATGTTGGAACGATTGCCCGCCTGGAAACTTCCCACCGTCACTACCGAGGGCTCCTGGGTTAGATTCATTTTGCGCGAGACGATAGTCTGCAACCCTAGCACGACCTGAGAACCGACAACAATCGGATCAACCCCGCTCCACGGTTGCGCACCGTGTGTTTGGTTGCCGCGCAGGAAAATCTGAAACGTATCCGCACTCGCCATAAACGGGCCTGGCCGATAACCAATCTGCCCGGCGTGCAGTTTGGAGGTGATGTGCAGACCAAAGATCGCATCAACTTTCGGATTTTCGAGACATCCTTCCTTGATCATCAAGGCCGCGCCGCCCTCTTCGCCGGCGGGTGGCATTTCTTCAGCGGGCTGAAAAATAAACTTCACCGAACCTGCGAGATGTTCACGCATACCGGCGAGGATCTCCGCGACGCCCATCAGAATCGCAACGTGAGTGTCGTGCCCACACGCGTGCATCACCCCGCAAGCCACTCCATTCCATTCGGACCGTACCGTACTCTTGAATGGCAGATCGTTTTCTTCGACCACTGGGAGCCCATCCATATCGGCGCGTAACGCCACACACGGGCCAGGCTTGCCGCCTTTGAGTAGGCCGACAACGCCCGTATATGCCACCTTTTCTTTCACCTCATCAAAGCCGAGTGTTCGCAAATGCTTTGCCACCAAGGCACCGGTGCGAAATTCGCGGTTACCCAGCTCTGGATGCGTGTGGATATCTCTCCTCCACGCAATGACCGCAGCCTCCATTTGATCGGCCTCGTCGGCAATCAGTTTGTCTCTGGCAAATATCGCGTCGGGTGCGTTCATGGGGTCAGACAATCCGCAGGTCATAAAGATGAATCGATTATGACACCCCGACTCGGCAAACGTCGTGCGGCCAGCATTCAGGCAGCAGTGACAGTAATGTGGTCAGCGGTCAGCCTCAGGCGCGACGGTGGAATTCCAAACCTAGCTCTTTCAAGCGCTTTACGACATCGCGATAACGGAAACCCGCCAGATTTCCCATCAGGTCGCAATGACGAGCGGATAGTCAAATGCTTCCCTAGCAGGCGCAAACTGCTGAACTCCGCCTCCGCGCTGCGCTTCGATCAGCTTTTTAGCGACGTAGCGCGCGATCTCAAGCGTCTCCTGAATAGTACGCCCCTGAGCGATGAGCCCTTGCACCTCGTCGCGAGTGGCGAGATAGAAACCCTCGGGAAGTCTTTCAATATGCAACTGAATCAAATGCTCCATGCTGATCTCCGGTTCGGGACGGCGATCAAGCACCGAATTCCCGCTATGTATTTTATCTTTACGATGGCTGAACAACCGACTGCGTAGCCATGCCCGCAAGTACATGATACGAGATCACGATTACTTCGGAATTTTGTGCTTGGGGGTAGCGAGTCAGGCGCGCATGTTCAAAGCACCACGCCGGATGAAAAACAGAATAGCAGAAAATAATCGTGGTCCGTCCCCTATTATTCTAAAATTCGCGGTTACCCAGCTCTGGATGCGTGTGGATATCTCGTCTCCACGCAATGACCGCAGCCTCCATTCGATCGGCCTCGTCGGTAATCAGTTTGTCTCTGGCAAATATCGCGTCGGGTGCGTTCATGAGTTCAGCCAATCTGTAGGGCATAAAGATTGATTGATTATGACACTCCGACTCGGCAAACGTCGTGCGGCCAGCATCCAGGCAGCAGTGACAGTAAGTGGTCAGCGGTCAACCTCTGGCGCGACGGTGGAATTCCAAACCTAGCTCTTTCGAGCGCTTTACGACATCGCGATAACGGAAACCCGCCAGATTTCCCATCAGGTCGCAATGACGAGCGGATAGTCAAATGCTTCCCTAGCAGGCGCAAACTGCTGAACTGCGCCTCCGCTCTGCGCTTCGATCAGCTTTTTAGCGACGTCGCGCGCGATCTCAAGCGTCTCCTGAATAGTACGTCCCTGAGCGATGAGCCCTTGCACCTCGTCGCTAGTAGCGAGATAGAAACCCTCGGGAAGTTCTTCAATATGCAACTGAATCAAATGCTCCATGCCGATCTCCGGATCGGGACGGCGATCAAGCACTGAAGTCCCGCTACATAATTTATCTTTACGATGGCTGAACAACCGACTGCGTAGCCATGTGCGCAAGTACATCATACGAGATCACGATTACTTCGGAATTTTGTGCTGGGAGGTAGCGAGTCAGGCGCGCATGTTCAAAGCATCAGGCCGGAGGGAAAACAGAATAGCAGAAAACAATCGTGGTCCGTCCCCTATTAGTCGTGAGTTAGGACGGTCTAAATCACTGATCGCAGTCACCGTTGCAGCTTTTCCTTGCTATGTTTTGCAACCGCAGCGTACAGCGCAACAGCAAAGACGACGATGAGCAACAGGACCACTTCCCGTCGCAAAGAGGTAAATTGGAACCACTCCAAGCCCAGATACCACCTATAGAGAAATGATGCAGTCCCCCTCTGTCACGATAGTTGTCCGGTCTCTTGAAGAGACAAATTCAATCCACTGAGGGGGCGGGAAAGATGAAACTCATGCCAGTCTATGGCCCGCAATTCAAAGAGCAGATCGTTAAAAAGATGATGCCGCCTCACAACCAAAGCGTTACCCAAATCAGCCGCGATACCGGTGTGGCCGTGCCGACCTTGTATTCT
>JADCIX010000055.1 GCA_020247545.1 Rhodocyclaceae bacterium | reverse complement strand
GATAAGGTCAGTCCAGCGAGGATCAAGCGCATTGAGGACAAACACAATCACACACCGCGCGCCGCGCTGGGCTATCTGACACCGTTTGAGGTAGCATTTGATTGCCCTCCGCCGGTCGGCATTTGCTGTTGATACCGCGATTTTGTCTGAAAATTCCCGTCAGATAATGACCTTCATTTTCTCGTCACAAGTGCAACACCTAGGGCCGACACTGCCAAACCGCCAATCGCCCATCCACTCAGGGCTTCACCAAATAGTAGATACGCCATGATGGCAGTGACCGAAGGTGTGAGGAAGAACAAGCTGGCCACGCTTGCTGTCGCGCCATGCCGGATCATCACGTAAAGCAGCGAGATGGCACCAATTGAAAGTACCAGCGCCAGCCAGCCAAGTGCAAAGACAAACTGCGGCGTCCATTGGATGGTGCGGGTCTCAAACGCCGCCGCACAGCCGAACAACACCAAGCCAGTCGCCGAAAATTGAATCACCCCCCCGGTCCGCAAGTCCATGCCAGAACAAAAGCGTTTTTGGTAAACCGTGCCTGCCGTTATGCCGATCAGTGCTAACGCCGCGCAGCTCAGCGCAGGCATACCCACTTCACCGCGCGCCAAAGTCGGGCTGACGGCCATCAACACGCCAATTGATCCGAGCAGCATACCTAACCAATGGATCGGCCTTAGGCGTTCGCCGAGGATGACTGACGCCACCACACCAGTCAGTATTGGCTGCAAGCCTGCGATGAGTGCCGTGAAGGCGAGTGGCAATTTCAACGATATCGCATAGAGCACACCGGACAAATACGTCGCGTGTACAAGTAGCCCGGCGATTACAGCGTGGAAAACTTCTGTACGGCTCTGCGGCCAAGGTGCGCGGAAGACTACCGCAGCGGCCAACAAAATGACCACGACGATCGCCATACGCACAGCCATGAAGGTGTAGGGCTCAGCGTAAGGGATGCCTAGCCGCATGCCGATAAAACCGGTACTCCAAAGGATGACAAAACTGGCGGGTGCAAATACCAGCCAGTCGGGGGCAACGAGGCGCGCGGATACGTTTTCGCCCGCGTTTCCCGCCGGCGCGCTGACAGACTCTGCGGGTTTCGGGCGAAGGTTCATCCGTGCGATTATCACATTCGTATGATTGAGACTGCCTTCAAGACCTTTACACGGTTTGATATCGACGTTAATGGAGCACGTATTCACGGTGTACGCAGTGCTGATGCGACCGCGTCGCGGGCTCGACCGCCGCTGTTACTCTTGCATGGCTATCCGCAATCCCATCTGATCTGGCATAAGGTCGCCGAGATGCTGGCTGAGCGATATACGGTCATCGCGACGGATTTACGAGGTTACGGCGAGAGCAGCAAACCCGCGGGCGTGCCGGATCATGCGAATTACAGCAAACGTGAAATGGCGCGCGACCAGGTTGAGTTGATGCGTGCGCTGGGTTTTGATGCTTTTTTTGTTTGTGGACACGACCGTGGCGGACGCGTTGCACATCGAATGGCGTTGGACTACCCGGAAGTTGTCAAGAAGTTGGTCGTGCTCGATATATCGCCGACACTGACGATGTATGAAGAAACCAATATGGACTTTGCACTGGGTTACTGGTGGTGGTTTTTTCTGGTGCAGCCCACGCCATTTCCGGAAACACTCATTAGCGCCTCGCCCGAGGCCTACCTTGCCAAAAAGATCACGAGTGGGTCAGCTGGCCGAACGCCCTTTACCGACGAGACATACGCCGCGTATCTAAGTTATATGCGTGACCCTGCTACCGTGCACAGCATGTGTGAGGATTACCGCGCGGCCGCCAGCATCGATTTGGTGCATGATCGCGCCGACCGCGAGGCGGGTAAGAAAATCGTTTGCCCGCTACACGTATTGTGGGGTGAACACGGCATTGTGCATCATTGTTTTTCACCGCTGCAAGACTGGCGTAAGTTTGCGACGTTAGTATCCGGGCGACCGGTTGCATCCGGGCACTACATTCCGGAAGAAATCCCTGCCGAGTTGGTGAGCGAGCTAACGAACTTTTTGGGCTAAGCCAACGAAAGCAACCAAAGTTGTGTTGCGGCGCAATATGTGTCATTGCCGTTGACGGATGTCAACGGCCGTGTGTTGGTGTGGGTGGTTGAGTGGAATGCGGTTAGAATCGATGAAGAGTTGACCAGCCGCCATCAAGAAAAAAACAAACCGCAGGCCATGCGGTTCTAGCGAGGAGCAGCCATGCAGTTACGCAACCCGAAAGACTTTTGGTCAGGCGTGATGTTTGCCGTTATTGGTTTTGCCTTTGCCATTATCGTCAAGGTGTATGAGTACCCGATGGGCACGGCAAGTCGAATGGGCCCCGGCTACTTCCCGTTTGTCTTAGGCAATGCGTTAGGCGTACTTGGCTTGGTAATTTTGCTCAAATCATTTTTGAGCGACGGTGAACGTGTCAGCAAACTGGCTTGGCGTCCGCTTCTGTGGATTCTGGGTGCGGTGGTGGTGTTCGGCTTGACCGTCAAACTGATCGGACTCGCGCTGGCGATCATTGTGCTGGTACTCATTTCTGCCTTTGGCGGACATGAATTCAAACTCAAGGAACAACTGACTGCGGGGGTGGTGTTGTCCATCGGCTCGATCGCGGTGTTTGTGTACGGCTTAAAGTTGCCGTTCCCCATTTGGCCTTCCTTCTTCGGTTAAGGAAAGCGGCTCAATGGACGCACTACTCGCAAACTTAGCGTTAGGTTTTTCTGTCGCATTCACGCCAGAAGCACTGATGTACTGCTTACTTGGCTGCCTGCTCGGTACACTCATTGGTGTGTTGCCCGGCATTGGTCCGGTCGCCACTATCGCAATGTTGTTGCCGGCAACCTTCACACTCGCGCCAGAACTCTCGTTGATCATGCTCGCGGGTATCTACTACGGTGCCCAATACGGTGGTTCGACCACAGCGATTTTGGTGAATCTTCCCGGAGAGTCATCCAGTGTGGTGACGGCACTCGATGGTTACCAAATGGCGCGCCAGGGCAAAGCCGGTACCGCGCTTGGTATCGCCGCCTTGGGGTCGTTCTTCGCCGGATGTGTGGCGACACTTTTGCTTGCCGCCGCCGCGCCACCGTTGGCGCAAATCGCGTTTAAATTTGGCCCTGCCGAATACTTTTCATTGATGACGCTCGGCCTCATCGCAGCTGTTGTGTTGGCACACGGCTCAGTCATCAAGGCCATTGGTATGATTCTCTTGGGCCTACTACTCGGCTTGGTTGGTACAGACGTCAACTCTGGTATGGCGCGGTTCAACTTCTCGATACCAGAACTTTCCGACGGTATTGGTTTTGTGGCTGTCGCGATGGGCGTGTTTGGTTTTGCCGAGATTATTAAAAATCTTGAGCAAGGTGAAGAGCGCGAAATTTTTGTCAACAAAGTCGGTCGTCTACTGCCCTCCATGCAGGACATGAAAGAGGCTTTTCCCGCAGTGCTGCGCGGCACGGGACTGGGCTCGTTGCTCGGCATTTTGCCGGGTGGTGGCGCGGTGCTCGCCTCTTTCTCTGCCTACACGTTGGAAAAGAAAATCGCGAAAGACTCTTCGCAGTTCGGCAAGGGTGATATTCGTGGTGTCGCAGCGCCTGAGTCGGCCAACAACGCGGCTGCACAAACGTCGTTTATCCCGTTGTTGACGCTCGGTATTCCGCCGAACCCGGTCATGGCACTGATGGTGGGTGCCATGATCATTCAAGGAATTCAGCCCGGGCCACAGGTGATGAGTGAAAAGCCACAACTTTTCTGGGGCATGATTGTGTCGATGTGGATCGGCAACCTGATGCTCGTCATTCTCAATTTGCCGCTGATTGGTATGTGGATCAAGCTGCTGACGGTTCCCTATCGACTACTCTATCCAGCCATCCTGACATTTTGTTGTATCGGTGTTTACTCGCTCTCCAATAGCCCGTTTGATGTTGTGGTCACGGCGATGTTTGGATTAATTGGTTACTTGTTCATCAAGCTCGATTGTGAACCAGCGCCACTGCTGCTCGGGTTTATTCTGGGGCCGATGATGGAAGAAAATCTTCGCCGAGCGATGTTGCTGTCGCGCGGGGATGCGATGACATTTTTGAATCGACCGCTATCGGCGACACTGCTCGCCATCTCGTTATTGTTGCTGGTCATCATCATGCTGCCGGCCATTCGCAAGAAACGCGAAGAAGCCTTCGTCGAAGAGTGATCACCTGATCGTAGACGTTCGCGCTTTGTGATGTATGCGCGAACGGCTGCCATTAACTGTGAAGTCTGGCACAAAGCATTTGTACTCACGGTGCTCAAAGGTCTGCACCCACCGGTCGTGCACTCCCGTAAAATTACGGAATCCACCCGTGATTTTGTATGAGTACTCCAGACGCTCCCCCGACTTTGCCCCTCCCGCCGCAACCTCCGCGTAAACCGGAGCCACACGAATGTTGTGGCACGGGTTGTATCCCGTGCGTCATGGATATCTACGAAGAAGAGTTATGGGAGTACGAACGCAGCCTCAAACAACGGCAGGCCGTCAATCCTTCAGAAAGTAATGTCCCATGATGCCGTTTTCTTACGCGTTCCCGTACTCTTCACAACGGATGCCGGTGATGGCATCCAATATCGTGTCGACCTCGCAACCGTTGGCGACACAGGCCGGCATGGCAATGTTGCAAAAAGGTGGAAATGCGGTTGATGCGGCGATTGCCGCTGCCATAGCGCTAACGGTCGTCGAACCAACATCGAATGGCATTGGCTCGGACGGTTTTTCGCTCATCTGGGATGGGCATAAATTGCACGGCCTCAACGCTTCTGGCCGCTCACCGGCAGCGTGGACTCCCGAATACATCGTTGGCAAGTACCCCGCGTTGAAAACCATGCCGGTACGCGGTATCGATAGCGTGACAATTCCGGGTGCGGTCTCACAATGGGTGGCGCTGTCGGAGAGGTTCGGCAAGTTACCCTTTAAAACACTGTTTGCGCCAGCCATTGGCTATGCCCGCCACGGCCATCTTGTGTCTCCCATCACTGCGGCAAGCTGGGCGCGGCAGGCGGAGATGATTGTTGAGCCGGATTTCCAGCGGGATTTTGCGCCGGGTGGTAAAGCCCCCGCAGCGGGTGACAAGTGGGTGTTTGCCGCCCAGGCAGCGACGCTTGAAGAGATTGCCGCGAGCAAGGGTGATAGCTTCTATCAAGGCCGCCTTGCCGAGAAGATGGTGGCGCATTCGCGAGCGCTGGGAGGGGCGCATACCATCAACGATTTTAAGAATCACACCGCTGACTGGGTTGATCCGATCTCAATGGATTACCGTGATGTTCGTCTGTACGAGATTCCGCCGAATGGCCAGGGACTCGCCGCGTTGATTTGTCTGGGTATTCTCGATTGCTGCGACCTCGCGCAGTATCCGGCGGATTCCGTCAAGAGTGTACATCTGCAGCTTGAAGCAATGAAACTCGCTTTTGCCGATGCTTATCGTTACATCTCCGACGCAGCAACGATGGATATTGACGTGTCGAAATTGCTTGACAAAAGCTATCTGAGGCAGCGAGCGTCACTGATCGACATGTCTCGCGCTGGTGCGCCGACCTTTGGTATTCCGACAAAAGGCGGTACGGTCTACCTGACGACGGCTGATGCCAACGGCATGATGGTAAGTTTGATTCAATCCAACTATATGGGTTTTGGTTCTGGTGTCGTGGTGCCCGATACTGGTATCAGCCTGCAAAACCGTGGTCATGGTTTTGTGATGACCGCCGGTCACCCGAACATTGTTGCGCCAAACAAACGACCCTATCAAACTATTATCCCGGCATTTTTGTCTGCGACCGACGGCTCACCGCTGATGTCTTTTGGCGTAATGGGTGGGCATATGCAGCCGCAAGGACACGTACAAATGGTGACGCGTATTCGCGACTACGGACAGAACCCGCAGGCCGCATCAGACGCACCGCGCTGGATCGTGAATGCAGACGGCACGATTGGCCTTGAAGAGGCGTTGGAGGCTTCTATTGGGCCGGCATTACAAGCGTTAGGACATCGACTAGCCGTTGCCGAAGCGGTTAACTTTGCCTTTGGTGGTGCACAGCTTATCTGGCGTACCGAGGATGGTTACATCGCTGGGTCGGATCATCGCAAGGATGGTCACGCGGCAGGTTTCTAGTGTTTCGTCCTTATGACCTTCTCCCTTGTACCTTTCGATCAGAATGGCATTCCTGTCCAAACGATCCCGGACATGTCGGACGCGCTCGTGGCAAACTGCCAGGCCACTGCTGATCTCTATCGCCGGGTTGGCTTTGTTCCACCGTGGATCGGCTATGTTGCAGTGGCCGATAGCCGCCCTGTTGGTGGCGGCGCATTTGTTGGTCCACCCAAAGAGGGCTATGTAGAAATTGCATACTTCACCCTTGAGAGTGAGCAGGGACAAGGGTACGCATCGAAAACTGCCGCATCACTTGTGGCACTAGCCCGATCCCACAATCCTGAAATCGGACTGAGGGCATTCACACTTAAGGAAGAAAATCCATCAACGAAGATTCTTAGGAGCCTTGGCTTTTCTATTGTCGGAGTTGTACAGGACGCGGATGCCGGTGAGGTATGGGATTGGAGGGTGTAAGGAATTTTGTGTAGATTAAATTTTTGCTAGGCTCCCTACTATGTCAAGGAGCCACTATGTCTACGAGCAAGTCACCGAAGTCCAAAACGTCTGCCACACCCGCTGTTCCACAAGAACTGCTGGATCAT
>JADCIX010000054.1 GCA_020247545.1 Rhodocyclaceae bacterium | reverse complement strand
TCACGGAGTATATCGACCACTTCTTCAACCGCAGACGCATTCATCAATCGCTCGGCTATCGCACCCCCGAGCAAGTTGAGCAAGAATACCGTGGTGCTAATCTAAATCGTCCACTAAAGGCGGGATAGCTCAGTCTGACCCCTGGTGTTGGAAAGACAACTGGGAGGGCAAACACGAAACCATAGAGCGATAGCGCTAACACCGCTTCAACGAAAAAACCAACAGTCGTTGGTTGCCCTGAGAAGCCAGCTATGGCCAAGCATACAGCACCAAGGATTGACCCCAGCCCCGTGGCTGCGAGCCCGGCCTTAAAGGGAACTAAAGCGACCCCATTTGGCAACTGGAACTTCAATCCGAGTGTCTCCTCTTGGCCGCAATTGCTCAGTTCAAATGGCTATTGCCTGAAATCAATTTGACCCGTCTTTATCGGGCGCGCGTGATCGTGGTGATCGACCATGGCGGCATACGAAAAGATAGTCCGCCCGCCTCTGCGACCAAATCGGTACGAGTAACCTCGCCACCCCCTGCGATCCTCGAAAACGGCGACGCTGTCAGGCTACGGGCCGTTGCACCCGTCCATCCCTGCGTGCGGACGTCGAGCGAAAACGATGTCGCCCCGGCGTTGATGACCACCAGTTGGGTGCCGTTGGGCCCTTCGCCAAGCACGGCCACTGCGCCCGGCGCGCTGGTCGGGATGGGTTGCACGCAGCGAGCGCCAGTCAGCGCCGCCGAAACGGCTGCCATGGTTTCACCCGTCGATGTGAGTGCATAGGCCCTATACCCTGGCGCCGGGACAACATCAGGAGTACGTCCCGGATGCACGACGGCCTGCCACTGTGCGTTTCCGGTCAGCATGTGCTGCAATACCATATCCATTCGCGGGTCCTGCAGCGCCAGAACTACAAGTTGCGCTTGCATGAGTCCATGCATCCAGCTCCCTACTAACTCCGGTGCGTCGGTGAAGCTTGCATTCAGCTCCGTAATCCACAGGCGCTTGTCAGGCGGCAGCGTTGCCCACTGCGGTGTGGCAAGGGTTGCTCGCCAGTAGGCTGCCGGATACTCGGCCAGCACCGCAAGATAGGCAGAATCGGTGGCACCCTGTCGCCCCGGCAGGCGCGGATAAAAATGCAGGGCGAAAGCATCCACGTCCTGCGCGATGCCAGCATCGAGCGCTCGCTGAGTCCACGTTAGCATGCGCTCATCATGGCCGGCCTCGATGCCCCCCGTTGCCACGTTCACACGCGGCACAAACGCTGGATACGCGAGGACAGCGGTCGGTGACTGTCGCCGGATCGCCGTCGCGAGGGTACGTGTTACGGCCACATGCGAGGCCGCCGTCGGGAAAAGCCGCTCATTATTATCCGTTCCTTCCACACGACCGAAGTAGGGCTCGTTCGCCAGTTCTACACGCTGTATTGACGAGCCCGCGTTCCGCGCCGCAGCGAGCCAGCGCAGGTTGTCCTCCACGCTTGCGGTGACAGTGTTGGCCACGAAGAGCGGCGAGCCATTGACTTCCCGTGCCAGCGTCACGAACGCATCTGTGGTGCCGCGCGAAAAACTGCCGAAACGCTGGAACAGCCCCGGCGGTACGAGCGTGGCGGCATCCCATGTACGGCAGGTTCCATAGCGGCAGGCATCCACAGGGCGACCATTGTCCCAATCGTAGTAATCAGCCTCCGTGCCGCCAGGCACACGCAACACGGGCGACGACAGCGTTCGAACCGCTGCCAGCAGCGCAGGATCGCTGTAATGCGATTCCCAAAATAGCGCATTCACATTGAATCCTAAGGAAACGCCGGAGGCTGGACGCGACGAGTTGCTGCATACGGAACCAGCGTTGGCGACCTGCGTCGGCACGGCACCATTGGTATTCATCAACCAAAGGGTAAGTTGACCACTCGGCTGCAACCAGACGATGTCAGTCGTGCCGTTTCCATCAAAGTCCCCCACGCCGTAGAGCGTCCAGTTTGGGTCGCTCATGGGGAGATTGGCTACTGCCGTATTGGTGACCACTAAGGCGCTTGACGTGCAGCTCGCATTCGGATCGTCTGGTTGCCCCCTAAAGGGTGGCAGTGTGAGTCCGGTTGCGTTCAATTTCGCCAGCGCCACAGCCCCGGTGACGGTGTTGCGATACAGGATGTCACCGCGCCCGTCACCGGAAAAATTCGCAAACTTCAGCGCGGTCATACCGACTGGAACCGTGCCGGCAAACAGGTTGGCACATGTGCGTGCCGGTGTCGCCATCAAAACACGAATGTTTCCTTCTGGGCTGATGTAAACCATATCCGCCGCGCCGTCGCTGTTAATGTCGCGCGCACCGAGAAGCGTCCAACTAAGTGGCGCACCGCCACGCTTACGGACTTGTAATACGTTGGTGGGATTCTGGACGGTCGCATTGCTATTCGCCGCACCATTGGTAAACCAAACAAACGACACCCCAGTGTCGCGTGGGTCATCTGCAATGTAACGCCAGACTAGATCACCGAAGCCATCACCATCGAGATCACCTACTGCCTGTACATCCCAGGTGCGCTTTACGTTGCGCAGTAACCGATCCTTACTCGCATCGAAATCCAGCAGGCTTCGCGCTTCACCAAATTCTCCCGTAGAAATATTTTGGATCAGCAAATCGCTTTTAGGCCCCGCGTCTAATCGTGTCGCGCCGAGCACCCGGAAGTTGGGCCCAGGATCAGCAATATCGGCAAACACAAAGCTGCTGCCGCTGTACCTACCCACTTTAAGCGATGGCGGCGAGGTTAGCGATCGAATTAGTAGTATGCTCTTACCGAGGCCGTCAAGGTCGACGTGATCGATCACTTGCTGCGCGTTTGCCGTTATGTGTATTCCAATAACGAGGGTTGTAACGATGCACTTGAGAGCTTTTGCTGTGACAAAAAAACAAATCTGCGGCGGCACGATTCTCAAGAGCACTATGTTCCCCATAAATTGAATTTCTTTCTATTCTACCTAGGCATGTCGCGCGGACCAAACCAGTTAGGACCGTTAGGTCATCTACTGCCAGCAACACCTGTGGTTCCAACTCCACCAATCACTATAGGGAGCATTCAGATTGGATTTCACTTCATTTGATCGCTGATCGTATGAAATGGGACAGGCATATCGAAGGGCGGCTTTTGGCCGTTCCCGATTATTGTTTCGAGAAGCCTCTCCGGTCTGAACACCAGGGGTCAGAGTCAAATTGTTTTTCATTGCATTCACTCCGTTACTTTTTGTTGCCGCGTTTGCGGCGCGGTATCTGTCGGCGAACATGATTGTGTTTCAGGGTGGTGTGGTGAGGTGAATCGGGAGGACTCAGATCAAATG
>JADCIX010000053.1 GCA_020247545.1 Rhodocyclaceae bacterium | reverse complement strand
CCAATTCGTGACACTCTTTACCCGAAGGCTTCAGCCATTTTGTTACCTCCATGACTGCTCCGGTTGCTTCCGGCTGGAGCATTTCGCCGGGTGGGGCTTACACCCACAAGAAAGCGCCGCCTTTGCACGGCGCACACCCAATGCGGACATCGTGAATGCCCGGAAGCGGCGGTTTAGCTCTTGAGCGAGCAGTTGCGGCTCATTGCGGCACCGACTTAGTGCGGTAGCTTGTGCCCTCAGGCGCCCAAAACACGAGACCAGATTCAGAACATTCCAGAGTGGGGGAGAGTCCTCGACTAAGCAGCTCATTCCGCAAACCATCGACCCCAGCCTCTGTTCGTAGAACGTAGCCTTCAGTAATGACATCTCCATAGTGCTTCTCTGTGTTGCTCGTAGCTAGGTCGACAATGTCTTGTGGTCGGTCTAGAGCCCAAGTGTGAACGTCTTCGTCACTAGCGAAGGTCTTTATGCGCCAAGCCTTATCGCCTGCCGCATAAAATTGCACCGTATCAAAAACGTCGGCGGTTGCTGGAAGTTCCTTGTTGTTAGCATAACTGCTGCGTATACCGAGAAAAAAGATGATAAGAAAAGTGTCCATTAGATCTAACGTCGTAGGTGATCGGCGAGAACAATCGATGTCGAACAAAAACACCAAGTCAACTTGATTCTGGCTCGGTTCGCCGCATCAATATATGAAATCAGAGAACGCTCGCGAATAGCAGCTTCTGGCCGGCTGCGTCAACTCTGGAGTCTCCTCAAGACGACCCAACCTACGTCATTAGGAAGTCAACAACGCGGCTGAGATTGCCGACTCTCGTACGATAGAACTCGGTATGCTGGCAGTTCGTGCAGGCCACGTACGAGAGGCGCTCGGTTTCGAAGTCAAAAATAGCTGACCAGCCACCACCGGACGCGCGGATTTCCCCTGCTTCGTACTCGCCATGTCCGCATTTGCTGCACGCATATGGCAACTTCGTTTCGCTCGACATCAAGAGTTCTCCGGTCTTCGTAAATTGAATCAACGCCAGCAACTCGCGGGCTCAACGTCTGATTGTTTTTTATCTGAGTCGGTGCATAAAACTATGAAATCGGAAGGCACTCGGGACGCGCCGCTTCTGGCCGTTAAGCCTAAAAACTAATTCTGGCATCCTGCACCGTCATTAAGCTATTTCGCCGCAGCCTTGACGTGAATAGCAGTCGTCGCGTGGTATCTTCGTGCAACTGCCCTTTTTCGGCGCTCGACCAATCCGATGTCGGCTGGCGGCAACGAGTTTCACACAGCTCATTCCAAAGACCACGCGAGGGCCGCAAGTATCTATTTACTACTACTGTTTGCCACCCGAGGGCGGAACAACAATATCTGCAAGCGACTGCGAAATTCCGCTAAGCGTCGGATTCGAAAGGCCCGCATCCTTCATGATCGCATCGACAATCGGCTTGGCGACTTGATACTGAAGTGCCGAGTTCATCACTTGCTCCGGCAGCGTACCGCCACCATTCGTCTGCGACCCCTCACCTGCTGTTCCGGCTCCGCCCATTGCAAGCCCATTCACTTGAAATAGCCGAATCGAATCGATTTTTTCCATCGGCTTTGCAGCTTGCTCGATAATTTGTGGCAACGATTGGATGAGCTGCATCCGAATCGCAAGGTCGATCTGGGCCGCACTTAGCTTGTTTTTCGCCTCATTGATTGCGGCAATACCTTCAGCTTGCGCTAGGGAGGCGGAACGCGCTGCCTCAGCTTCGGTTCTAACAGCCAATGCTCGGTTCTCTGCTGCTTCGCGCTCCGCCTCGGCTGCAACGGTCACGGAAAGCGCCTGCTGTTCTGCCTCGCGCGCGGCGTCAATTAACTGAATGGCCTTGCCACGTTCGGCGATGGCAACTTCGCGAGCCGTATTCACAAGCTCCTCTGCCTTGACGGACTCAGATCGCGCGATGCTCGCAGCAGCCTCAGCCTGGGATTGTTCCTCAGATTTTTTAGCGATCGCAATCGCAGCTTCTTGGTTAGCGATCTCGATGACCTGCCGCTGCTCCGCACGTTTTATTTGCGTTTCGCGATCCGCGTCGATCTGATTCTTTTGAATCGAAAGATTTTTGTCGATCTCAGCGTTGTTGATCGTTCGATCAGCCTCAATCTTGCGTTCTTTCACCAACCTCTCTGCGTTGATCCGTACCTCTTCAGCCTCGCGGTGGCGTTCCGCTTCGATCTTGGCGATCTCGGCAACCTGTTGCGCCGTCGCGTTCGAGATTTCTCGCTTCTGCGTTAGGGTTGCCAGCTCTTGCTCTTTGGTGATGTCTAGCTTTAAACGTTCCGCTTCAAGATTCTTGGTCCGAACCTGAACCTCAGTATCTTGTTCTATGTCGTTTCGACGCTTTCTCCGCGTTTCTGTTTCCTGCGTAAGCTTGGTTAAGCCCTCGGCGTCAAACGCGTTGCTAGGATTGAAAAACTCCTTTGCCGTTTGGTCGAGGCTGGTGAGTGAAACGGATTCAAGTTCAAGCCCATTCTTCTCAAGATCCTCTGCTACTGCGTTCTGAACCGCCTGCACAAACTCCCGACGCTTGTCTTGCAACTCCTGCATGGTCATTGTTGCGGCCGTCGCTCGCAACGAGTCAACAAACTTGTCTTCAACGAGTGTCCGTAGTTCGGACGGTGCCATCGTTTTGCGCCCAAGCGTTTGTGCGGCGGTACTTACTGACTCCGCAACTTGCTTGACGCGAACGAAGAATGCCGCCGCCACGTCGACGCGCATGCGATCAAGCGCAATCAAGCTTTGCTCATCTTTACGTGAAACCTCTAGCTTCAACGTATTCATGTTCACCGGAATAATCTCGTGAAAGATCGGCAACACAATCGCGCCGCCGTCCATGATGACTTTTTGCCCACCAAGGCCAGTCCGGACGAATGCTGTTTCCTTGGTCGCTCTTTGGTAGAGCCGCGCAAACACAACGCCGATGAACAGAATCGCAAAGAGCGCAATTCCAGCTGGAATTGCGAAGTTCAATATTGTTTCCAAAGGCATTTTGCGCACTCCAATTAAGGGAAAGTAATGAGGAACTTGGCTATTGACGGGTTCGCAGAGCCACGCTACAAAAGCTCGGGATGGGGATTTGCAATACAGCGGTAGCGAACGCCAACTTTCTTGACGAGCAGTATTGTTGTGCCTTCGGCAAAGACTTGATCTTGCAGATCAGGCACCACCATCACGTAATGCGTCGCGCCATTCGCATCCCGCACTTTTGCCTGCGCCGCCATCATCTCGGTTGCGGTTCCTTGAATCACTACCGCGACGCGTCCGATCAACGATAGCTCGCTGACCGCAGACGTCTCATCGCCCGGCAAAATGCGCGCGAGTAGCGCGCCGATTCCACGCACGGTTGAAACCCCCGTAAATATCGCGGGAACCATCGCAAGCCAAGACGGAAGGGGCAGGCTTGTCAGCGCGACAGCGATAGCTTGCACCGCGTAGCCACATATCGCGAACCCCGTCAGAAAAAGGATGAGCAAAACGAGTATCGGCACCTTGCCAACATGCAACCAGCCGAGTGGCCCATCAGGGCCATCAATTGAATCCGGAATGAGGCTGTCGAGTATGGTTGATGGGCTGTTCGCCATCAGCAGGCCCAGCCCCTCAACGACGCTCAGGCCAACGAGCAGTGCGAGCGCGCTAGCGAACGGCCAAGTTTCAGGTGTAGTGAAAATCGTCATTGGCTCGATTTACTTGCCAGACTTCAATGCAGCCAGTCGCTCGGCGATCTTGTTATCGCGTGCCAGATCGCTTAATTCCTTCAAACGCGCAGCCTGTTCCATTGTCGTGCCGCTGGCGGTTGGAGAAAGTCCGGATTGCCGTCGGTAGGTGCGGTCAAACGACGATTGCGCTGCGCTGAGCTTCGCGCCAATGGCGTTAGTGCCGCTTGCGGTCATGGCGGCATTCGTTTCAGCGGCTTGTCTTGAAGCTTCAAATTCGCCTATCGCGGTTTCCATTTCACGTTTCTTGCCGAGCAATGCGTCCACGAAGCCTGACATCTCTTTCTCTCGACCGCCTTGTTCGGCCAAGCTAGTCTCAAGAATCGGCAACTGCGCTTCAATGTCGAGTTGGCGAGAGATAGCGGCTTTGGCGAGATCGTCGCGTGACTCAGCGAGCGCGGTCGCGAGGGAAATTGAGAGCTGCTCATGCTCGCGGTTGAGAGACAGATGCTGCTGCTGCGCCAAATGGCGATTGGCAGCGATGAGCCCTAATTCCGCGCGTACCTCGTCGATGATTTGGTCAACTTCACGAACTGACTGCTCAAGCATCGCGATTGGTGCGGCATCCTCGATCTTATCGATAAGCGCATGTGCGCTACCCGCAATGACACGCGCTACGCGTGCTCGAAGTGAATCAGCCATGTTTGTCTCCTCGTATCTGGTTTGTCGAAATGATAGCCTGTACTAACTCGATGAATCTTGGTGCCTGCTTATGGACAACATGAACGTCAAATGCCGCAGCTTCAGTTGTAACGACCTGTCGCAGAAGCGCCTCGGTCAATTGAAACAACCTGCGTACCAACTGCTCTTCCAACTCGCGCGCTGACGCCGAGTCCTTTATTTGTGCGGCGTTGAGCAGTGCGACCAGACCTGGAACATGGTCAACAAACGCCGCTAAAACCGCTGAGTGCACCCCGGCGTTGCGCTCAAGCGATGCAATTTGATCTCTTGTGTTACGAACAAGATCTCGCTGCATGCCCAGCGCGCCCATGTAGTCTGAATCGCCGTCGTGAAGACGCTTCAGCGTCGCCACCGCGATACGTATTCGGTCGCTTACCGTTGTCGCCCCTTCCAACGGTAGAGTTGAAAGCCATTGATATAGCTCTTCAGGTAAGCGCCCCGAAACCGGGATCATGGTGCCCGTGTTTTTTGTGTCTGCAATTGCCATTCCGGAAATATATACGAACGAATGCAATTGTCAACAAATGAATTCACGCGGTTCCGAACTAGAGAAAAGTAGTCATGACAAAAGCACAATCACAAGTTGATACGCTAATGGCCGGACAGCGCTATTCGAGGACAAACAGCATAAAAGGCTAGGGCCGATTGGTTTCCAGAGGCCGGCAGCATACGAATTCAACGCCGAACCGGAAAACACGCCAATTGACGGCCGTTTCCAAGCAAAACAACCTGAATTTCCGCTCTGATAATAGAGTTGCACAATCTAACGGTGATCGCCAAAAAGAGCGCGCCGGCCGCTGTGATAAATTCGCCCGGCCAAGCAGTCGCAGCCCAAACCCAAACACCTTTCGATAACAAACGCTGAGCTCACTGCGCGTTCGCGCGCGCAAACACTAGGGTCAGAATCAAATCGTTTTTCATTTGATTCAACGCATCAAAATATGAAATCAGAGCGCCGTCGGGAAGCGCCGCTTCTGGCCGAAAATCACCGTGGCCTAGAGGCTTTTCTAACTTCTAATTCTTTACCGACAGCACCGAGTATTGCTGCCAGGTTATCCATGCTCGGATTGCCTTGCGTCGACAGCATCCGATGCAGACTTTTGCTGGGTTTCGCCGTTACTAGCGCCAACTCTTCAAATCCAACAGTGGCGTTTACAAGGTCACGTAGAACCAATCTTGCGGTCTCAGGCTCTCCTTGTGCCAGAAGCGTCATCGCTTCAGCAAGGAGCGCTTTGCCGAACGCCGGATCGCGCTTAGCTCGGTCAACAACTGTCCTCTTAAAATCTCGTGTTAGCGCCATGCTTTTCACCTAATTCCTTTTGTAAGTTTCGACCTTGGTTTAACTTCGGACAACGCAAGCCTCTTACGTAACTTGTATTCGATGTGAAGTGCTTTTGCCTGCGCAATGTCTCTCGCCTGGGTACGCTTCGTTCCGCCGCCGAACAAGACTACAAAAGCTGCTCCGTCCTTCGCCAAATAGATGCGATAGCCTGGACCCCAGTCAATACGATATTCACCAATGCCGTCAAACCATTTGACGTTCGACGTATTTCCCATCTCAAGCCGAAGCAGCGCGGTAGCAACTTTTGCGGCGGCATTAACGTCTAGTCCGTCGAACCATTTCCGATACGGGCTCGACTCATCATCGCGAATGTACTCGTCAACTTGAATAGCCATCTCTTATAGTATCATATATGTTACCATATTGCGAGTCAGCAAATGTCAGCGCCAGAACGAAAAAGTTGTGTGCAAGCCTGGCGCTTCTTTAAGGGCGCCTCAGAAATTTGGTCAGCTGGGCGGTCACGCGCTACGTCTGCTTTTGGCCGTTCTCTCACTTAATCACCACCCACGGCACTTCCAGCCAGTTGTCTGCTCGGTGAATGGCACTCATGTTCGCCCGCATCGCCCAAGGGATAATCTGTAGGTGCAATGGCAGTAGATAGACGTTGTCGTTGTAAATTTTGAACGCCTCAACAATCATCGCCATGCGCTTTTTAGGGTCGAGCTCACCCTTGATCTGCCGCACGAGCGCGTCAAACTTTGCATCCTTCACCTGTCCATAGTTGTAGTCACCATCACCCACGGTGTTGCGACTGTGCATGATCGGCTGCAAGGTGAATATTGGCTCGAAGGTGGAGCCGCCCCAGCCGAGCATATAAAAGCTGGTGTCGAGCTTTTGAATCTTGGCGAAATAGGTTGAAATCGGCATCGTGTTGACGCGCACGCGAACGTTGATTTTCGCGAGCATACCGGCGACAGATACACAGATACGTTCATCCGCCAGATACCGACCGATCGGACAGTCGAGCGTAATGTCGAAGCCACTCGCGTATCCCGCGTCGCTCATGAGCTTTGTTGCAGCGGCGATATCAAACGGCAAACGTTTGGTGAGCTCTGCAGGCAACTTGGCCGCCACCGGGTTTGGATGTACCAAACCGGTCGGTGTTGATAACCCACGCATGGCGGTGCGTTTGATCGCCTCTATGTCGATGGCCTGATACATCGCCTGACGCACACGCTTGTCCTTCAGCGGGTTCTTGCCCTTGATGTTGCTGTAGAGCAACTCATCGCGGCCTTGATCCATACCAAAAAACACCACGCGATTTTCGATGCCTTGGATGACCTTCAAAGCCTTATTGCGTTTGAACTGCTCGAGGTTTTGCACCGCAGGATCGAGCACAAAATCAATCTCCCCCGAAAGAAGCGCTGACATCCGTGTGGCTTCTGAGGAGATCGGTGTATAGACAACCTCGGTGACGTTGCCTTCGAACTTCTTCTCGGCGATGCCCCACCAGTTGGGGTTTTTCTTGAGCACCGTTTTCACTTCCGGCTCACGCGAGACGAGCATAAACGGCCCGGTACCATTCGCATTACGCGCGGCAAAGGTTTCTTCTTTCGCCGCGTAGTCCTGTACTTTTTCCACCTTGTTGGCGATTGCCCAATCGCGGCTCATGATGAACATGTTGACGAGCATCTCGAGGGTGACAGGGTTCGGCACCGGCGTGGTGAGTTCGACGGTATGCGAATCAATCTTGCGCGGTTTGCCAATGCCGTTGGCGTAAACGCGGAAATTAGATGTGGGTTGCTGCATCCTCAGGATGGACCAAACAACGTCATCGGCCGTCAGCGGCTTACCATCGTGGAATTTGACGTTTTTGCGAATATCAAACACCCACGTTGTCGGGTTGGGTTGCCGCCAACTGGTAGCGAGCCGAGGCACGATCTCCATGTTCTTGCCGCGTTCAACCAATCCCTCAAAGATCTGGCCGTTGATGTTGTTGTTGACGCCGGAGTTTTGGGCGTGCGGGTCGGCCGTCTGCATGTCGCCGGCGCTCGACCAACGCAGGGTTTTTGCTTGGGCGGGTAGAACGCATAAGAGCGCCGCTAATCCCGCCGCGAGGAGGCTGGTTAGAGCAATGTTGTGGTGATTTTTCATAGGTGTGCCGGTTTGCGAAAGATAGGCCATCTGACAACGGACGACCGGTCAAGTTTGTCTCGGCGCTCATGCTACCGTAAACTGTGCACACCGCAGCCTTTTTGCCAGATAGTTTGGCTCCCCCGCGTGATCCGCTACCGTATCGTCCCCATCCACCCCGCAGCGCACCTGTGGCAAGTCACGGTCACCGTCGACCAGCCAGACACGGCTGGGCAGCGCTTTGCACTGCCCGTGTGGATTCCGGGAAGTTACATGATCCGCGAATTTGCCCGACATATCGGTCGTGTGGAGGCGCGCTGCGGCGGTTACGCAGTTGCCTGCGAAAAAATCAATAAATGCACATGGCAGTGCGCCCCAGTCAACGGCGCATTAGCGTTGACCTACACGGTTTATGCTTGGGACCTCTCCGTGCGCGGCGCGCACCTCGATCACACCCACGGATTTTTTAACGGTGCCAGCGTCTTCCTGCTCGTTGAAGGCCAACGTGACAGCGCCTGCGGGGTTGAAATTGTTCGCCCGATCGGCGAGTGCTACCAGGGCTGGAAGGTGGCAACGTCTCTCGCTGGACCAACCGCGGGAGATAACGGTCGCGACTTTGGGATGTATCACGCTGAAAACTACGACGCGTTGATCGACCATCCGGTCGAGATGGGTCTGTTTACACACGCCACCTTTGACGCCTGCGGGGTCATACACCACCTGGTACTGACTGGGCGGCATCGCGCAGATGTCAGCCGCTTGACCGCCGACCTCAAGAAGATATGCGAGACACAAATTCGCTTGTTCGAGCCGGAAACCGCGACCGCACCCATGTCGGAGTATTGGTTTCTCATCACCGTCGTTGGTGAAGGCTTTGGTGGCTTGGAGCATCGTGCGTCCACTGCACTCATCGTCGGCCGTGATGAATTACCACTTGCGAATGAACCGCGTGTCACGACAGGCTACCGCAAGTTGCTGTCCCTCGCCTCACATGAGTACTTTCACACCTGGAACGTGAAGCGCATCATGCCTGAGCGTTTTGTACCGTACGACCTCACACAAGAGAACTACACCAAACAACTCTGGTTCTTTGAGGGGTTCACCGATTACTACGACGACCTCATGCTGGTGCGCTCTGGTGTGATAAGCGTGCTTGAGTATCTGGAACTCGAAGCTGACGGTATCGGGCGGGTGCTTTCGCAAGCCGGTCGCACCAAGCAGAGTGTGGCTGATTCCTCGTTCGATTCCTGGATCAAGTACTACCGGCAGGATGAAAATTCACCAAACAGTATCGTCAGTTATTACCAAAAAGGTGCGCTGATCGGCCTGGCACTCGACCTCACGATTCGTGAGGCAACGCAAGACAGGTATTCGCTCGATGATGTGATGCGCGACCTTTGGACTCGCTTTGGTAAACCAGGCATCGGTGTTCCCGAGGGCGAAATTGAGCGTGTGTCCACAGAAGTCGCGGGGATCGATCTCAGCGGTTTTTTTGCCCTTACCGTGTACGGAACGGCAGACCCCGACCTCACCCGATTGCTCGCCACCGCCGGCGTGACACTGTCTTGGAGAGCGAACGGCACAACTGGTGCAAAAACGCCGGAGCGAGTGTTGCCAACCTTGGGCGCCAAGCTTGCTAGTGAATCGAATGGTGACGCCAAGTTGGCGCAGGTGTTCGACGGCGGTTCGGCGATAGCCGCAGGTCTTTCTGCGGGCGACACCATCGTGGCCGTTGATCGCTTGCGTGTGAATGCCGGCAACTTGGAGCGCAGAATCAGAACTTACGACATTGGCAGCACGCTCGACGTAATCGCATTTCGCCGTGATGAGATGATGGAAATCAAACTAACTTTGCTCGAGCCGACGACCAGCACTTGTGTGCTTACGTTAAGCGAATCCCCGCCTGAGGCAAAGACCCGACGCACCAACTGGCTGGGAAGGTAGGGCAATTCGGTTGTCTCTTCCGCTCCGCCCAAACCATACCACCAGAGGAACACCAATATGACTGCCTTGACGACATCAATACCGCTACAAGACCCTGCGTTGTTGCGCAACCAAAGTTATATCGATGGTGCCTGGGTTAACGCGGCAGCCGGTACGACCTTCCTGGTCGATAACCCTGCCGATGCTTCGCGCGTCGCCGAGGTCGCCGACTGTGGTGCGGTGGAAACTAGACGGGCCATTGAAGCCGCGAACGCCGCGCTGCCGGCTTGGCGGGCGATGACCGCCAAGGCGCGCGGTGCCATTTTGCGTAAGTGGTTCGAGCTGATGGTCGCCAACATCGACGACCTCGCACAAATTTTGGTGGCTGAGAATGGCAAACCACTCGCTGAAGCGAAGGGTGAAATCATGTTTGGCGCGTCCTTCATCGAGTGGTTCGCAGAGGAAGGCAAACGTGTCTACGGCGATGTGATCCCGCCGCATTTACCGGATAAGCGTCTACTGGTCATCAAACAAGCTATTGGCGTGACAGCCGCAATCACGCCTTGGAATTTCCCCAATGGCATGATCGCGCGCAAGGCTGGGCCGGCGCTCGCTGCCGGTTGCACCATGGTTTTGAAGCCCGCCGAGCAGACCCCGCTATCCGCCTTGGCGCTGGCCGAACTGGCGCACCGCGCCGGTGTGCCGAAGGGTGTTTTCAATGTCGTCACCGGCAGCTCTGCCTCAGCGCCTGCCATTGGTAATGAACTCTGCGCCAATCCAATCGTACGCAAGATGTCGTTTACCGGTTCGACCGAGGTGGGCCGAATCCTGATGCGCCAGTGCGCCCCAACAATCAAGAAGATGTCGTTGGAATTGGGTGGCAACGCACCATTTATCGTCTTTGACGATGCCGACCTAGATGCTGCGGTTGAAGGTCTGATGCAAGCGAAGTTTCGCAATGCCGGTCAGACTTGTGTAAGTGCAAATCGCATCTACGTGCAGGCTGGGGTGTACGATGCGTTTGCGGCAAAACTCAAAACCAAGATGGCCATCTTGAAGGTAGGGCAAGGCAATGAAACCGGCATTAACATTGGCCCGTTAATTGATGACAGCGCGATCACCAAGGTCAAGGCACATGTGGCTGATGCGGTGGCCAACGGTGCCGAAGTTGTTTTGGGTGGCAAGGCACATGCTCGGGGCGGCAGATTTTTTGTCCCCACCTTGTTAACCAACGTGTCGTCGACCGCTCGTGTGTCCCACGAAGAAACATTTGGCCCGATCGCGCCGCTGATTCGTTTCAATACAGATGAAGAAGCAGTCGCTTGGGCAAACAACACTGAGTTTGGTTTGGCAGCGTACTTCTACGCGCAAAACATCTCACGCGTTTTCAAAGTTGCCGAGGCGCTGGAAACCGGCATGGTGGGTGTTAACTCCGGCATGATCTCCAACGAGCTCGCACCGTTCGGCGGAATCAAGCAATCAGGGTTGGGGCGCGAAGGTTCCAAGTACGGCATCGACGACTATATTGAAATCAAGTACCTGTGTTTGAGTGTTTAGAACCACACAACCGCTGATGAAGACAGATCAATTCGTACCACTTCAGTTGTCTGGCAAGCCGCACGATGCAACACGCGTAAACACGAGTGCGGTAGCGAGTACCGAAGGTTTTCGTACGCATCGGCATTCATCTGCGTTCATCTGCGGTTGCGTGTTCTTCTCAGTCGCATGCTGGTCAGCAATTTCTCGCGCCCAGCCCACACGCGACATGCCCGAGCCGGCCGGCCAGATGATCGAGCGTAAAGTGAGTTTCTCCAAGCGCGATATGGTCGCTGCGGCACATCCGCTTGCCACCGAGGCAGGTATCGATGTTTTAGCCAAGGGTGGAAGTGCCATTGATGCTGCGGTTGCGGTGCAAATGGTGTTGAACCTGGTCGAGCCGCAATCGTCCGGTATTGGCGGTGGGTCCTTCATGTTGTATTACGCTGCCAAACGAAACGCTACCATCGCTTATGACGGGCGCGAGATCGCCCCTCAAGCGGCCACCCCGACGATGTTGCTTGGCGAGGATGGCAAACCCATGCGCTTTGCCGATGCAGTCCGCAGCGGCAAATCGTTCGGCATTCCCGGCACACTGCGTTCGCTCGAGGCCGCACACGCGGCGCACGGAAAATTGCCCTGGGCGGCGCTGTTTCAAACTGCCATCCGTCTGGCAGAGAACGGTTATCCACTTTCGGCACGTACCGTACAGCAGGCGGGGAGCAGCGCGGTCTTGCGCGATACGCCTGAGACACGCGCGATGTTCTTCAATGCCGATGGAACACCGAAAGCGGTTGGTACGATTGTCAAGAATCCGGCGCTAGCCGCGACGATGAAACGTATTGCCGTCGGCGGTGCCGATGCCTTCTACCAGGGCGAGATTGCACGTGACATTGTCGCAGCACTGCGCACCCACCCGCGACCGGGCATCGCAACTGAAGCGGATTTCGCTGCCTACCGTGTGCGCATCAGCGAGGCGGTGTGCGGTGATTATCGCGGCAACCGCGTTTGCAGCATGCCCATGCCATCTAGTGGCGGTGTTGCGATCCTGCAGATTTTGGGTATGCTGGAGCGCTTCGATCTGCCGAGCATGAAGCCCGATTCGGTGGAGGCAGCTCACCTGTTTGCCGAGGCCGGACGCTTGGCGTTTGCGGATCGCGAGAAATTTGCCGCCGATGATCGCTTCGCGGATGTGCCGGTCAAGGCGTTGATCAGTTCCGCCTACTTACGTGAACGCAGTGCATTGATTCACACCGATCGCAGTCTGGGCCGCGCCGCACCGGGAACTCCTGCTGCGGTAAAACTCTCCCAAGCCGAGGACGCAACGACAAGTCTCACTGGCACCAGCCATTTTTCGATTGTCGATGCCGATGGCAACGCGGTCAGCATGACAACCTCTGTTGATGCCTCTTTCGGCAGCCAGATTTTCGTGCGCGGTTTTTTTCTGAACAATCACATGACAGATTTTTCATTAACGCCCACCGACGCAGCCGGCGTGCCTATCGCAAACGCCATTGCGCCCGGAAAACGACCGCGCAGTACGATGGCACCGGTCATCATCTTTGACGACAAAGGAAAACTCAAGATGGTGATCGGCTCGGCGTTGGGTGCCACCATCGTCAACTCGGTCACCAAAACAATCATCGGCGTACTGGATTGGCAGCTCGACGTACAAGCCGCCATCGCGCTGCCCAATGGCGGCAGCCGTAATGGCCCGACCGATATCGAACGGGGCGCGGGTGCCGAGAAGTTAGCGGTCGCACTGCGCGTTATCGGCCATGATGTCCGCATCGGCGATATCCCAAGCGGGTTACATGGCGTGTTACGCGTACCCAACGGTTGGCAGGGAGGCGTTGACCCGCGTCGTGAAGGCGCTGCCAAAGGCCGCTGACATTTTGATTTCGCAGGGAGGTCACCATGAAAAAACTCATCTCGATTGCATTCACTTCAACCCTACTGTTAGGCTGCGCTATGACAACTACCCCACCCGTTCCCGTTTACCCTTCCGCTGTCACCGCACTCACCAAAATTGATACGGTCGTGGGCGCTGGCACCATTGCTGCGGTCGGCAGCATCGCCCGGGTGCATTACTCTGGCTGGCTGTTTGTGCCGGGTACTAACGGCGGGCCTGGAAGCAAAGGTAACAAATTTGATTCGTCGTTAGATCGCAATGACCCGTTCGAATTCACTATTGGCCAGCGACGCGTCATCGCCGGCTGGGAGCAAGGTGTCGCCGGCATGGCGATCGGCGGTAAGCGTACCCTGATCATTCCACCGGACCTTGGTTATGGTGCGCGCGGTGCGGGCGGTGTCATTCCGCCAAACGCAACGCTGGTGTTTGAAATCGAACTGCTGGCAATCAAGTAGTGTTATGCGGACTTTCGGTGCCATCATCATCGGTGATGAAATCTTGTCCGGCAAACGCCAGGATAAACACTTGTCGAAAGTGATCGAACAACTTGGCAAACGCGGGCTGTCGTTGTCCTACGCAAACTATGTCGGCGATGAGCCCCCGCGTATCACAGCAGTCTTGCGCCAATCGTTTGCCACCAGCGATGTGGTGTTCTCGTTTGGTGGCATCGGTGCCACACCCGACGACCACACCCGTCAGTGTGCGGCAGCCGCATTGGGCGTCGGGCTGCTTGAACACCCAGAGGCGCTTGCCGAGATGCAAACAAAGCCGGATTTCGAACTGACAACGCATCGACGGCGTATGGCGGAGTTCCCGATCGGCGCAACCATCATCCCTAATCCATATAACCGCATTGCGGCGTTTTCGTGTGGTGACCATCACTTTCTACCGGGTTTTCCCGAAATGTCCTGGCCGATGATGCAGTGGGTGCTGGAAACGCGCTACCAACATCTCTTTCACGCCGTGAAGGTCGCCACTGAATCTATCTTAATTGAAGAGGCCGGCGAGTCGAACTTGATCGACATGATGAATGCCATCTTGATGCGCTATCCGGACATACGATTGTCGTCGCTACCAAAGCATATTCCTGGTGGACGACAGATTGAGTTTTCATTGTCCGGCAATCCCGGTGAGGTACCCGCAGCAATGGCTGAAGCCAGAGCGGAGGTCACACGACTGGGTTATACATTTACCAACCTCTAGGTTTTTCGGAGAAGCAGCATGGGATTGCTCGATAACATTCTCGGTCGCGTGATGAACAGCGGCGCAGGTGATCAGTCGGCAAGTCGGCTCGTACAAATCGCGATGAAGATGCTTACCGAACAAGGCGCGGGAGGACAGTCCGGCCTTGCCGAAGTTCTTCCCGACCTCACCAACCACGTCACGCCCGAGGGTAAGTTGTCCGAGTCCAGCGACTTCATGAATAACGCCCTGGCCATGTTTGTTAGACGATGATGTTGGGGCCCGCCGTTAAAAGATTTTTCGTATTGTTGCGCCACGAATCGAAGTACACATTACGCCGCTTTGCCCTCCTGCCCATCGCTTTGCTTTCCTTGCCAATGGCCGCCCAAGCGAATGCGGAAGCAGCCTGGTCGGCGCTCAAACAGGGCGGGCATGTTTTACTGCTTCGCCACACCGAGACTGCTCCGGGTATTGGTGACCCGCCGGGCTATCGGCTTGATGACTGTAAAACGCAGCGAAACCTCAGCACTGCAGGCCGTGCCCAAGCGCGAGCATGGGGCAAGGCATTTGCCGACAACGGTATTCAAACGAGTGGTGTGTTTTCGTCGGTCTGGTGCCGCTGCGTGGATACGGCGGTGCTCGCATTCGGCAAAGCAGATACTTGGCCGGCGCTGAATTCACACTTTGACAGCGGGTCGGGAGACCTTCAAGCCCAGCAGGTTCGCGGCGGCCTAACGGCTCGTATGAAACCCGGCAAAACATTGGTGCTCGTGACCCATCAGGTGAACATCACTGCGCTCACCGGTCGAACTCCGGCGATGGGGGAAGCGGTCGTTGCGCGGGTTGCGCATTCGACTGATCTGTCCCAGCCGCCGCAGCTGGACATCGTCGGCATGCTGAAGTTGCCCTAGAGATCTGGCGGTTTCAAATAATTAGTGCAACACAATATTGTGAAGTCTACAAAGGAGTGTTGCGATGGAAAGCAAGTCGGGTTGTTACAAGACGATGAACCTATCGGTTCGAGAAGAGATCAGTCGGGGGTTGCCGCTGCTGTCGGAGCCGGCGCTGTTGGCTTTTCCTCGCCCGCTATCGTCGCGACCAATTCAACCGCAATCATCACCTCGTCGCTAACCGTCCCTGACCAACCCTTCATCCCGAACTCGAATCGTTTGACGGTGAGCTCCGTTGAGGCTGTACAGCGCGCAGCTTTGCTGCCACTCGCTGGCTCACAACCCGATTTCATCACCGTCAGTGTGACCGGCTTGGTGACGCCCACTAGCGTGATAGTGCCGTCGATGGCAACCAGTTTGTCACCTTCATAACGGAAGCGCATCGACTTGAATTCGATGGCCGGAAAGCGATCGACATTAAAGAACTCTGGGCCGCGCAGCATCCGCCGCTTGGACTCACTATCGAAGTTGGTCGGCGTTAATGTGGTCGCATCAATGATGACGTGAATCGAGGGCTCGCGTTCTGCCACGGGTTTTGTCGGCTGGTAATTGAGAACGCCCGTCATACGGGTAAACACGCCGCGTACGGGAATGAAGCCGAGATACTTGGTAAGGTAAGTCGTCTTTGTGGCAGCGGGGTCGATCTCGTAACGCGCCGCTTGTGCTGGCGCGCTGGTCAGCAGCGCCGCTGTGGCCGCCGTGGCCAATATAGCAGTCAGCAGCACCGCAGACCGGGCGGTGATCGAACTAATCGAACGCGTCGTCATGCTGATGTTGACCAGCAAAAAATTTATCGATCACGCGGCGATCTTTTTTTGTGGGTCGCCCGGGAAACACCGGCGGCGGTAGATCTTTCAACTCTTTTCTCAGTGATTCCCGTGCCAACACGCTCGCTTCGGTCTCGCGATAATAGGTCTCAGCGATTTTTGCCGCTACTCGTTTTTCTGCGATGTTGTCGACAACGATACGCCACTCATATGGCGGTTTCCTGACAAGCAACTCATCCCCCACTTTGATTGCTTTGGCGGGTTTCACACGCTCATCGTTGACACACACGCGCCCCGCATTAATCGCGTCGACGGCGATTTGACGAGTCTTGAAAAATCGAGCCGCGATCAACCATTTATCGATACGAACACTAGCGAGCATAGGGCCGTGTCCCGTCAAATTTCGTCGCTTTCCGCAACCCCGCCATCATGGTTTTGTACTGGCCAGCTTCACCGTCGCCACGTTCAGTGGCAGCCCAGTGCCGGTGTCGTACTCGACTCCCGCCATGACACCGAGTGACGCAATTTGTTTGGCGGACTTGGTACTGTTGTAGGCGGCGTACATCGCACCAAGCGCAAAATCGCGTCCGGAGCCAATCGCCCAGAAGCGGTCGAATTCAAACACCTCGCGCATCGAGTAAACGCCGAAGATGCCAGCGGCATTCGCCACTAACGCGGTCAGTTGTGAGGACTCATAGGGGTCGTTATCCTCTTCCTTAGCGTTCAGGTATGCCTCCTCTTTCAATATCGGATGAATCTTGCGAAAACTCTCGTAGATTTCATGGCGGCCGTTAAAACTAAAGTCTTTCGCCTTTTCGTGGTTCTTTAGGATGCTCTCGAGCACCATCTGGTGGGCGGCTGAGCCGGCAATACCGAAAAAAGTGGCCTTGTGCCGCAAGATTTTTTCCGGCGCGGCGTCGTGTTTACTACCCAGGCGGGTGGCACCGAACGTGGTGAGCGTGTCGCTGGCAATGACAGCCTGTGCGCCTTTCTTTACGACAACAATGGTGGTCATGAGAGTTCCGTGGTGACGAGTAGCAAGCGCACCATTTTAGCCGCTACGCCCGGCCCTTTCTGCGGCGATAGAGATGTGGTGCAGAAATTGCCGGATACCAGCATCAACCCAGAGTGAAAAACGTGAATTTTCATTGACTTAGGTGCGGCATACGGGCACACTTTTCGTCTCGCCGCGTGCCATTTCCAAGGCGGCCAGCAGAACACCAATTACACCCAACTTTTTGCGGACCAAGTTATGCATTCACTCGCTGTCTCGACCACCTCATCCCGCCTGAAATCCATTGTCGCCGCTCTCGTCCTCAGCACTGCCGTCGGTGCCTCCATCGCCGGATTTTCCGCCGATGCCAAGACTTTCCGTTGGGCCTCACAAGGTGATGTGCTAACCATGGACCCACACGCACAAAACGAAGGCCTGAATAATTCAATCGCCGATCATATCTACGAACCGCTGGTATCGCGGAATCGGCAGATGGCGCTGGAGCCTTGTCTGGCCGTTTCTTGGCAAATCGTGAATCCCACCACCACCCGCTTTAAGCTGCGAGATAAAGTCACCTTCCACGACGGCACGCCATTCACCGCAGATGACGTGGTTTTTTCCATCGGCCGCTCCATGGAGAAGACGTCCAACTTCATCTCTCTGACGCAGGGCATCAAGGAAGTACGCAAAGTCGATAACCTCACCGTCGACATCATTACCACCGGCCCCAACCCAACACTGCTGGATCAACTGACGCAGCTCCGCGTCATGAGCCGCTCCTGGGCCACCAAGTACAACGTGCAACGTCCTCAAGACTTCAAGAACAACGAAGAGACCTTCGCCGCGCGCAACGCTAACGGCACCGGCCCGTTCGTCCTGCGAGTACGTGAGCCGGACGTCAAGACCGTAATGGTTGTGAACTCTAACTGGTGGGGTAAGCGCGAATCCAACGTGACGGAGATGGTCTATCGGCCGATTAAGCAAGACGCCACCCGTGTATCCGCACTAATCACTGGTGAGATTGATCTGGTGCTTGACCCGCCGTTACAAGACTTGGGCAACCTCAAGAGCAACCCTGCGCTGAAGATTCTCGAAGGCAACGAAGTACGCACCGTCTTCCTCTCCATGGATCAGGGGCGTGGCGAACTGCTCTACTCAAACATCAAGGGCAAAAACCCCTTTAAGGACGTACGCGTCCGTCAGGCGATGCTGCTGACCATCGACGTAAATGCGCTACAAAAAACGGTGATGCGCGGGCTGTCGCTACCTACCATGTCGATGATCGCACCGCAGGTTCGCGGTTACTCGAAGGACCTAGAAAAGCGACCGGCGGTAGACATCGCCAAAGCCAAGAAGCTCATGACCGAGGCGGGTTATGCAAACGGCTTTGAAGTCACGTTGGACTGCCCGAACAACCGCTACATCAACGATGAACGGATTTGCACCGCAGTGGCCGGCATGCTGTCCAAGATCGATATCAAGATCAAGCTTAACTCGATGCCTCGCGCCACTTACTTCCCCAAAATTCAGAACAGCGACACCAGCTTTTATCTTTATGGCTGGGGTGTACCGACGTTTGATTCTTTGTATACATTGCAATCGATCATCCACAGCAAAAATGCGACTGGTGACGGTGAACAAAACTATGCCGGTTATTCAAATCCAAAGGTCGATGCCGCCATTGGTGGGCTGAAGACGGAGCTCGACGTGACCAAGCGCACGGCCTTGACGCGTGATGCACTCATGCTGCATCAGGCGGATGTGGGTCATATCCCGCTGCACCATCAGGTGATTCCTTGGGCCACACGCAAGAACATCACGGCTGTCCACCACCCGAATAACCAGATGTGGACCAAGTGGGTGAACGTTAACTAATCGCACCGCACCGGACAGCACGCCGTATCGCACTATAATCTTTGCCGCCCGCCAATATCCCAGCGGGCGATGGTTTACCAAAATCGCAATTCGGTCCGACGCAATGGCCAAACTTTCCAACGCGTCGGTGAGAAATTGCTCGGACTTATGAATAGACCCGTCATTTTTCTTACCGCCGTCTTGCTTTCCGTCGGCTTGCTGTCTGCGCCGATCACGTCGGCAAAGTCGATCGTCTATGGGACACAGGACGAACCGCAAACCCTCGACCCCCACGCAGCCAACCTTGCGGTGACGAATCGGCTGCTGTCGAACGTTTATGAAGGGTTGGTCGAGCGCGACAAGGATTTCAAACTGACGCCCTGGCTGGCCACCAGCTGGACACAACCTGATGCAAGCATTTGGCGCTTCAAGCTACGTCCGAACGTAAAATTTCACGACGGCAGCACGTTCACCGCCGACGATGTGGTGTTTTCCGTGCAGCGTGCGCTACATCCGTTATCGCAGCAAAAGATTTCGGTGCAAGGCATTGAGTCCGCGCGCAAAGTCGACGATCTCACCGTCGACTTTGTGATGCGCGAACCCAATCCCGTGTTGCCCAACCACTTGACCCAGCTGCGCATCATGAGCCGGGCTTGGGCGGTCAAGAATAAGGCTGAAACACCACAAAACTACAAAGACGCCGAAGACACGTTCGCGTCGCGCAACGCCAATGGAACCGGGCCGTTTATGGTGAAAGACCGTCAGCCGGATGTGCGCACCGTGCTGGTGGCCCACCCCAACTGGTGGAACAAGAACAGTCCCGAACGTGGCAACGTCACTGAGGTGACACTACGGCCGATCAAGTCGAGCCCAACCCGAATCGCGGCACTGATCTCCAACGAAGTTCAGTTCGTTAATGATCCGCAGCCACAAGATGTTCCGCGCATGCGCTCTAGTCCGGGCGTCAAGATCACCGAGGGACAGGAGGCGCGCGTACAGTTCTTGGCTTTTGATCAACATCGGGACGAACTACAGTATTCCAACGTCAAGGGCAAGAATCCGTGGAAAGACGTGCGCGTACGTCAGGCGGTCGCCCACGCCATCGACGCCGATGCCATCCGCACCAAGGTGATGCGCAATCTGGCGGTCTTGACCGGCACCATCATCACCCCCGGCGACCAAGGCTTCTTCAAAGACGCGGATAAACGTCTGCCGTACGATCCGGAACGCGCCAAAAAATTACTTGTGGAGGCGGGTTATCCCAATGGGTTCTCCGTCACGCTCGATTGTGGCGACAACAAGCCTGCCCCCGATATCTGCCAGGCGATAGCGCCGATGTTGGCCAAGGTCGGCATCAACACCACGCCAAATATCATGCCGACCGGCACGCTCTTCCCCAAATTACAAAAGTTTGACACCAGCTTCTATTTGCTCAGCTGGACCACCCCCACCTCCGACGCGTTGTACACGCTGCAAAGCCTGTTGCGCACCCAAGTCCCCAATGCCAGCGGCGGCGACAACAACTTCGGACGTTACTCAAATAAAACGCTGGATAGTCTGATTGACCGCTTTAGGGTCGAAACTGATCTTAAGAAACGGGACGCCTTGATTGGAGAAGCGCTGACTCTCATCAATCGCGAGACGTCAATTGTCACGCTGCACCGCCCGATTATTCCATGGGCGATGCGCGCAAATGTCAGCGCGATCTTGCCGCCCAACGCGGTCCCTTATTTCTTCCGATTTAACGTCAAGTAGTTCAGGATCCTTCATGCTGGCATTCATTATTCGACGACTACTTCAAAGCGTTCTTGTGATGCTAACGGTGGGCTTCATCGCCTTCTCGTTATTCAACTTTGTGGGGGATCCCGTTTCACTCATGTTACCCCCCGAGGCGACACAAGCGGATCGCGACGACGTGCGCAAGTCTCTCGGCCTTGACCAACCTTTTTATGTCCAGTTCGGCACGTTCCTCGGCAACGCCGTGCAGGGTAACTTCGGTATCTCGTTGCGCCTGGGCCGGCCGGTATCGCAACTTCTCGCGGAACGGCTCCCGGCGACACTTGAGCTCGCCATGACCGCAGCCGTGTTTGGATTGTTGGTCGGCATTCCCATGGGCGTCTATACTGCGCTAAAGCGCGACAAGTGGACATCAAAAGTCTTGCTAACAGGCTCGCTAGTGGGCGTGTCGCTGCCTAATTTCCTCATCGGCATCTTCCTCATCCTTATCTTTGCCGTATGGCTGGGCTGGCTGCCGTCATTTGGTCGCGGCGAAACAACCGCCATCGGTTTTTGGACGACCGGCTTTCTCACCACAGAAGGTTTGAAGGCGATTATCCTTCCGGCCATTACGCTGGGCTTCTACCCGATCACCCTCATCATGCGATTGGTGCGCGCCGAGATGCTTGAGGTGCTGCGTACGGATTACATCAAATTCGCGCGCGCACGCGGCTTGACCAATAACGCAGTGCACTTTGGCCACGCACTTAAAAACACCCTCGTTCCGGTAATCACCATCACCGGCTTGCAGCTGGGGGCCATCATCGCCTTTGCCATCATCACCGAGACAGTTTTCCAATGGCCGGGCATGGGCCTGTTGTTTATCCAGGCCGTCCAATTCGCAGACATCCCCGTGATGGCCGCCTATCTGTGTCTCATCGGTTTCATATTTGTGGTGGTCAATCTGGTGGTTGACCTGCTGTATTTCGCGGTTGATCCGAGGCTACGTGTCGAGCGTTCAGGATCGGGAGGACACTAATATGAACGACACACTCAAACGTATTTTTGACAGCGACCTTTGGTACAGCTTCAAGCGTCACCCACTGGTTATCGTCGCGGCCATTTTGTCGCTGGTCTGCATTCTCGGCGCGGTATTCGCCCCGCTTCTCGCGCCGCACAATCCGTTTGATCTAAAGACGTTGAATCTGCTCGACGCCTTTACGCCGCCTGCCTGGTCGGCTGCGGGCAAAGGTCAATTTCTACTCGGTACGGATGACCAGGGGCGTGACGTCATGTCCACCATCATGTACGGCTCACGAGTGTCACTCACCGTTGGCATTTGTGCGGTGGCGTTGTCGATGGTCATTGGCATCACGCTAGGATTAATCTCCGGCTACGTGGGCGGCGCACTAGATTCGTTCATCATGCGTGTGGCAGATGTGCAGCTCTCGTTCCCGGCGATTCTGATCGCTTTGTTGATTGATGGTGTCGCGCGCGTGGTGATCGGCAAAGACGGTCACGACGAAGTCGCCGTCTATGTGTTGATTTTTGCCATTGCGGCATCCGGCTGGGTGCAATACGCCCGGACGGTCCGTGGCTCGACATTGGTCGAGCGCAACAAGGAGTATGTCCAAGCGGCGCGCGTCATTGGCCGCAGGCCATTGGCAATCATGTTTTCGCACGTCTTGCCCAACGTCATGGGGCCGGTGTTTGTGTTGGCCACCCTACACGTCGGTGCCGCCATCATCACGGAAGCCACACTCTCGTTTCTGGGTGTCGGCGTGCCGCCAACACAGCCGTCCCTCGGCACGTTGATTCGTATCGGTAACGACTTCTTGTTCTCCGGTGAATGGTGGATCACGGTCTTCCCCGGCATCATGTTGGTGATTCTAGTCTTGTCGATCAACATCATCGGCGACTGGTTGCGCGACGCGCTGAACCCCAAACTCCGCTAACGAGTAACTATCATGAACACACCATTACTCGAAGTTCGAAATCTGCGCGTCCAATTCCCCACCCGCCGCGGCTTGCTCACGGCGGTGGACGATGTCAGCCTGACCATTGCGCCGGGTGAGGTGTTGGGTGTGGTCGGTGAATCCGGTGCCGGCAAGTCACTCACCGGTGCGGCGATTATTGGGCTGCTCGAACCACCCGGTCGAATCGAATCCGGTGAAATTCTGCTCAACGGTCGACGCATCGACAACTTGTCCCCAGAAGAATTCCGCAAAATACGCGGGCGCGAGATCGGAGCGATTTTCCAAGATCCATTGACGTCGCTCAACCCGCTTTACACCATCGGTCGACAAATTACCGAGACCATTCTCACTCACCTCAATGTGACGCCGGATGAAGCGAAGCAACGCGCGATTGATTTGCTCAACGAAGTCGGCATTCCCGCCGCAGACAAGCGTATCGACCACTATCCGCACCAATTTTCCGGCGGAATGCGCCAGCGCGTGGTGATTTCGTTGGCACTCGCCGCGCAGCCAAAACTGATCATCGCCGATGAGCCTACCACCGCGCTGGATGTTTCGATCCAAGCGCAGATCATCACGCTGCTAAAAAAATTGTGTCGTGAACACGGCACATCCGTGATGCTGGTCACGCACGATATGGGTGTTATTGCCGAAACCGCCGATCGCGTCGCGGTGATGTACGCCGGGCGCATCGCCGAAATCGGCCCGGTGGCTGAAGTCATCCACCACCCCCAGCATCCTTATACCGTTGGCCTGATGGGTGCGATCCCGAACCTGGGCGAGGAGGTCGAGCGTTTGACGCAAATCGACGGCTCGATGCCGCGCTTGAACGCAATTCCGGCCGGCTGCGCCTTCAACCCACGCTGTACGCGCAAGGGCGAAATCGGCGCGCGCTGCACAACCGAGCGACCGAGCCTCATGAATGCCGGTAAGACACAAGCAGCTTGCTGGCTGTATTCCGAAGGCGTTGCTACCAACACAACCAACACACCGCAATCGGTGGCCGCATGAAGTCAAGCGTATTACTCGAAGTGCGCGACGTCGCGCGTGAATTTGACGTCTCCAAACCCTGGCTGAATCGCGTCATTGAGGGTCAGCCAAAATCTATCCTGAAAGCCGTTGATGGTGTCTCGTTCACCATCAATCGCGGCGAGACGTTATCGCTGGTTGGTGAATCCGGCTGCGGCAAATCAACCATCGCACGTGTCGTATGCGGGCTTTATCCTCCGACTCGCGGCGCGGTCATTTTCGACGGGGTGGATATCGCGAAAGCCTCGGTCAATGAGCAGCAGCAGCTGCGCAAACGCTTCCAGATGATTTTTCAGGACCCCTACGCAAGCCTGAACCCGCGTTGGCGCGTTGGCAAAATCATCGCCGAGCCGCTTGTCTCACACGGCATCATGACTGACAAGGCCGAGATCAAGAAACGTGTTGATCAGTTGCTGACCCAGGTTGGTCTGTCTCCGCAGGACCAAGAAAAATTTCCGCACGAGTTCTCGGGTGGCCAGCGCCAACGCATTTCGATCGCGCGCGCGCTGTCGTCGAACCCGGAGTTTCTGGTGTGTGATGAACCCACCTCGGCACTCGACGTATCTGTTCAAGCGCAAATCTTGAACTTGATGAAAGACTTGCAACGCGAGTTTGGCCTCACCTATCTGTTCATCTCCCACAACCTGGCGGTGGTTTCGCACATCTCCACTCGTGTTGGTGTCATGTACCTCGGCCGCCTAGTGGAGATGGCGGACACCAAAACGATCTTCAACCGCCCGCTGCATCCGTATACGCAGATGTTGCTGTCGGCGATTCCAGATCTGAGGATGACCGGTAAACAACGCACGCCTGTCGCCGGCGAAGTGCCCAACCCACTCAATCCACCATCCGGCTGCACCTTCCATCCGCGCTGCCCTTACGCAAATGATCGCTGTAAATTAGAAGCGCCGAAGATGATGGTCGCCAATGACGGCAGCATGGTGTCGTGCCATGCGGTGGAAGAAAAACGGATTCCGATCAAACTTGTCGCGTAACGCGGCAGAAGGGGCTAAGGCTTCAGCGCCTTGTACAGAATCGGCAGACTGGTTTCAATGCGGTAATCAATACCGGAATGGGTGTCGTCAAACTCTTCGTAGACGTGTTTGATGCCCGCCTGTTTCATGCGCTTGGAGAGAATGCGCGAGCCAAAGTGAATGCCGTATTGATCGCGCCAACCGCAGTCCACATAGACCGCCTTTAGCGACCTCAAGTTATCGCGGTACTTGGTAACAAGATGGATGGGGTCGTGTTTCAACCACGCGTTCCAGCGCTCCTTGATCAGCTCACCCGTCTCCAGATTAAACGGCAAGCGGAATCCCAACGGCGCTTTTGGATCGGCGTCGTAAGTCGCCGCCATCGCAATGATCATCAGCGCGTGGCCCTCGCCATCGCTGGGTTTGTCTTTCTTCCACATGTGCTCAAGAAAGTTTTTGACGCGCCCGTCGTCCTTGCCGGATGCAGCCTTCTCTTCTTCCTTGAGCACATCGTACGCGCCATTTTCGCGACGTTTGGTGCGGTGTTTGGTCAGCTCAGTGAGCGTGCGCGGCCAGTCATTCATGTAAACAAAATCGAAATACGCATCACCAGAATGGCTGGCAACTGCACCCCAATATTTGGCGTACTTCATCCCGTGAATGATGGCACCGTAACCACCTGACGATTTGCCAAAACAGCCGCGGTGTTCACGCGAGGCGAGCGTCCGGAACTCCTTGTCGACGAAAGGAATCAGTTCTTTCGTCAGGTAATCCGCGTAGTCACCGATTGCCGATGAATTGATGTACTGGTTGCCTCCGAGCGAGGTGAAACAATCGGGGAAGACCACAATCGCCGGCCCCATCTTGCCGTCGTGCATGATCCGCGCGATGCGCTCTGGAATGTTTTCGTCGAACGGCTTCCAGTTAAGGTGTGCAAGACCCGATCCGGTGAAACCGACTAGGTCAAACAACACTGGAAAACGACGCCCTTGTTTGGTGCGACTGCCCTCGTCGTATTGAGGCGGTAACCATGCCGCGAGCTTGCGCACATGCGCGTCACCGAGCCGGTTCCCCTTAAGGGCTTTCGAGGTGTGCTCGAGAAAAACGATACGGCCTTGCGGCCAATTCACTCTTTTGATTGCCATGTTGCCCCCGCTGTGAATATCAGCGGGGATTATGGCAGAGCGCCTCGGCTAGGCGCTGAATTGGTGGCGCCTGCTGGTAGCGTTTCTGGCTCTACAACGACTACGATTTGAGGCGGCTTGCGGTAACGACAAATGCATCGGTGCGAACGACTGGCTTTGCAAGCGCCGGCTTGACGGCATTTGCTGCCTCACGCGCAATTGTTCCTTGGTAGGTCGCTTCTTGATCAGCGGCCAACAATTGCACACCGGCGACATGCATGGCGATCACCAATGCTGAGACCATCGCCGAGGTGGCAAAACTTCCGTTGTTTTTAAATTTACTGCTTGTCATGGTATTTCTCCTTAATCACTGTTGAAGGTCTAGCATTCACTTGTGGTGTTTGTGTTGCCTTCAGGTCGTTGGATGTAACGTGAGTGAATTGTGGATGTTGTTATGTTGAACAGAAACTCACTTGCGACGGACTGCTGAAACTGTGGGTCGAATCGTGGCCATGGCCGCCAGATCGACAACAACGAAAGTTAACGGCAGACTACGCCCAAACTTTAGATGGGGCATATTGCGGGAATATGAATCGTGAAGCCATTCACAATTGCCGTGAAACTGCGGCACAGTTCCCGATAAAATTGAGGCACCATCAACTGGAGAAAAAAATGACGATTTCAATGTATTCCGCATCCGTTCCCGTTTACCAATCCATGCTCGCCAATCTCAAAGGTGTACTCGCCAAAGGGGCAAACTTTGCCGCCGCAAAAAAAATCGACGAATCGGTGTTGATGAATGCGCGTTTAGCGCCTGACATGTTCCCCATGAGCCGCCAGGTGCAAATCGCCTGCGACTTTGCCAAGGGTAGCATCGCCCGTCTCGCCGGCCGGGAAGTACCGAAGTGGGAGGACAATGAGAAATCGTTTGCCGATCTCGCTGAGCGCATTGATAAGACCATCGCTTACATCAGCGAATTTAGTACCGCGCAAATCGAAGGCCAAGAGGATCGCACTATCGAACTCACCATCGCCGGTAACCACATGTCGTTCAAGGGACAGCCTTATCTGTTGAACGTGGCCATGCCAAACTTTTACTTTCATGTCGCCGCTGCGTATGCCATCCTGCGTCACAACGGCGTGGAGGTCGGCAAGGGTGATTTCCTCGGCCGTCGCTAGGCAGGCTTGCGCGTGACGTCTCGGCAAGTTAGCAAGCCATTGATAACAAGCGAATGAGAGAGCGCACAAAAACACGCTTTCGTCGCGGCATCGGCGGCTTCATAGCATCCGTGGCCGTATTGTGTGTGCTCGCCTACGGCGGCGTCGCGGGTGTCTTTTTTGTCGGGCAGGAGCGGTTAATCTTCCGTCCAACACCGCTTCCCGCATCCCACGTCTTCAACCTGCCACAAACAACGGAGATCAGCCTCGCTGTTGATGGGGCGACATTATCGACGTTACACTTCAAACAGCCGGATGCAAAAGGTGTGATCTTTTTTCTGCACGGCAATGGTGGTAACTTATCGTCATGGTTGCGCAACACCGATTTCTATCGCAGGAACAAGTTCGATGTGCTCATGATCGACTATCGGGGGTATGGCAAGAGTACAGGCAGTATCGAATCCGAGGCGCAATTACATCGTGACGTCATGACGGCCTGGCAGTGGGTGGCACCGCAATACGAAGGCAAGAAGCGTGTGATCTATGGCCGATCACTCGGCACCACACTCGCGGCCAAGTTATCGTCTGAAGTGGAGTCAGACCTGACGGTGTTGGTCTCACCGTTTTACAACCTCAACGCCATGCGCGAGGCACACTATGCGTGGTTGCCGGCGGCCCTGATGCGCTACACCTTCACCACCGATGAGTGGTTGCCGAGCGCCAAAAGCCCGGTCGTGATCATGCACGGCGAGCGCGACGAGCTAATCGATATCGAACAGGCAGTACGACTTCAAGCGCTTGCACCAAGTGTTGAATTCGTTCGGATTGAAGGCGGCACACACAACAACCTGCATCACTTGCCGCAATACGTTGAGCCGCTCAGCGCTAGGCTAGCCAAGTTATAGTCCCTAACATTGACGGGCGTGCCGGGCGTCTGGTGTCATCCACACCCATCGCCTGTCTGGCAGATTGTTTCGCGTGTCCGCCACCGCTCTGGGCCGCAGCGTGTCGGACCGTTCTCAAGCCGAGCTTGGCCCGACCATGGCCTTTTTTGCGCTTGCAACACGCGTGAGGCGCGGCGATACTCTCGTTAGTGTCCGATATTGCCCACCATAGAACATCGCTTGATTCCGCAGCGCTTTTCCGCCGACATGCAGCTTGGTGCCGCCAACAGTTTCTGCAATTTTCAATCCTGATGTCGAATTGACGATGACTGAGATCACCACGCTGCTAGCGGCAGTACGAAACGGCGATAACCGAGCGGGAGAGGAGGCTTTTGGGATTCTCTATGACGATCTACGAAAGCTCGCACATTCTCGACTAAGTCAGCACAAGACATTCACGTTGCTTGACACCAATTCGCTCGTCCACGATTGTTACCTCAAACTCGTCAGTGGGCAGTCATGGCCGATCGAAAACCGGCGCCACTTTTTTGCCTACGCATCACATGTCATGCGATCCGTAATTGTGGACTTCGCTCGCGCGCGGCAAGCCGAGCGCAGGGGCGGGGGCGCTGAGGTGGTACCGCTGGACACTAATCTATCTGACCAGCTTTCAGCGCCCGAGAATGATGTACTGCGCATTAACGACGCGTTGGATGCGTTGGCCAAAATTGACGAGCGTGCCGCGCAAGTGGTGGAGATGCGTTATTTCGGCGGCTTGACCGAGCCAGACATCGCGGAATCGTTGGGTGTGTCCGAACGCACCGTTCGCCGCAGCTGGGAGAAGGCCAAAGTATTGCTAACCGTCGAACTCGCCTGATCGCAGTCGAAATGCAGCTTTTCTTGCCGTTTTGCGAAACACCTTGTCCTGATTTTCCCTATTTTTACGTATTCAACGGTGAGAGGTCGCCTCGGCCTCTTGCCGCAGGCCGAATCCAACCGGTTTGGCGGGGAACGCAATACGGGAGCCAAGGAAAGGAGTTTGCCGGTGCTTGCGGATTTTGCGACGACGCCGATACTGCTCGAAGCAGTCATGCTGGCGTGTTTTGGACTCGCCTGGCCGTTGGCCAACGTCCGCATGTTGCGCACCGGTCAAGCCGAAGGCAAGGGCCTCGCTTTCACGACGATCATTTTCTGCGGGTACCTCGCGGGTGCCGGGGCAAAGTTAGCCATGGTTACCGATGCGGCTCCGCTTGCGCCGATCTTTTGGTTCTATCTCGTCAATGCTGGCTCGGTCGGCGCAAACATTTTTTTGCAGCAATATTTGAAGCGCGTCGGCCTTCTAGCGCGCGACCCGGCAAGCAGGATGGCCACAATATCTTAACCACGCATCTACGACCTTGGCCGCCGTGATGAAACTAGATGCGATCACACTCAAACAGCTATCCCCGCTGTTAGACGAAGCGCTAGAGCTAGAGGCGTCCAAACGCGATGCGTGGCTGGCCCGGCTTGGCGGCGAGGCCGCAAAACTGGTGCCTGCGCTACGCGAACTACTCAGCAAATCAAGTTTGACGGATACCGACGCGCTGCTCGAGCGCGGCCCTGCATTTACCCTACCCGGAGGCGCAGCACGATCATCGGAATTTAGCGAAGGCGATAAGGTCGGCCCATACCAACTCATCCGCGAACTTGGCCAAGGCGGCATGGGCGAAGTCTGGCAGGCCGAACGTATCGACGGCACGTTAAAACGCGAGGTGGCGCTAAAGCTACCAACATTAAGCCTGAAGAGAAACGTACTTCTACAGCGGTTCGAGCATGAGCGAGATATTCTTAGCGGGCTCGTGCATCCCAGTATCGCGCGTTTATATGACGCGGGGCTCAGTGATAACGGACAGCCTTTCTTAGCGCTCGAATATGTTGAAGGGCAGCCGATCACCGATTATTGTGAACGCGCCCGCTGCAACACTCGAGCGCGTATCCAACTCTTGTTACAGGTAATGAAGGCGGTGCAGTACGCGCACAGCAATCTGGTGATCCACCGGGACCTAAAGCCGAGCAATATCTTGGTGACCAACTCTGGAAACGCAATGCTGCTCGACTTTGGCATTGCCAAACTTCTAGAAGATGCCTCAGGGGAAGTAAACGAAAGTGCGCTTACGCAGCTAGGCGGGCGCGCCCTCACTCTCGACTATGCCTCACCCGAGCAAATCAGCGGCACAACGCTCAGTACCGCCACAGATGTTTATTCGCTTGGCGTAATACTGTTCGAGGTACTTGCGGGTAGGCGCCCCTTCAACGGGCCAAAACGCGAAAGAGAAAACGCCATCCTGACAGAAACGCCCGTACTACCTTCAAACATCGCGCCTGACCTCGCGAACATCGTAGCGAAGGCATTAAAGAAGATACCCAGCGAGCGCTACGCCACTGTAGGTGCTTTTGCTGAAGATTTGCAGCGGTGGCTCGACGGGGATGTGGTGCTGGCGCAGCCGGATAGCTTTTGGTATCGCGTCCGTAAATTCGTCGCACGCTATCGATTTCAGGTAACGCTCACTGCCGCCGCCTCGATTGCCCTCGTCGCGCTGACTGCTGTGGCGGTTTTGCAAGGCCTCAAAGCCCGCGAGGAAACCAAACGCGCGATCGCGGCAAGGGACTTTCTAGTCGATATGTTTCGCCTTTCAGACGCTGACGGACTCCAGGGGAAAGAATTCAGTGCCAAGGCGCTTCTGTCTCAGGGCAAGAAGAATGTGTTGGCCACTCTGAACCAGGAGCCTTCGTTGCAGGCAGAGGTACTGCGCGCGATAGCCAACGCCGAGCTGAACCTGAGCGAGTACCGAACGGCTGAAACCACTCTCACCGACGTTGCAAACCGCTATCAAGCATTGGGCGAAACGGTTGAACAGGGCCAAGCCCTTGTCTCCCAAGCCGCCGCAGTGTTTCTCGCAGGCGAAAGCAGTCGAGCGGAAAAAATACTCGAAGATGCGTGGGCGCTACTACGCGAACACAAAAATAAGCCGGCCGCTATTCAAAACTATTACCAAATTCTAAGCGCAGTCGCTGTCGGCAATCGTCGAACGGCGATTGCCGCAGACGCCAGCATTAAATCCTTGGCGATGGCAGAAAAGTTGTACGGCAAAAACCACAGGGAGACTATTCGCGCTTTATCTGCGCTCGGCAGAATGCGCAGTTGGAATCGGGAATATGATGTTGCGCGCGTTCATTTCGACGATGCCTTCGCGCGCGCAAACATGAATCCCGAAGTACGTCCGCGTGATCGCATTTGGCTCGCTGTGGAGCGCGCCGAAATTATCAACTCCGCCGGGCAATTCTTGCGGGCGGCTGAGCAGTACGCTGCCGCACGCCAACAGTGCAAAAGCTTGCTCGACGCAAACAGCCAACTGTGCCGAAAAGTAGCCCGCGGCGAGGCGGCCGTGCTCCTATTGTTGGGTCAGAAGGACGAGGCGATGGCACTCCTTCCCAGCTACAGGAGTTTGCTCGACAACGAGGAAGCGCCGCTCGATCAAATGGAAGCACTCATGACCGCTTGCCGCACATTGATCTTGGCAGGCCGTGTGGCGGGGGAGCCGGAGTGGTGGGCTCGCCTGAGCCAGCTCGCTAATGCCGGTGCGGAACAGCGCGTCGACGATCGTCACAAGATTTGGGCGCTGTTGATTCAAGCGGAGCGGCGTCTCCACGAACAACAACCCGATGCCGCTGGAAAAATTTTGAAAAGTGCCGAGTCCCGGTTAGCGCCGGGGGCGCTGCCGACCAATCGCGAGTTAATGCGCATCCGGCTATACCAGGGCGTCGCAGCGCAACAAGTCGGGGAACACGCACAGGCATTGGCCCTGCTCGAATCAGTGACCGAAACCTACGCAAAGCTGCTCGGCCCGACACATACACGCACGCTGTTATCGGTATTGCACCAAGTGCGCAGTCTGGCCGCGCTTGGCCGACGTGGCGATGCCTTGTCCCTGATTGATCGAGCACAACCGAAGCTGCAAGAGGCACTGGGCTCCACTTCGCCGATCTACCAGCGCATCATCGAGCTACGGGCGGAAATTATGGCAAACAAACCCAACGCCGCAATTTCCCAGACACATCGCATTTTTTTGTAACACGCTTTAAGTACTGTTTGGCCGCTTTCGACAAGATTACACGTACTACCTAGCAAGAGCTTAGGAACGCCCGATGGAATTGGGTTCCCTAATTTCCGGGCCTGCTCGCCCGCAAAATGCTAGGAGATACCATGCGCCGCAATACCTTTGCCGCCCTGCCCGACATTAAAGCACCAGACTCCAAAGTGCTATGTGCGGTCTTTCATTCTTTAGTGCTGGTTGTCATGTTGTTTGTTGCCACGATTAGTGCATCGCGGGCGGAAACCACCTTGTCCTGCAAGTTTTCAACCAGCAGCGGGCTCGCGGTAGGGGAATGTCCCGCGCTCGAACGCTCTGCTTGGGCGGTACCGATCGTTGATGATGACGGCAATCCGCTGCTCTCGAGCGAAGCGGCAATTCCGCAAGACTTACTTTCAAGAACAGAGTTCGGACACTATCTCACCGCACGTGAGGCGTACGCGGCTAAACAGTGGCTCGGCAAAGATGTCTTGTTTGTTGATGTACGCGACCTCTCGTCCGGGGAAAGAAACTTGTTGCCTGCGGAAGTCGATTTCAACCTTCCGTTGGTAAGAGGCACAAATAGCGGAAAGCTGGAGCTCGCTCACGGCTTCGTAGGCGGCATCAAACGCGCGCTCGCCACACGTGGGTTGAGCCACGATGCGATTGTGGTCGTAATTTGTGAGGACGGCCGCGCTGCCGCACTCGCAGCAGAGTTACTCGCTCAGGCGGGCGTATCCAACACCTTTGTTGTTCGCGGTGGCATGGAGGGTGAGATCGGCAGCGCCGACAATACTGGCTGGAAAGCGCAGATGTTGCCAACCGACGTATTGGCGGCGATTTAGCGAATCGCCATTCGGCGGGCAGCTTCGACACTTTTCGTGAATTCAACAGCAAATGTCGACGACCTTTAGGGGGTTGATTTAGGGGGTAAGGTATCGAACGGCGGTACCCTTTTGTTTCTCAAGACGAAAGGACACTGCCATGAAACGTTGGGACCTTCCCCTAGACGAAAGATACCTGATTCAGTGCGCTTTGTTGGGCGGTTTCACGCCGGAGGAGATTG
>JADCIX010000052.1 GCA_020247545.1 Rhodocyclaceae bacterium | reverse complement strand
CTCCGCACGTTTCATGGCAGTGTCCTTTCGTCTTGAGAAACAAAAGGGTACCGCCGTTCGATACCTTACCCCCTAAATCAACCCCCTAAAGGTCGTCGACATTTGCTGTTGAATTCACGAAAATGACTGAAGAAGTCCGCCGATATTAGAATTTAGCTGTCTGTTATGCGGCCAGCTTTTGCAAGTCTGCCAGCATTGCATCGGCGACTTCGATGCCGTTTGTTTCGGCGTTGGCGGCGATCCCAACCCGACGAGCACCTGGCAGTCGCACCGCTTCATCTTCGGTCATCGCGGCGATGAGTGTTTCGAGGCGCGCGAAATAAGTGTCACTACCTGCGAGTGCGGCCGGATCGATCACCCAGAATGCCTGACCCAATCGCGGGCGGTTGCCTGCATCCACAAAAAACGAATCAGCCTCAAAACCAAACGCGGCACCGGAGAGTGCTACACAGAGCAACTCAACCACTAGTGCCAGCATCGCGCCCTTCACACCACCTACCGGCATCATCATGCCGTCGAGCGCAGCCTTCGCGTCAGTGGTCGGTTTGCCGTCGCGGTCGAGTGCCCAACCTAACGGGATCGCTTCCCCTTTTTTGGCCGCGACCATGATCTTGCCGCGCGCGACTTCCGACAGGGATAAGTCAATCATGAGTGGCGCACCGCTGTTGCGCGGGAACGCCGCACCAATCGGATTGGTGCCAAACAATGGTCGTTTGCCGCCCCACGCTGCCATCGCCGCTGGCGAATTGCTGAACGCCAATCCAACCATGCCGGCCGCTGCGACCGCTTCCAAATGGAATGCCGCCATACCGAAGTGGTGGCTGTTGGTTACCGCCGCGATACAGCTCCCGGAGTTTTTGGCACGCGTAATCGCTTCTTTCACCGCCATATCACACGCCAGATAGGCGAGGCTTTCGCCGGCATCAACCAACACAGCCGCTGCCTTCTGCTGTTTGATCACCGGTGTTGCGGCGGGGGCGGCGCGACCATTCTTCAGATGTGTTGAATATTGCGCGACACGTGACAAGCCGTGTGACGGCAGCCCGCGTGACTCGGCATAGACCAGAGCCTTTGCGGTCGATGCCGCAAGTGCCTGGCTGGCACCGGCGTTTTGGAAAACACGCGCGACCAGCGCTTCGAGTTCTGACGGAGGGATTAGCGACATTGAGAAACTCGGAGAGAGGTTATTTGCGCAAGAACGCAGCTACACGGTCCGCGATGAGGCTTGAGACACGGGTGTTGGCTTCGCTGGTCACACCGGCAATATGTGGCGTGAGGATCAAGTTCGGGCAGCCTGCCAATGGTGAACCGGCTTTGAGGGGTTCAGCATCGAACACGTCCAGCGCGGCGCCACCGAGGCGTTTGTTCTTTAGTGCGTCGGCAAGTGCGGCTTCATCAACAATGCCGCCACGTGCGGTGTTGATAAGGATCGCGTCTGCTTTCATGGTTGCCAGCCGTGCCGCATCAACCATGTTTCGGGTGGAATCAAGCAGCGGCACGTGCAGCGTGATTACGTCGCTTGACTGGAACAAGGTTGCTAGGTCGACACACTTGGTGCCTTGCTCAGCCCAAACGCTTGCATCCGGCGCGATCATCGGATCATAGGCAATGGTGTGCATGCCGAGGCCGCGCGCCAAACGTGCAGTCATCTGGCCGATACCACCAAAGCCGACGATGCCGAGCGTTTTGCCTGCAGTCTCGCGACCATTTGAAAGCGGCCCGCGTGGCCAACTACCATCGGCAACAGCACCAGATGAAAAATACGTACCGCGTAACAGCATCATTACAGTGCCGATGACGTATTCCGCAACGGCTAACGCGTTCGCTCCAGTGGCGGGGATCACCTCGACACCACGCGCCTTACAGGCGGCAACATCGATATTGTCGAGGCCAACACCGAGGCGGCCAACCACTTTGAGGTTTGGCGCGGCGGCCAACACATCGGCATTGACCTGCGTACGATTTCGCACGATGAGTGCGTCGCAGTCCGCAAGCACCGCCAGCATATCGGCGCGGCGATCAACCAGTGTTGTGTCGTAAGTGGTATTGAACCGTGCTTTCAGCAATTCGACCGCAGGCACGTCCATGAACTCGGTGATGATGATTTTCATTTTTTTATCGGAGGCGGCTGGAAAAGTTTGAAAGAACTCAACAGGTGGAGGCAATTTCAGTGTGCAGCGGCTGCTGTTCAGAGACAACTGTAAAACTGTCGTCCCGGCTTAGTTACGTAACTGCGCCGGGACCCAACTTATCTCTGACGACTACGCGGCCAAACTTGGGTCCCGGCCTGCGCCGGGACGACAGGTTGAGGGCGTCGCATAACTACCCAGCTCGCGATACATTGCAGCCTGAACCGCCAAGTAATCTTCGTTCTCGACGCCACCGGCGTTTACGCACTTTCGTAAAGACGCGTCAGTACAAACTCTCGGTGCCCCAGTGCTTCTGCAGCGGTGAGACGGCCGTTGGCGGTGCGCAGCATCACCTCGAGCAATTTGTCACCGACTTGATCGAGCACCATGTCACGTTGCAGCAGACCGGTTGAATCGACGTCGATGTGTTCACTCATGGTACGAACAGTACGCGGGTTTGCGCAAATCTTGATGACCGGCAGGATCGGGTTGCCAATGACGTTGCCCTGGCCGGTTGGGAAGAAGTGCACCGCAAAGCCGGACGCTGCACAAAGAGTCACCATCTCAGCAGCAGCCGAGGATGAATCCATAAACCAAAGTCCGGGGCCGGTGGGCACTTCAGCTTTGTCGAGCACACCGTCGACCAAACATTTTTTGCCGATCTTCTGAATATTACCCATCGCTTTTTCTTCGATGGTCGTCAAGCCACCGGCGATGTTGCCCTTGGTTGGTTGTGACTCAGACAGGTCATCGGTCTTGTGGCGGTTGATCATGTCCTGATAACGATTGAACATGGCCATAAAGTCTTCAGCAACTTGCGGCGTGCGGCAGCGCGCTGCGACGACTTTTTCGCCGCCGGTGATTTCGCTGGTTTCACCAAACACCAACGTTGAGCCGACTTCGTAAAGTTTGTCGAACGCATTGCCCACCGTGGGGTTCGCACCGCAGCCGGATGTGGTGTCGGATTCGCCGCATTTGGTGGAGACCCACAATTCGCTGATCTTGCACTCTTCGCGATGAATTTCAGATGCATCCTGCAAAAATTCGCGGGCTGCTTTTGAGGCACGCATGATGGTTTCATGGTCGCCGTGGCCTTCGATGCCAAAGCCAACTACCGGCTTACCCGAGGCGGCGATGCCATCCACAACACGTTTGGTCCAGCCGTCTTCAATGCCGATGACAATAACCGCGGCGACGTTCGGGTTGCAACCCGTCCCGATCAGGGTGCGAAAGTGCAGGGCTAAGTCAGCACCAAATTGCAAACGACCGTATGGATGCGGGATCGCGAGTGTGCCTTTGATGTTGTGCGCAACTGCCTCGGCGGCGGCGTTTGAAAGATCGTCGACTGGCAGGACGATAACGTGATTGCGGATGCCGACGCGACCGTTGTTGCGACGATATCCCCAGAAGGTGGTGGCATTTGAAATGACTGACATAGTGGTTCCTAAATCAAAGATTGTGAGTTTGAGAAGTTCACCGGCGTGCGCGACGCACGGCCGTTATGCTGCCGAATGCTCACCAGCGTTTCGTTTTGATATTGTGAACATGCGCGTGTTCACCGGCTTTGATCGGCGCAACGACCTTACCAATGTCAGTGCCGTACTTGTAGACGGTTTCGCCGACCGCCATGTCCTTCAGCGCGATCTTGTGCCCGATCGGAATATCTTGCAGGGCGCGGATGGAAATCTGTTTGTCGTCATCCATGATCCAGGCGGTCAGTTCGGTGCCAGCCTTGATGCCTTCAACGACGGCAACGGCGACGGTATCTTTGGCTTCATGTAATACAAAATGGATCATTTTTTGGGCTCCGGTCAGGGCATATAAACGAAGTGTGCCAGTGTAAGCTGGGGTCGTGCGCAAGTCAATTAGGTCATCTATATGAGTTGGTAGATTTGCTGCAATTCGGCTATGATGTATCTATGCCCGCAACCAAGCCTGCCGCTAACCCGCAAGTCCGCCAACCCGCACGGCGACAGGCGGCAGCGCGGGTGGTACCTGCCGCAGGGGGCAAATCCGGCCAGCATCCGCAGTTGGCGCGCGGGGCAGTGCTTGATGTCCCGCTCTACAAGGAGGTCAAGCGCCTGATGACAGAGGCGGTGAGTTCCGGTGATTGGCAGCCCGGCAGCGTAATTCCGGCCGAGTGGGCGTTGGCAGAACGTTTTCACGTCGCCGTGGGAACGGTCCGCAAGGCGGTTGATGAGTTGGTGGCAGAGAACATTCTTATTCGTCAGCAGGGGCGCGGCACGTTCGTATCGGCGCACAATCGCGAACGCCTGATGTTTCATTTCTTTCATATTGTCCGGCGCGACGGTGAAAAATTGCAGCCAGAAGTGCGCATGTTGAGTTTTCGCAATGCAAAGGCCGATGCGGATGAGGCGGCGCAACTAGGCCTCGCCGTCGGCGCGCCGGTCTTCCGCATTCGGAATCTGTTGACGCTGTCCGGCAGACCGATCATCTTCGACACCATTACGGTAGCGAGGGCGCTGCTGCCGACGCTGACGCAGTCGCAGTTTCAAAACCGGCCAAATACGATTTACCATCTCTATCAGACTGAGTTTGGCGTCACAGTAGTTCGAACCGCCGAACGGCTACGCGCCACGCTGGCAGATGCCGAAGCCGCCGCGCTACTCAAGATCAACGAGCACGCACCGGTGTTGGAGATCCGACGCGTGGCGATGAGCTTCGACAACGCGCCGGTGGAGTACCGGCGCTCCCTAGTCAACACGGCGGACTACGAGTACTTGAGTGATCTTTCCAAAGGTGGCTGAGTTCGATCTGCCCGCGCTGCTGGCGCGTTATCGGTCCGACATGCGACGCGACGCTTTTGTGCCAGGACTCGACAAGCGCCTGCTAGACGATGTCACGCGGTACTATGATACTGAGAAGCGCGAGTCAATTATCATGTGGCATAGTTTTGGCGCGTCCGACGCGGCGGCGATCGTTGCGCGCGAGCTAGCCTACTTCGCCGCGACACCGAGTTTCACTTGGAAGGTCTACGCTGATGATGCACCCGACAATTTGTCGTCCATCCTGCTCGCGGCGGGGCTAAAGGTAGAAGCTGATTGCTCGCTGATGGTACGCGCGGTGGTCGAGGTGGTTAACGACGCCGCGCTTGGCAGACGCGCGGCGAACACTCCGCTGACGATACGAATACTTGAATCGCGCGAAGACATCGAATACTTGCGTACCGTGTGGCAGGTAGAACATCCGGGCCAAAACGATCCGTGGCTAGCTGTGTTAGCCGATGCGTTGGTGGTGCACCCAACTTCGCTAAAAATTGCCATCGGCATGGCGGACAACGCACCGGTAGCGTCGGGATACATCATTGTCGATCCGCGTGGCGTATTTGCGTATCTTGGTGGCGGGGCGACAATCCCCAGCTATCGTGGGCGTGGCGCTTATGCAGCGCTTACGCTGTTCCGTGCGCAACTGGCCGCTGCAGCGAATGTGCAGTACCTTGCCGTAGAGGCCAATGCGCAAAGTGCGCCGATACTGGCAAGGTTAGGGTTCCGCACGTTAACGACACTGCAGCACTTCGTGAAGAGCTGAAAAGCCCCGTCTAACAGGGGATTCCGAGCGCTTGTGGCTGCAAATGCGCGGGGGCGCGGTTGCCGTCGAATGGTGCCGTGCTACCCGGAAACCGATACTTGCGCCAAACCAGCGTCAACAATAATGTTCTGCCCAGTGATGCCATCGGCGTCGTCGGACGCGAGAAACAGCGCGGTACGCGCCACGTGACCGGCGTCGAGTCGGTACTTCAAACACTGGAAATCCAGGAACTGGCGATCCGTGGCGGGGTCACGCCACAAGGCCTGCTGGCGGTCGGTCACAATTGCGCCGGGCACCAATGCGTTGACCCGAATATTTTTGTCACCGAGCTCACGAGCGAGGGTACGTGAGAGCCCGGAGATTGCCGCTTTTGATGTCGTGTAGCCAATCAAATTTGCCCGGCCGCGCATCCAAGACACCGAGCCCATATTAATGATGGAGCCACCGCCCGACGCAGCCATGCCGGGGGCGACCGCCTGAATTGCAAACACATGGTGCTTGAGATTGACCGCAAGACAGTTGTCCCAATAATCTGGTGTCAGTTCTTGCAGCGAATGCCGCTGGTCGTTTCCGGCATTGTTGATCAGTACAGTGATTGGGCCGAGTGTCGCCGCGATAGTTTTCAGCGCAGCTTGATAGCCAGCGATGTCACGCACATCACTGATAACGAAAGTAGGTTTGTGTGTCGCACCAGCGAGCCTTGTGACTAACGCTTCACCGGCTGCTTGATCGATATCGCTAAACGCGACCTTGGCGTGTTGTGCAACAAAGTGCTCCACCAGCGCCGCACCGATGCCGGAACCACCGCCGGAGATAAATACCACGCGGTCTCGAAGACTCGGAAAAGTAGCGGCGTTCACTCTTGGGGCCATTTCACTCATCTCGCTTATCTGCTTCATCTGGCTCAGTTCAATCGACGTAAAACGGTTCTGCCTTGCCACCAGTATCGCCGAGGCCGAGTTCTACTGCAAAGAGACCACCGGAGTGCGGAAACTTTGCCAGCTCTTCCGCAGATGCGCCTTCACGAGCGGTGGTGATATACATGGTCTTGAAGTCCCCGCCTCCAAACGCCACCATCGTAGTGCGCTTTGCGGCGACCATGATCGTTTGGCGCAGCGTGCCGTCCGGTGAGTAACACTCGACCCGTCCGCCTTCGTACTGTGCGCTCCAATAGTTGCCGTCAAGATCGATTGCGGCACCATCGGGACGGCCGGCATAGTCGGGTTTGGCTTTGTCGGCGTCGCGAGTGAAAAATGTCTGACGTTCGCCCACTTCCCCTTTTGCCGCATCAAACGGAAACCGGTAGGCGATGTGGTTGGGCGTGTCGGATTGGTAGACCACCCCGCGCGTAGGATCAAATGCCAAGCCGTTGCTGACCTTTACCCCCAGCCCACTTTCCGGGCCCCACGCAGTCTGCACCTTACCCTTGGCCAGCACGAAGATGGCAGCAATAGCCTCGGTGCGCGGCTCGTACATCGCGCCCGCCCAAAAGCGGCCGGCCTCATCACACTTACCATCGTTGAAACGCATGTTGGTCGTGTCATATGGCGCATCGGCAATCTTCGGGCCGATGCCGACGCTGGTATCAAACGAATAAAACCCATCGCGGCACGCCGCGACTAGTCCCCCGGCCTCCCGCAACGCGATGCAGCCCGGCTCGGTCGGGGTGGGCCAAGCTTGGTTGGTGCGGGTAGTTGGGTCAAATCGGTTGATGGTTTTGCCGCTGATGTCGACCCAGTACAACACCTGTTCGAGCGGATGCCATAAAGGACATTCACCAAGCAGCGCGCGGCCGTCAAACACCAACTCAGCCTCCAACGCCAGCCTCATACGGCATCAACCGTGATGGTCATGCTGATGTCAAAACTATCACCGCGGCCGATGATTCGCGTGCCGGTGTTCGCCACACCTTTCGCGGCGAGCGCAAACGCATTGTTGATGTTCGAGACCGGTTCCAGCGCAATAAAATTGCGGCCGTCATTTGGCGCAAAACAGACGATGTTGTTACACGCACTGCTGGCGGTCACGATTGTTTGATGTGTTGCGTAGTGCAGCACCGCCCGGCGCGACCAACCAACAAAACAGTTGTCGACCTTCCAGTCGAATACACCGCGTGCCTTGGCAAAGTCAGCCTCGGTTGGTGTGGGGACAAGCTTGGTGGGGAGTTTGTCTTCGCCCATTTCCCAAACACCCGTCCAATCCGATTGCAGCGTAGTGTTTTTGTCGATCGGAAAAAATGGGTGGAAACCAAGACCGACCGGCATCGGCTGTGTATCCAGATTGGTAGCGCGGATTGCTAACGTGACGGCGTTGTTGCTGATGGAAATTGTTTGCTCGGCCTCGAAGGCAAACGGCCAGTCGGCATCGGGTGTGTGTTTGTAGGTCAGCACCACACGTTGTTTGCCTTCACTCTTCACTTGCCACACCCGTTGCCAGCCTACACCGTGAATGGTGTGGGGTTCGTTTGGAAAGTTTGGGCGTAGTTGGTAAGTTTTGTCGCGTACTACCAACACACCGTTACCGATGCGGTTGGAATACGGCACCAATGGATAACAGCACATCTGTCTTACTGCTGATGCGGCAATTGCAGAATCTGGGGTCTTGCGCAGAACATCAATGCCCTTCCAAGTCAAACGCGATATTGCCGCGCCGATGTCCGGCTGGATAACGATTTCGAGCTCGGACAGTACAAGTCGGATCGGTTTTGGGCTAGGCTGCATAGACGTGATTTTGTCGCCGCAAATACCGCTCACCTGTGGCTCGATGGCGGGACTCGGCAATACGTCGTCCATTGTTTGCCCTTGCGGATCTGTCTATCTTCCAAGCGCAATTGGCGCGTGGCTCTATTCCCGGAGCAAAAGTCACTGCGCACAGCCGACTGAGGCTCTCGTAAGCACGAAACGGCTAGACTTCGGTTGGACTGTGATTGATCCAACACGTACTGCTGGAGGAGATACTGTTAACTCGGGCGAAGCCGATCCATCTACCGTTGCCGAGCTATAGAACCGCTCCGTAGGACCATACGGGGGCGAAAGCTTCGCCATTCTATTGGTGCCAGTCAGCGGCACCCCAATGGGAAAACGCTGCATCGGTACATTAAATCCCGGTGCACCTGATACAAAGTCAGACAAGACAAAGGCTCCGGTGCCCGCATTCGACACATTGATTGACAATTCTGAGCTCGCTAAAGCTGCCTGCGTGCCTACCGGAATCTCCAAACTCAAGGAGACCCGCGTCTTGTTTCCAAGTCTTGTCGCAGCAGTGTATGGAGACACGCCGTCGCCAAGTTGCTGAACAGTTGAAATCATCGGCTGCCCACATGAAGAACCAGCCCGTTCAGTCTTCATTGCTGCCTGCGGTTCGGAAATCTCGAACGTGGCACAGCCAGAAAGCAAGATGGATATCGCGACAGCTAGCCTGGCGAGCAGAGCAACGCCAAATGCATGATAGAAGTAGACTTTCGACTCCACTATTCAGTCCCCGCCAACTTCTTAATGATGGACTTTGCCAAGTTCTCGTTGATTTCAGTATGACGAGGTACGGGCTGCGAGCGCTTAGTATTTGGATTGGTGTACCAGTCGTGACGCCTGCCGTGGCGCACCAGCGTACAGCCCATATTTTCAAGCGTCTTAATCAGATCGCGCCTTTTCATCTACGCGACCAACAGCTCTTCCACCTTTCGGATATAAGGCACTTCCCGCGACTGAATATCCTTTAGAAGATCAAGTAGGTTCTCGGTCAGCTCGCGCTTGGATGTCGCCTGCGTGTGATAGTCAGGAAACTGGTTGAGAAAGCCGATGTAGAACTTCCCTTCGCGCCAATACGTGTAACTCATGGTCTTCATGGTCGAACCTCCTTTTGCCGCAAAAGTATAACCCGCCAGTAGTGACAGCTCGCCCAGTCTCACTCATCCCTGCGCTCGCCAAACACCTTGTGGTGCTTGCGAGCCACACCGCGCAACGATCCATCTGCGTCAAGCGTGACGGCGTTATTCATCACACAAGGTGCTGAAGTGGCTTTGCCAAACACCCAGGCCATTTCTATTGGTGCGGTGAGATCGATTTCGCCGGTGTGTTGAACAGCACGTCCCAAACACAAGACATGCCCTTCACGGCCGAAGAGCGCAAAGTTATCGAGCCCGCGTCTAATCGTTTTGACGGTACCGCCTGCAATCCATTCCCCACTCTCAACATCGACCCAGTTCTCACCCGCCGGGAAATAGACTTGCGTGCTGCCGCCAGCGGCGATGATCGGCGCGAACAACAACGCATCACCGAACATGTACTGCAACTCGAAAGAGCGTGCCAGTCGATCGTTGGGAAAGGCGAGTGGCATCGCACGCATCAGCGGCATTCCCGTCGCTGCTGCTTGTGCGGCAGCACCTGCGATGTAGGGGATCAGGCGATAGCGGAAGGCCAGCAACTTCTTGGCGATCTCTAACGTGGCATCACCGAACGCCCACGGCTCACGTTCACCGATGCCGTGATAACGGAAATGTGATGAGAAGATGGCGTTGGCGGTCCAACGCAAATAGAGCTCCGCATCCGGCTGCTGCGCCCCGTAAAAGCCGCCGACATCGGTCGCGTAAAACGGCACACCACTCATGCCATAACCCAAGCCCGCACGAATACTCGCTGCCATCGCCTCCCAATCGGTTTGCGGGTCGCCTCCCCACTGCATGGGATACCGTTGTGAGCTGATGAAACCATCCCGCCCCCACACCATCGCCGCACCGCGCCCGTTGGCGTCGTTGTAACGTTGGGTGGCCTCATACACTGAGCGGTTGTAGAGCAACGGATAAACGTTATGCAGCTGTCGTCCAGTGTCGCCGTTGGAGGCGACCATCTCCGGCTCGACTTGTTCACCGAAATCGGTCTTCATCACGTCAACACCGTCATCAAACAGTGCATTGTGCCGGTCGCCCCAGTAGCGGCTCGCTTCGGGATGTGTGAAATCGAGAATGCCCGATGGCGGCAGCGGCGTGAGAACCGAGCCAAACGGGTCATCGGTCGGGTCTTTCACCCAATCAAACACTGCGGCTTTGCCGTCGGCATTTTTCAGCAACCAGCCTTTGGACTCAAGCTCGTTGAAACGCGGGTTGTGGATAGAGACGTAGGGGTACTCCCACGCGCAGACTTTCAGGTTGTAAGCTTTCAACGCAGCGAGGGTCTTCTTTGCGCTGTAGTCACCGGTGAAACGGCTTGGGTCCCACTCAAAACAGAAACGTGTTTTCACTTCCCAAGCGGCGCGGCCGTCGAGTGTGATCACATCACACGGCACTTGACGGCGGCGCACCTCGGCGGCGGCATCAATCGCTTCTTGCGGCGTGCGGTAGTAGGCTCGTGATAACCACATGCCATAACTCCACAGCGGTGCCGGTGCAGGATGCCCGGTGAGTCCGGCGTAGTACGAAATAATCTCCGCGGGTGTACCGGCGAAAAAGAATAAGTCGAGGGTGTCGTCATCAACCTCGGCAATGTAGCTACGATGGGACCACTGCGGGTAACCAGCACCGTGGCGTACTGTTCCCGTGGAGTGAATCAGCATGCCCCATCCGTCCGGGGTCCAAAAGAACGGAATATTCTTGTACGACAGTTCCGTATTCACTCCAAGGGCATCTTCGGTTCGCCCGCGTACAAGTTGCCCGCGTTTATTGAGCGGCCCGAACTTTTCACCGAAACCATACAGCGCGGTGTCGCTCTCTAGTGCCAGCGACACACACCACTTTCCTGCGGAAACATCGTGGCCGAAAGCGGGGATACGCGAGCGGCCGCGGAAGTGTTGGTCGGTAATAGAGCCGACGAGTGGCGTACCCCCGCGTTCGAGCGTAATGCGAAATGGCGACTTGTGTAGCTTCAGCGTCAGATCGGCAAAGATAACGTCCCAGCCGGTGTCGGTTGCCACCGCGCGAAGTTTTCCCTCGGCGTTTGGCTTGACCAACAGACCATAATCTGGGCGCGGCGTCTGGCTGCGTTCGCCGAGTTTGCCAATTTCGCCAAGCTGTAACCGCAGAGTGCCGGACTGGTGTGCTGATACCGTGATGTTGGTGTCGCCTGCATGGAAGACAACCGATGAATCGCTGGATGCAACGAAGGTGAGCTCAGTGACGACGTTGTATGCCGCGCGATTGAACGCGTCGGTGGGTGCAATATCTTTGTTGGGTTGGTTCATTTAAATATTAAAGAAACTCTAGTATTGACGAGAGTTTCCAAGCATTTTTGCTTGAAAATGCCCTCTGGTGCTTGTGTTTTGACTTCATCTGCTGCATCGCCTCCTTACTATTGTCATTCCGGCGCAGTTACGCAACTGCGCTGGGATCCAATAGGTCGTACCAGTTACTGAGCAAAATTGGGCTCCGGCGTGCGCCGGGGCGACAACTCTTACAGTTCGTGCGTGGCGGTGCCTTGTAACTTCTTGCGCTTCTCCTGCAACTATCCCGCTTCTATCCTTTGACGCCCCCGGAGGTCAAACCACTCACCACACGCTCCTGGAAAATCAAGATCACCACCACCACGGGAATCATCGCAATCACCAGCGCAGCCGAGATCGTTGGCCACGGGAAGGAGAACTCACCCTGATACATCTGAATACCAACCGGCAACGTGCGGTATGCGGCAGCGGGGTTAAACGATAACGCCAACAGAAACTCGTCCCAAGCATTGACGAAGGCGAGAATTCCAGCCGTGAATACGCCGGGTGCCGCCAGTGGCACAACAATACGCCACAACGCACCGAGTCGTGTGCAGCCGTCTATCATTGCCGCATTTTCCAGATCACGCGGGATGTCCTGGAAGAAACTCACCAGGATGAGCGTACAGATCGGCAGGTTTAACACGGTGTACGGCAGCACCAGCGCCCAATAACTATTGAGCAATCCTAGGCCGCGCATAATTTCGAATAACGGCACCATCAAGGTCACAAGCGGGAACATGGAGACGGCGATGATCGAGGTCAGAATTGCGCCACGGTACTTGAGGTTGAGCCGAGCGATTGCATATGCGGCGAGCGCACTAATGAATAGCGACAGCGCCATCGCCGAAAGCGCAACGACGGCGCTGTTGAGCAAGTAGTGGGGCAGTGGTTGATCACGAAACGCGGCAATGAAATTGTTCAAGGTTGGTGAATGCGGAATCCACGTGATGGGTTTTGCCGTCAGCTCGATCTCTGACTTAAAGGCGGTCGCCAATATCCATAACGCCGGAAAAAACCCGTTGAGAAGCACGATACCTGCGGCGAGCCAGCGCAGTCGTTTGCCGGTGAAGATGCCGCCGCCAGATCCGTCACTGATCGTCGCGCTCATTTGCCGTCCGCTTTCACATAACGCAGGTAGATGAACGTGGTCGCCATCGACAAACCAAACATCACCACCGCCAGCGCCGAGCTATAACCGAGATCAAGATAATCCACGGCGTTCATGTGGATGTACATCGCCAGCGTTTGCGTCTCTTCGCCGGGGCCGGGCATGCTGTAAGGGATGTCAAAGGACTGAATCGCGGTAAGGGTGCGGAAAATGAGAGCGACCAACATGGAAGGCACCAATAATGGCAGCGTGATATCGGTGAACTGCCGCCATTTGCTCGCGCCGTCGACATCCGCTGCTTCGTAAAGCGACTTCGGGATCGTCTGCAAGCCGGCCAGCAAGATGAGCGCCATAAACGAGGAGGTCTTCCAGATGGTGGCGATACAAATCGCCATCATGGTTAAGGTCGGTGAGTTAAACCAAATCTGCGGAGCCAGGCCTAACCGTCGCAGCAGGTCATTGAAGACACCATACTCGCTGTGAAAAAACCACGCGAAGATCAGGCCAACGAAGGCCAGCGGTGTGGCCCACGGCAAAAGTAACGATAGGCGAATCGGCCCGCGCCATTTGAACGGCATGTTCGCCAGCAGTGCCAAGCCTAATCCGACCACAAGAGAACCGGGCACGGTGACCAGAACAATGATCATGGTGTTTTTGGTAGCCCGCCAGAACTGCGCATCGGCAAGCAGTAGGAGGTAGTTTTCCAGACCCACCCAACGCGACGGCGCGCCAGTGAGCAGCCGAACGTCGTTAAAGCTGTTCCAGACCAATGTCGCTACCGGGTACACAACAATGATAGAGATGAAGATAAATGCCGGTGCCAACAACAACGCCGCGAGTGTGGTCTCGTTCATATCGGCGAGCCGATCGAACAGTGAACGCTGGGGTGTCGGTGTGTGACGATCGTTCATCGTGCCTACCACCTACCTTAAGGCTCGCTTGATGCGGTGCTCAATTTCATTCAGCGCCGCGTCTGGTTTTCGCGCGCCGGCCATGACGGCATTGGTGTTCAAGCGCAGCGCATCCGAGATCGGCCGATACATGGGTGTGACGGGGCGGGGGCGCGCGGTTTCAACCACCGGCAATGCGTCAGCCAGCCACGGGTTCATGCGCAACACATCGGGGTCGGTAAATACATCGGCAAACACGGGTTGCATCGAGCCGCGAATGGCGAGTTGTTTGGCGACTTCCGGGCTCGACAACCAACGCACCAACTTAACCGTCTCGGCTTTGTTGCGGGAAAACGCAGACACTGCCCAGCTCCAGCCACCCATACACGAAACGGATTCGCCGCCCGGCATCGCGGGAAGTTTCACCACGCCAACCTTGCCCTTCACCCGCGAGTCTGCACCACTTTGAAACAGATTCCAGCCGTAACCCCAAAGCACGCCAAATACCACCCTGCCGGCTTGAAACTCCTTGCGTGTATCGTCGGTACCGACTTCCGACACGTTTGCTTTACTTACGCCATCACTAACCATTTGACGCCACATGGCAAGCCCGGCTTCCGCTTTCTGGCGGTCGAACTGTAGCTTACCGTCTTTTACCACTTCTCCACCCATGCTCCAGTAGGGCAGCAGGAAGGTGCAAACCGTGCCTTCGATGGCTTTGGCTTGGAAACTCAGCCCCTGCAGGTTAGGGTCTTTTTCTTGCGCCATGACTCTCTTGGCAATTCGTGCGAGATCGGGCCAGGTGGTCGGTGGTTTTTCGCCGACCTTTTCCAATAGGTCCTTACGGTAATAGAGGTACATCGCGTCTGAAAACGCCGGCAAGGAAATGGTTTTGCCGTCGATGGTATTTGCCGTGCGGTATAGCGGCAAATAACGCGAAAGAAACGCCTCGCGTTCATTGCCGAGATAGGGGTCGATCGGCTCCGCCCATTTTGCAGCGGCGTATTGTGCGGGGCGAACCACATCGATCAAAAATGCATCGAGTGACGAATCACGCGCTGTCAACACGGTATTGAGATAACGCTGTAGCAACTCGGATGTGGCACCGCCGGATTCAAGCGTGACCTTGACACCCGGATTCGCCGCCTCATAGTCCTTTAAGAGTTCGCGAAAAATATCTGGACGGTGTTGACCGCCGACCAGCACTTTCAAATTTGTCTGCGTCGGCACTTGCACTTGCGCTTGCGCTTGCGCATGCATTGCCCTGTACATGGTCGCCAGAAATACAGTCATGAGTACGAGCCGGATAACAGTCCGAGAAAAACTGAAGGGCGGCTTCATGACCACTACAGCGCCACTCCGTTGGCGCGATCAAACAAGTGACACTTTTGCATATCAACGTAAATGGTAGCCGCTTCCCCTGGACGATAATTCACCGAGGGCGGCATGCGTGCAATCACTTCACCACCGGCGCAGGCAAACGTCACCAGTGTCTCGGCGCCCAGCGGCTCGGCGACTACGACTGTGCCGGACATTGCGGCTCTCTCGGCACCAAAACCCGCACCTGCTTCAATGCCGATGTCTTCGGGTCGAATGCCAAACTCGATTTCTTGTCCATGTGCCCCGGCCAATCTTGGCAGCCAACTCGCTGCGAGAGGTAGTTGGACGCCGTCGGTCAGCAGAACCGTCGCCGTATCTGCGCAGACCCCAAGACTACCCTGCAAAAAATTCATTGGAGGCGAGCCGGTAAAACCAGCCACAAATTTTGATACGGGCTGGTTGTAGATCGCATCCGGCGTGCCGACTTGCATGATGTTGCCGCCAGACAGGACCACGATGCGTTGTGCTAACGTCATGGCTTCAACTTGATCATGCGTCACGTAGATCGTCGTGGCTCCGAGGCGTTGATGCAATTTTTTGATCTCGGTACGCATTTCGCTCCGGAGCAGCGCGTCCAGATTGGAGAGTGGTTCGTCAAACAAAAACGCCTTGGGCTGGCGCACAATCGCACGACCCATCGCTACCCGTTGGCGTTGGCCGCCGGAAAGTGCGCGCGGTTTGCGTTCGAGCAAATGTTCAATCTTCAAAATCGCGGCAGCGTCGTTAACGCGCTTCTTGATTTCATCCTCAGAAAATTTGCGCAGACGCAGACCAAAAGCGAGGTTTTCAAACACATTCTTGTGTGGATACAACGCATAGTCCTGAAACACCATGGCGATGTCGCGCTCGCGCGGCGCAAGATCGTTAACGACGCGACCCTCAATGGAAATGGTGCCGCCGCTAATGGATTCGAGGCCGGCGATCATGCGCAGCAGTGTTGATTTACCGCAGCCGGATGGGCCGACAAACACCACGAACTCGCCTTGCGTAATTTCCAAGTCGATGCCGTGAATGATCTTGACACCTTCTTTGGTGCCGTTGTCGTAGACCTTGGTGACTTTTTGCAGCGATACGCCAGACACGATCAATAGACCGATGAACTGACGGCTTTGGCGAGCGAAGGCTTGAGTGCGGTGATCATCGCATTCGCCTGCCGCATCATCATGCCCATGTCTGAGGCGATGGCGACATAGCTGTATCCCCAATCGATGAACTGCCCGACCATTTCAGGTGTCGGGCCAACGATGCCGATTGGTTTGCCAACCGCTTTGGCGCGCGCGGCGGCGTCCTTCAATGCCGCCTGTACTTTAGCGTCGGCGACGTTGCCGATTACCCCCATGCTTGCTGACAGATCACCGGGGCCCATGAAGAGGGCGTCGACCCCATCAACGGCTGCGATCTCTTCGAGTTTGGCGATGGCAGCAGGCGTTTCCAGCTGGATCATCTTGAAGATGCCGTCGTTGGCGCGTTTGCCGTATTCGGGTGCGGTGGCATAACGGCTGGCACGATGCATCGCCGCAAAGCCGCGTGTACCAGTAAGATCCGTTGCAGTCGGATAACGCGTTGACGCCACAGCGCGTTTCGCGTCCTCCGCGTTTTGCACAAACGGAAACATTAATGTTTGTGCGCCGATATCGAGCGCACGTTTAACCATCACCACGTCATTCCATGCGAGGCGGATCACCGGTGTGGCGCGTGTGCCCGCAATAGCTTGGAGGATGTGGTACGCGTCCTTATAGTCAATTGGCACGTGCTCCATATCCACCACCAGCCAGTCGAACCCAGCACAACCCATTGCCTCAGCGGTGGATTCCGCGCCGGACATCAGCCACGTGCCGAGTGGTACCGAGGGTTGCTTGAGTAATTCGCGGAAGGGGTTTACGAATGGGTCCATGGGTACCTCAATATATGGGTGGCTCTGGGGTTTTTGCAGTTCCCATGAGGAAATCGAAATCAGCGCCTTTGTCGGCTTGTGTTACGTGGTCAACGTACAAACGCGTGAATCCGCGCTCCGTAAAGCGCGGTGGTGCCTTCCACTCGCTACGCCGTCTGGCAAACTCGGTATCACTTATCTCGACATTGAGGCTGCGTGTCTCAACATCAAGCACAATCCAATCCCCGTCGCGCACCAACGCAAGCGGGCCGCCTATGGCAGCCTCCGGTGCGGCATGAACAATACAACTACCGTAGTGGGTGCCGCTCATGCGTGCATCTGAGATACGTACCATATCGCGGATACCCTGCTGCAATAACTTCTTCGGAATCGGCAGGTTGCCCCACTCCGGCATACCGGGTGCACCGACCGGCCCGGCGTTACGCAGAATGAGCACCGTGTTTTCATCAACATCAAGCGCGGGATCGTGAATCTTAGAAAGCATTTCAGCGTTGGAATCAAACACCAATGCGCGGCCACGATGTTTCATGAACTTCGGATTTGCCGCCGATGGCTTGATGATGGCGCCGTCCGGACACAAATTACCGCGCAATACAGCGAGAGTGCGGCCCGCAGTAACAGGGTTGCTCAGCGGTCGAATAATATCGGGGTCTAGATTCTGTGCCCCCGCGATGTTTTCCCCTAGCGACTTACCGGTGACCGTTTGCGCATCTAGTTGTAAGTGAGCACGGATCTCGTTGAGCAATGCAGGCAGGCCACCCGCATAAAAGAAATCCTCCATCAGCTTGTCACCCGACGGGAACAAGTTGGCTAATACTGGAATTTTTTCAGCAACGGCATCGAAATCATCCAGGGAAAGTGCAATACCCGCGCGTCCCGCCATCGCGATGGTATGAATCGTCGCATTGGTCGAGCCACCCAGCGCCATATAGGTCGCTAACGCATTGTCCACTGAAGCGCGGGTAAAGAATGTGGATGGCTTCAAATCCTCCCAAACCATATCCACGATACGTCGTCCACAAGCGGAAGCCATTCGAACGTGGTTGGCATCCATCGCCGGAATGCTGGTGGCGCCAGGTAGGGTGAAGCCCATTGCTTCAGCCATCGCTGTCATGGTGCTGGCCGTACCCATAGTGTTGCAGGTTCCGGGCGAGCGTGTCATTTTGGATTCGAGTTGAATCCACTCACGTTGTTCGATATTGCCGGCAACATACTCATCGAAGAATTTCTTAGTATGTGTGCCGGCACCCACGGTCTTGCCTTGGTAGCGATCATTGAGCATTGGACCGGCCGGGCAATAGATGACCGGGATATCCATACTGACCGCACCCATTAAAAGACCCGGTGTGGTCTTATCGCAGCCCCCCAACAATACCGCGCCATCAATGGGGTGCGATCGTAGCAACTCTTCTGCCTCCATCGCCAATAAGTTTCGGTAGAGCATGGTGGTCGGTTTGACCATCACTTCGCCCAATGACAACGCCGGCAGCTCAAACGGAAAACCACCGGCCTGCAGGATACCGCGGCGCACCGCCTCTGCATGCTCGCGCAAGTGGGCGTGGCAGGGCGAGAGATCGCTCCATGTGTTGACGATGGCGATGACCGGGCGGCCGAGAAATTCTTCGCGGGCAAGGCCGCGTTGCTGCAAACGTTGACGGTGCGCAAAGCTGCGCATGTTATCCGGTGCGAGCCAACGCTGGCTGCGAAGTGACTCTAACGTTCTACGTTTGGCAGGGTTCGGCACGAGTTTAGATAGCAATAGTCGATCGGTTACGTGTCTCAAAACAAACGCGGTACCCAGTGTACGCCGGGTACCGCGCCAGTCAAGCTGCCAAACTACAGATGCCGCGAGACAACTAATATGACGACATTAGAAGCGACTGTAGTTAGTTGTTGATTTCCGAGGCGGCAGCGCGGATACGATTCTGGTTAGAACTCGTAGCGAACGTTTACGCCGTAGTAGCGCTTGTCGTCACGTGGCACCGACCGCTGGGTATTGGCACCCGGCAACAGGAACTGTGAGTACGATTTGTCAGCGAGATTCTTTCCGACCAGCGTCACACGCCAGCCACTTGCCGTGCTTGCGACGGAAACCGATGCGTTCCATATGCCGTAGGAGGGCTGCAAGGTATTGGGCGACGTCGACAAGTCGAACTGCGTCTCGCTCTGCCAAGTGTAGTCAGTGCTAAAGGCGACAAGGTAGCCCGCCACGTCAGTGCGATAGTTCGCACGCAGTACACCCTTCTGACGCGGAGCTGATGGCAGCATTGTGCCGCTCGGAATTGTGCACGTTGCGCCAACCGGGCAGTTGAAGCGCTCGACGACAGCTTTGGTATCAGCGTACGCCGCCGCAATCGAGAGCTCGCGGCTGAGTTTTGCTTCCATATCGAGCTCAACACCTTTTGTTGAGACATCACCCGCATTGATAAAGCGGGTGACGATCGTTCCGGCAACAACATCCGGATAGTTCGCCTGGTAACCGTTGTATTTGGTGTCGAAGACGGCGACATTAAAGCGCAAACGATTGTCAGCCAACGTCGACTTCAAACCGAGCTCGTAACCCTTTGACTTCTCTGGGGACAGAGCGATGTCTGCTGTTGGCTGCATGTTGAAGAACGCGTTATAGGCTGGGCCCTTGTAACCCTTCGAATAGGTGGCATAGACGCTGACTTCTTTTGACAGATCCCACTGCGGACCAATACGACCGGAAACGCCGTTTTGTTTGGTCGAGCCGGAGACTGGCGTCCTTGTTGGCTGTACACCGGGGATTGCGGCTGGCTGTGTTGAAACACGGCCGTGGTAGTAGGACAAATCGTCTGTCGTGTAACGTAGCCCCAAGATGCCGCGGACGTCTTTGGCAAAATTCCAGTTGCTTTCACCAAAGAACGACGTGCTCTTGAGATCCGTGCCATAGGTGGCGACACCATTGTCGTTCAGGAACGTCGCACATGGGGTCAGGCCATTGGGCAAGTTGGCACCCGTCGTCGCGCAGCGGGTCACATCGCGACGATAGACTTCGTCGGTTTTGTTGTTGAAATAGAAGAAACCGGCGACGTAATCAATGAAGCCGCCCTTATTCGATGCCCAACGGAATTCCTGCGACGTCTGCTTGGAATCCAGCTGGCCGCGATCCGCCTGCCCTACCAGTTGGTTGTAGACCGTATTGATGCCGTCCAAATCCTGGAACTGGGTGTTTTTCCATTGGCGGTACGCGGTGATCGAGGTCAACGTGCCGCTGGCAAATTTGATGTCTGCCTGGCCTGAAACGCCGCTGTTGGTGTCCTCGACGCGTTCACGCACATTTGTCGCAACATCGCGGTTTTCGAATCCCGCCACGACGGGCAATACTGCGGCAGTTAGTGCGGCGGTGCTGGTGCGCACAAATGGACCGCGGGTACCGGTATCGTCGGCTGTAGCATAGTCCGCAATCAGATTGATTTTGACGTCGCGGCTTGGTGTAAATTCGAGTTTGCCGCGTACACCCTTGCGGTCGTAACCGTTTACATTTTCGTTGAGGAAAACGTTCTTCACGTTACCATCGTACTTGCCGGCAAAAACCGCAATCGAGCCGCCGGTTCCTTCACCCAACGGTCCGGCTACGCCGGCGCGCAGCCGCGTTTCTTTCTTGTCATAGTAACCAAAGTCAACGTAGCCTTCGGTGGCTTTGGGAATCGCTTTAGAGACGATGTTGATTACGCCGGCAGAAGCGTTTTTGCCGAACAGCGTGCCCTGTGGTCCGCGCAGCACTTCGAGGCGCTCCACCTCCATCAAATCGAGAGTAGCCATTCCGGGTCGGGCAAACACCACTCCGTCTACGACTGTGGAAACAGTGGGTTCGACGCCAGGAGAGGTCGAAATTGTGCCAACGCCGCGGATGAACAGCGCCGTGTCTTTGTTCGATGCGTTGGCGCGGTAATTCACCGTCGGCAGCTGCTGAACAATATTGGTCAGGTTGTTGAGGTTGGCTTTTTCGAGGTCGTCCCCGTTTACCACCGAAACTGCCACCGGAACTGACTGCAACGACTCGGTCCGTTTGGTTGCGGTAACAACAATTGTTTCCAACTTGTCGTCGTCTTTTTTGGGCTCAGGCTTTGCTGCCAGCTGCGCAAACGCGGCCCCCGACGCCAAAGTACTTGCAACAAAGACAGACAATAGAGTGCGGGTGTTCACGTTCGATGGACGGTTCGATCTCATGACTTCTCCTGACGTTTCGGCGGATGAATGATGTAAAGCTAGGCCTCTCGTTGATTACTTTTTTTACCATGCTGGATGCTAGTAACTCGCCCCCCCAAAGTCAAGTAGGTCATATAAATGAGTTGTATGGGTGGGACAGTCGTGCGCCACTGAGCGCCAGATCAGGGGCGGAGCAAAGGCTAGCGCAGGGCTGCGGTGCTGATACTGCAAACACGCCATTTGACGGCCATCTTCGGGCAAAAAACGCTGGAGACGTCCGTAATAGCTAGGGTTTGGCGTGCTTTGCCGGCGCTCTCAAGTTCCAAGTGCAACAATTTCTTGAAACGACTTTCCGGCGAGTATGCCTTTCCATACCTCGTTCGGGGTTCTCCAATTGAGGGTTTTACGTGGTCGTTCGTTCATCTGGAAGGCGATCTTGTCCAGTTCT
>JADCIX010000051.1 GCA_020247545.1 Rhodocyclaceae bacterium | reverse complement strand
TCGGCCTTCGGCTCGCGCTCACTTAATTCGCGCGACCTGCGCAAGTCCACCGGACTTGCTGGTCGAACCTCACGACAACTGCTCAGTTGGAAAACCCACAATCCAGGACTCTACCGCTGAGCTACAGCCACCAAAGACTTCAAACAACAACATTCCACACGCAAGCTGATGGGGCTGCTCATGGTGCGGTTACACTCCGCACCACTCGGCCTTCGGCTCGCGCTCACTTAATTCGCGCGACCTGCGCAAGTCCACCGGACTTGCTGGTCGAACCTCACGACAACTGCTCAGTTGGAAAACCCACAATCCAGGACTCTACCGCTGCGCTACAGCCACCGAGAGCCACCGACAGTCACCGACAGTCACCATTTGACGCACATTGTATGCGATTGAAATTATATCAAGTCAGCGCCACGGCGTCACCCTCGGCATCAACAAGCTGGCAACTCAGTCAGCGCGAGCCAGGTAATACCACTCGTTACCCGGCAGCGACTTCGCATCTGGAAACATCATGTAGCCGTCGAATGGCGCAACCAGCTTGGTGCCATCTTGCCGCGTACCAATCCAATCCCCTTTCGTCAGCCGATCGAAGCTTGCCCACTCGCGACTGAAGCTGTCACCCGCATCGTGTTTATCGATCACGTCCTGCAAATGCAGGTGTTCAACATTGGTCACTGGCTGTGGCTTCGGGCCATCGCTAATGCCGAGTAATGCCAGCGTATTGAGGATGGCACGATAGCCAACCTCGGGCGACTGCGAATCATCATGCTGCCCACACTCAAGCGTAATGGCGTAGCCGCCAACGGATCGCATGTATTCGGTCGTGCCCACGCCATAACGAGAATCCATATTGTGCGGGTTTAACGGTGTCGCAGTGGTTTGCGCTCGTTGTTGACGGTGCCTGACACCGAGCGAATAGGTGTCGAGCCACCCGTCGACAAAACGGTGAACGCCGAGATGCGCCGCCATCTCCCGCTCCTTGGCGTGATGCTTGAAGGGTTGCAAGTCTCCGTCATTGTCGACAGGCCCTAACATCGCAAAAGCGGGGTTTTTTGCACGCGTAGAGTGCAGATCCAACAACGCATCGTGTTCGGCAAGTAGCGGGCAAAGCCAATTCGCCACGTGATCCTCAAACTCAACCGGCTCGTCGACTGGGTACAAGTTGCGGTTGAGGTTTCTATCACCGACTCGGTCGCCTTTCTGATACGCGAGCGGATTCGTGATTGGCACAAAGGTGACATGGCCGGCAACGATGTTCACGCGACCCGCGTCGATATCTGCAAGCACGCGTTTGATGGCGATGGTTCCGCACGTCTCGTTGCCGTGCACCGCGCCGGTCACAATCAAGCGCGGGCCGGGGAAAATGCCGGAAAGTTGAGTGGATTGAAAATGCATGGACGCGATGGCAAGGAAAATACGGTGGAATTCGGTCGTCGCTCAAGTTGCGAGTGGTGTTTCAAGTCGCTAGAGTGTGATTTTACCCGCGAGCGCCACCCCACCGAGCGACCGCATTTTTGTTCAGCTCAACCACGACCAGACTCGATCAATGGCTGCACCCACATTTCGTATTGAAGATCTTGCGCTGCATGCCGGGTTTCGACACCTCTCGTCTATCCCCGGCATCACGCTTGATCTCAGGTACGGCACGCCGAATAACTTTGTCGGCCGCAACCTTTACGGCGACTTGGATTGCGCATGGCTGCACAAGGAGGCTGCCGATGCGCTTGAGGTGGCGTCAAGCGTATTGTCGTCGACGCACCCCCATCTTCGGCTGCTGGTGCTGGACGCGCTACGTCCCCAGCGCGTGCAAGAAGCACTTTGGCAGGCGCTTGAGGGCACACCCTTGACTATGTATCTGGCCCATCCCATCGCGGGCTCAATTCACTCGTTTGGAATGGCGGTCGACGTCACGCTGGCGGATGCCGCTGCCGGAGAGCTTGATATGGGCACGCCATTCGACGACTTGACTGAACTCTCCCACCCAGGCCTCGAAGAGGGCTTTTTTCTGCAAGGGCAATTGACCGAGAGCCAACTTGCCAACCGCCAACTGCTACGGCGTGTGATGACCGGCAGTGGCTACCGCGGGATCAGCACTGAATGGTGGCACTTTGATTTTGGCGACCGCCAACAAGTGCGCGCAAACTATCCGCGTGTGCTTTGAATTCGGAGTGACTCGGCTACTTGGTCGACACCGATATCGCGTTTGACCGCGCGACTTCATCCAGCAAAGCGTCGAGTATTGCGCGACCGCCAGCCAGCGCAGCACGATCATCGTTGACCATGCCAACCACTGCGTGCACTTCTCCGGCGGCATTGGTGACATATCCTGCGACTGACACCACATTGCGCAGCCCGCCGGTTTTGATGCGCGCCGTCTCCGCTGCGGGACTATCCTTCAACCGGCTGCGCATTGATCCATCGACCGCGACGATGGGCAGACTGGATAGAAACTCCGGTGCCCACTTGCTGCGATGGGCGGCCTGAAGCACACTGGCCAGTTGACGCGGTGAAATGCGCTCGCTGCGCGACAGCCCAGATCCGTTGTCCAGAACGATGCCCGCTGTATCAATACCACGCTGCTTCAGCCAATCCTTCACTTCGTTCTCCGCGCGGGTAAGGGTTGGCAGGCGTGCTGTCGTACCAAGACCTTCTGGCGTTGCCCGGCTCACCATATCGGTGCCCAGCGTCAAGTAGATCATGCGCGTGATGGTGTTGTCCGAGACCTTGTTAATGTTGCGCGACACCTCCGCCAGTGGGCGCGCGCGGTGCTCGGCCAATACCCGTACTGGCGATGTCGCGGATGCCGTATTACCGGCTTCAGGACTTGCTGATTGCGTTTCTACCACAGCCCCCTTAATGGTGCCGCCAAGATCGCGCCACAACTTACCGAACAGGCGCGCGGCATATTCCGCGCGGTCGACAACGTTCAAGTTTGTCGTCGTTGTGCAGTTTTTCGGATATTCGCCTTCCAAGTAAATGCGTAAATCATCCGCTCCTGCGTTCACCACGGTGGGTATCTTCCAGCCATCTTCCCACTTCTCGCAAGACCGTTCGACCAACGTCATGTTCGAAATCACCTTTACGCCGTCCAGAGGGGGCGTCAGGCGGATCTGAAAATGGCCGACCGTCGAATCAATATCGAACTGCGCCACGTTCGTATTAATCAGCAGTGCGTCAGGAATGACGTTATAGCGAAACTCCGGCGATTCATCGAACGGAGCCAAGCCGATATCAAGTCTGGTCGGGGAAAAAAACGTCCGATCGACCACCAAATTTCCGGCAATTTCGCGGATTCCTTGGTGGCGAAGACTCTGCAACATGCGCTGAAAGTCCTGCCAGGTAATATCGGTATTGCCCTCGCCGCGTAGCGTGAGGTCCCCCTGTAGAACGCCTTCGACCACCGGCGCGGTTGCCAGCAACACGGTCCGGCTTCGATAAGCAGGCCCAAGTTTGTCTAGCCCAACGATCGCCGTCAGCACCTTGATCGTGGAGGCGGGTTGCATCGACTGGTCGGCGAATTGAGACCAGATGAGTTTATTGTCGGACAGGCGGATCACTGCCACCCCGAGCGCTTGCTCGGGCATGTTGCTACTACGCAACATCTCGGTCACCCGCGCAGGCAATTGGGCCATGGCAGCGGTGGAAAATAGAACCCAGGCAACGCCACCTACAATCCAGCGCCTCAGCATCTTTCCCTCTTGAAATTCGTCATTTGCTGCATGTTCTACCCAACAATTTGCGTACGTGAACCAAGTCCACAGGGCACCACCCCGAATTGTTGTATTTTAGAGATGGCCACCACGGAAAACAGCATTGGTAGTATATTGGTATTAGGTCTTTTCGCGTTACGTGATTTCTGATCGTCGTCGGGTTGTTTCGACAACATTGCCGAGCAATGGCCACAAGCTGTTGTCATCATAACGAGAGACAAGGACCGCTCCCGAATATCGTCGTTTGCAGACATCGTTCAGACGACATTCCTTCGCATCAATTCGGCATCACCCTTCAGTTTAGTAATCACCCTTCAGTTTAGTAATAACAAGGAGAGTCAAGTGAAACTCAAACAGCTTGCACAGATAGTCTCGCTGATCTGCATCGCAGGTCCGGCGCTCGCGCAAACCCCGGCACCCACCGTATCCCCGACGGCACCCGCGCCCGCCGCAAAACCACCGGCGGCAAAAACAGAAAAAATTGAGGTCACTGGTTCGAATATCAAACGCGTTCAGGATGAAGGTGCGCTGCCAATCCAAATCATCTCGCGCGAAGACATCGAGCGGGCCGGCATCACTAGCGCCGAACAGTTGGTCGCAACCATCAGCGCGAACGGCAACGGCACCGACAATCTGTCGTCGAACATGGGCGTGATCAACAATAGCCCCGAGTTCCGCAACAACTTCGGTAACGCAAGTGCAAACTTGCGAGGTCTCGGTGCCAGCAGCACATTGGTGCTGTTAAACGGTCGCCGTGTCTCGACTCACGGCGCAAAGGGGAATGCGGTTGACCTTTCCACCATCCCGCTCGCGGCCATCCAACGTGTGGAAGTGCTAAAGGACGGTGCCTCTGCAATCTACGGTACCGACGCCATCGGTGGTGTTATCAACTTCATCATGCGCAAAGATTACAAAGGCGTTGAATTGACGGCCTTTGCAGACATGACGCAAGAAGGAGGCGGCAACGTCTATCGTGGCAACGTCTTGGCGGGCTGGGGTGAAATCGGCAAAGACCGCTTTAATGTCATGGCAAACCTGACATGGGACAAACAGGAAAAGCTGCGCGCAGAAGACCGCCGCTCCTTTGTCAACGGCTTCCAGCCTTCGCGCGGCCTGTCTCCGGACACCACCGGTACGCCGTTTGCAACTGTCGGCACCGGCGCGGGCTCCGCACTTCCTGCCGCGTTCACTACCCCGAATCTTGGTACCGGCACGACGCTTTTCACCCGCGCCAACCTGCTGAGCTTCCAAGGCCGTTGTGACAGCGTGCCAAACATGACGCAGTACCAGTTTGTGTTGTGGGATACGCCATCGTTCCGTTATGGTTGCGCCTACGACTACGTCGGCCAGCAAACCCTCATCCAGCCGTTGAGCCGCTACAACGCTGTTGGTCGTGCCACCTTTGAACTCACACCGACCAATACGCTGATCGCTGAATTCGTCGGCAACAAGACCAACGCCACTCGTGCGTTCGAAGAAAGCCAGGTTGTGACAAGCGTTGCCGCCGGCAATGCGTACCCAGTGACTGGGGCGGCATACGCGACGGTGGCAAACGCACTGCGCTCGTTCATCCCGACGTTGGACAACACTCGCCCTCTCGCATACCGCTGGCGTTGTTTGGAGTGCGGCAAGCGCACCATTGAGACCGATACCCAAGCCTACCGCGGTTTGTTGGCCATGGAGGGTCAAGTTGGCAAGTTTGACTACAAGGTGGGCGTATCAACCGCCAAGAGCACGGCCGATTCGGTGCTCAAAGACGGCTACATGCGTGCCACAGACTTCAACACGTTGCTTGCAAGCGGCTTGGTAAACCCATTCCTGTTCCCGGGTCAAACCCAAACACCTGCCGCAATGGCCGCGATTCAAGCCGCCAAGGCGACCGGCACCAAGTTATTTGGTGGTGAAGCGACCTTGAAGCAGTTTGACGGTTCGATCTCAGGCGAGTTGTACAACCTCCCCGCCGGTGCCATCGCTGCTGCGGCTGGCTTTGATTTCCGCGAGGAATCGTACAAGTTCTCCGACGGTTCAAGCTCCGGGCCGGCAGGCGGCGTTCGTGATGCGCCATTTGATGCTGAGTTCCCGAAAGTCTCGCGCAAGATTCGGGCGTATTACGCGGAAGCAGTATTCCCCATCCTGAAAAATCTTGAGCTCACGACAGCCGTACGCCGCGACAAGTACAGCGACTTTGGAACCACCACCAATCCCAAGGCATCGCTAAAGTTCACGCCATTTGACGTCTTGGCATTGCGCGCATCCTACAACGAAGGCTTTCGGGCACCGTCGTTTTTCCAGCTATATACGGCCACATCCGAATCACCGATCCCCGGCAACGTTGCCGACCCGGTGTTGTGCCCTCAGAATCCGGGCAACCCAACCTTCTGTGCGATTCGCCCGAACGGTCGGTCAGGTGGAAACCCCGGTCTACGGCCAGAGTCCTCCAAACAGTGGAGCTTCGGCTTCGTCGTCTCGCCAGCAGACTGGGTAACCGGCAGTGTCGACCTATGGCAGGTACGTCGCAAGGACATCATCTATTCGCTGACGCCGCAGACCGTGGTCGCCAACTTCACGACGTTTCCGGGGAACTTGGTACGCGGCGCAACTGGACGCTTGGATGAGCCGGGTGGTTACATCCGAGCCGGGTACGTGAATGCGGACGGCGATATCTTGCGCGGTTTGGACTTCAGCGCAGAGGCAAAGACCAAACTTGGTAGTGGCAAGCTTAGCGCCACATTTAACGGCACGTACATGGACTTCGCACGTACGCGCGTGTTCATCACCCAGCCCTACACCGATCTGGTAGGCATCCAAGACCCGAACTTCACCACCCTCTACATCCGCTGGAAGCACACACTGAGTGCAACGTACTCGCAAGGCCCTTGGAACTTTACGGCGACACAATACTTCACGGGCCGGTACAACGATCAGCGTCCGTTTACCCCACCTCCCGGCTGGGATTCGGAAGTGAAAGCCTACGTCACCTACAACTTTTCGACCAGCTATACGGGCTTCAAGAATACGACGCTACGCTTTGGTATCAAGAACGTGCTTAACACCAAGCCCTCCTTTACCGCCCATAACGTTGACTTCCTGCCGGGTGCCGGTTGGGATGCTCGTGTCGGCGACCCACGGCTGCGCGCATTCACTATGTCAGCAACCTATAAGTTCTAGGCCCACCTAGACTGTTGCGGCAACGCTAAGGGGTGCTCTTGAGCACCCCTTATTTTTTGGTGAATGGATTAGATGAAACGACGTGATCTGTTGCTCGCCGCGATTGCCGCCGCATCCGTTCTGGTTGCGGCACGCGCATTTGCCGCACCTAACCAGGCAAAATCAACCGACCGGCTAACACGCGCGGCATCGATTATCAAACCACGCAGGCTCAAGCATGGTGATTTGATCGGTTTGGTCGCCCCTTCTGGCGGCAGCAATCCGGCGTATGTGGAAGCGCGTGTAAAACACCTGGAGGGCTTGGGTTTCCGGGTGAAGCTCTCTAGGAATATCTTGGCGGTGCGCGGTAACACCGCCGGCACCCCCCAACAACGCGTTGCCGACCTTCACGACATGTTTCGCGACCGCGAAGTCGATGCAATCTGGGCGCTGCGAGGCGGTTCGGGCGCATCACAAATGCTGCCGCTGATCGATTACCGCCTGATACGCAACAACCCGAAAATCTTTATCGGCTTTTCGGATATCACTGCACTTCATCTGGCAATCTTGAAACACAGTGGCCTCGTCACATTTCACGGCCCAACCGCACCCGGGCCAACCATCAGCGACTACTCGATGACCCAACTGCAAGCGGTATTGATGCACCCCCGCGACCAGACCACGATCTATATGTCGGACGCGAACCGCGTCGAAGCGGAAAACGCGGTGCCCGGAGCCGCCGAGTACAAGCTCCGCACACTCACGCCGGGTGTGGCAGAGGGCCGCCTGATTGGTGGCAATCTTGCCGTGTTGTCCGCCCTGATCGGCACGCCATACGCGCCAGATTGGCGGGGCGCGCTGTTGTTTTTGGAAGAGATACGCGAAGCGCCTTATCGCATTGATCGTATGCTCACCCAGTTAAAACAGGCGATCCCGTTTAACGACGCCGCTGGTGTCATGCTCGGGGTATTCCGTCGCAGCATAGATGCAGGTGCTACAGCAGACGGTGAACCGCGTCTACTTCTGGAGCAGGCCATCGACGATCATTTTGCCGGCCTGCGTGTGCCCGCCGTCTATGGTTTTTCGTTTGGTCACATCACAAACAATTTCACGATTCCGCTCGGCGTTCGCGCACGTCTCGATACCGGCGCGCAAACGTTAACGCTACTTGAAGCGGCGGTGACGGCACAACGCTGACCGAGAAGCCGTCAGAGGACGAGGAAACATCTAATGACTTGCAATCTGTCGCCCCGGACAGCGTGGCCCGCTTCATCGGCCATTTAGTCTGCGACCCAATTTTCTTCACCACTCACGAGATCAAAAACCTTGGGGGCCAGCCCGGCGCAACCCTTGTGGTTGTTCGCTGGGACGATGGGGTTTTTATTGATTCGGCAACTTAACTCAAATTAAAAAAACCCCCGCTCCCGCGCAGGCGGGAGCCTGATTTTGGCGTCACCAACGCTGAACAGAATGGGTCCCCGCCCGGCGCAACCCTTGTGGTTGTTCGCTGGGACGATGGGGTTTTTATTGATTCGGCAACTAAATTCAAATTAAAAAACCCCCGCTCCCGCGCAGGCGGGAGCCTAATTTTGACGTCACCAACGCTGAACAGAATGGGTCCCCACCCGGCGCAAGCCTTGTGGTTGTGCGCGGAGACAGGTGGAATTTGCGATTTCTTAACTATGTTCAATTGCCGGATCAATAGAAGTTCCCAGACAGCAAACTCCGCTACTAGTGGGTAGTTTCAGACAAGAATGCTTGGAAACGCCCGCCAGTCGGCGAGCTTCACTTTCTGCAACTGGCCAATCTATTGCGCGGGATTCACCGCCAACGTATACAACGCATCGAGAATTTTTTCCTCGTGACGATACATGCCGGAGTATTCGCCTGGTGTGGTCTCCGGATCAACGCCGTGACCACCGATCAGATAGATCATGCCATCACGCGAAAATGGGTTGAACACCATCGCGGACTTCAATCCCCACGCGTCTCCAAGATGGCCGTAGGCGCGATAGCCTCCAGCACGAACCAGACGGTCGCCATTGCCTGCACCGGTGATATCGAGGAAGTGTTGATTGCCAAGTCCCCATGCATTCATCAAGCGCCGCGCGCTGCCAAAGTCCGCCTCGCCGTTGGGGTCACCGTTGCTCCCGCCAGCTACCTTCTCGCCTTTGCCATTGTGCCGCCACTGCTCGCGCAGCATTTCTGCAACCGTCGCCGGTTTCAAAATCACCTTTCCGCGGTGAACACCATCATTCATCAGCATCAACATGATTTCGGCAAGCCCGGCCGCAGATAACCGGCAATTGCCTTGCGGGCCAAACAACGTACCGTTGGTACCGATCTTGTAATCCGGTAGTGCGCGGGGCGCGGGGCGCTGTTTGCTGTGGTCATCAACCTGTGGAATCCACGGGCCACTAGAGTTCCACACCTCCTTGCCATTCACTTCCGTACGCTTGCGGTATAGGGTGGCAACGTTGGCCAGATCGGCGTCCGATAGATCAGCAGGATGAAAACCACCCGGCAGCGCCATCGGGTCGAGAACAAGCCTTCGCATCAGCCGATCAAAACGCTCGCCGGTGACACTCTCCATCACACTGCCAATCACACCCCACGGTAGATTGGCATACTGAAAATAGACACCGGGTTTGGCGTTTCTTGCCCACATCGCGCCTTTGCCGTAACCAACCCCGCCGGGCAGTAATACGTCACGCAGGCCGAGCTTAAGCGACGCTTCCCAATAGTACCCACCATCATCTCGTAGCGACGAGGTGTGCGATAGCATTTGCCGCAAGGTAATTGGCGTGTCAGCGAAGTGCGGATTGCGCAATGTGTAGCCGAGATATTTGCTCACATCTTCGTCGAGATTCAGCTTTCCCATCTCGACTAACTTCATCACGCCGAGTGTCGTCACCAGTTTTGAAATCGACGCAATGCGATACATCGTCGCCGCATCAGCCGGCTTGTTGTTGGCCGGGTTGGCGACGTCGATCCACTTCGCGCCAAACTGTTTGTGATAAACCGTTTTACCCGCCTTGACGGCCAACACTGAGAGGCTCGAAAGCGGCTGCGCTGCGCTATTCACGATTGCTTCCAGTGCGGCATCGAGGGTTTTGTTTGGCGCGAGCTGTGCGCCTGATTTAGTTTTTCCGTCGGCCATCGCACCCCTCCCCGCGACCAGTGCTGCTGTGCCCATCATCAATGAAATCGCGTGACGTCGGTCCATATTATTTCGCCAAGTGAATTGAGCCCAACTCATCGGCGCGTTTCAATACCGAGCCCCCGGAGGTCATCACTTCCAAGATAGCGGCCGTTTCGGCGTCCGGTGTACCGTCAAACTGGCTCTGGCGGTACTTCAGTTGAAAGGCACCAATCATCGCCCGAGTCGCTTTATCCAACTCACCGTTTTGTGGCGGTGAGAAGCCGTGCGCCTCGAGTTTTTGTTGAAACCACAATACGTTTGGCAACACCGTGTCGTAGTAAGCCTTCTTCTCCGCCACCAACTTCTCATCCGGCCACGGAATGAGGCCCTCGTCGGCCAGACGTTTCCAAGGAAAACGAGGTCCGGGGTCAGTCTTACGCAAAGGCGCAATATCACTGTGGCCTAAGATACGATCCGGCTGAATGTTGTGCTCCTTGACGATCTTTTTCACCAACGCCACCACCAAATCCATTTGTGCTTTCGGATAGTCGAAGTACTCACGACCGTTGGGGCCATCGCGAAAACCGATATTGACGATTTCGATACCAATCGAGGCGGCATTGAGTTGTGTGTGCCCCTTCCACGAGCTCAACCCCGCATGGTAGGCGCGCCGAGTTTCATCCACCAGCTGAAATATTTTTGGGTTTTTCTGGCCTGGCAAATCATTTGTATGGTCGGTCACAAGGTAGTGACTCGACACTGCGTCCTCGGTGAGAACACGTAGCGACTTTGGATTGTCGATGGCGGTGTAATGCAGAATCAAAAACTGTGCGCGGCTGTCCTGGCTTTTGGCGGTGTAAGTCCGATCAATATACAAGCTCGAACAACCGGACAGCATGATCAGCAGGCCACAGAGTAATACACGTCTCATCAAAGTCTCCCCCTTTGCATGCTAGCTTGAATGTTTCAGCGGTCGCCCGCCGCTGCGAAGCAACAATCTTGCCGCAATGCGGGATGCAGCGACATGCGCTTCGGCGACCCGCACCGTCAATTCTGCGCCATGCGGCAGCTGTTCGCGCAATGTTGATTCAATCAGCGGATGCAAACGCGCCGCTCCCCCGGCAAGAGCCAGCGGCCGCAGCCCAAAACGGCGGATCATCGCGTTGCCTAACCTCGCCAGCTCGACACCAGCCTGCTCAATGATAGTGCGCGCGAATGGGTCGGTTTCGACGGCAGCCGCCACCGTTGTTGCAACCTGTCCGACCTCACCGCGATCACTTGTGTAAAAAAATTGGCGGGAAAAAGACCAGTCGCTACCGCCGATACGCGCGAAAAGTGCCACGGCCATCGGAGATTGCTGCCACCGCCCCGGTTGCTCGTCTTCTAGGCGCCAGATATGTCGCAACGCTTCGCGTACGATCCAGAAACCACCGCCAGCGTCGTCGAGATACACACCACGCCCACCCGCACGGTGCAACGTACCGGCGGGATCAATGTAGGCGGCAACCGAACCGGTTCCGGCATAAATGACATAACCTTCTCCGCGACGAAACAAATCGCGGTATGCAATTTCAATATCGCTGTGCACCGTAACATCTTCACTGCCAATACCAAGTGGCACTGCAATTTCCCTGCACAGCAGTTCATCTCGTGAATCCAGTCCCGTGACGCCGGCACAGACGCGCTTCGCGCCGCCATAAGCGGCCACTTGCGTAGCAAGATCAGTCATCACGTGTTTGATGTGCGCTCTGCCGTCGCTGGTGTTCAGTTGTAGCGCGGTCAAACCGGCGACGAACCCTTCTGCCACCAACTCACCGTCTGGTTGCGATAACGCCCAGCGGGTTTTTGTGCCACCGGCGTCGAGTCCCAATCCTAAGGAGGCGTCACGGCTCACTGTCACGGCGCACCCTTTGCCGCTTGTAACTGCGCCGCCGTAATTCTAACGCGCGGGCTCTCGTTGCCAAATCGATCAATCGTCGACCAGACCACGACATCCGGCAACGCATCTAAGCCAAACTGCCGCGTATCGAGAACTTGATCGGCATTTTCCCCACGCGTCGGCAGCAGTTGCAACTGCCATTGGCCGCTCTGGCGTGTCCACACCACATGGGTGAATGTGGCGTGGTCGCGCGACAAGGCGGCCATCACTTCGATATTGGTGCCACGCCGTACGATTTCGATTTTTGGCGGCGCGGGTGGCGTACGGCTCAGCCACGGTGACGCCGGCACCAACGCCGGGGTTGCGTACAGCTTGGCTAATTCGTCGTTCACGCTGCGGCGGTTTTGTGTCAGCCCGACCATACTGAAGTGCACATGACCGGTGGTCATCGGCTGTGTTGATTGGCGACCGCGTGTCAGCGTGATTTGGTTGACGATCTCACTGGGTGCCCACGACTTGGCTTGGCTGTCTGCAGGTTGAATGCGCGTCAAATACATGCCCGGCCAGAGGTGGCGACCGACCGTGTTTTCCTTCGCCCAATAATCGAGCAGCACGCCAAACGCTTGTGGTGCCTGATCGATCGGCCAATACAACTGCGGCGTGAAGTAATCGAGCCAGCCATTTTGTAACCATAACTCGGCGTCAGCATACAGCTTGTCGTATTGGCTGAAGCCCGCGATGCCCGCCGGGCGCTTTTCCGGTTTACCCAAACCGAACGGACTGATACCAAATTTGACGTGCGGTTTTTCGCGCTTGATACCGGTGTAGATTTTTTCAATCAGCACGTTCACGTTCTGCCGCCGCCAATCGGCGCGCGCGAGCTTTCCGCCGGTTGCCAAATATGCCTGCCATGTTGGCTCGTCGGGGAATGGCAACTCAGCACGCGGCTGCGGCGTATCATCAGGCGACGGTGTTGCAGCCTCGGTTCCCGGAACCGGAACGGGGTAAGGATAAAAGTAGTCATCAATATGGACGCCGTCAATGTCATAACGCTTCACCACGTCGAGAATCACGTTGAGCGTATGTGCTGAGGCGACCGCTTCGCCCGGGTCCATCCAAAGCTGAGCGCCGTATGATTTCACTGCCTGCGGATTGGTATTCGAAATGTGGCTTTTGGCGTTGGCAGACTTCGCGGCTGTTTGGCGCGCGCGATAAGGGTTGAACCACGCATGCAGCTCAATCCCCCGTTTGTGCGCCTCGTCTACCCACAGCTTCAGCGGGTCATAGTAGGGATCCGGCGCTTGGCCCTGTGTGCCGGTCAGGTACTCAGACCATGGTTCAAGCTTTGAGTCATACAAAGCATCCGCACTGGTACGAACCTGCAACACAATCGCGTTCATGTTCAGTCGCTTGACGCGCTCTACCGTGTCAATGATTTCCGCTTGCTGTTGCGCGACCGTGAGATCGCGACGGCTCGGCCAATCAATGTTGGCAACACTCGCCACCCACACCGCACGAAACTCGCGCTGTACCTGCGGCGGCTCGGGGATCGGCGGCTCAGGCTTCGGGCCGGTATCGGCACAGCTTGCGAGTAGAACCAGCGCTGCTGCACTGAGAAACCATTTCGAAAATCGAAAAAATGGAAAAAATGGGGTCAGACACCATTTAACGTCAGCTTCACTGAGGAGCTTTGGGGTTGGTGCCTTCGTTAAATGGTGTCTGACCCCATTTTTTGGTCGAGAGACTAAACCTTGATAAACCATTTTTTCTTCCAGAGAAAATACCCAGTCGCAAACATCACGAGATTAAACAAAACGGCAAACAACAACGATTGATTCACCGGTGCCAACGGCAACGCCTTGATCGGCGCGTAGAGAATCGCCTTGAGGCTGATCATCTTGCCGTCATCTCCTGCGAATTTGATGAAGCCGAGCATTTTCGCCACAAGACCGGAGAACGCAAAGATAAACAACGCGTTCATGCCGTAGATCGTCATCGGCAAAAACCACTTGCGTGAGCGCTCGCGCAGTCGTTGTGATTCATTTCCGTCGATGAGCCAGAAAAATGCCGCGAACATCAGCAGCCCCCAGCCGGTCATAAAGATCGAATACGACGTCGTCCACAATGGTTTATTGATGGGCATGAACGTTGAGTCGATGATTGCACCAATCCACAGACAAAGCAGTCCCGCCAACATCATCCACACAGTCTTTTCGGCTTTGCTGTAAGCGGACGCCAACCAATGACCGAGCAACACACCGAACAACATGCTCGTCAGTGCGGAAATGGTCGTGAACAGGCCTTCCGGATCCCACGTCTTTGATTTCGCCCACATATGCCCCGTCAGAAACAGGCGGTCGATGTACGAACCAAAGTCGCGGCCCGGCTCTAACGCACCAGCGACCACAACCCCATTTACATCTGCGACTGGAACAAACAACATCATCGCCGTGTAGAAAGTGAGCAGGCCGACAATCCACCAACACTGCTGCCGCCAGTTAAACCAGAGAACAATCGGCGCGGCGAGTGCCGTGCATAGGGCGATGCGTTGCAGCACACCGGGAATGCGCAGCGTGTCGAGATTGAAGTTAGGAATGAGGTTGAGTGTCAAACCGATAAGGAAAATGATGCCGGCGCGTTTCCACAATGACCACATCATTGCCACACGGTCTTCCATGCCTGCCGGATTTACCGCGCGTTTCTTCGCCAATGAAAACGTCATTGACACGCCGCAGATAAACAAGAAGAAAGGGAAAATCCAATCGGTGAAGGTCCAGCCGTGCCACTCCGCATGGGCGAGTTGCGGATAGAGGTTGCCCCAGTCGCCGGGGTTATTCACCAGCACCATACTGGCAATCGTGAAGCCGCGGAAGGCGTCGAGGGAAACTAGGCGGTCGTTATCAGTGGCAGGCAACATTCACAAAACTCATTGACCGGCGGGTGATTTCAGCCATACATGGCCGAAACTGCCCGCCCTTTCTAGGCTTTAACTTCTTGCTGTTTTTTCCCAAACGCCGGATCGATCTTCAAAAACAACGTGACGGCAATTGAGGGCAAAGTGCAGATGCAAACCCAGATAAAGAAGTGCTGATAACCCAACTGCGTTTGAATCCAGCCGCTCACCATGCCGGGCAGCATCATGCCAAGCGCCATAAATCCAGTACAAATCGCATAGTGCGCGGTTTTGCATTTGCCGTCAGCGACCATAATCATAAATAGTAGATACGCAGCAAAACCAAACCCATAGCCGAGTTGTTCGATGACGATGGCGAGCGTGATGATGATGTGGCTGGTCGGTTGTGTGTAGGCCAAGTACACAAACGCGAGGTTCGGGATATGCACGGCGAACAACATCGGCCAGATCCAAGCCTTTAAGCCGCCGCGAGAAATGGTGAAGCCGCCGATCAAACCACCGATCGTCAGCGCCAACACGCCATAGGTGCCGTAGATCAGCCCGACGTCTTTAGTAGTTAGTCCCAGTCCGCCTTTGTCGATTGGATCGAGAAAAAACGGGGCAATCAATTTCAGTGCCTGCGCTTCACCAAGACGGAACGTGAGCAGGAATGCAAGAATCAACAAAATTTCCGGCTTGGTGAAAAACTCTTTGAAGGTCACCAAAAAATCCGCCACTGGATTATTCGCCACTTTCACCGTCACATCCGAGACAGGCTGCGGCAACACCACTCGGTGATAGAAAAACAGCAACAAGAACATTCCCGCCAACACCCAAAACACAATCGACCACGCCATGGTCATGCTGCCTGTTGTCTCCGACAGTTGCCCGGCGAGGTAAACCAACGCCCCCTGCCCTGCGATCATGGCGATGCGATAGAAGGTGGAGCGCACGCCAACAAACGCCGCTTGTTGGTGTTGTTTTAGCGCCAGCATGTAAAAACCGTCGGCGGCGATGTCGTGGGTGGCCGAGCTGAATGCCATCAACCAAAACACCGCCAGCGTGATCTGGAAAAAATGAGAGGTGGGAATCGTCAGTGCCACCATCGCCAGCGACACACCAATCACAAACTGCAACGTCGTGATCCAATACCGCTTGGTCTTGAACATATCGACAAGCGGCGACCAGAGCGGCTTAATCACCCAGGGCAGATATAACCAACTTGTGTAAAGGGCAATATCGGTATTCGATACACCCAGGTTCTTGTACATGATGACTGAGAGCGTCATCACGACGACGTAAGGAATACCTTGGCCGAAGTACAAGGTTGGAATCCACAACCAAGGCGAGCGCGACTTCGCGGCGGGCGTACCACTCACTTCGCCCCCCTCAACCACGACAGCCTCGGCTAGTCTTTTACCGGTCATCATTTCCCTCCTTGGCCATGATCGACAGATCCATCCGCCAGCGACGCGGCTACGCTTCCCTGATTTGAGGCCAATCGCGCAATCGCCGCATCGACGCTCTCGCCCCGCTTGATGGCCACAATTGCCGTTTTCACATGATAACTGCACGATTGCAGGGTGGTGCTTGCCTGCGCCTCGTCACAACCGGTGGCAAGCATTGTCAAACGTATGGTACGCGCAATCAGTTTTTTGTTAGTCGGCTTCACATCCACCATCAAGTTTCCGTACACCTTGTTCAGCTTGACCATCAACGCACTGGAGAACGTATTGAGTGTGATTTTTTGTGCAGTCCCGGCCTTAAGGCGCGTACTGCCGGAGATGATTTCCGCGCCAGTATCAAGCGTAATACCGATCTCAGCGGCAGCAGTGACCGGCGCGCCGGGATTGTTGGAGATGCCAATGGTCAACGCGCCGCGTTGTTTGGCCGCTTCAATAGCACCTATTGCGTAGGGTGTGGTCCCCGACGCGGCCAGCACCAACACCACGTCATTCGCCGTCAACGCCAAATTTGCGATATCTGCCGCACCGCGCTCGCGGCTATCCTCCGCACCTTCGACCGCTCTATAGAGCGCCTCGGCACCGCCGGCAAGCACCGCAATAGCGCGTTCATGCGGCCAGGAAAAGGTCGGGTACAACTCCACACTATCGAGTAACCCAAGTCGGCCAGATGTCCCCGCACCAGCGTAGATCAATCGGCCACCCGCACCGATACGCGGCGCTGCGGCATCCACCGCTTGTGCGATCGCCGGTGCCGCCGCCTGCACTGCCTTGACCGCATTCAATTGGTCATCGACAAACGCGCCAACCAACTGACTGGTGGCGTATTGGTCAAGGCTGGTGTGCTCGGCATTTGGCGTTTCTGTGTTTAACATAGAGGCATCACCGACTTTAAAGAATCAAGCAATAGCGGGGGCCTTCAGACAAAAGCATCTGAAACACCCCGTCTTTCGGGCACTTTCAAAACTTCTTCTACTAACAGCCCGCAGGAGCTGCGACGCGTTGAATACCAATAGAATACCAGCGAGCGCACCACTTCGGCGGCGGTGACCCATCGCCGAAATCATCTCTCACCTTAAATGATCGAATGCTGCATCCCCCGCGTACTCCAACCAACCAGGTCCGATTCATCCGCAGCGTGTTCAGCGCATTGGCGGCGATGTTGCTTGCTGCGTGCACGACCAACTCGCCACTCGTTCAGCGTGAACCAAGCCGCGAGGTGCGCGGCACCTGGATTACCACCACCGCAAACACAGCGGTCGCAACCCCTGCCGATACTGCCAACACCATGCGGCGCTTGCGTGAAATCGGGCTCAATACCGTCTACGTAGAAGTTTGGAAAAACGGCTACACACAATACCCGTCTGAAGTATTGCGGCGTACGGTAGGCGTCGACCGCCGCCCGGCGCTGGTGCCGCAGGACCCGAGCGATCGACCTGAAGCACTGAAGCAGCCGGGTCGGGATCTGCTACAAGAAATGTTGATCGAAGCGCACCGCAACGGGCTGATTACCGTCGCCTGGTTCGAGTACGGTTTCATGGCTGCGCACAAATCAAGCAACCCACACCTCAGACGGATGAAGCCGGATTGGTTGTCACGCGACATCCAAGGCAACGAGGTGGCACCGAACGGTTTCGTTTGGATGAACCCATTACATCCGGAAGCTCGACAATTTCTGCTCGATCTGGTGCTCGAGGCCATTGACCACTACGACCTCGACGGCATTCAGCTCGACGACCGCATCGTCTGGCCATATGTCACGATGGGGTATGACGATTACACCAGAAAGGTCTACGCCGCAGAGCATAACGGCGCACAACCACCGGTCGATCACACCGACCCTGCATGGATGCGTTGGCGCGCGGAAAAGGTAAACGAATATGCGAAGTTGTTTGTGCAAGAAGTTCGCGCGAAACGTCCGGGACTCCTGATCTCGTTATCCCCTGCGGTCTACCCTTGGTCTTGGGAACACTACCTGCTCGAATGGCCAAAATGGTCAGCGTGGACGAGTGCTGATCGCAACCTTGCTGCGAGCCAAGCTGCACGCGGCGTCACACCGCGCTGGGATGAATTCATCCCGCAGGTTTATCGCTTCAGTTATTCTGCATTCGAAAAGACCTGGCTCGAACAGCAAGCGCACATCAAGTCGCTCGGCGCCGATCGCCAGCGCGACATGTTGGCCGGTATCCGTTTGGTCGGCGAAGGCAAAGACGCGACGTGGGACGAGCTGCGTCAATCGATCGAACTGGTACGCAAGACGGGCGGTGGCGGGCACGTACACTGGTTTAGCCGCGGTGTGTTGGATGTGTTTCCCGAGAAACTAAAGGCCCTTTATGGCGGCTGGGTCGCGCATCCGCGCTTCCCACAGAACTGGCGACGGCCATCCATTCCCTTGTTTCGCGAGCCTGGCTTGAGCCAGGGTGGCATTACTGCTTGGTCAACACGCAACATTACCCGCGATGCAAATCGCCTGATCGGCTTTGACGGTACGCGTTGGGAATACGTTGACGAAAGTGTGGTCGAACCCAATGCAATTGCACCGGCCAAGCTGATTCTTTTTGTCGACAACAAATATAGACAGGTCGAACTGATCGCCGACCGCCGTCACGACATGCGTCGCGTTCGTCAGGTAGAGCGCTGATGCAGCCGTCGGCCGCCGCCCGCTCGCTGCCGTTGGACGCATTGCGCGGATTGGCCATACTGTTGATGGTGTTCTCCAGCCGAGTTCCGTTTGGTGTGTTGCCAGACTGGATGTACCACGCGCAAGTGCCGCCACCGGCGCATGTCTTTAATCCGGCCATTCCCGGCATTACCTGGGTTGATTTGGTGTTCCCGTTTTTCTTGTTTTCCATGGGAGCCGCCATCCCGCTCGCACTGAAGGCACGGCTGGATCGCGGCGATACACTGCCGTCAATTTGTTTGTCGATTGTTAAACGCGGCGCGCTGCTGGTGTTTTTCGCCATCTACGTCAAACACATCCAGCCGCACGTTATGTCGGCTCAACCCGGTGTGACCGAATGGCTGATGGCGCTGGCGGGATTTGTGTTGTTATTCCCCATGCTGGCGACACTGCCCGCAACTTGGTCGATAACCACCAAACGCAGCCTTCGACTACTTGGCTGGGTCGGCGCATTTGCCGTACTCATGGCGTTTCGCGCCAAAGATGGCGGTGGCTTTAGCGTCACGCGCAGTGACATCATTATTCTGGTGCTGGCGAATGTTGCCGTCTCAGGATCACTTATTTGGCTCGCCACCCGCGACAAACTTGATTGGCGCATCGGACTTCTGGCGTTTTTGTTTGCGTTGCGGCTTTGTCAGTCATTACCCGGTTGGGGGCAGTGGTTGTGGAACCTGTCGCCCGCCCCTTGGATCGGCACGGTCTATTTTCAGCAGTATCTGTTCATTATCATCCCCGGAACCATTGCCGGCGATTTACTGCTGCGCTGGCGTGCACAAAACCAGCCCGCCGTGGACACCAAACAATGGGGCGTGGCAGCGCTCGGCGTCGGCATGATTGTCTTGTTGTTGGTTGGCATGCAAATGCGCTGGGTGGTACCAACAACCATCATCGCCATGACGTTGGCCGCTGTCGGCTGGTGGCTGCTAGGCGGGCGTACACCAACGCAATCCGAAGGTGACGGCCGCAAGGTATTGCGTCAGCTATTTGGCTGGGGAATTTTCTGGCTAATGCTGGGGCTCGCCTTTGAGCCCTACGAGGGTGGCATCAAAAAAGACCGCGCGACGATGAGCTACTACTTTGTCACTTCCGGCCTCGCATTCATGCTGCTGGTTTCGCTGATGGTAACAATCGACCTTGGCCGTCTCCGCCGCGGTTTTGGACTCTTGATCGCCACCGGCCAAAACCCGTTGGTCGCCTACGCCGGTGTGCAAAGTTTGGTTCCTCCGGTGCTGGCTATGACCGGGCTCAGCGGAGTGATTGAAAAAATAACCGCAACGCCATGGCTTGCGGTACTGCGCGGGGCGTTTTATACCTGGCTGGTGGCAGTCGTTGGCGCGGCACTCGCGCGCCGTGGAATCTTGCTTAAAACCTGACGCCTCTGTCACCTTTCTACAAAATTGTTGCGGCGCAAAACGGTAACATCTGGACAAAATTGGTAGTAAAGTGGTATTGTCGATTCGATGTCATATTCCGTACCCGAAAAGGGACGCAAACGGCGACCCAAGCGGCACCGGCATGACGACCAACTGATCAATTTCGCATCGCAAAAAAACAGACTGGCCAATAACCGTACGGCAATACGCAATTGAGCCCGCAGCAATATATAGCCCAAACAGCTATCTCATTAATCAGGAGACCATCCACATGACGTTCAACAGAAAACCCCTCGCTGCTGCAATCTCGCTGGCGCTACTCGGTTTGAGTCCGGCAATCGTACTTGCCCAATCCACGCCAGCCGCACCTGCCAATCAATCTGCCGCCGACGCCAAGAAAGCGGAAGACGCCAAAAAAGCTGCCGCCGCGAAAAAAGCGGAGCCGGAAACTATTGTCGTCACGGGTTTGCGTGCCTCGCTTGAGCGTTCGATTCAAACCAAACAAGACGCTGACACCAACGTCGAAGTGGTCTCCGCCGAAGATGTGGGCAAGATGCCGGACAAGAACATCGCCGACGCCCTTTCGCGCTTAACCGGCGTGAACGTACAGTACGGCGGTGCGCTGGCGATGGATGAAGCCGAACGCGTCGCGATTCGCGGTACCAGCCCTAACCTCAACCTAGTAACCGTTAATGGCCATGCGCTATCTTCCGGCGACTGGCACGTTGGTGACCAGGCGGGTTCCGGTCGAAGTGTTGGTTTTGGCTTGCTGCCATCACAGTTGATCGGTCAGGCGATCGTGTACAAAACCGGCCGCGCTGACATCACCGAAGGAGGTATCGCTGGTACGGTAGACATCATCACGCGCAAGCCGCTTGACTTCCGCCAGCAAGTCACCGGCGAAGCCTCGGTTGGCATGGTTTACGCCGATTTGCCAAAGAAAAGTGACCCACAAGTCAGCGGCTTGATCGCTTGGAAGAGCGACGACAAGACCTTTGGTGTGATGGTGCAAGGATTCAGCGAAAAACGCCATCTGCGTCGTGACGGCCAAGAGATTTTTGGCTACAACTACATCACCGTGGCGCAAGCCAACGCGTCCGGCAACCCGGCTTTGATCGCTGCCGCACAAGCTGCGGCAACCACCAGCACACCAACCATTACCAATATCCGCATGCCGGGCAGCTTGAACTCCGCCATGTTTGAAGGTGTCCGTGAGCGCACCGGCGGTTACTTTGGCGCACAATGGAAACCGATGGCTAACCTCGACTTGAACTTCAGCGCATTTAAATCTGAACTCAAAGCCGATAACTACAACTCTAGCGGCTACGGGTTGCCAAACACCCTGCTCAACAACGGTTGGCAGATTCAAAACGGCGTGGTCGATAACGGCGTACTAATAGGTGCATCGTTAGTGCGTCCTGCCACAGCACCGGCAACCCAACAAGTGGTCGGCTTCCAGTTTGATCACTTCCTGCGTCAAGGTGCCAAGTCGAAATCTAACTTCTATGACCTGGACTTCAAGTGGGAAGCAACTGACAAACTCTCCTTTAAGGGCCGTGTCGGTAGCACCGAAGGTAGTGGTGTCACCAATTCCCAGCCGAGCATCGTGCTGGGCGTAATTAATCCGAACATCACCTATCGCATCAATGCTGGTGCCGACGCGGTGGACTACTCTATCCTCAATGCGGCGGGCGGCAACGTCAATCTAAACAGCACAGCCAGCTTTGTGCAGTTGAGCAACCAAGGCGCGTCAGTCAACTCCAACGATAAAGAAAAGTACGTTCATATCGACGGTGAGTACAAACTCGACGGCGGCATGTTCCGCAACATCAAGTTTGGTGCGCGCACTGGAGACCACAAGCGCACCTATGACGTGATCAACCCACGTTGGAACGCACAATACACTGCTGCCGGCGCACTGGTCTCCCCGTCTCCGTTTATTTCGGTCACGGGCGGTCTGCTGGTGACTAACATCGTCGGTGCAATTCCAGTGCCTGCCGGCACCTATCCCGCCAACTGGGCGTCGGGCGTGAGCGGCAACTTCCCGCGCAGCATGATGCGCTACGACACCAGCCAAATGCAAAACCTGACTAACCAGTACGTCAACTGGAACCCGGTGTTAGGCAAGAACTGGTCGGCGGGTTTTGAGGTCAAGGAAAACAACGATTCCTTCTACCTGATGAGCGAGTTTGACGTAAACGACAAACTTTCGGGCAACGTTGGTGTGCGCGTTGCGACCACCCAGTTGAAATCGACGTCGTATCAAGCGCTCGTGAATGGTACTGGTGTTGGTCAGTGTGTGCCACTGCAGCCTTGCAGCGTGCCCAATGCGATCACCACATCCTCGCTGGCAACCTACGTTCCACAGGTGGTCGAGACCAAACACACCGACTACCTGCCAAGCTTGAACCTGCGTTGGGAGATTGAGCCAAAACTGATCGGTCGTCTCGGTATCACCAAGACGCTAGGACGTGCTAACTACAACGAACTTGCCGGTGCGGTAAACCTGAACAACACGCTGCTCACCGGTACCTCGGGCAACCCGCGTTTGGCTCCGACCACCGCAACCAACATCGACGCATCGCTGGCGTATTACTTCGCCCGCCGTGCTTACGTGTCTGGCGCGGTGTTCTCACAGGACATCAAAGACTACGTGAAGCCGGGTTCGTCGAACGTTGAGTACTTCAACACCTCGACCAATACCTTCTCGACCTATCTGGTAACTTCGCGTGTTGCAGTGAACGCGAAGATTCGTGGTGTTGAGCTGGCGGGCGAGATGCCACTGGGTGCAGGTTTTGGTGTGCTGGCAAACGCCACCTATGTTGACGGCAAGGATGCGGATGACCAGCCATTCCTCGGCACATCGCGCTTGACATATAACCTGCAGGGCTACTACGAAGACGAGAAGTTCAGTGGGCGTCTTGCTTGGAACTGGCGCTCTGACTACGCAATTGGTCTGCTGGCGAACAAGCCTGGCGTCACCACCGTGGTCGGTACACATCGTTATGTATCCGGTGGCAGCTTGTCAGCCTCGTTATCGTACAAGATCCTGCCAAACGTCAGCATTCATCTTGACGGCAACAACCTGCTAAACCCAGTCCGCAGAACTTACTACATCAACGAATCTGCGCCGGGCTACGCGCATGAATTTGGCCGTCAGTACTTCCTGAACGTGCGCGCAAAGTTCTAAGCCACATCAACGTATCAACGCAACAAAGTGAACGGTCGCTGGTGCAAACCAGCGGCCGTTTTGTTTTGCGCGTCGTTAACCGCACGGCACTCAACCATAGGCAAAACACTAGTATCGACGGGCATTCCCAAGAACTATTGCCTCAAGGCAGCCGTGGATAGGTGACTTTTGTTTTTGAAGGTAGTTGGGAGACTAGGCACAACGCAGAAGACGGACGGTGGTATGCGGCTGGATAGCCGCTCTGTGACCACCGCAAAACAAGCTACGCTTCCTTCTTGGTTTCGAAAATGGGCATAGGCGAAAACTAATCGTGGTCCGTCCCCTATTGCTCCTTGAACCACTTCGCGACGGGTGCGAAACGGACGCTTTTCACTTCAGACCACTGAAGATTGCCTCGTTGCCCCATCATGCGACCGTACTCAATGCCCGCGTCTGAAACGCGGTGACGCGCAAAGAAGTAGTCCGCAATCATGGGAACTGAGGCAAGACCAAAAGCAATGAATAAGGCCGTCGTCCAGACTGTCGCGGTCGGATTCTTCCCAATGGTGTTCGAGGCGATAGCGATTCCAAAGAAGAAGGCAGCCCCGACTACACCTATTACGAGAGTGCTGATCGGATGCCTGAGCGTGCGGCGCTCAGAGTCGGGCCTTTGGCGGAGCCGTGATTTCGCCACCCAGCCCATGACGACGGCCATGGCGATCCCCCAAACTGTCCATTGCACTAACGGCATCCACCAATCACGGTTCATAGACGATCTCTGAGGCACAACGTGAAGTTTGAGAGGCCGCCCGGCGGCGAAGCCGACGGGGTACCGAGAAGCGACGCTTCTCGGCGGTCCGCTCGAAGCGCGGGTTAGGCATCAGCTTCGCGGAGAAGAGCCAACAGCTTTACAACAAGCGGTGAAAAGCGAAGCAGGCCACTGTCGTCCCATGTTGCCTCTGCTGGCATGACAAGCCCAAGACTAATCAGTCCAACAACAATCTGACCGTCAGGCGACTGCGGGGTGACTGCGACGGTAGGTACCTCATGCTCTCCGGCCGGGGTCTCGCTGAGCCAGATCCGATGATAGGCAAAGTTCCTAGCCAGGAAGTCCACTTCTTCGTGGGAGATATCGCGCACGATACGGCTCAGAAAGACTGCCTCTTGGGATGGCAGGTCTGACTCCACCAGCCCGTTTCGGACAGCGTTCTTCAACAGAGCCATCTTGCGTTCGTTTGTCGTGTGTAACAACGCCAGAATCGACTCGTTCACAAATTTGTACTGAGGGTCCGTGAGCTCCTCGAGTTGCCGACTGTGGGCTTTGAGCAGCTCATCCATCGCAACCAGTGTTGCTTCCACACGCTTCCGCTGCCGCTCGGCGGCCAGCGTCTTTCCGAGTACAGGTAGCAGTGCCGCGAGAGGGCTTCCCGCAGCCGCTGCCACCAAAGTGAGCGATACATCGGCGGTCAAGCTACCGGCGGCGCGTTCGAGTCCTGTAGTCGGGACGATTGTGGACATTGCTGCTTCTGATGCCTAACGTTTGAGCCGAGCCGACCGTGGAGGCAAGGCACCCTGGCTGGAGCGGGTCGGCTCCAGCGAAGGGTTAGGTTGCGGACTAGAACTGCACATGATTCGTGGAATTACCATCAACGTACCAGTTGGCGCCAGCCACAAAGCTTGCTGAAGGGCTAGAGATGAAAGCAACTACCCGTGCGATCTCTTCTGGCGTGGCAAGGCGTCCAAGTGGGTTCCGTTGAACAACTGTCTTGAAATTCTCAGGGTTGTTCTTGCGTTCTTGATCCCAAAGGCCACCCTCGAAAAGCGTATCTCCAGGAGACACGGTATTCACTCGAACGGATGGCAGTAGGCGTGAGGCCAGTGACTTCATGTAGTGAGCCATTGCAGCCTTGCTGGCACCATACGAAGCGGAATGCGGCGCGGCTAACGAGCCTGCCTTCGAGCCAATATATGTAATTGCACCGTGCGACGACTTTAGTAGTACCGGTATTGCAGCTTCGGTTGCATCGACGGTGGCTTCGACATCAGTACGGAGTGAGCACTTCCAGTCGGTGCTTATCGCACTAACGTTGGGAATGAAGATGTCAAATGGACCAAGCGCTTCAATCCACTTCGCGAAGTTTTCGCGTTCTGTAACGTCTTTGGACGTCGCTTCAACTTTTCCAGGCAGATCAGCTAAAGCAAGAAGTGTCTTGTCAATCTGCTCTTGACCACGAGCGCAGAATGAAACACGACAGCCTTCAGCTGCCAATGCACGAACTACCGCAGCGCCTATCCCAGATGAGCCACCAGTTACGATTGCATGAAGGCCGTCGAGTTGAAGATTCAATTGAGCAACCTAACGTTGGAATTCAGCCGACGGCAAAAAGCGCAGCTTTTGACGGTCGGCTGGAATGACTTGTTATGCCGCAATTTAGCCACCAACCGGCGAGCATACTTCGACCAAAGTTCCGTCTGGACATCGGACGTAGGAGACAACTTGCCCCCATGGCTTGGTCTCAGGTTCTTTCAACTCGGTGGCTCCAGCTGCTAGGGCTTTAGCGTGCGCCTCGACAACATACGGCGTAACCAACGCTATTTCGATGCCAATAGGCTTGCTGGATTCACTTGCAGCGACAAAACCCGTTGGAAAGTTCGCATTCCCAAGCTCGTGCGACGCAAAGGCTAGCGTTGTTTCTCCCGTTTCAAGTTCGCCATAGTCGCCCGACTCATGCAAAAAACGGCGTGATAAGCCGAATGCATTTTCAAAGAACGACAACGATTCAGCGACGTTAGGGACGTAGATTATTGTGTAGCCTAGTTTCATGAGTCGTCCTGTTTGGATGCCTGCAGAGCAAGCGATAAGTATTGAGCTAACTTTTTGTCCTTGATCTGAGCGACAGACATCAACTTGACGTGCCGACGCCCCTTTCCTGACCCTTCAAGAAACCCGAAAATGTCAGTGATCTTTGCGCCGTTCCTGAATTCGACAGTTACGTGCGTTTTGTAGGCGAAGACCCCACCAAATTGAACTCCCGACCGAAATAGGATGCCGCCGTACTTAACCTCTTCCAAAGTTGTTTCAAAAGTCTTCTGTACTAAGGCTCGAACGGCCTCGACGATCTCATAGTTTTGTTCGCTCACAAGACGGATATCTTCAAGCAGCGCCTGAACAGATTTATTTTTCATGTTGTGTCGAGCCCCTAGTCTGCTGCGTGCTTTGCGGCATAACGGATAAGTTCAGCGGTCGGCGTAGCCGATCCGCTGGAACTGATGGTTAGCCTTGAACTCTTGTTGGCTCACGCTCACCTTGCCTCAAGGCCGAAAAAAAAGCGGCGTTATATTCGAGGCAATGCGCGAGGGAACCCTCAGCGAGGACCACGTCATGCCCTCGCACCAACTGAACAGGAAGCCGGAGAACAAAGAAAACATCGCCATCCTCGTACTTGCTTTCGACAAGCTGAAGCGGGATGAGATCCTCATGCCGGAACTTTCTGTGTACGACACGAAATGGAAAAGCCACCCGACCCTCGACGACGCCATCGCGCTCAACTATGACCGATGTACAGGGATGGCGGTTGCACAACCAAGCTAGATAACTGCCAAATCCCCACATTACCGCCAGGACGACAAATGGATACCATGTCGGATAATCGTTTGGGCCTTCGACTCCGTCAACGATGGCACTGATGGTTCCGAATGCTAATCCGAGTAACCACAACACCGTAAAACACCATAGCAATATCCATTTCCGAGAACCAAAATAGTAGCTGCGCATTTGCTAACGTTCGAGCTAAGCTGCCCGCGGAGGCAGGCAGCGTAAGGCCGGGCTGAGAAAATGCACCGAGTGCCTCAGACCGGCCTTACGTTGCCTGCCGTAGCGGGTCCGGTTGAGCGAGGGGTTAGGCTTCAACGTGGCCAACTTTGCATACGATTGCCAAGAGCTTGCAAGAGATCTATCGCGCCTGTGGCGTGACTCTGCGTATCCAGTCCACCGCAGTCAGAAGCGTCTCTGACATGTTATTGTGCCCGTAACCTGAAAAGAGGACATACACGTAGTCTTTATTGATCGCACCGAGCTTCTTGAGGTTCTGGATCGAGAGATCCACCGGGATACTTCCGTCGCGATCACCGAAGATCCATAGTCCCGGAATCTTCAGTTTGGACAGGCTTTCGTTTGGGTCAGTGTCTTTTCCCAAGAAGCCTGGCCAGATGTACTTCTGTGTTCGAGCTGCAAGCGCCTTAGCGAAGGTTGGGCGACTATCTGAGTCGCGGTCGTTGGTGTGCTTGCTGTAGATATCTTCTTCGCTTACCTTGCAAACAGGCGCGCTCCACAGCACCAGAAAGTCTGCGCTTTTTGACCTCTCGGCGGCTAGCGGCACGATCCAACCGGCCTGACTGATGCCAGACAGGCCGACTGGAACTCTTTCGATCCTGGGGTGGTGCCTAAGCAAGTTCAGGGCTGCTGCTGCGTCATCTGCAAGCAGGCTGATGTTGTGCCCGCTCACGCTTTGGTCGCTCTCATAGCTGCCGCCCGACTGCCCAACCCCGCGCTTGTCGTAAACCAAGGTGGCAATTCCATGTGATGCAAGACTCTCTGCCAGGCGCAGGTTTCTGGTCTGCTTTCCGGACCCATGCACAAAGACCACCGCAGCGCGGAGTGTGACCTTCTCTGGAAAAACTAATGCCCCTGACAGCTTAACGTTCTGACTCAGGAACTCGACTTCTTCGACCTTGTACTCAGTAGCATTGACGCGACTTGAGATCGCTAGCGCAAGAAGGAACAAGAGCCTGATTAAGGCAATAGCGCGGAAATTGGGCATGTGCAGGTGCAATCGGGATAATGCGGGGAAGTGTGCGGCAATGCCTTGACGCCTAACGCTTGAGTTAACCGGCTTGCGACAGAGAGACGAAGCAGGCCGAGAATGAAATGACGGCCTGCGCAGGAACGCCGTTGCAAGTCCGGTTGAACGAGGGGTTAGGCCGCGCCGGTGAAAACATACTCGAAGAGCCAGAAGTTGCTGAGTTCACGCCAATGCAGCTGGGTGGCGAACGGTGAAACCAGTTGGACCAAATCTTGTTGGCTAGGAAAATTTTTTAAGACTCGATGTACCGAGCCATCATTTAGGCTTCGATGTTGGTAGGTGTTTCCATCGGAGTCCGTCTCAGCGATTGGAAAGTCACGAAGCTGGGTCTGATTGTTGTCGATGAATATGACTTTCGAGCCGGGAGTTAGCCTTTGATTGAGACCCGAAAGGAAGGCTGCGCGTGAACCGACTGGGATGTGGGAGAACCATAAGCCAGCGAAGCATGCATTGAACAGGCCGAGCTCTGACGTGAGGGAATAGGCATTGGCCAGCAGGAATTTCACATTGCATCGGTGCCGCGGTCGTAGCTTTGCGAACTCTAGCGGCTGGGCGGTGCCGTCGGTGGCGAGAACGCTCCGAGCTGACTTTGCGATGTGCTGAGTCCAATAGCCTGTGCCACAGGCTATTTCTAGGACGTCTCGCCCCGAGAGCTGCCCTGGAAGGTAGTTGGATAGAAATTCAATGTCCGACTGGCGCTCAGGTTTGAGGTAAACCGCGTCGTAATAGGGCGCCCGCTCTGCGTAGTACGCATGCATTTCGAGTGACGAATCGCGCATGATGAAAGCGGCCTAACGTTTGACGTGAGGGGCCGCCGTAGCGGCGAAGCCGCGAAGGGAACCCACAAGCGCAGCTTGTGGGCGGTCCCTCTCGACGGAATTGTTAGAGCGCATTTCGGTAATGCCCCCGGATTACGGCGATTGAATCAACGGGCTCACCGCCAAAACGCACTGCCTTGCTTTCCAGCGCAGCAAATTTTGCCTGAAGAGCCTCCGGAATCTCTGTTGTTCCGCTCGCGACAACGAGTGACGAAGCAAGATCAAGGGCGCAATTGAAACCATCGAAATCTTCTTCTGATTCAGCCAAATCAACAACCTCAGATAGCAAAGAGAAGGCTACATAGGGCTCGATTTTTTGCTCAAGATCGCTGAAAAGACCAACCGTCATTTCCTCTTCGTGGGCGTAGGTTTTTCCCCAGCCCGAGACGCGAGCACGGAAGAGTGCCTTTAGCTCTTCTGGATTACCTTCCAGTGCTTCGTAAAGGTGCTCTTTACCGAGATCGAGGACGCTGTTCATCGCTTGCGCTCTAACGTT
>JADCIX010000050.1 GCA_020247545.1 Rhodocyclaceae bacterium | reverse complement strand
GGTTAGATTAACGACCACTAAACCGATACTCCCATGCTCCCGCGCAGGCGGGAGCCCAATTTTCTAGAGGATCCCCGCCGTCGCGGGCAGGTTAACTTGGGTCCCCGCCTGCGCGGGGACGGGGTTAGATTAACGACCACTAAACCGATACTCCCCTGCTCCCGCGAAGGCGGGAGCCTAATTGCATAAACTCCCTGAAGTCCATGTGTCGGAATCATCCGAAATCAAGAAGTCCTGACAAATGACCATCCGCGTCGCCCTCCACCATAAAACGCACTACATCTTCGACCGGCCGGTATCACTATCGCCGCACGAGGTGCGCTTGCGCCCCGCCGCCCACGCCCGCACACCGATCGAAAGTTATTCGCTAACGATCCGGCCTGCCAAACACTTCATGAACTGGCAACAGGATCCCTACGGCAATTGGCTTGCGCGCCTGGTGTTCCCGGAAAAATCTACGGAACTGTGTATTGAAGTGGATCTCGTCGCAGACATGACGGTGATCAATCCGTTCGACTTCTTTATGGAAGCCTATGCGGAAAAGTTTCCGTTTACCTATACCCACGACAACAAACGCGAACTTGCCGCATATTTGGAAGTTGACCCCGCCGGGCCGCTGCTAACCAAGTGGCTCGCCCTAGCGCGCGCTGAGTTTCTTGGTAAACCAATCAATACGATCGATTTCCTGGTTGCGCTCAACGCAAAAGTACAACGTGACATTTCGTACTTGATCCGAATGGAGGCAGGTGTACAAACGCCAGAAGTCACCCTCGAGCGCGCGCAGGGTTCATGTCGCGATAGTGGCTGGTTACTGGTGCAAATTCTTCGTCACTTCGGCATCGCAGCGCGTTTTGCGTCGGGTTACCTCATTCAGCTAACCGCTGATCAAAAGGCGCTCGATGGACCTTCCGGCACGGATCGCGACTTCACCGACCTACACGCGTGGTGCGAAGCCTATCTGCCGGGTGCGGGCTGGATTGGCCTCGACCCGACCTCCGGCCTTTTGGCTGGTGAAGGTCATATCCCGCTTGCTTGTACCGCCATCCCCTCCTCCGCCGCGCCAGTTTCGGGCTTCACTGATGTATGTGAATCGAAGCTAGATTTTTCGATGACTGTCACACGCATCCACGAGGACCCGCGTGTCACCAAGCCGTTTAACGAAGACCAGTGGCAGCAGGTGCTCAAACTTGGCGACCAGGTTGATGCCGAGTTGCTGGCAAACGATGTTCGTCTGACCATGGGCGGCGAACCTACCTTTGTCTCGGTGGACGATATGGAAGGTGCGGAGTGGAACTACGTTGCGCACTCACCGAAGAAGCTTGAGTTGGCGACAACACTCTTTCTGCGTATGCAAAAGTTGTTCTCACCCGGCGGCCTGCTACATTTTGGTCAGGGTAAATGGTATCCGGGGGAACCCCTCCCGCGTTGGGCGCTCTCGTGTTATTGGCGGCCTGACGGCACACCGCTTTGGCACGACCCGCTGTTGGTGGCCACAGAAGCGACCAAACACAGCGCTGATATCACCAAGACCTTCGCCCGCGCGCTTGCCCTTGAGCTTGGCCTGCATCCCGATTACGCCATGCCCGCCTACGAAAGTATCTGGCGGACCATTCGAGACGAGTCGCAGCTGCCGGTGAACATCGATCCCACATCAGCAGAATTGAAGGACCCAAGCGCGAGAGCGTTGATCACCGAGGGGCTTCTCAAACAGTTGCAAGGAAAAATCGGCGAGCCGACAGGTTACGTGCTGCCGATGAAACCACGTGCACGCAAGAAACCCGCGGAAGCAACTGAATGGGCCTCGTCCCTCTGGCCGTTGGCAACGAATCATCTCTATCTTGTGGAAGGCGATTCACCAGTCGGCTTTAGGCTACCGCTGAATAGTCTGCCGTGGGTGGCACCGGCTGACATGGAAATTATTCTCGCCGGTGACCCGTTCGGTGAACGTGAAGCGCTCTCAGCACAGATGAAACTCTCCATTAAAAAAGACATGGAGAAGCCAAAGGCGTCGAAGCTCAAAAAAGGCGAGTCTGCCAAGGACGTTGTACGCACTGCGTTATGTGTAGAAGTCCGTAACGGCATCTTGCACGTGTTTTTTCCGCCATTGGAACTGCTCGAAGACTATCTGGCGCTGGTGGCCGCGGTAGAGGCCACCGCCAAACAAACCGCCACACCGGTGCGGATAGAAGGTTACACACCACCGTCGGATGACCGCCTGAAAAAATTTGCCGTCACCCCCGACCCCGGCGTCATTGAATTCAACATTCAGCCTTCCGCCACGTGGCGCGAACTCGTGAGCAATACCAAGACACTTTACGAAGAGGCGCGGCTTTCACGGCTCGGCACCGAGAAATTCATGCTCGACGGCAAGCACACCGGCACGGGTGGTGGTAACCACGTCACCGTTGGTGGTGTGACACCCAAAGATTCACCGATGTTGCGTCGCCCTGACCTGCTGCGTTCACTCATCACCTATTGGCAGAATCATCCGGCGCTTTCGTATTTATTCTCCGGCACGTTCATCGGGCCAACCTCGCAGAGCCCGCGCGTGGACGAAGCGCGATCTGACACACTCTACGAGTTGGAAATTGCCTTCGAACAAATGGAAGCGAAGCTCACCGAGGGTGATGAAAGCGAGTTCCCATGGCTTGCCGATCGAATCCTGCGCAACTTCTTGGTAGACCTCACGGGCAATACACACCGCGCAGAGTTTTCCATCGACAAACTGTATTCGCCCGATGGCCCGACCGGGCGTCTCGGCTTGCTCGAATTCCGCGCTTTTGAAATGCCGCCGCATGCAGAGATGAGCCTGACACAGACATTGCTACTCAGGGCGTTGATTTCCAGATTTTGGAAAACGCCGTACAAAGCAAAACTCATTCGCTGGGGCACCGAGTTACACGATAGATTTATGCTGCCCTACTTTGTTGCGCAGGACATGAAGTCGGTGGTGGATGACCTCAACGCATCGGGTTATGCCTTCAAGATGGAATGGTTCGCGCCGTTTATTGAATTCCGTTTCCCGCGCTTTGGAACGGTGGCCTATCAAGGTGTCGAGTTGGAATTACGGCAAGCCATTGAGCCGTGGCACGTGTTGGGCGAAGAAATGGCTGGTTCGGGTACTGCGCGTTATGTCGATTCCAGCCTTGAGCGCATGCAGGTAAAGGTGTCGGGTATGGTGCAGCAGCGCCACGTGGTGGCGTGTAATGGTCGTGTGGTGCCTCTTACACCCACCGGCACACCGGGCGAATTTGTCGCCGGGGTGCGCTACCGTGCGTGGGCACCTGCCTCCGCCTTGCATCCGACTATCGGCGTTCACGCGCCGTTGGTGTTTGATCTGGTGGATCTATGGTCCGGCCGATCCGTCGGCGGTTGCACCTATCACGTCAGCCATCCGGGTGGACGCAACTACGCAACCTTCCCGGTCAACGCCAACGAGGCTGAGGCGAGACGTGTCGCACGTTTTCAAAAAATCGGCCACACGCCGGGGCCGCTCGATCTCAAGCTCGAAGGCCGTAATCCCGCGTTTCCATTCACGCTCGATTTGCGACGAGCACCGGATTTTGACGGCGCGCAGCTGATGCCAAAGCGACTGCACGGCGGGCAGTAAATCTTCGCCATCGGCTGTTTCTTCACGGCTACGCCGTTACGGTTCACCGACGATTTTTTTCTCCGGCATATCCGTCCAATACCGCTGGCGTTGGCTTCGATACGATTCGATGGCAGGTTCACCCTTCGCATCGGCGGCGAATTTCAACGTTATGGCACCTTCCCAATCGGTACGTCGAATCGGGATGTTTCTCGCCGCATACCGTGCTTCCACATCAGGATGCGGGTGGCGAAAACGATTGCGGTAACCGACCGGCAGGACGGCAAGTGTCGGATTGACAGCATCCAAAAGCGCCTCAGTCGATGATGTCTTACTGCCATGGTGCGGTACAACCAGGACATCTGATTTCAACTCATCCCCTGCGCGCGCAACCAGTTCCGCCTCGACCAGCTTTTCAATATCTGCGGTCATCAGCACGGTGCCACCCGGTGCGGTAATTTTGATCACGCAACCCATGTTGTTGGTTTTGCGCGTTTCCTCATACGCATTCGATGTTGGGTGCAATACGTCGAACTCCACGCCGTCCCAGCGCCAACCATCCCCCACTTCACAACGCATCACTTCGGTGGCGTTTGCCAGATAGTCGCGATCGTTGGGTACTGGCGTCAACACCCAGCCGGGGCTGCGCGCATCGATGACCGAACGAGCGCCACCAGCGTGATCCTCGTCGTCGTGTGTCACCACCAATGCGTCGAGTTTGCGAATGCCCTCCCCGCGCAGAAACGGCACAACAATGCGATTGCCTGAATCGGCATCCGGATTCCACTTTGGCCCGGTGTCATAGACCAGCGTATGGGTGGCGGTCCTTACAACCGTTGCGAGCCCCTGGCCAACGTCAAGTAACGTCAGCCATAACTCCCCGGGTTTCGGCGTAGCAGGAAACACAAAAAACATTGGCAGGATGGCCGCTGCGCCCAACCAGCGCATCGGCAAGCCGCGCGGCATCATCACCACCACTACGCCGATCATTGCTAGCGCGACCGTCCACATGGCAGGCGCGTGTGACTGCCAAACCGCATTCGGCATCGCCGCGAGCCACGCAAGGCAATCGTAGGTGAGACTCATGACCCAATGCGCGAGTAGCAACATCAGATCCGACAACCCTGCCGGCAACAACGCGCCCAACAGTGTGATCGGCACCACCACCCAACTGACCACCGGAATGGCAATTGCATTGGCGACGGGCGAAATCATCGATACCTCTTGGAAGAGTGCAAGTGTCAGCGGTAACAGTCCGAGCGTTACCGCAAGCTGCGTCAGCAGCGCGGCGCGCACCACACTCAGCTGCCCCGTGCGGTGAGACGTGACATAAAAAATCATGGCCACCGCGCCAAACGACAACCAAAACCCCGGCGCCAGTACACACCACGGGTCTAGTAGCACAACAGCAAACAGCGCAAAGGCAAGGATGCGTGAAGCCGAAAGCCCACGCCCCATGATTAAGGCAATCGCGACCACCAGCAACATAAAGAAGGTGCGTTGTGTCGGCACCGAAAAGCCGGCGATGAGTGAATATGCGAGTGCCGTCGCCGCCCCTACGATTGCCGCAACACGTTGTGCGGGTATTCGCGCGGTGAGATGTGGCAAGCGCGCCCAGAGTCGAAACGCCAGCCAATACAAGAGTGCCGCCACCATCGTGATATGCAGCCCGGAAATCGACATCAGGTGTCCGGTACCGGTGCGCCAGAACGTCTTCCACTGCGCGGCCGGAATGGCGTTTTGTTCACCAATGGCAAGTGCGATCAGCACGCCCGCGTATGGCTGATCCTTCAGCACCGCCTGCATACGGTCCCGAATTGCCAAACGGGCGCGATCAATACCGATCATCATGCCGCTTGTGGCGAGAGGTTCTTTCTTGTTGATACCCTTGAATCGTACATAACCCGTTGCGCGAACATTGCGCTCAAGCGCCCACGCCTCAAAGTCAAACCCATGCGGGTTTGCCGTACCGTGTGGACGGCGTAAGCGCACCGTGAGTGTCCAGCGTTCACCGGGGCTCAAGGTCGGCGGTGGTTTTGCCGCTTCACCATTGCGTGGCTGTTCGATGTACCACGTCAGGCTGATGTTGCGCGGCACCCGCGCCTCGGTGACCGCACTACTTTCAACTTCAAAGTAAAACCGCGTGCCGCGCTCGGTTAAGGTCGGAAGTGAAGCAACCGAACCCACCAGCTCAATGTCTCGCCCCTCCCATTCACGAGAAAGTGCTTCCACCAGACGGATTTCTGCGCGGTGTTGCGCATAACCCACCCCCAAACAAGCGCCAGACAACATCCAGGCGGAACTAACCAGCGTCAAGGTTATCCATGTGTGACGGATGTTGCGTTTGGAGTCCCCAGCATCTTTAAAACCCGCCGCAGCAAGGGCAAACAATAATGCCAACACGATCAGCGACCAAGCCGGCTGCTCGGGCAGCACGCTGCGGGTCTGGAGGAATAGACTGCCGAGCACCAGCCCGACGACAAATGAACGCATGCAACGTAGCCAGAGTGTTAATCTTGGAACCCGCTTTTCTTCGTTTTTTAACGCTCCTAACCGCGATCTCGACGACAGCCCGTTCATAATCGGCTGGTTAACGCGCTTCAATAACAAATGAAAGCTGCATGAAACGTTTTTTGCGTGACCGCTTACCGAAGCCGGAAGTCATACTTGAGAACAAGTATTTGCTGTGGATGAAACCGTGGTTAGGACATCCACGCCTTTGGCATATGCACCGCGGGAGTGTCTCACTTGGTATCGCCATTGGCGCGGTGACGGGATTGATCCCGGGGCCGGTGCAGATATTGCTTGCCATCCTGATTTCCATCCCACTACGCGCCAATGTGCTGGCGGCCGCTGCGGGAACCTTCGTCACCAACCCGCTGACGTTTATTCCGCTGTACATGTTTGCGTTTTCAATGGGCACGGTTGTGACCGGCGAAAAAATGTCGTTGCTCGCGCCGCCCGATTTTTCGTTTTCGTGGACCGAACCGTGGCTCGTCGTGCCAGCGATGTGGCACTGGTTTGTGTCACTTGGGCCATCACTACTCATTGGCCTGGGCATTCTCGCCGTGTTGCTGGCGCTGCTTGGCTACTTCGGCACGCGTATTATTTGGCGGATTGTCGTGACCCGAGTGTGGCGCCGCCGGCACCTCACCAAACGCTGGTAACCTCGACACCATGATCCCTGATTACTGGCACGACGCCACCAAACATCTCAGCCGCCGTTGCAAGGTGATGCGTGGCCTTATCAAGACTTATCCAGAGGCAACCCTGCGGACTCGCGGGAATGCTTTCTCGACACTTGCACGCGCCATCGTTGGCCAACAAATTTCCGTCAAGGCCGCGCAGTCGGTTTGGGATCGGGTGGTGACGGCTGCCGGCGAAATCACACCACCACGTTTGTTGGAGATGTCGGTTGACGAGCTACGTGCGTGCGGGCTCTCGGGTAGTAAGGTGGTGTATCTGAAAGATCTTGCGCGACACTTTGCTGAAAAGTTGGTCAATCCGCGCCGCTGGCCACGCATGACCGACGACGAAGTCATCGCCGATCTCGTCCGCGTAAAAGGCATCGGCCGCTGGAGCGCCGAGATGTTTTTAATCTTTTTTCTGATGCGGCCGAATGTTTTCCCAGTTGATGATATTGGTTTGATACGCGCCATCGAGCGGCATTTCCATGACAGTGATCGTCTATCCAAAGCCGAAGTGTTGGTCTATGCCGAACGTTGGGCACCGTGGAATACCGTTGCCACGTGGTATCTGTGGCGGTCGTTGGATCCTATCCCGGTCGAGTACTAGGCTTCGGCAACCTAGGCGATGTTAGACAAGCAGGCCCTCTACCAACTAGTGCGTCGGATACCAACGGGTAAGGTCGTCACTTACGGGCAACTGGCAAAACTCGTGGGCCTGCCGCGCCATGCACGTCACGTCGGCAACGCGTTGGCAAATACACCAGAGAACGTAAGAATTCCGTGGCACCGGGTTATGAATGCGCAGGGGCGTATCAGCTTGCGCCGCACCAACTGGCAAAGCGGCTCGGATGATTTGCAACGCATTCTGCTGGAAGCTGAGGGGGTTGTGTTTGATGATTCGGGCAAGATCCGACTGCGCGACTATCAGTGGAAGCCGAAAACGTCAGGCAAGAAATAGCGTCTTCATCGCGGCAGTCACGCGCTTCTGGTCATTCGTGCCGAGCGTGCCCACCTTGCGCAGCACCAACCGTTGGTCCAGCGTGAACAACTTGAAGCGCACTGCACATTCAACATTCAAACCAGCGCTCTTAAGGTCTTTGATTGCCGCATCGAGCGGCCAAGCGGCATCAGTGGCGCTAGTAATCATTGCCATGACAAGATGCTCGGCACTTCGATTGAAGCTTTCTGCGCTACTCAGGACCAGTGCCGGCCGGCGCTTGGTTGCCGCCCGATCGGTAAACGGGAACGGCACAACCAGCACATCAAAACGATCAAAGATCGCGGAAGGCATCGTTATCTGCCGCGCTATCCCACTCGGTCAGCGTTTTCTCGACAGCAGCAAGGTATGCCAAATCCGGGGTGGTAACTCGCTTCAGCTTCACCTCGCCGCGCTCAATGAGGTATTGCACCGCGTCGCCTTGGCGTACGCCCAAGAACTCCCGCACTTCCTGTGGAATCGTGGCTTGATACTTGGTAGTCACTTTTGAGATTGCAGACACGATGGGCTCCACGGCAGAATCGTTTTGGACGATAGGATGGTACAACCGTAATACAGTATGTCGATACTACGCACCGCTTAGGGATGTGTCAAGCTGTTCTTGGCGCAACTTGTGCTGACGCCAAAAGACTCTCACTCCGGCTTAGTTATCCAACTGCGCCGGGGCCCAAGTGTCCAAGTGTAATAGGCCGGTTTGAAAATGAACCTCGGGTTCCGGCCTGCGCACTCAACTGTACGGAACGTTTGAAGCATTGGTATTTAGTGGTCTTCGGTTCGGTTTACAGCGATGATCCGTTAATGCGCAACCGACCGCAACCACCCACTGTGTCATTTCGACCGGACCCCGGACTTAAACCGGGGTAGCGGAGGAATCTGCTTTTACGGTTGTTGTCGCCGACGGCAAATTGACCCATCTGCCGGAATTCGGTTGACCCAGCAAAAGCCCTCGTGAGCCGCTAGCTACAATTGGGATGAGCCTGTTTAGGGCGGGTCAGTCAAAGTCGGTAGCCTGGGTCAAAAACTTATCGGCATCAACAGTTTGGGGCTACGCCGAGAGAAAACTCAACAGGTTTCGGCTCCAATATTCCGAGCGAAACTAGATTGTTTGCCCCTAGTACCACTATCCTTTCCGCCTTTCTTGAAAGAAAGGACACTTACTCTTTGCTGGCGGCGGTTTCCGCGATGGTGCGGGCGGCCACCGTCTTAGCGGCGAAGAAGGCGAAGGACTTGGCGTTGGCGAGCGAATAAACATTTTCGTATCCCAACGTTTTGTTCAACTGATTCTGAACCACACGTCTGTGAGTCTCGCTCAAAATGAAATGCGGGCAGAAGCTGCCTCCTCAATGAATTGCAGTGCGATGCACTTTAGTTCGTGATCCAAATTTGCGTCTCTCCCCGTTTTGGCACTTACCTCTGGGGCACGCGCTCAAACCCGAACGAGCTTCGCATACGCTGCCTCAAATATTGTTCGAATTTCTGTTCTAGTCTTCTCCGGATAGTCCCCGCTGTCGATGTGCGGGTGTGCAGCTAACGCGGCACCAACAGCGGCGTCGGCGGCGACCAACGCGGCTTCGACAATACTCGCTGCCTGCAAGTCTCCGATTCGGATCGCTTGCATCGCAATTCGTCTCGTAATGTCGTTCAGGTCGTGGCGATCCATCGCCCCGAATGGACTCAGGGGAATCTGCGTCAATTCGTCAAGGCCTTTAGCCAAGCGTATGGTATTAGTGTACAGCGCTTTATGGGCATCGCTCGTTACTGGCATGCTTTTCCTCCTTAGACAAGATTGATGATTCTAACAATACCGGAAACAACATCCAAAAACTCCCTGAATGCTTTACGGAAGATAGCTTTCTTGTCCGCCGACGTTGGATCGTTAACCAAGGTCACTAGGCTGGAATGCGCCTCGTCTAGCGTTACGAACAACTTCTCTATGGCAGCGTCTCCTTTTTGACCCACCTCGCTAGGGTAGCTCGGCAGGTCTGCAAGCAGTTCAAATCGCTTGTAGACGCTTCTTTCCTGTTCGAAGACCACACCAAGGTGCGCTTGTAGGTCACTATTAGTAGTATTCCCCACGATCGCTCCCAAGTTTCGTTCCGCCAACAAAAAAATCTTCACATCCTTCATCGCAGCTGACACGGACTTCTCGTTCGCGAAAACGATCCGCTGGATAGCGTTGGCATCCTTGTTGTTGCGGTAAATGTCACGTACTACCGAGCCCAACGTGCCGATCGCTCTGAGATATTCCTTGGCTCGGTCAATTTGTGTCGAAGCACTGGAAGAAACGTCTGCTCCTGTCAACGCTTCCCACTCCGCCTTGCGGGCATCAATCTTTGTAGATAAGGCGGTAGCGCGAGCTGACACCTCGGCCGGATCCCCATCGACCTGCGCTTCCAGCAGATCTAGATAGTCCGTGAACAAAGTCATTGAATCTTCCGCTATGCGTTGCGCTGCGGTGCGAGAGCGACCTAGCTCGACGCCGCGCATCAGCCTATCGAATTCTCTGGTGGCAGTCTTGAGAGGATGCTCTTTTGTCGCTTTTGGTAACGCGTCGCGCTTAGTGATGAGGCCCTTTTCGATTTGAGCGAGGCAAAGAGCTTCGCCGACGGATAGACAACTCGACGTGCAGTTCACCGAGGAAGGCTGGGCGACGCACATTTTCAGCACCGCACACGCGTCACGCTCGAGGACGGTTTCCGACAACTGCGCAAACTCGGAAAGCGATTTACTTGATAACGTCAACTGCGTACGGACCGCTACTGGCCCACTGCCAATCTTGCAGGTCAGGTCACGAGCGACGACCATGCGCTTGTATTTCTCAAGCGCCTGCCCTTTGTTTGCGGCAGCATCATCAAATGCTGTCGATACCGCCCCCCCCTCTGTCACGATAGTTGTCCGGTCTCTTGAAGAGACAAATTCAATCCACTGAGGGGGCGGGAAAGATGACACTCATGCCAGTCTATGGCCCGCAATTCAAAGAGCAGATCGTTAAAAAGATGATGCCGCCTCACAACCAAAGCGTTTCCCAAATCAGCCGCGACACCGGTGTGGCCGT